>JADLEK010000014.1 GCA_020846135.1 Gammaproteobacteria bacterium
CAACCACGGGCGCATAGTCTGGCCGCACAATGGGCATTGCGGGGCGGCATCAGAGGGGACAGGGCTGGAAGTCATGGCGGGCGCTCTTCACAAGGTGGCTAGTCGCAATGGCGGCAATGGTAATCCCAAATTCCGGCGCAAGATAACGGCAATGCCTTCGGCTTAACGTCCATCGGTTCCCTATACTTCGATTCATGCCGCCCTGAGGAATTGCCATGCCATCCGTGATCCCGTTGCGTACCCCCGCCTCGAATACCAGTCGTCAATTGCCGTTGCGCATCCACATCGCCACGCTATTCATCGCCTTGATCCTGCTGCTGGGCGGCGCGGTGATCTGGAACAATTACGCCGAGACCACCCGGCTCATGCTGCAAGTGGCTGACGAGCGCTTCGAGCGGATTACCGACCAGACCCGGCAGCACCTCCACAACCTGTTCACTCCGGTAGGCGTCACGGTCGATCTGCTGGCCTGGCAACGACTGGCCTCCGCCGCTTCTCTGGAAGAGCGCCTGCATAGTCTCAGTTACCTGCGGGAAGCCCTGGAGCAGTCGGCTCAGGTGTCGGCGCTGTTTATTGGCTACGACAATGGTGATTTCTTTCTCCTGCGGCCGTTGCCGGCGGATTCGCCATTGCGCGCTGAGTTCAAGCCTCCAGAGACGGCGCGTTATCTGGTGCAAAGTGTGGAGCGCGATGCATCGGGCGCAACTCTCGGAACCTTCCTGTTCTATGCCGCCGATCTGACCCTGCTGCGCCGCGATCCCCAGCCCGATTATGGCTTTGAACCGCGCAGCCGACCCTGGTACCGGCTGGCGATGGAGCGGGCAGAGCGGGTCCACACCGATCCCTACCTGTTTTTCACCACCCGCGAAGTCGGCGCTACCATGGCCCGGCGGGCCGCGACCGGTAAAGCCGTGGTCGGCGCTGACTTTACTCTGCGCCAGATCTCGGCGGTGCTGGCCGCCAGCCGGTTCCTACCCAGTCTCGAACTGGCGCTGTTTGATGATCGCGGGCAAGTGCTGGCTTATCCCGAACTGGAACGGTTACCTCGGATCGAGGGCAATGTCGAACCGCACCTGGCGAACCTGCTGGAACTGGACGAGCCGGTGCTGGCGCAGATCGACCGCGAACTGCGCGATCCACAGCAGCGCGCGGCGCGACTGGAACCGTCCGGTTTTACCCTGGACATCAGCGGGCAACCCTGGCGGGGCGCTGTGAAAACCTTGCCGACCCAGGACGGTAAGCCGCTGTATTTGGCGCTGGCCGTGCCGCAGGACGATCTGTTGGCTGACGCCACCCGGATTCGCAACCACTCAGTGCTGATCGCGCTGGGTCTGGTGCTGCTGGCGCTCCCGGTGACCTGGCTGCTGGCAAACCGGATCGCCCGCCATTTCCAAAGCCTGGTCGGCGAGGCCACCCGGATTCGCCGCCTGGAGTTTCAGGAAACGATTGCAGTGCGCTCGATCATCACCGAGGTCAACCAGTTGGCCGAGGCGATGGAGCTGATGAAATCCACCATCCGCCGCTTTCTCGACATCAGCGGGGCGTTGGCGGCGGAGCAGGATTTCGAGCAACTGCTGGATCGGGTGCTGGCCGAAACCCTGGCGCTGGCCCAAGCCGATGCCGGGCTGCTGTGGCTGGTCAGCGACGACGAGCGCGAATTGCAGCCAGCGGCCGCCCGGCGGCGGCGCGACGCTGATCCTGTGGCTCTGACTCCGTTTGCCGCCCTGGCGCTGACCGATCCCGCCCCGCATCCGCTGGTGCAAGCCGCACAAGCTGGCCTTCCCCAGGTGCGATCCCTCACTGCCGACGGACCGCTGGCCGACTATCTGGCCCCGCTGATCGAACAGCCTGGCTCGTTGATTATCGTCCCGCTGTGCAACCGCCAGCAGGAACTGGTGGGCGTGCTGGCACTGCTCGCGACCGATGATCAGGGGGTCTCGCCCGAACTGTTGGCGTTCATCGCCGCGCTGTCCGGCGTTTCGGCGGTTTCCATCGAAAACCAGCGCTTGCTGCACGCCCAGAAAAACCTGTTTGAAGCGTTCATCCGGCTGCTGGCCGATGCGATTGACGCCAAGAGTCCCTATACCGGCGGTCATTGCGCCCGGGTGCCGGAGCTGACCAAACTGCTGGCCGAGGCGGCGTGTGCAACCCGTGGCGGTCCGTTTCGGAACTTCAGCCTCAGCGCGGCGGAATGGGAGGAATTGCACGTTGCCGGCTGGCTGCACGACTGCGGCAAGATCACTACCCCGGAATATGTGGTGGACAAGGCCACGAAGCTGGAAACGATTTATGACCGGATTCACGAAGTACGGATGCGCTTTGAAGTTCTCAAGCGCGACGCTGAACTCGACTATTGGCGGCGCGTCGCGGATGGCGGGGACCGGGACGATCTTCGGATCGATCTGGAAGCGCAATGGCTAACGCTGGACGACGAGTTCGCGTTCATCGCCGGTTGCAATCAGGGCGGCGAATTCATGGATGCGGCGCACATCGCCCGGCTCCGGCAGATTGCCGAACGGACCTGGCAGCGCACCCTTGATGACCGGATCGGTCTGTCCCACGAAGAGCGAACCCGCAAGGAACGTTCCCCCGCGCTGCCGTTGCCGGCGACGGAACCGTTGCTGGCCGACAAACCGGAGCATCGCTTTGAGCGCGGGCCGCAGGATCGGATCGCACCGGATAATCCCTGGGGCTTCCGGCTGGACGTGCCCGAACTGCTGTACAACCGGGGCGAGTTGTACAACCTGTGCATTGGGCGTGGCACCTTGACCAGCGAAGAGCGCTACAAGATCAACGAACACATCGTCCAGACCATCGCCATGCTGTCACGGCTGCCCTTCCCCAAACCGTTGCGGCGCGTGCCGGAGATCGCCGGCGGTCACCACGAGAAAATGGACGGTAGCGGTTATCCCAAACGCCTGCGTCGTGAGCAAATGAGCGTGCTGGCGCGGATGATGGCGATCGCCGACATTTTCGAGGCGTTAACCGCGGTTGATCGGCCCTACAAATCGGGCAAGACCCTGACCGAAGCGTTGCGGATCATGGCCTTCATGCGCAACGACGGGCACATCGACCCGGACCTGTTCGAGCTGTTTCTGCGGGCCGGCGTCTACCAGCGCTATGCTGAAGCGTTCCTCCGTCCGGAACAGATCGATGCGGTGCGCATTGAGGATTATCTGGCGGTCGCCTGAACCGCCGGAGTGATTCGAGTGACTTATACCGGTTCCCGATAGATTTTATCTTTTTCAGATCAAACACTATCCCGTTCGTCATACCCGCGAAAGCGGGTATCCAGTAGTTCAGCGGCTGCCTGGATTCCCGCATTCGCGGGAATGACGAAAACCGATTGAGAATTGGTATTACCATGATGCGTTGTTTCAGCCGAGCTACGTCCAACGGAGGCCAAGATGACCGCAACCGCTTTGGCGACTTCGCCAACCCCACTTCGCCCCCTTCCGACCCCCACCCCGGAAGTGATCTATCCCGACAGCGATGGAAAACCGATGGCCGACAACACCCGCCAGTTTGACTATATCGTCATGATTGAGGGCGGTCTGGCGGCGCTGTTCGCCGATCGGCCTGATGTATTTGTCGCCGGCGATCTGCTGTGGTATCCGGTGGAAGGCAACCCCGCCATCTGTGCCGCGCCCGATGCGATGGTGGTTTTTGGCCGTCCGCCCGGTTATCGCGGCTCCTACATTCAGCATCGGGAGGCAGGCATCGCCCCGCAGGTCGTGTTTGAGGTGCTGTCGCCCTGCAACAGCCGCAAGGAGATGAACCGCAAACTCAAATTCTACGAACAGTACGGGATACAGGAGTATTACGAATACGACCCGGATCATGGCGTCCTCAAGGGCTGGCAACGCCGGGCGGGAGTGTTCCAACCGATCCTCCCGATGGAAGGCTGGATCAGCCCGCTGCTGGGGATTCGGTTCAGCCTGGAAGGGACCGACTTGGTGCTGTATCGCCCGGACGGACGGCGCTTCGAGACCTTCGTGGAGCTGGAACAACGGGCAGAAATGCAACGGCGACACGCGGAAGCCGAATCACGACGCGCAGAGAGGGAACGGCAACGTGCAGAAACAGAACGGCGTCAAGGGCATGAGGAAGGATTGCAACAGGGTTTACAGCAAGCCCTGGATCGTTTAATCGCATCCGGTATCGACCCGGATCAGGCCCGGCGGCTGCTCGGTCTGGCGTAACGGCATCAACCGGAATTTAGAAATTCCAACCACATCAGGACACTGCTCATGCGCATACTGGTCGTCGGCGGAGCCGGTTATATCGGCTCACACATGGTCAAGCTGCTGAATCAGCGCGGCTTTGAAGTCACGGTACTGGACAATCTCTGCAACGGCCATCGCGATGCGGTGCGAGGCGCGCGGTTCGTGCTGGGCGATTTGTACGAGCGGGAGATTCTTGACCAACTGTTCGAGGAAACCCGCTTTGACGGGGTCATGCACTTCGCCTCCTATATCCAGGTCGGCGAATCGGTGCGTGAGCCGGCCAAGTATTACCGCAACAATGTGTTCAAGACCCAGAACCTGCTGGACGCGATGATCGCGCATCGAGTAGGTCACTTCATTTTCTCCTCAACCGCGGCGATTTTCGGCGAGCCGATCCGCATCCCGATCGACGAAACTCATCCCAAACAGCCGATTAATCCCTATGGGCGCGGCAAATGGATGGTCGAGCAGATGCTGGAGGATTACGACACGGCCTATGGCTTGAAATCGGTATGTCTGCGCTATTTCAACGCTGCCGGCGCGGATCCGGATGGCGAGCTGGGCGAGCGCCACGACCCGGAAACCCATCTGATTCCGCTGGTGCTGCAAGCCGCTGCGGGCCGCCGCCCCCATATCACCGTTTTCGGCCAGGATTACGCCACGCCCGACGGTACCTGCATCCGTGACTACGTCCATGTCAACGACCTGGGCGAGGCGCACCTGCTGGCCTTGCAGCGGTTGTGGGACGGTGGGACCAGCGCAGCGTACAACCTGGGCAATGGGAATGGCTTCTCGGTGCGGGAAGTGATTGATACCGCCCGCGCCGTGACCGGGCGGGAGATTCCGGTCGAATATGGCGAGCGGCGGGCGGGCGATCCGGCGCGGCTGGTCGCTGATTCACGGCAGGCCCAAACCGAACTCGGCTGGACCCCGCACCGCGCTGATCTGGCCACGATCATCGCTGACGCCTGGCGCTGGGAACTGCACGGTTAGCACCCTGCTTCCACATTTCCGCCTTGAGGCCGCCGCGCCTCACACCCACGCTTTTCAACTAAACTCGTCAGGATCGCTACATCAGACCTCCTCTTCTCCGCAGCCAGGGATGCCCATGGGGATTCAATCGCCTTGAACGCCAAATTCCGCGCCCTCCTGACCGGCGCGATCGCCCTCTGGGCAGGAAAACCAGCGGCAGTTGATGCTGATCCTGCCCAGGCGGCAACGCAACTGAACGCCTGGTTCTGGCGGATCGCCGGCTTGTGGACGCTGCTGATCCTGTCGCTGGCCGCCTGGCGTTGCACTAGCGACCGGACGGCAGCCTGGCTCATGGCCAAAAACCTGGCCCAGGAAAGCTATCAGAAAGACCTTCTCTACCGCCGATGGGCCACTCAGCATGGCGGCGTTTACGTCCCGATGACTGAACAGACTCCGCCCAATCCCTATCTCGACCTTCCCGAACGGGATGTCACCACCTCGTCTGGTCTGCGGCTGACCTTGATCAATCCGGCGTACATGAACCGGCAAGTCCACGAACTCGGGGCCGCAAGCTATGGCATTCAGGGGCATATCACCAGTCTCCATCCGCTGCGGCCCGATAACGCGCCCGATCCGTGGGAACGGCAAGCGCTCCAGGCGTTTGATCAGGGCCAAGCGGAAGCGATCTCCCTGGAACCCCTGAATGGCGAAACTCATTTGCGCTTCATGCGGCCGATGGCGACTGAGCCAGGCTGCGTAAAATGTCACGCCAAACAACTTGATCAGGATGGCCAGCTCCACGCCGGGTTGAGCGTCTCGATCCCGTGGCAGCCCTATCGTGAAGCCATGCTGCGGCAATGGCTGGCCACCGGGATCGGTTATGGCGCTGCCTGGGGGGTGGGACTGCTGGGAATGCTGTGGATTCGCCGCCGCTTGCGCGACCACCTGACCGAGCGCCAGGCTCGCGAAGCGGCGTTGCAAGCCGAGGAAACCCGCTTTCGCGATCTGGCGACGCTGGCTTCGGACTGGTTCTGGGAACAGGACGATCAATTCCGCTTTACCTATTTGTCGACGGGCGGCGCTGTTCATAATCTGGAACAGGCCGGCGTCGACCCCGCCACCCTGATCGGCAAGACCCGTTGGGAAGTTGCCATCGACCTGACCCCGGAGCAGTGGGCGGCCCACCGGAGCCTGTTGAATGCCCATCTGCCTTTCCGGGATCTGGAATACAGGATTCGCACCAGCTCCGGCGAGGCGCGCTGGTTCACTATCAGCGGAATGCCTCGCTATGACGCCGAAGGCCAATTCATTGGCTATCGCGGTACGGGTCGCGACATCACCGAACGGTGGCGGCTGGAAGAAACCCTGTCCAGCCGGATTGTGGCGCTGACTCGTCCGCTGGATCAGGACAGCGAGGTTGAATTCGCGGATCTGTTCAACCTGGAAGAAATCCAGCAATTGCAGGATTTATTCGCCCAGGCGACCGGCGTCGCCTCGCTCATTACCCGCCCTGACGGCGTACCGATCACCCGGCCCAGTAATTTCTGCCGGTTATGCGAGACCCTGATTCGGAACACAGAGAAAGGGGCCAGCAATTGCTACCGTTCGGATGCAGTTATCGGTCGGCATAACCCCAACGGCCCGATGATTCAGCCCTGCCTGAGCGGTGGACTGTGGGACGCCGGAGCCAGCATCACGGTCGGCGGCCGCCACATTGCCAACTGGCTGATTGGGCAGGTGCGCGATGAAACCCAGAGCGAAGCCCGGATGGCGGAGTACGCCCGCGAGATTGGGGTCGAGGAACAGGCCTTTCTGGAGGCGTTTTACGAAGTGCCGATCATGCCCCGGGAACAGTTCCAGCGGGTCGCTGAAGCGCTGTTCGCCCTGGCCCGGCAGTTGTCCACCCTGGCCTATCAGAATGTCCAGCAGGCGCGGTTCATCGCCGATCGCCAGCGCGCCGACGAGGATCGCCAGCAGGCCGAGCAGCGCAGTGAACGACTGGCCTACTACGATCCATTGACTGAGTTGCCCAACCGTAACCTGCTGACGCAGCGGGCAAAGCAGGCGCTGGCGCTGGCGGCGCGGCGAAGTGCGCCATTGGCGGTGCTGTTTCTCGATCTGGATCGCTTCAAGGAAGTCAATGATTCGCTGGGTCATACCGCCGGCGATGCGCTGCTGGTGGAGACCGCACAGCGGCTTCGCGATTTGATTCGGGACGCCGATACGGCTTCCCGGCAAGGCGGCGATGAATTTGTGCTGCTGTTGCCGGAAACCGATCTGGACGGAGCGCGGCAGGTGGCGGATAAACTGCTGGCAACGTTCCGCCAACCATTTGTGATTGCCAGCCATCGGCTGCGGGTGACCCTGTCAGTAGGCATCGCCCTGTACCCGGACGATGGCGCCAGCTTCGACGAATTGCTACAGAACGCCGACACGGCCCTGTATCGCGCCAAGCAGGACGGACGCGACACCCATGTGCGCTATGCCCGGGAAATGAATATCGCTGGCGCAGCGCGGCTGGTGCTGGAAGCGGAACTGCGCCAGGCGATTGAAACCGGCCAGTTACAGGCTTATTACCAGCCCAAGGTGCGGTTGGCCGATGGGGTGTTGGTAGGGGCCGAGGCGCTGGTGCGCTGGCAACATCCCGAACGCGGTCTGATTCCGCCCAATCACTTTATTCCGGTCGCCGAGGCCAGCGATCTGATTGTGGCGCTCGGCGACTGGATGCTGGCCGAGGTCTGTCGGCAACTAGCCGCCTGGCGCGACGCCGGTCTGCCGTTCTTGGCGGTGGCGGTCAATCTGGCGGCCCGCCACTTCCGGCAGTCGAACTGCGCCCCTCGGATCGAGAGCCTGCTGGCGGCCCATCATTTACCGTTTGAGGCGCTGGAACTGGAATTGACCGAATCCACCCTGCTCGAAACCGGGGTTCAGACCCTGGCGACGCTTCGCACCCTCCACGGGTTGGGCATTGGACTGGCGATTGATGACTTTGGCACTGGCTACTCCAGCCTAGGCTATCTCAAACGGCTACCGATTACCGCCCTGAAGATCGACCAGAGCTTTGTGCGTGATCTCGAAATCGACCCGGACAGTCGCACCTTGGCTAAAACTATTGTGGCGCTCGGGCATGGTTTGGGTCTGACGGTGGTGGCGGAAGGTGTCGAGACTGAGATCCAGAGGCGCATTCTGCTGGAACAGGGTTGCGATCTGGCCCAGGGCTATCTGTTCAGCAAGCCGTTACCGGCGGAAGAGTTTGTGGCGTGGCAAACCGGTCAGCGCGTTGTCATCCAGGAAATGCAGGCAGATCCAAACCGGTGGTTTCCGCCACTGATTGAAGTTGCGCCGTGGGGGCCGTAGCCTGTTTAAGGTGATTTATCATAAAGGCCATACCTGGCGTCGATCTTGATTCAAGAAACCGACCACGGAAATGCACGGAAAATTTTTATTTTTCAGTGTCTTTCCGTGGCTAATGTCCTTAGGTTTGGTTGGAATGAACACCAAAGCAGGTACCATTTTTTCGGGAAATCCCCTAAGACGGTTCGGCCAGCCGCTCTATCACGGTCCGCAACTCTCCCTCCAGCGCCGCTGCCTTTTCAGTCCGGGTATCGACCACCACAAAGGCCACGCTGGCGTCCGCGACCACGGTATCGGTTCCCTTGAGAGTAATCAGTTGGCGCATGACGCAACTGCGGTTGCCGATGGTTTTCATGGTGGTAGTGATGCGCAGCACTTCGCCCATATAGGCGGCGCGGCGATAATCAATGTTGATGTTGACCACCGCCAAGGTGTAGTGACTGTTCTCAAAAAATGCCAGACTCCCCTGATTTTCCAGCAAGGTCCAGCGGGCTTCCTCCAGAAACTCCAGATAGCGGGCGTTATTAACATGGTGGAACAAGTCCAGGTGGTAGCCCCGGACCTTGATGTCGATGATGTGGCTCATGCGGGCATTCTCGCAGCGGCAGTGATTCGGAGCGCCAGTGTAGGGAATCGCCCGATACCGCGCATGACTATTCCGGTTGCGAACCACCTTGACCTTCTATCCCGAAGCCGGCCCCGACTGTTGCACTGCCTGTCTGCTGGTGGATGTCGAGCCGGTGGAGAAGGCCCTGCATTGAGATGAAAAGCTCCTGCTCCCCCGATTTCCCGCGCCTCACTCCCCAGATGGGCGCAAGGAACCTCACCGGACTCCGCAATGCCATGACCACCTACTTCATCACCCGCCACCCTGGCGCTCGCGATTGGGCTGCTGAAACCGGATTGGTCGTGGATACCATAATTGCTCATCTCGATCCCGCTCTGGTGCAACCGGGCGATGTCGTCATCGGTACATTGCCCGTGAATCTGGCGGTGCGGGTCTGCGAGCAGGGCGGGCGTTATCTGCATTTGAGTTTGAATCTGCCTGCTGACTGGCGCGGACAGGAACTCAGCGCTGCCGATTTGCGCGAGTGTGGGGCGCGGTTGGAGGAGTACCGGGTGCTTTCTGCTGATCGACGCTGATTGTCTGTGGGTGGCTTCAGTCCGCCAAAAGATACTCGGCCTGTGGTACAAACCACCGGCTTTCAACCGCCTTCTCTTCCAGTCGGCGGTTTACTGGTTTCACGCTTGGGTTTCACGTTGCCGAGAGAGAACATGAAAGTGTTGGAATCAAGCGAGTAACTATCTTAAAAACTGGAGAATTTGGTCGGGGTGACAGGATTTGAACCTGCGACTCCTGCCTCCCGAAGGCAGTGCTCTACCAGGCTGAGCTACACCCCGACAAGGGAAAGGAACTAATATCGGCGGCTTACTGCGAACCGGGCCAGACTTACCAGAGCTTTTTTGGCAGGCGAATCCGGCAGGACGGTCAAAAAAGCAATCGCTTTTTCAGCCTCTTCAACAGCAAGACGTTCAGTATAGACTAAGGCGCCAGTTGACTCAATAGCATGGGTAATCGCTTCAATCTGTTCCAGGCCACCGTGTTCAATCGCCGCCCGGATCTGCTGCGCTTCCTCAGCGGTGCCATGGCGCAAGGCGTAAATCAGCGGCAGGGTCGGCTTGCCTTCGGCCAAATCGTCGCCAATGTTCTTACCCAGCTCGGCACTAGAAGCGCTGTAATCCAGCGCATCGTCAATCAACTGGAACGCCGTGCCCAAGTGTATGCCATAGCAGCCCAGCGCCTGTTCCTGCTCATCCGGCAACCCGGCCAGCACCGCGCCCAACTGTGCGGCGGCCTCGAACAAGCGGGCAGTTTTGGAATGAATCACCGCCATGTAGCGTTCTTCGGTCGTGTCGGGATCATGGCAATTCAGCAGTTGCAACACTTCGCCCTCGGCAATCGCATTGGTGGTGTTGGCCAGAATCGCCATCACCCGCAGATCGCCGATGCCAACCATCATCTGGAATGATCGTGAGTACAGGAAATCGCCGACCAGTACGCTGGCCTGATTGCCCCAGATTGCATTGGCCGTTTGCCGCCCACGCCGCAGGCTGGATTCATCGACAACGTCGTCGTGCAACAAGGTCGCGGTGTGGATAAATTCAATAATCGCAGCGGCGGCGATGTGCTGGTCGCCGCCATAACCGCACGCCCGCGCCGCCAGCAGTGTGGTCACGGGCCGCAGCCGTTTGCCGCCACTGTCAATGATGTAGCCGGCCAACTGGTTAATCAGCGCCACATCGGAGTGGAGTTGCTGACGAATCAGCGCGTTGACCGCTTGCAGGTCGCCCGCAACCGGGGCGCGGATGGATTCAATAGTCATGATTCACGAGGTGGGCAAATTTGGGCGAAAACGCCAGGCGAGAAGTCGCGCGCCATGCTACGGATTGGCTACCCCAGGGTCAAGGCGGGTGTAAATGAACGGCAGACGGTTTGACCTGGCTTAAGGGCGCGGCTAGAATTGCGCCCCTTTAGTCCGGGACGGACGAGTTGTATTTGGAGAGTTGATATGTACGCTGTGATCAAGACCGGAGGCAAGCAATACCGGGTGACCGAGGGCGAAACCCTCAAGGTCGAAAAGCTTGAAGTCGACGAAGGCGCCTCTGTGGAGTTTGACACGGTGCTGATGATTGCTGACGGCGACCAGATCCAGGTTGGCGCTCCTTATATCGAAGGAGCCCGGGTCACCGCGACCGTCAAATCCCAAGGGCGCGGCCCGAAAATTCGCATCATCAAATTCCGCCGTCGCAAGCATTACTTTAAAACCCAGGGTCACCGGCAATCCTACACGGAACTGAAAATTGCCGGCATCAGCGGCATTTCCGGCGTAGCCGCTTTCCCAGCGACCGCGCTGGCTCAGGAGGGTTAAACCATGGCTCACAAGAAAGCAGGCGGCAGCAGCCGCAACGGCCGCGATTCCCAGTCGCAACGGCTCGGGGTCAAACTGTTCGGCGGTCAGTTGGCGCTGGCCGGCAACATCATCGTTCGCCAGCGCGGCACCCAGTTTCATCCCGGCAAGAATGTCGGCTGCGGCAAGGATTACACCTTGTTCGCCAAGGCCGAGGGGCATGTGACCTTTGAAATCAAAGGGCCGTTTCATCGCAAATATGTGAGCGTCTACCCGGCGATGGCATGATCCGCTGGCAGTCCGGCTTCACCATAAGCCCCCGTTGGGGCTTTTGTTTTGTCTTCAGTTTGAGCAGTCACCGTTGAGAAGTCGCCATGAAGTTTGTTGATGAAGTCGTTATTCGGGTCGAGGCCGGCGATGGCGGCGATGGCGGCGTCAGTTTCCTGCGGGAAAAATATGTTCCGTTTGGCGGCCCGGACGGCGGCGATGGCGGCGATGGCGGCAGCATCTATCTCCAGGCCGACCCGGAATTGAACACGCTGGCCGATTACCGCTTCACGCGCCGGTTTCAGGCTGAGGTTGGTCAAAAAGGGATGAGCAGCAACTGCACCGGGCGCAGCGGCGCGGATTTGACCGCGGTGGTTCCGGTCGGCACCGTCGCGTATGACGCTGATACCGAGGAATTAATCGGTGATCTGGTCGAGCCGGGGCAACGCTTGCTGGTTGCGCAAGGCGGCTTTCACGGTCTCGGCAACACCCGCTACAAAAGCAGCGTCAACCGCACCCCGCGCCAGTCCAAGCCAGGAACGCCCGGCGAGCAACGCAACCTGCGGCTGGAACTCAAGGTCATCGCCGATGTGGGCCTGCTCGGAATGCCCAACGCCGGCAAGTCCACACTGATCCGCACCGTGTCCGCGGCCCGGCCCAAGGTCGCCGATTATCCCTTCACCACCTTGCATCCGAATCTGGGCGTGGTGCGAGTCGGCTGGCTGCAAAGTTTCGTCATGGCCGATATTCCGGGACTGATTAAGGGCGCGGCGGAAGGCGCTGGCCTGGGCATTCAGTTTCTCCGCCATCTCAGCCGCACCCGGTTGTTGCTGCATCTGGTCGATGTTGCGCCGTGGAGCGACAGCGGCGATCCGGTGCGGGATGTCGAAGTCATTTTCGGCGAACTGGCGAAATACAGCGCCGAACTGGCCGAACGGGAACGCTGGCTGGTCTTCAACAAGCTGGACCTGCTGGAGCCGGAGCAACGCAGCGCCCGGATTGCGGAAATCACTGCCGCCCTGAACTGGACCGGACCTCGGTTCGCGATTTCCGCCGCCACTGGCGAGGGCACCGAGACGCTGTTGCGGGCGGTCATGGACCGGCTGGAGGAACGACGCCAGGCGGAAATCGGTGCGGTGACGCAGGCCGCGGATGAGGCAGGCGATGTTCAAGCAGACCCGTGAGCAATTAGGTTCAGCCCAGCGCTGGGTGGTCAAAATCGGCAGCGCCATGATCACCAATAATGGCCAAGGTCTGGACAACTTCTCCATCGATGCCTGGGTGGCGCAGATGGCCGAACTGCATCAGTCCGGGCGGGAAGTGTTGCTGGTGACTTCCGGCGCAGTGGCTGAGGGAATGCGGCGGCTGGGCTGGACGCAGCGGCCTGCCGCGCTGGCCGATTTACAGGCGGCGGCGGCAGTGGGTCAGATGGGCTTGGTGCAGGCCTGGGAGTCCGCTTTCGAGCGCCACGGCATCCAGACCGCGCAAATTCTGCTGACCCATGAGGATGCTTCCGACCGCCAGCGTTACCTTAATATCCGCAATACCTTGCGCACTCTGCTGCGCTTGCGGGTGGTGCCGGTTATCAATGAAAACGACACGGTGGCTTTCGAGGAAATCCGCTTTGGCGATAACGACACGCTGGGGGCGCTGGTCGCCAATCTGGTCGAGGCGGAACTGTACGTCATTCTCACCGACCAGCAGGGTTTATATGACCGCAATCCGCGCCAGTTCCCGGAGGCTGGCCTGATCCGCGAAGGCCGGGCCGGCGATGTGGCGCTGGAGGCCATGACCAGCGGGGCCGGCAGTCTGGGCAGCGGCGGGATGCTCACTAAGCTCCATGCCGCGGCCAAAGCAGCCCGTTCCGGGGCCTTCACCCTGCTGGCCTGGGGGCGCGAGCCGGAGGTGTTGCGGCGGGTTGCGGCAGGCGAAGCCCTGGGGACGCTGCTGCGTCCGGGCCAGAGTCCATTGGCGGCCCGCAAACAATGGCTGGCGGTGCAATTACAGGTCAAGGGCCGCTTACATCTGGACGCCGGCGCGGTGCGGGCCTTGCGCGCGGATGGCAAGAGCCTGTTGCCGGTGGGCGTCACCGCGATTGAAGGCAAATTCAATCGCGGCGATCTGGTGTCCTGTCTGGACCCGGGTGGAATTGAAATAGCACGCGGGTTGGTGAATTACGAGACCGAGCCGGCCTTACTGCTGATCGGCAAGACCACTCGCCGCATTGAGGCTTTATTAGGGCATGTGGACGACCCGGAACTGATTCACCGCGATAATCTGGTGCTGGTTTAACCGAACGGCATTCCGATGGCTCGAACCGGATTTACCACTGCCCAAAAAAGCCGGTGATATCGAAACAGACCGTTTTCGATTCGCCGGCAGCGGTTTGCAGTTCGAATGATTCAAAGGTCTTGTTCTTGCCGCCGCTCACCGCCTGCCCTTTGGATTTGGCCCCGGGATACTTCCAGGCGATCCAGGCTTTTTCGGCACTAACGCCTTCAAACTGATTGGCGGCCTTCTTGATTACGACCGCCTGTTCACAACTCGAACCATCGCCGCCGGCAAAGGAAATATGGCGCAGGGTTTTGGGTAAGGCCGGCTGCGCCGGATCGAGGGTCTCGCCGGCCTGAACCATCGTCACGGTCATAGCCGCAACCAGCAGTAAAACCACCGCCAGTCCACGCGGGATCAGGGATTTTTGCATCGCCGTTCTCCATGGGATGGGTTGACCGGATTAACATGCTGAGTCATTGGGCGATGATCAACCCAGCACGTCGCCATAAACGCCTTTCTCATAGGCGTTGCCTTCTTCATTGGACGGATCGCCGGGCACAGCGTCGTCAACGCCATCCTGAGCGTCTGCCCAGTGAGTCAACTCGTGCAGGATCGTCACTCCCACCAGATAGACTTTCTTGCCGCTTTTAGTGGCGACCAGACCCTTTCCGTTTTCAAAATCCAGCACCAGCTTTTCATCAATCCGCAATTCGTTGGAACCCCACGAATAGCAGCCATAGGCTTTCACACCGCTACAGACCAGATTGGTGACGACCTTGATGGTCGGACCCTGTCCCCACTTCATCGCGTCTTCGATGGTCTTCCGGGTGGTCTTGCCCGCCAGTTTCTGAATGGCGCTGACGATGGTATTCACCTCGGCAACCTGAGGCATGTTGATCTTGAGGTAGTAATGCAGCTTTGGATACTTCTTGATGGTTTCATCGGACAGTTGCATGGCGGTTCACTCCGGGTTAGGTGGAATAACAGCTTGCGGTTAATTCGCACTGATGGTTTAGCAAATGACGCGCCAAATTCCTACCATTTTGATTATAGATTATTTTTCAGGGAGAACTACCGAGCGCCAGTTCATCGCTGGCCGATTGGCCCGGTCCATCCTGAACCGATGTTTGCTGTTCTGAATCAGTCCAGAGGATCGGTTAGGATGAGGCTTGCAAACAACCTGCTGCAACGGAGCGCTCATGCGACGCGATGACGTGCTGGCCCTGCTGGTTTCCCTGAGCATAACCGGTCTGCTGATCGGGGGAATGGTCTATTTCATCAACGAATGGTGGGGACGACTGCCCAAAGTCGTCGCTTTGATCCTGTTTATTCTGCTGGCGGTGATGGTGATCGGCTATCCGATCTATGCCCTGGCCCGCTGGTCCGATCAGTATCTGGCGCGGGTGCGGGAGGCGCAACGCCAAGGCCGCAAGGAGCCTCCTGAATGAGAACTGCGCGTTACTATCCTGATTCGCTGGACGGCAGGTAGCGCGGATGCTGGATTTTTTCCGAAGCTGGCGGCGGCAGCGGCGGCTCAAACGCGCCTGTATTCCCGAACCGGAGTGGCGGGCGACGGTCGCCAGCCTGCCGTTGCTGACGGGCCTGAATCCGGCGGAACTGCAACGCTTGCGCGAGCTGGCGACGCTGTTTCTGGACGAAAAGACCCTGGAACCCGCCGCTGGACTGGAACTGACCCCTGAGATGGGACCGCTGATCGCCGCACAAGCCTGTCTGTTGATTCTCAACCTGGGACTGGATTATTACCGGGGCTGGCGGTCGATCATTCTCTATCCCGAAGGCTTTCTCGCCCGCCATGAGTACACCGATGTCAATGGACTGGTTCACAGCGGCCATCGGCCACTGATCGGTGAAGCTTGGCAACGCGGCCCGGTGATTCTGTCCTGGGCGGACCTGGTAGCGATGCGGGCGGAGCCGGGTCCCAATGTGGTGATTCACGAGATGGCCCACAAGCTCGATATGCTGAGTGGCGAGGCCAACGGGATGCCGCCGCTGCATCCCGGCATGAAGATCGAAGACTGGAGCCGGGCCTTCACTGCTGCCTATGCGAGTTTCAACCGGCAGGCTGATCGGGGCCAACTGACGGACATGGACCCTTACGCCGCCGAAAGTCCCGCTGAATTCTTCGCGGTCATCAGCGAAACCTTTTTTGAAACGCCAGAGGTCGTGGCTGACCACTACCCAGAGGTTTACCCGCAACTCCGGGCGTTCTATCGACAAGACCCGCTAAGCCGGCGGGCAGGTTCGGGGTCTCTGTAGAAACCGATTTCACCCACGCAGTTAAGAACCGTTGAAGCGCTAACGCCCCGCCGATCCACCCTGGTGCGGTACGACATTTGCGTCGGCGCGGTACGTTACGACCTCATACGGTCGCGCTCTGGGCGGTTTATCCGTGATCTGCTCCCGACCTTGATCATCACGCCAGCGGTAAAGCGGCCCGGTATATTCCGGCAGACCGGGCAGCCAGCTCCGCACCCAGACTGGCGTATCTTGCGGCGTTGTGTACCAGTACAGCATCAATCCGCCGATCAGCCCCAACCCGATTAGCACCCAGACCGGCGCTTTGCCGGTCTGCCGCCACCGGCATCCGCCCCCACCGTTGCGTAATACTCGTTGCATAACCTCCTCCCCGTTTGGTTATGGCCAATCCCCTCGCAGAGCAACGACCCGCTCCCGCAGCAGCGCCGATGTCGCCTGTTGCGCCGGAACCGGTTCACCGGCCACTAATTCAATCCGCGACCAGAACCGCCGTGGGAAATGGCTCATCGCTTTGCCGTAGCGGCGGCTGAAAAAGCTCCCCCACATCCCACGCAGCGCCAACGGCACGACCGGCGCCGGGGTGCGTTGAATAATCCGCTCGATGCCGCCCTTGAAGGAGCCAATTTCGCCGTCCTTGGTCAATTGCCCTTCCGGGAAGATCCCGACGACCTCGCCCTCTTCCAGATAGCGGGCAACCCGGTCATAAGCCTGATCCAGGATGGCCGGATTTTCCCGCGCCGGGGCGATGGGAATGGCTCCCGCAGTGCGGAATACAAAATTCAGGCCGGGAATCCTGAAAATCTGGTGATCCATGACGAACCGGATCGGTCGTCGGCAACAGCCAATGACCACCAGCGCATCCATGTAGCTGACGTGATTGCAGACCACCACTGCCGGCCCTTCGGCGGGAATGTGGTCCAGATCCCGGGTCCGCAGTCGGTAAACGATATTCACCAGAATCCAGACGATGAAGCGCATCAGGAACTCGGGGACCAGGGTAAAAATGTAAACCGCTACCGCCGCGTTGAAGATCGCCATCACCAACAGCACTTCCGGGATATTCAAGCCCCGATCCAGCAGCGCCACCGCGATCAGCGCCGCCGCCACCATGAACACGGCATTGAGGATGTTGTTGCCGGCGATCACCCGCGACAGATGGCTGGGTGCGCTGCGCTGCTGCACTAGGGCGTACAGCGGTACGATGTAGATACCGCCGAACATGCCAATCAGCACCACATCCATAATCACCCGCCAACTGCCCGGTTGCGCCAGAAACGCTACCACGCCCAACAATTCGCCTTGAGGGATACTGGCTGGGGGGGCGAAAAACAGGTCGATCCCGAACACCGTCAGACCAATGGAGCCAAACGGCACCAGGCCGATTTCCACCATCCGCCCGGACAACCGCTCGCACAGCAGCGACCCGACGCCGATGCCAATGGCGAACAGGGTCAGCAGCAGCGTCACCACATGCTCGCCGCCGCCCAGGGTCAACTTGGTAAAGTTGGGCAGTTGCGCCAGATAGACGCTGCCCAGAAACCAGAACCAGGAAATGCCGAGAACCGATTGGAAAACGGTGAAATTTTCGTAGGTAAACTTGAGAATATTCCAGGTCTCGCTGACCGGGTTCCAGTTGATTTTCAGGTCGGGGGCGGCAGGCGGCGCTTTCGGAATCGCCAGACTGCTCAGAAACCCAAGGATGGCAATGGTGATCACCGCACACGATACCCAGAGATGACCCTGCTGCCAGGCGATCAGAATCCCGCCAAGCATGGTGCCGAGCAAAATCGCCATGTTGGTGCCCATTTCGATCCAGGCATTACCGCCGATCAATTCTTCCGGGCGCAGATGCTGCGGCATGATGCTGTACTTGACCGGTCCGAACAGCGTCGAATGCAATCCCATCATGAACAGCATCGCGATCAGGAGCGGTACGCTGTTGAGCATAAATCCCGCCGCTGCGCCCAGCATGATGATGATTTCCAGCAGCTTGACCCAGCGGATGTAGCGCGACTTTTCAAACTTGTCGGAGAGTTGCCCGGCGGTCGCCGAGAACAGGAAGAACGGCAACACGAACAGCGCGGCGCTGAGATTGATCAACAGATTGGAGCGGGAAGGGTCGCTGGCCGCAATCTGGAACGCGATCAGAATAATCAGGGCGTTCTTGAACACGTTGTCGTTGAACGCGCCCAGAAACTGGGTGATAAAGAACGGCAGAAACCGCCGTTGCTTCAACAGGGTGAATTCATTATCGTGAGCCATGCGACGAGATTCTCCGAAAAGCGGATCAGCGCATCAGGGGTAGCCATCGGCTCCTGTGCAGTCAGTCACATGATAGCTGTTGGCAGTCAGCGACTACCTGCTATTTTCACCACCTCATTATTGATTACTCCCGCCATGCTCCTCCTAACTAAGATTCTCAGCCAAATCGCCTACCCCCTACTGATGGCGCTGCTCCTGGCGATGGTGGCGGGCATTCTGTCTTGGCGCGGCTGGCGGCGCACCGGAGTCGGGCTGCTCGCCATTGCGCTGGGCTGGCTGTGGTTGTGGGCGACCCCGGTCTTCAGCGACTGGCTGCGGACCGGGCTGGAGCAGCGCTACCCGTCCGGGCGGGTTGAAGACTTGCAGGTCGTCGATGCGGTGGTGGTTTTGGGTGGGGCCATGGAAGCCGCCGCGCCGCCGGAACGGCTCTACCCTAATCTTGGCGCCGCCGTTGACCGGGTCTGGCACGCCGCCCGGATCTATCGCGCCGGCAAAGCGCCGGTCATTCTGGTTAGTGGCGGCAATCTGCCCTGGTCCAATATCGAACGTCCGGAAGCCGAGGTCATGGCCGAACTGCTTGAGGAACTCGGGATTCCCGCCTCCGCCATTCTCCGCGAATCCGCCAGCCGCACCACCCGTGATAACCGGGATTTTTCCTTGCCGCTGCTGCGCACCCACGACATCCGGCGCATTCTGCTGGTGACTTCCGCCCTGCACTTGCCCCGGGCGCTGGCGCTGTTTCAGGACAGCGATCTCGTGGTGATTCCAGCGCCAACCGATGTGGAAGTGATCGAGAGTAGCGCAGCTCACCCGCTGCGCTGGCTGCCCGATGCGCAAGCCTTGGCGGACAGCAGTCGCGCCTTCAAGGAGTATTTGGGCGCCTGGGTGGATCGTAGCTGGCCGGTCAGCGTAGTTCCGCCAACAGGTGGGCGATGAGATGTTCGGCCTGAGCTAGGTAACCGCCGCCAAACAGGTTGAGGTGGTTGGTCGTCGCCCCGCCCTGAGCGGATGAAAAAGGGGCGGTCGTAGCCCCGCCCCCTTACTTCATTCGAGGCAACCGCTAGAACAGCAACTGGGGCAGGAACAGACTGACCTGCGGGACATAGGTGATGATCATCAGGAACGTCAGCATGATCATCAGCCACGGCATGGCGGCTTTGACCACATCCCAGAGCGGCATTCCGGTAATTCCCGAAGTCACGAACAGGTTCAATCCCACTGGCGGGGTAATCATGCCGATTTCCATGTTCACCACCATGATGATGCCCAGATGGACCGGATCAATGCCCAGTCGGGTCGCAATGGGAAACAGGATCGGGGCCAAAATAAGCAGGATCGACGATGGCTCCATGAAGTTGCCGGCGATCAACAGGATGATGTTGACCACGATTAGGAATTGCCAGGGTGCCAGACCCCAGCCGATGATCGTTTCCGCCATCACCTGCGGGATCCGCTCGGTGGTCAGCACATGGGCGAACAGCATGGCGTTGGCGATGATGAACAACAGCATCACCGTGACCTTGCCCGCATCGGCGAATACATGGGGGATTTGTCCCCAGCTCATGTCCTTATGGATGAACAGAGCGACGATGAAGGCGTAAACCGCCGCGACGGCAGCGGCTTCGGTCGCGGTAAAGATGCCGCCGTAGATGCCGCCCATCACTACGAAAATCAGCCCCAGCCCCCAGGAGGCGTCGCGGGTCGCCACCAGCAACTCCGGCACGGATGCCCGCTTCTGCACCGGAATCTTGAACTTGCGGGCGCTGAAATAGATCGCCCCCATCAGCATCAGCCCCAGCAAAATGCCGGGAATGACGCCCGCCATAAACAACTGGCCGACCGACTGCTCAGTCGCGGCGGCGTACACCACCATCACGATGGAGGGCGGAATCAGAATCCCCAGAGTGCCGGCGTTGCAGATCATGCCGGCGGCATAGGATTGCGGATAACCGGATTTGACCATCGCGCCGATGACAATCGAGCCAATCGCCGCCACGGTCGCCGGCGATGACCCGGAGACAGCGGCAAACAGCATACAGGCCAGCACCGAGGCAATGCCCAGCCCGCCGTGGAAATGCCCGACTGCGGCGATGGCGAAGCGGATCAAGCGCCGCGCCACCCCGCCGGTGGTCAGGAACGCCGAGGCTAGAATGAAGAACGGAATCGCCAGCAGAGTGTAATGCTCCATGGTGTCGAACAGCTTGAGCGACATCGACGCCAGCGAGTCATTGGTGAAAAACAGGATGGTCAGAATGCTCGACAAGCCGAGAGAAAACGCAATCGGCACGCCCATGATCAGAAACAGAAACAGCAGGCCAAACAGGCACAGGGAGGTCATGGCGCTTTCTCCTCGCGGTTGATGGGAGCCGAGGGATGTTCCGGATGCAGGACTTCGATCGCCTCAACCGTTTCCACGGACTCAACCGCTTCAATGGCCTCGCGGGCCTCGTCAGCCAGTCGTAACCCTTCCTGGCGGCCATGCACGGTATGCCAGGCGACTTGCAACAGGCGCAGCAGGGCCAGCGCCAGGCCAACCGGTAACATGATGAACGGAACCCAGCGCGGAATCGGCAGATCTTGAGCTTCGATGCCAATCGAGTAGAGCTTGTGGACATAGCCGGTAGCGCCCACCAGCAGAATGATGCAATAGGCACAGCAGCACAGCACGGCGATCAGCCCGACCGCGCGGCGCAAGGGGTAGGCGAACTGACGCACCACCACATCGATGCCAATGTGTGCGCCAACCTTGATGCCATAAGACACGCCAAACAGCACCAGCCAGGCGAACAGATAGGTGGTCAATTCCAGCGCCCAGCCAAAACCCGCGCCAAAAAAATAGCGGGCGACGACCTGGCTAAAAGTGATCAGGGTCATCAATCCCAGCAGCAGGGCAATGAAGCCCTCCTCCAGATGATGCGCAATACGGATTAACATGCGGAACTCTCCGAACGGAAGCGCGAGAATAACCACCCCATGCGAACATGAGGCGGTCCGATCAGTCAGGAAGAGGCGTTACGGCTTGTTAGCCGCCAGCGCAGCGTCAACGATTTCCTTGCCGATCTTGGGCGTGAACTGCTCAATCACCGGCTTCATCGCCGCCTGCCAGGCAGCGCGCTGTTCGGGGGTCAGTTGCAGAATTTCGGTCTTGCCGGAATCCTTGATCTTCTTGCGGTCGCCTTCACTGAAGGCGCCGGCGGACTTGTTCACCTCGGCGGTCACCTCGGCGAGGATCTTTTCCAGCACCGGGCGCACGTCAGCGGGCAGACCTTCCCAGAATTTGCTGTTCGCCACCAGCATGTAGCCCAGATAGCCATGGTCAGACTCGGTGAAGAACGGCTGCACCTCATAGAACTTCTGCGAGTAGGCATTGGACCAGGGGTTCTCCGCGCCATCGACCACCCCGGTTTCCAGCGCCGAGTACACCTCAGCGAACGCCAGCTTCTGCGGGACCGCGCCGACCGCCTTGAACTGCGCTTCAAGAATGTCCGAAGCCTGGATCCGGAATTTCAGACCTTTGGCGTCTGCCGGCATCCTGAGCGGCTTTTTGGCTGAAAGCTGCTTCATACCGTTGTCCCAGTAGCCCAGCCCGATCAGGCCCTTTTTGCTCATCGACTTGAGGATAGCCGTGCCGGTGGGGCCATTCTGGAAACGATGAATCGCCGCGATGTCGTTGAACAGGAAGGGCAGATCAAACACTTGAATCTGGTTGGTGTAGCGATCGAATTTCGACAGCGAGGGCGCGATCAACTGGACATCGCCCAGCAACAGCGCCTCCATTTCCTTGCCGTCGCCGAACAGTTGCGAGTTGGGATAAACCTCGACCTTGACCTTGCCGGGCAGCCGTTCTTCGGCCAGCTTCTTGAACATCAGGGCGCCCTGGCCCTTGGGGGTATTCTCGGCAACGACATGCGAGAACTTGATCACGGTTTCGGCGTGGACCAGGCCGGTCAGCAGGCTTAGTGCAGCGCCGGCCAGCAACGCCTGAAAGGTAGGTTTGCGCATGAATAATCTTCTCCTTTGGTTTTTTTGGAAGGCTGGAGGGAAATTTCCAGCTTCTTGATGTGGGGTTGGCCACATGATGGCCAGACCCTAACCATCAAAGATAGAAGAGAACAGCGCGAATGTATGTGCAAGACCTACCGCTGATTTTCCGGTCATCCCGGGGCAACTGGGTATCCAGTCGGTTTAGCAGATCACTGGATTCCCGCATACGCGGGAATGACGAAAATATAAAATCCTGAATTTATTGGCGAATCCCGATCCCGCGGTGTAGGGGTCTTGGAATAACGACTCTGGAGACTTGTGCTTAGCCAAGCGGCCGGTGAGCAAACCCGGCGATCGCGATGCGATGACCGGATTCCGGATTCTGCAGGAAGAATGAGCTTGATTGACGTGCGCAGCTCGGGGTCAGGGATCGTAGCGACCCCGGCAGGCGTTCAACAGAATGGTCAGGACCGCCAGATTGCCTTGGATACTGCTGATCTTGGTGGGGACTTGGCCGGTAGCGGGGTAGCGACGAGTGGTGGGCAATTCGAGACAGCGATAGCCCAGTTTTGGCGCTCGGTAGGACAGATAGGCCAGCAGTTCGTAAGTCAAGAAGATGTCCCTGAACGGGGCGACTTTAGGATCGAACAGCAGTTTGCGGCTATACGCTCTGAATCCCTGGGTGGTGTCGGTCCAGTGAAACCCGGAACAAAAGCTCAGCAATGGCGCATGGACCCAACGAATAGCAAATTCGCGAAATTTCGGCGTGTTTTCGCCAACCCCGCCGGGGATATAGCGTGAGGCTTGGACGAAATCCGCGCCGTTTTGCAGGGCGTTGATAAATCGGGGGATGGCGGCGGGATCGTCCTTGTTGTTGCCGTCAATGGTGACAATGCCTGCATAGCCCTGTCCAAGGGCGAAGGCATAGGCGCAACGAAGTTGGGCGCTCAGCTTGCCGGGTCCGGTTTTGACCAACAGACCGCGTACACCCTGAGCTTGAAGTGCAACTGTGTTCAGCGAACCGTCGGTGCTGCCGCCGTCCACAATCAAAATATCCGCCAGATTCTGAATTCCAAGAGTCGCCATTCGGTCGAGCAGCTTTCCAATCCGCTCGCCTTCGTTAATGACCGGAATGACAATGCACCACGGCTGACCTTGACCTAGCCATAAACGGGTTTCAAAGGCGGGCACTTGCCAAGTGGCGCGGATTTCCGGGGTTATCTCAGCGTTCATCGTTTTAATCCATATGGATACACAAATAAATTCAACCAAAAAATGGTATAGAAGCCGTATCGCTCATTTGATATTCGCTACTGATATATTCTGAAATGAATCAGTATTGGGGTCATAAACAATTGCTCCTGCATATTCATATACATTGGATATTAGAAACGTGCTTTTTACATTCAGCAATACTCCAGCGCACGCTTTCCTACCAACAACCAAAGATTTTAATTGGTCTGCGTTCTTGATTCCTTCAAAAACGCCTCGATTAAGAGAAAGATTAACCCATCCTCGCACGGATGAATTCAAAGCATAGAGTACACAGGGTTCAGAGTATGAAGGAAGCTGATCGAGGAGTAACTTATTATTTTTTAAAGCCACACTAACGTCTATTTCTCTTGCTCGTACTTGAAAAATAACCAAGTTTGATATTAACCCAATTATTAGCAAAGAAGTCAGTAAAATGCGGATTTTGATCTTGGCAATATGAATGCTTAGCGCAATCAGGAGCATCATTGGAACAATCGCTTTGAGTCTATCAAAACTATAGCTATATGCATGATTCATAAGCAGAAAATTTTCTAATAGAGGAGTAGATGATGCAATTAGCATAAGAACTATTACTCTTTTATTAATTATAGCATTACGATAACGCCAGATTATATACGTCGAAATAGTTGCAACTAAAGGAAGAATCCCATAAGACATGATGTGTCCATATCCTAAGTGAAATGGAGTAGAACGTAGGCCACTACGAGCAAAAAATCGGCGAGATAAAGCATAAATAGTATTTTCTGCACCAGCGACCCAGATAAAGTGAAGTAAAAACAATATAATTGCGATAACCGATGAAAAAATAATACCAAATGTAAGCCAATACAGTTTGTTATTTTTATTTTTGCGAGCCAAGTAAAAAATAATCCCAGCATTAGTCACAGCCGTTAAATAGCCAGTCCATTCTGTCATTGCACCTAAAAAAGTTGCCCCTATCAATATTAAAGCAGTTGTTGTGACTGGACTGGACTGGACTGGAACCATAATAGCCGATTAACTTAAATAGCGCTATAAGCTGAGTTAACCAAAAGATTTGAAACAAAGAGTGGTGCCAATAAATTACTCCATGAGAGTAAAGTGCTTCATTAGAAAATATGTAAAATAAGGTAAGACTTACAACTGCTACAGCACGGCTCACTGAAGATAATCCGAAATTTGTTAAGAATACACTCACCACCCATGCAAAAAGAAAAGTTGCTATCAAATGAATGAGCATATTAAAAAATGCCAAGTTTTCTATCGTCAAATCATAACCAGTAGCCTCAAAATATAGATAAGGAATGAAAAAACCCAATGGAGAAAAAGAGGTATAATAGTAGTTACCATAGCTATCCGGTACTGTCGCGCCCCACGGGATGTTTTTATCCTCTGGATTGCCTAAACTTACAATGGGTAAAAATTTGTGAACACCGAAAGGAGTCGATTGAAGTGCTTTAATTGTGAGAAGAACGTGGTAACTAGCATCTATGTTATCGATAACATATCGATTACTATCATGATGGGTAGTTCGCAAAAAATATGAGAGCAAGAATAACGATAAAATACCAACAAAGATAAAAGTCAAAAGGAGAGAAGAAAAACTACGATATTGCGAACCGCCATTAGATACGCTCAAATCGTGATTCATTTGATATTCCTTTTTTACGCACGCACAGTA
Source organism: Gammaproteobacteria bacterium (assembly GCA_020846135.1). Lineage (GTDB taxonomy): Bacteria > Pseudomonadota > Gammaproteobacteria > Competibacterales > Competibacteraceae > RXIV01. The sequence continues at coordinate 25,461 of JADLEK010000014.1, forward strand.
ATCAAAACCACGCCGACCATCACCAGTACAATGCCCGCGATGGTCGTCCAGTGAAAAGGCTCCCGGAATAGCACCAGAGATAACACAGCGACGGTTGCCACCGCTCCCGATGTCAATATTGGATGCGCCACGTTCAAGGGCAGCACCGACAACGCGGCGGCATACAGTAGGAATGCGCCGCCGTACAACGCCAGTCCCAGCCAGAACGGCCAATTGCTCAAGGCGCCAATAGGATCGCTGAGCGAAGGAAACTGACGCGGCGGCAGCATCGCGAATTTGACCAGCACACTGGCCGATGCGTTGGCGGCAATCCCGGAGAGCAGAATCAACCATTTCATACCGATGCTCCGTTTCCAGCCCAGTCGTCCCGGTAATAACGAATCGCGACTTGCAAGGCGCGCTCGACAGCTTGCAGCGGCGGCTCTTGTTTGGCAGCCAGCATTTCAATCGTCACGATCTGATCCGGTAGTGTGGCGTTCAAAGCTCGGCTCGCCGCGTGATGATCGCAACCGCCATCGCCCAGAGTTGCCAAATCCGGTTCGCTGGCATGGACATGACCGATCAGAGTGGAATAGCTGGCTATGACTGCTTCGGGCGCCTCGTCGTTGAGGGCCATTGCCCCGGTGTCGAGTTGCATCCGAATCGCCGGATGATCAACCTGCTTCACTATCGCCGCTGTTTCGGCGCTGTTGGTCATGAAATTGGCGCCGTAGCAGGGCGGATTGGGTTCCAGGCAGACCCGCACTCCGTGAACGCTGGCGCTATTGCCCAAGCGCCGGAAGAACTCCACAGCCACGGTTTCGGTTTGAGCATCGCTGAGGCTGCCGCGATCCCGATTTTTCGGGGAGCCGAACACCAGTCGGGTCGCGCCCAGACCGCCGCCAATCCGGCACACCGCGTCCAGATGCGCCAACATGGCGGTTTGTATCTCAGGGCTGGCGAACAGGTTCAGGCCAGTGGTTCCAAACAGCAACGCCTGCATTCCGGTGATTTCGATGCCGCGCTTGCGCCACCAATCGCTTACCCGGCTCATATCGTCCGGGGTCGCTTGCCGGGGATCGGGGAAATACTTGCCGGGGGCAATGTCTATGGCGTCTACGTTGTATTGATGCAGCAGATCCGCCACCGCTTCGTCATCGCGCACGTCCCAAGCGATATTGGAGATGGCGATTCTCATTGGCCCATTCCCGCGTTTTTCAGAGTGACCGGTTCCGATTGCGCATAGGCCCGAATCGCCAGTAGCGTTTCCCGCTTGCTGTACTGATATGCGCCGCAACCGCCGAATAGCGCGGCGTGTTTGGATTGGAAATCGTAGCAGGCCGGTGGATTGGCGAGGGTGTTTTGAAACTCCCGGCCAAATCCATGTTGGGCGACTTCGGCGACGCTAATCGGCTCGGCGGTTAAGTGGACAAATGAAAGTTGCGCCTGCAATGCGGTTTGAATGTCGTACCAGAGATTGACCATTGGATAGAACTGGAACACGCCACGGCTCTCAATGGCGTCCAGATTATTCTGATTCAGGAAATCGAAAATAACGTTCTTGCGTAAACCAGGACCAACCAGTCCCGGCAGCCGCACGATCAAATGCCGGGGAAAGTGGGACTCGACAAAGGTTTCCAAATACCGGCGATGCAGGCCATAAGGTTGCAAGCCGGTTTCATCAACCGCTGTGTCCTCGGTGACGCCAAATGGAATCTTGAATACGTCTACGGTGCTGATGAGGATAAATTCTTGGGTTTTTATTTCCCTAAGATTATTTTTTAACTCATTTATGTTATTTAGATCAGCATCAGGATTTTTGTTTGCAATCCATTTCTGGGCTGGAGCAGCGCAGCAAACTGTGATCGGGAATACTTTACCAAATCCGTCTGAGAAATTTTCTCGACCTAACAGTGTTGATGAATGGCATTGTCTAGCTATAGAGCTTCCAACAAACCCTTTTGCCCCAATGATTAACATATTGTCATCTAAGTTCATTTTGCCTCCGGACAAAAAACTTTGTAAATATACACATTCTTAAATTCTTTATCGATGCTGTATTCGCACTCTGCTTCTTGCATCGCCAAATGAAGTCCGTCTACTCTGGGTTTGGAAAAACCTTCTTTAGCATAAAGTTCATAGTGGCTGGCAAATATAAAAAAAGAGGTTTTTTTGGGAGCCTCGGAAATTAATGATCGAGCTGGCGGGGCTTGATTCATGAGTATTCTATAAATAACACGACGACTCCATCCACCGGGTTCCATCTTACGTTTCTCTATATGATTGAAAGCAATCTTATCAAGCATGAATTCTTTATGGTTAACTACTGATGAGGCAGCATTTACGAAACCAAAAAATTTATGTTTATTTAGTTCTGGATATATTTTCGAGTAATAGGCTATGACGGGTTGGCCTGTACTCCATAACCCAATTTGGGCGGCAGGTTTTTCCTTCAGATATGCAATCGCCTGATTATTTTCTGTATTTTCGAAATTACCACGCCAAATTGCCACTGTATTCTTGGCGGAAAATAATAAAACAGTTGACAAAAGCATGTATTTTAAGAACTTCTCTTTATGATTCTCATTTGAAAGAAGAGAAAAGGAGAAAAAGATAAATACCCAAAAGAAAGCAGCGCCCCAAGTAACATGTCGAGCATTTTTTGCAGGATAAAGTCCTATGGCAGCAAGAATGAGAAACGCAAAACCGACCGCAAAAGATATTATTATTATTTTTTTAGCCAAAATACTGTTATTATTTTTCAGTAAAATCAAGTTGATTAAAATAGCCAGTGATAAAGCTATAACCAAAAGGCCATAAGTACCAGCAGTAGATGCTACCGAAACAAGCAAGGATTTAACATTTGATACGATGCCATTATTGGAATAGGCATCAGAATAATTACTTATTTGTGGAGCAGTTATTTCTTTTATCAGAAAATAATAAGTAATAATTCCGATAAAAAACATGAGCACTAAGAGCAATTCTGAGCGTAAAAAATTTCGAGAAGCAATATATTTATTAATCAAAAATAACAAAAACGCTATAGAAGATATAACGATTGTAGATATTCCACAAAAAGAAGCCAGCAATAACACCAAAACATCCTTAATCGTCAAATTTTCTGTGTCTTCCTTCCTTAAAAACCACATTATTGATATTGAGGATCCAACAACTTCAAACCCATAGTGTTTTAGCTCTGAAAGCATTACTAGAGGATTAATAAAAATTGTCATGGTTAGTGCAGCAAAAAAACTAAGAATCCAGTTATTTTCATTCTTTAACAAAACATACAGGCAAGTAAGACAAATGATAAATAATGAAATTCCACGGATAATTTGTGGTTCGTAATTACCAATTAATGACATTAACACGCTATAAAAAGGCGTTGCTGCTTGATCGTAATATGGTAAAGGTCTAAATATATCTATTATATTCTGGAGAGGGTAGCTGCTAAAAAGCATAGCTTCGTCTACCCAAAGCGATCTGCCAAGCAAAGGCAAACACAGAATCAAAATAAATAGAGAAGCTACTATTTTTTGAACAAGACCATTAATTTTTAAGATTGTCATTTTGTTTCTTTCAGATTTGGCTTGAAATAACATCATCTTCACTCAGCTTTTCCAAACAATCATAAATATTGTCAATCTTCCCGCCCAGAATCGAATAGCACCCCGGCAATTCGGGATGCTTTTCAAACAGAATGGGTCGCCCGTCGTCGCCTTCGTTTTTCACCAGCACCGTTTTCACTTCAAACAGCGAATCCACATAGCGGGCATCGAGGATGGCGGGCAGATACCGCGCCACATCCCGCACCATCCGATCCACTCGGGTCGCGCACTCATAATTCTCCAATCGCTGATAAGGATCGACGCCCGGTTGATCCAGCCAATGCAAATGCGGGGTATAGCGGACATGCGAGAGGGTATGTAGCTTGCGGGGCGGAAACGGCATCATCGAGAAAAACGGCCCATCCATGACGGTGACGCCCAACCCGGCCAAAGCAGCGGGCGGCTGCATCAACGCCATTTCGGTAATTTCCTGCTTCAGACGAGTCCGGGTGCCAGGGAAATCCCCGCCGAACTGATTCAATCCGCTGTAGGTGCAATTGAACACAGTACGCGCCGCCAGCGTTTCGCTCGCGCCAGTAGCAACAGGAACGCACTCAACGGCTAACCGTGGCGGTTCAGCCCGAATGCCGCTGACGTGAGTGCTGAATCGAACGTCAACCCCGGCGCGGTTCAACGCCGCTGCGGCCTGATCCGCCAACACACTGGCGTCAAAGACGTATTCCTGCGCCAGAAACACCGCCTCAATCAGCCGTGATTCAAACAGTTGGCTGAGTGCCTGGGGCGCGGGTTCGAGCTTGGCCCCAATATCGTGGCAAAACCGGATGAATTGCCTGGCGGTGACGTTGGAGTTGCGGCGGGCGATAGCGTAGAGCTTGGTGAAATCCTGCCTTACCGCGTCGGGATAATCGCGCACAAAGCTGGGCAGGTTGACCCGGCTGCGATAGGCGGTCGTGAAGCTGCGGGGATAGTGATAACCGTTGTGAATCCGGGCCTGATTGTTGTACGAGGATCGGGTCAGCAATGCCGGTTCCCGTTCCAGCAACGCCACCCGCGAAAATCCGCGCCGGGTCGTCAGCTCACAAGCAATGGCGGTCCCATAAAAGCCGCCGCCAATAATGATCGCGTCATACAGCGCCATGCGGTTCCCCCATCAACCGCTATGACGAGCGACCACCGGCGTTGCCGTCGGTGTCGGGGGGGGTGGTGGGTGACAACCGTATCTTCAATGTTAAGACGCTGCCGACGGGTCATCACCGCACTGGTGAATTCTTGCGCCACATGGTAGGGCGGCCCTTCCTGACTGAGCCGAGCCATGTGCAGGATATATTCGCTCAGCATCAGTAGCACCAGGGAAAACAGGAAGAACATCCCGGACTGTTGCAGCGACAAGGTGACCCAGCCCGGCGCGACGTTTTCCTTGGCTATCGCAATGAGGATGACGTAGCCGGAATACACCAGATTAGCGACCGCGCCGAACAGCGACAGTAAAGTCATCAATCGCATCGGCCCACGAGTCGTGGACACCATCAACCGCATCCCGTGATCAATGCTTTCGCCCAAGCGTTTTTTCCGGTGGGCTTTCGGCGGGGCGCTGTAACTCAGATTGGCTTTGGAAAAACCAGCGGTAGCCGGTAAATGGCGATAGATCAGCGCCGGAGTCGGATGCTGCAAAATGAAATTCACCACCCGCTTGCTGATGATCCGGTAAGGCGGCGCTTCCCGCGCCATATCAAGCCCATTGAACCACTGATAAAGCGTTTTGAAGGCCCAAGCGCAACTGCGATAAGCCAGACTCTGCCGGGACTTTTGCGTGTTCACCGCAAACACCACATCCGCCCCAGAGACCACCTGATCCAGCATGGTCGGCAGAAACTGAAGGTCATCCGTCAGCGGATCGATAACCGCCATGAAGTCCCCCAGCGCATTTTCCAAACCGGCCCAAGAGGCGGTATCCGCATCAACCTCCTTGGTCAGCGCATAGATTTGCAGGTTTGGAAAGCCCCGCTCACCGGTGAGTTGCTTGAGTACTGCCACGCTGTCGTCATCCGAAGCGTTGTCCACGATGATCAGCTCATAATCACTGACCAAGGACGCGACGGCAGTGGTCATTTGTTCAATGATCGCGCGCAATTCATCAGATTGATTACGCACGACCAGCACCACTGATAAAAAAACCGGGAAATAGGTCATCCAACCTCCTCTAACTCTGCCTCAAATCCTACCACATTGTGTTTTTTCCAAGAAAGCTCGATCCCGATTAGATGAATTGGCAACCCTGAATTTATTGGCGAATCCCGATCCCGCGGTGTAGCAGCCACAGACTGGATCCGAACAGAACGGCCAGCAACGCCAGAATGATGCCCAACGCCAGATAGATGTTGATGTCCGATACGCCGAGGATGCTGTAGCGGAAGGCGTTGATCATGTAGAGAATGGGGTTGAACAGCGAGGCGTCCTGCCAGAACGGCGGCAGCATCTTGATTGAGTAGAAAATTCCGCCGAAATAAGTCAGCGGCGTCAGCACGAAGGTCGGGATCAGCGAGACATCGTCAAAACTCTTGGCGAAGATGCCGTTGATCAGTCCGCAAAGCGCAAACAGGGTCGAGGTCAAGGTCATCACCCCTACGGTCAACAACGGGTTATCCCAGCGCAGATCGGCGAAGAACAGGGAAATTATGGTTACCACCCCACCGACAGCTAGACCCCGCGCCACCCCGCCGCCGACAAAGCCTAGAATAATGATCATATTGGGCAACGGCGACACCATCATTTCTTCGATATGCCGCTGGAATTTGGCCCCATAAAATGAGGACACTACATTCGCGTAGGCGTTGGTAATCACGGCCATCATGATCAGACCAGGGGCGATGAACTGGGTATAGGTCAAGCCGTCCATCGGTCCCAACTGGCTACCGATCAACTGGCCGAAAATAACGAAATAGAGCGCCGTAGTCACTGCCGGCGGCAGCAGGGTTTGAATCCAGATGCGCAGAAACCGCAGGGTTTCTCTGATCAGGATGGTTTGCAGGGCAATCAATTGAGCGCGGAAGGGCATGAGAGTGATTTTCGCCTTTAGTCTTTAAGTTTTACGACCTTTTTTACTCGTTTAATCATTCCAATATCGACATTAGGTTTCCTGATTAGCAAGCTTCTTCAGCCTGCCGAAGCCAACGGGCAGGGCGTGGTCCGATGGTCGCGGCGGCGACGAGCAGGCGGGTGGGAAGCGTGTCGAGATGAAAGCGCCAGTTGAAGCGATAAGCGAAAGCGGCCAGGTAGCGGGTGGCGTATTTGGCGTATTTGAACGCGTGGTAGGCACCGCTGAAGCGGGTTTTGAGGTTACCCAAGAGGGTGTTGAGCCAACCGAACTCGGGTACTTGATGAGGTTTGCGCAGGCCGATGATGATGGCCTGGTGGTCGCACCCGGCGGCCGTCACCCCAGTAAAGCAGGCCAACCCATCGGAAAGGACCTGGCTGCCGGGGGCCAAGGCGACTGTAGCCCAGTCGGTCAGGGCCGTGCAGGTGAACCCCGGGACCGGGATCATTTTGGTATAGAGCGGATGCCCCTGGCCATTGAGGGAAACTGCCGCAACGAAAGCGACTTTGTTTTCGGAACCCCGGCCGACTTTGCCACCGACCCGTTCACCGCCCCAATAAGCGTCGTCCACCAGCACCTCGCCACAGAGGGTGTACTGGGCATCGCGCTCGGTCATGGTCTGCATCAGCTTGTGCTGAATCAGCCAAGCCGTGGGATAGCTGACGCCCAAGTGGCGCTTCAAAGCCAGCGCCGATAACCCCGTTTTCGCTTCGCTGATCAAATAGAGGGCTAAAAACCAGAGGGTGAGCGCCAGATGGGTGCTCTGGAACACGGTCCCCGCGATCAGGGAGGTCTGCACCCGACAGCGCTGGCACTGAAAGGTCTTACATCCCCGCTGACGCAGGACATCATGACCCGCTTCACCACAGTGAGGGCAGCGAAACCCTTCCGGCCAGCGGGCGCGTTCCAACGCCGCTTCACACTGGGTTTCAGCCCCGAACTGCTCAAGAAATGCAGGCGGCGACAAGCCCGGTTGAAATTGGATGCGATTCATCGGCATGGGCCGACTCCAGTGGAAGGGTTTGCCAGTTTGCTCCTGATTTGCAGGACAAAACAGGGCAGGCTGAAGAATCTTGCTAATCAGGTTAGGTTTTGAATGGATTACGAATAATCAAAGCCGCTATTTTCAAATTATCCTGCATATCCTCTGAATAGACAACCGAGCAACCGGCGTCTTGTGCTGTGGCGAGGATGAGGCTATCCCAGTAGGACAGGCGATACGCTACCCGTAGTTTGGAAGCCTGTCGGATAATAGGGAGTGTTATATCTAGAATTGGATAAATCGCTGCCAGGTTCTGGATGGTTTGCTGGATTTCAGGTTCGGTATAGTCTGCTTTACGAATAAGATTGCTACACACTTCATTGATCACCTGCGTACTCAGAACGACTCGATCTTGCTCAATCAGTGCCCTTGCTGGCGTATGTTTTGGCGAAGATTCATCCATGAATGCGTATAGCCAAATGTTTGAGTCAACAAAAAAATCACCGCTCATACAATTCTTCACGGCGGACTGGTTCAAACGGCTTCACTAACCGGGGAACTATAAATCGTTTCTGGTGAATCGTTTGTGGTTTCCGGACAGCGTATTTTTCGACTAAAAACTGTTAAAAATCAAAAAGTTCACGTTGAGCAAAATCAGGGAGGTTATCCAGATTCAACACTTGCATGGTTATATCCTCTGTCATGGCGTTTTTTCAATGGTCAATAGATCTACTCTTTAACCCGTCTTTTCCACCAACTGCAGAAACAGTTCCTCCAGTCGGTTCGCTTTATTGCGGAGACTGGCGACCTCAACCCCGCGTTCCGATAACTGCTGAAACAGTGCGTTAATTCCCAGTTCCTTGGCTACATCGACCTCCAGCGTCAATGGATCCAGTTGCCGCAGTGGATAACCAGGAATTTCGGGAGTTATTAGCGATGATTCACGCAAGTTCAGAATAAAAGTTTCAACATGCAGCCGACTTAATAAGGTCTGCATTCCGGTATTTTCGATAATCCGGCCTTGGTCAATAATGGCGATATGCCGGCACAGACTTTCCGCTTCTTCCAGATAATGCGTAGTCAGAATAATCGTGACGCCCTGCCTGTTAATATCGCGCAGAAAATCCCACATCGAGCGGCGGATTTCGATATCCACTCCCGCCGTCGGCTCGTCGAGAATCAGCAGCTTCGGTTCATGCACCAAAGCGCGGGCAATCATGAGTCGCCGTTTCATCCCCCCGGACAGCTCCCGCGCCATTTGCCGGCGCTTGTCCCACAGACCGAGCTGTTTCAGGCAGATTTCCGCCCGTTCATAAGCACGATTGCGGGGAATTCCGTAATAGCCGGCCTGATTGATCACAATTTCCGCCGTCGGCTCGAACTGGTTGAAATTAAACTCCTGCGGCACTAGCCCAATACAGCATTTGGCCGCAGACAGTTCCCGATCCAGATCGTGGCCGAAGATTTGCACTATGCCGCTGGTTTTACGCACCAGCGAACTAGCGATACCAATGGTGGTGGATTTGCCCGCGCCATTTGGGCCGAGCAGGGCGAAAAATTCACCCTCAGCCACTTCCAGATCAATGCCGCGCAAGGCTTCAAAACCATTCGCGTAAGTTTTACGCAAATTACGAATTTTCAGAGCCGGTAGAGTCATGGCGGGATTAGGCAGTCACGGTTGTTGGGGCAACAGGTAAGGTTCAAATTCCGGGGTATAGCGTTCCTGAAAAGCGCCATCAGCACCAATCAGGATAAAAAACACGGCCAGATGATGCTCGGTCGCCAGACGGAAACCCAATTCAGGCCCCGCCGCCATCAGCGCGGTCGCGGTCGCATCGGCTTGACTGGAAAAATCGCTGATCATCGTTACTGAAGCTAGGGTCTGCGGAACCGGTCGACCCGTCTGTGGATTGATAATATGGGAATAGCGCCGACCGTCCTGTTCGAAGAAATTGCGATAGTCGCCCGACGTGGAGATGCTGTGATCGCCCAGCCGCACCAACCGCTCCACCGCCCGCTGACCGGGAGCGGGCTGCTCAATCGCAATCGTCCAGGGCTGACCCTTGCCGTTGCGGCCCCTGGCTTGCACTTCACCGCCGATGGACACTAGATAGTCATTGATGCCGGCGGAATTAACCAGCGCCGCCAGTTGATCCACGCCATAGCCTTTCGCAATCGCCGACAGATCCACATAGAGATCGGGCCGATCTTTTTTCAACGCTGGCGGCTCGTCGCGGACTTGTAGCCGCCAGTAGCCAACCCGCTCGCGGGCCTGGGCAATGGCGGCTTCGTCCGGTGCTTGATCGCGGCGCGGCTCCGGCCCGAATCCCCACAGGTTGACCAGCGGCCCCACCGTAATATCGAACGCGCCGCCGCTCAGTTCGCTGATTTGCAGGCCCTCGGAGACCACTTGGCCCAGCTCCGGCGATACCGTAATCCAGTCGGTGCTGGAGTTCTGATTGAAGCGCGACAGTTCCGAGTTCGGGTCGTAAGTGGACATCACTTTGTTAATGCCGGCCAGCAGCGCCTCGACCCGGGTTTTGAGATCGGTGGAGACCATCTGGCCCGGAGCGGGCACCAGCTTGAGATCATAGCTGGTGCCCATGGTTGACCCGGAGATGTGAACTGTCGGATCGGGAGCTGGCGGTTCACAACCGCTCAGGATTAGCGCAGCCAGCAATAGCATTCCGCCTCGAAGCAGGATCGCCGCTGGGCCAGCCATGATGATGAACCGGTTGTTTTTCAGCAAAGCACGACTACCTTTTGAGGTTATAAGGTTAAAAAATCCGGTCTTTTCTCTCTCCGTTCCCTGTTTCCCGAAACCACCCGCAAAGAGAACTCCATGTCCGATCCAACGGCGCAAGATCATACTCCTCTACCGGGCGATTCCGAATTTACCGCCCAGCATGAGACTGACCCGGAACCCCCGAAATTGCCACTCAGCGGCATCCGGGTGATTGATGTAGGAACCTTCCTGGCCGGCCCGCACGCCGCCTCGGCGTTGAGCGAGTTTGGAGCCGAGGTGCTGAAAGTCGAGCACCCCATCGCCGGCGATCCGATGCGGCGGTTCGGGACGTCCACCAAACGCCATGATGCAACTCTGGTCTGGCTCAGCGAGGCCCGCAACCGCAAATCGGTCACGCTCGACCTGCATCAGACCGAGGGCGTGCAACTGTTCCTGCGGCTAGTGGAAAAGTCCGATGTGCTGATCGAGAACTTCCGGCCCGGCATCATGGAGGAATGGGGACTGGGCTGGCCGGAACTGAGCGCCGCCAATCCGGGGCTGATTTATCTGCGGGTATCCGGTTACGGCCAAACCGGGCCGTATCGCCACCGCTCCGGATTCGCCCATATCGCCCATGCCTTTGGCGGTCTGTCCTATCTGGCCGGCTTCCCCGGCGAAACCCCAGTATTGCCCGGCACCGTGCCGCTGGGCGACTATTTTTCCAGCATTTATGGCGCTATCGGGATTCTGATGGCGCTGCGCCACCGTGAGAAAACCGGGCGCGGCCAGATCATCGATATCGGTATTTACGAGGCGGTCTTCCGGCAACTGGACGAGATCGCTGCTTCTTATGGCTTGTTGGGCAAGGTGCGGGAGCGGGAAGGCGCCGGCAGTTTCGTCGCGGTGCCGCACGGTCATTTTCGCACCCAGGATGACAAATGGATCGCGATTGCCTGCACGACCGACAAGATGTTCGAGCGGCTGGCCGAGGCGATGGAGCGCCCAGAACTGGCGTCTTCGGCCTTGTACGGCGAGCAGCGCAAGCGGCTGGCTGCTCGTAATGAAGTCAATCAGATCGTGATCGAATGGGTCGGATCGTTGCCTCGCGCCGAGGTTTTGAGCCGCTGTCTGGACAAGGAAGTCCCGATCGGCAAGCTCAATAGCATCGCCGACATTTTCGAGGATGAGCATTTTCAGGCGCGGGGCAATCTGGTCACGCTGGAGGAGCCGGGTTTGGGCGAGGTGGTGGTTCCCGGAGTCACGCCCACCCTGTCGGCGACGCCCGGGCGAGTTCACAGCCTGGGGCCGACGCTGGGCAACGCGACTTATGAAGTGATGCGTGAACTGCTGGGGATTTCCGCCGACGACATCAAGCGGCTGCGCCAGCGCAAGATCATCTAAGCCAGGCTTTCCGGGAGAAAATGTAATGAGCAATGCTGATGAAACCGACCTGCCGTTGAGCGGCATTCGGGTGATCGATGTCGCCACCGTGATCGCTGCGCCCTATTGCGCCGGGATTCTGGGCGAATTTGGCGCTGAGGTGCTGAAAGTCGAGCATCCGGTCGGCGGCGATATTTGCCGGCGCTACGGCACTCCGACCGCCCGGGGCGATACCCTGGCCTGGTTGAGCGAGGCCCGTAACAAGAAGTCGGTGACCATTGATTTGCACCGCCCGGCTGGGGTGGCGGTGTTCAAGCAGTTGATCGAAAAAGCCGACGTGCTGTGTGAAAACTTCCGGCCCGGTACGCTGGAAAAGTGGGGCTTGTCCTGGGAAACCCTGCATGAAATCAATCCGGGTTTGATCATGCTGCGGGTCACCGGTTACGGCCAAACCGGCCCGTACAAGGATCGACCCGGCTTTGCCCGGATCGCTCATGCGGTGAGCGGGATCGCCTATCTGTCGGGAATGCCCCGGGGCACGCCGGTCACGCCCGGATCGACCACGCTGGGCGATTATCTGACCGGTCTGTATGGCTGTCTGGGGGTGTTGATGGCCTTGCGTTATCGGGAACAGACCGGGATCGGCCAATACATTGACGCTGCGCTGTATGAATCCATGTTCCGCTGCACGGATGAGCTGGCGTCGGCCTATGCCATGTATGGCACGGTGCGCGAGCGGCATGGCCCGACCCATAATGATTTCGCCTGTCCCTATGGGCATTTCCCGACCAAGGACGGCAAATGGATCGCGATTGCCTGCGCCACCGACAAGCTGTTTGTGCGCCTGACCGAAGCGATGGGCCGGACGGAGCTGGCTTCTTCCGGCTTGTACGGCGAACAGAAAACCCGGCTGGAACACCGGCACGATGTCAACGAAATCGTCCGGGACTGGTGCGGCTCTCTGACCCGGGAAGAAATTCTCCAGCGCTGTTTCGCCACCGGAGCGCCAGCGGGACCGTTGAATAACATCGCCGACATTTTCGGGGATCGCCAATTCCATGCCCGGCGTAATCTGGTGGCGATTGATGATGCGGATTTAGGCGAAACGATTGTGGTGCCTGGGGTGATTCCCCGCCTGTCGGAAACGCCGGGAAAGATTCGCCATTTGGGGCCGAAACTGGGCCAGCATACCGAGGAGATTCTGGGAAATCTGCTGGGCATGAGTGCGGAAGAAATCAGCGGATTGAAAAAGAAACGGGTGATTTGATCCAGCAGCAGTTAAACCCGAACCAACATTCTTAAATTTGAGCAGAGAGGAGCATCAGCCCATGAAAGCCCGCGCCGCCGTCGCCTGGGAGCCGCAACAGCCTTTGGTCATTGAAGAAATTGACATAGAGGGACCGAAATCCGGTGAAGTCCTGCTCAAGGTGGTCGCCTCTGGGGTTTGCCACACTGACGTTTTCACCCTGTCCGGCGATGATCCCGAAGGCGCATTTCCCTGCGTTCTCGGCCATGAAGGCGGTTGCGAAGTAGTCGAGTGCGGACCCGGCGTCAAAGGATTGAAACCCGGCGATCACGTCATTCCTCTCTACATCCCGGAATGCGGCGAGTGCGAATATTGCCGCTCGCCCAAAACTAACCTCTGCCAGTCCATCGCCGCGACGGTCTGGACCGGCTACATGCCGGATCATACCCGCCGGTTTTCCTGCAAAGGCCAGCCGTTGTTTCACTATATGGGCTGCTCGACCTTCGCCGAATATACGGTGGTGCCGGAGATCGCCCTCGCCAAGATCAATCCCGCCGCGCCGCTGGACAAGGTGTGCCTGCTCGGCTGTGGCGTCACTACCGGGATCGGCGCGGTGCTAAATACCGCCAAGGTTGAACCCGGTGCTACGGTCGCCGTGTTCGGCCTGGGGGGCATCGGCCTGTCGGTGATTCAGGGCGCAGTGATGGCGCAGGCCGGACGGATCATCGCCGTTGATCTCAACCCCGACAAATTCGCGATGGCGACGGCGCTGGGCGCGACCGATACCCTGAATCCGGCGGCGCTTGGCGGCGATCTCGTCGAGGCGATCAAGGAGATGACCCACGGCGGGGTGGACTACTCGTTCGAGTGCATCGGTAACGTCAAGGTCATGCGTCAGGCGCTGGAGTGTTGCCACATGGGTTGGGGCGTTTCGACCATCATCGGCGTCGCTGGCGCCGGTCAGGAAATCCGTACCCGTCCATTTCAACTGGTGACCGGACGCACCTGGAAAGGCACCGCGTTTGGCGGGGTCAAGGGTCGGACCCAACTGCCCGGCTATGTTGAAAAATACCTGAGTGGTCAGATTGAACTGGATCGGATGGTCACCCACACCCTGCCGCTGGAGCAGATCAATACCGCTTTTGACCTGATGCACGAAGGCCAGAGCATCCGCTCGGTGATTATTTTCTAGGAGCAGGGACCGTGGAACACATCGAAGCGATCAAGGAATTTGGCGGCTGGCTGAACCGTTACCGCCACGACTCGACCACTTGCCAGTGTGCGATGACCTTTTCGGTTTACCTGCCGCCGCAAGCCGCAACCGCCAAAGTCCCGGCGGTGTACTGGCTGTCCGGGCTGACCTGCACCGACGACAACTTTCGGGTGAAAGCCGGCGCGCAACGCTATGCGGCGGAACTGGGGCTAGCGCTAGTCATTCCCGATACCAGTCCTCGGGGCGAGGCTGTGCCGGATGTCCCGGACCGCTATGACCTTGGACAAGGCGCGGGCTTCTACGTCAATGCGACTCAGGCGCCATGGGCGAAACACTACCGGATGTATGACTACATCACCCGCGAATTGCCGGCGCTGGTCGAAGCGAAACTGCCGCTAATTCCCGGACTGCGGTCGATCAGCGGGCATTCAATGGGCGGACATGGCGCATTGATTTGCGCGTTGAAAGAGCCGGGCCGTTATCGATCGGTGTCCGCGTTTGCGCCAATTTGCCACCCGATGGCCTGCAGTTGGGGGCAAGGCTGTTTTAAAGCCTATCTGGGCGATGACCGCGAAACATGGGCTGATTACGATGCCGCCCGCCTGATCGAAGCCGGCGCGGAACCCATTCCTTTGTTGATCGATCAGGGTTCCGCCGATGAATTTCTGGCCCAGCAATTACACCCGGCCTCGCTGGAGCGGGTCTGCGCCGCGCGCCAATTTCCGCTGACCCTGCGCTGGCAAGAGGGCTACGATCACAGCTATCACTTTATCGCTAGCTTTATCGGCGACCATCTCGCTTACCATACCCAGGCCCTGCGCGGTGCAGTTTGAAACCTGTCGGGCTGGTAGCCACTCAAAGCCCGGCTGACCACTGTTCAGGAGGCTCCCATGATCGATCCCTTGCGCCACCACACTCCATGGTCCCTTTCGCGCTGAACATCTGCGGGAAGGCGACCGCTATGAACTCTCGACATCCCAGCTACTGCGCCCCGGCAGGACGCGAACACGCCGCGCCTAATTTGACCAGTGTTCGATGCGGATTGACTGCGGGTGGGCTGATTGCGAAACCGACACGCTGGATCACCTACTTTGAAAATCCCGGCATGAAATCAGACCTGCTAAAACCATTGTTAAGCCTGTTGCGCGGCGAACTCAATCAAGCCCGCCGCCGAAAAAACCGCTCGCCGTGGGTGATCGGCGGGCTGGTCATCGCCATTATCGCTATCAGCTACTTCCTGCATGAACCCAAGGCCCCGGCCAAAGTATTGGCCCGGGGCGCAGAACTGAACTGTACCGTCAAATCGGTCTACGACGGCGACACCCTGACCGCTGGTTGCCCGGAAGGCGAGGTCAAGGTGCGGGTGTTCGGCATCGACGCCCCGGAAATGGGCCAGCAACCGTGGGGCACTCAGTCGCGGGACGCTTTCCGCCGCTTGGTCAATCGTGGCGACTCGGTTAGTTTACGGGTAATCGATCAGGATCGCTACGGACGAACCGTTGCTCAGGTCTTCACCGGCAGTCGCGATGCTGGCCTGGAGATGGTTCGGCAGGGGCGTGCGGTCGTCTATGAGCAATACAACGACTCTGCCGCCTACCAGCAAGCCGAGGCCGAAGCGCGGCAGGCCAAACGCGGGATCTGGCAGCGATCCGGCAGCCAGCAGGACCCCGCCGCCTGGCGGCGGCTGAATCCGCGTTGAAGTTAAAACCCTGCTGTTCGGCGAGATCAGCGCTTCTTCTTGGGGATATACAAATCAGTAATCGTCCCCTCGAACACTTCCGCCGCCATGCCCACCGATTCGCCTAAAGTCGGGTGGGGGTGAATGGTCAGAGCAATGTCCGCCGCATCACAGCCCATTTCAATCGCCAGCGCCACTTCACTGATTAAATCGCCGGTGCCGGTTCCGACAATCCCGCCGCCAACAATTCGATGAGTTTCCTCGTCAAAAATCAGCTTGGTGAATCCCTCATCGCGGCCATTGGCAATCGCCCGCCCGGACGCTGCCCACGGGAATTTGCCGACGCCGATCTTAAGCCCCTGCTGTTTGGCGGCTTCTTCGGTTAAACCCACCCAAGCCACCTCCGGATCGGTATAGGCCACGCCGGGAATCACTTTAGCGTCAAAGAAACTCTTGTGACCCGCCGCGACTTCAGCGGCGACATGGCCTTCATGCACCGCTTTATGCGCCAGCATCGGCTGTCCGACAATATCGCCAATGGCGAAAATATGGGGGACATTGGTACGCTGCTGTTTGTCTACCGGAATAAAGCCACGCTCATCAAGCTTGATTCCGGCTTGGTCTGCGCCAATTTTCCGGCCATTCGGACTGCGTCCGGCGGATTGCAGAATCAGATCATAAAGCTGCGGTTCCGCCGGCGCATTTTCACCCTCGAACGTCACTCGTAAACCTTCCGGCAAGGCTTCAACGGCCGTAGTTCTGGTTTTCAGCATGACCTTGTCGAAGCGCCCAGCGTTCTTCTTTTCCCACACCTTGACCAAATCCCGATCCGGTCCCTGCATCAAACCATCCAGCATTTCGACAATATCAATCCGCGCGCCCAGCGTGGAATACACCGTCGCCATTTCCAGGCCGATAATCCCGCCGCCAATGACTAATAACCGTTTGGGCATAAAGCGCAATTCCAGCGCTCCAGTCGAATCGACAATGCGCGGATCATCCGGGATAAACGGTAAATGCACCGCTTGACTGCCGGCGGCAATAATGCACTGGTCGAAACGGATGATCTGTTTCTCGCCGGTTTTATCCTGGCCCGACCCGGTGGTGAGTTCGACTTCCAGATGATGCGGATCGAGAAAATGCCCATAGCCGCGTACTACCTCGACCTTGCGGGCTTTCGCCATTCCCGCCAGTCCGCCGGTCAGTTTATTGACGATCTTGCTTTTGTGCGTCCGCAACTTGTCCAGTTCAACGGTTGGCGGGCCAAAAACCACGCCCAGTTCGGCGAAATGCGCGGCTTCATCCATCACCGCCGCAACATGCAGCAATGCTTTGGACGGAATGCAGCCGACGTTCAGGCAGACGCCGCCCAAAGCCGGATAACGTTCAACCAGCAGGGTTTTCAGGCCCAGATCAGCGGCGCGGAAGGCGGCGCTATAACCGCCGGGACCAGCGCCCAGCACCAGCAATTCAGTATGAAAATGGGGTTCCAGTTGGCTCATGACGGATTAATCCATTTGTATGGTTGGAGAGAATCAGACGGTAGGCTAAACCTGATCTGAATGAGAAGGGGAGACCCGGTCGTCATGATGGAATACAGGCAAGCCTTGTTTGCGATTACGACCACATCGGATAGCGTTGATGCAGGTAGCGTTGTTCGGCGATCAAGACCGTGAAGGGAATTTCCTGATGCAGGAACAAGGCGACTTCGCCGTTTTGCGCCCGCACCACGGTGCCTTCAATAGCGACTGCAGCGCTGCGCTGACACCGCAGGATGCCCTTGATCAGATCATGTGGGTTCGGAGGATCTACACCGACCACCGCATAGCGCAAGCCCCGGGCGGAAATGTCGAGGACCGCGCAGGTTTGTCCAGCGCATTCAAATTTTGGCCGCTCCGGGAATGGGTAGCGAATCCGGTGATACTGGCGACGTTCATCATCCGCAGCCATAGGCTTATCCAGTCCGCGCCCGATAATGGGCGAGCAGGTAACGCTCTTCGCCACGCAGAACGGTAAAGGGAATTTCACTATCCGGCATATAGAGCGCGATTTCGCCCTCCTGAATCCGAACGACCGAGCCGCGTACTGGCGCTTGCGCCCGATCCCGAAATCGCACCAGCCCCTCGATCTGATCGCCAAGAGCGAGCCGTGGTTGCCAGTCATTGACAATGCAGCGCAATCCCCGCACTGAACAGTCCACGACCTCGTAATGGTGTTCGCCGATGACCAGCAACGGTCGTTCGGCGCGTGGAAAATGGAGACGATAGTTCTCGCGTTTTTCCAGCTCGGCGGCGGGATCGGACATGGCGATCAGCATCCTGGCGACTGAGGATGAGTAACTAATTCTGACCATGAGTCTAGCGCAGAAACCGCCTTAATTTCACAGCGCAGGCAACCTTCACCTAGAAGAGTTTCTATCGTATCGCCGATCTCAACTGCGCTGGCTCGTTGCACAATCCTGCCCTCCGGATAACGGCGAACAATCGCATAACCGCGCTGTAGAGTCGCCAGTGGACTTAGGGTGTGCAGGCGACCACTCACCTGCTGCAAGCGTTGGGCAGCGGTTTGCAGCCGCCAGCGCAGCGCCTGCCGTAACCGTTGTTCCAGTTCGTCAAGGCGCTGGGTGCGATTCCGCAACCGGCGGTGCGGGTGTTGCCGGGCCAGGCGTTGCGCCAGTTGTTCCAGCTGTTGCCGCTGGTCGGTCAGCCGGCGGCGCAGTGTGTGCGCCAGCCGCTCCTCCAGCGCCCGGATCTGGCGCAGCCCGTCCTGCCGGTCAGGACCGGCCAGTTCCGCCGCGGCAGTAGGGGTGGCGGCCCGCAGGTCAGCGGCGAAATCGGCAATAGTCACGTCGGTTTCATGACCGACCCCGGTCACTAGCGGGATAGCGCAATCGGCAATCGCTCGCGCCACACCCTCGGCATTGAACGCCTGCAAATCCTCCAGCGCGCCGCCGCCCCGCACCAGCAACAGCACAGCGCATTCCCGGCGCTTTGAAGCCAGCCGAATTGTGGCGGCGATGCGCTCTGCCGCGCCGTCGCCCTGCACCGGGACCGGATAGAGCAACACCGGCGTCTGCGGACAGCGGCGGCGCAGGGTGGTCAGCACATCATGCAGGGCTGCGCCGGTCGGCGAGGTGATGACCCCGATCCGGTGCGGGAAGGGCGGCAGCGGCTGTTTGCGATCCGGCGCGAACAGCCCTTCCTGTTCCAGCCGCAGTCGCAATTCATCGTAAGCCTGCCGCAACGCGCCAGCGCCAGCCTCCTCGACAAACTCGACAATGAGCTGAAACTCGCCACGGGATTCGTACAGGCTGACCCGGCCTCGGGCCAACACCTGCTGGCCATTGCGCGGGCCGTCGCGAAACAGGAAGGCGCGGTTCTGGAACAGGGCGCAGCGCAGCTGGGCGCTGGCATCCTTCAGCGAGAAGTAGACGTGTCCTGAGCTGGGACGGGACAGATTGGAGACTTCACCCTGCACCCAGATCATCGGAAACACGTCTTCCAGCAGGTATCGCGCCTCCTGATTCAGGCGGGAAACGGTGTAGACAGTGCGAGTGGGGGAGGGATCGCTCACGGTTCAGGGTTTTCCGGATGCGGGCTGATTTTTCATCCGCGAAGGATCGAAGAAGCCGGCAGCGCTGATTTCGATAGCGGCAATCGCAAAGTTAAGGTTCTGCCCGACCTTCAGACCCATGGTGGCGATGCCGATCACGGTGCCGTCGTGCAAAATTACCGGGCCGCCGCTGTTGCCGGGGCTGATCGGCGCGGAAATCTGGATATAACGCACCCCGTCGATCTCGCGCAACCCGCTGATCACGCCAGTGGAAAAGGTGCCTTCCAGACCGTAGGGATTGCCGATCACGAACACATCCCGGCCAATCAGATCCTGGCTGTAGGTGGCGTTGAGGATAAAGCGGTCGGCGCCGTTCAGCGAGGTGGATAATAAGGCCAGATCGGGCGACTTGCCGCGTCGGCGAATTTTGGCGACCGATTCGCGCCCGCCGCATTTCACCGCCAGGTTATCGGCCTTGTCGATCACATGATCATTGGTAATCACCAGCCCATCGCTCGAAACCAGCAGGCCACTGCCCAGATTGTCGGTTTTGCCATTGCGGGTCGTGACGATCAGGCAGGTGATCGGCAGGCTGCGCCGGTAAATGCGTTGCCCCAGATTGTCGTTGCCGGCAGGCGCGGGCTGGGGAGGGGACGATGCCGGTGGCGGAGTAGCCACGGGTTTGCCCAGACTTGCCCCCGGTTGCAGTGCGTTGGGCAAAGAGTTCACGGCAGGCTGCGGGGGGGGCGCGGCTGTCGGAACGGGAGGAATACCGGGGTTGGCCAGAGAGGTCGGCGGAGTTTGTGGTTGCACGGCTTGCAGAGCCTGCAATGCGCCGATTCGGACCGCGTCAGCGGGATCGGTGGTCGCCAGTTGTCGCAGTTGTTCCGTCAGCGTCGCCGGGTCCGGGGCGAACTGGTAGGCGTTGGCGAAGGCCCCGGCGGCGCGCTGGGTATCGCCAGTCTGACCATAGACCTGACCCAGGGTGAACCAGGTGGCCGACTGGCCGGGTGCCAGCGACAGCGCATAGACCGCCAGGCGCTCGGCCTCTTTGAGCCGGCGCAGCAGCAGGTAGGTCAGGCTGAGTTGATTGGCGATCTCCGGATCGGCGGGATCGGCGATGAATGCCTGACGGAACGCGGCCAGGGCTTCCTTGAACCGGTTGCCAGCCAGATGATCGAGGCCCTGCTGGCGAAACGGTCGGGCCTGGGTGGCATCGCCGGGTTCCGGGCGGCGCTGGTTGTCCAGTTGCTCGCGGAAGGTCAGTACGCCAGCCTGATCCTTGGTGGCGGCGGCGGCGATCATCTGCTGGACGTAATAGTCAATGGTGTCGTACTGGCCGGCCCACACCGCCGTTGCGCTCGCCAGCGTCAGCAGTACTGCCGCCAGTGTCCGTCGGAGATTCATGGCGCAGTGCGGGGAGCGCGGGAGGAACTGGCCGGATTGGCCATGGGCGCCATTTCGGAATGGGGGGCCAGGGGCGGCACGATCACGGTCGCTACCGGCAATTGATAAAGCTGCAAGGTGGCCAGCGCCGCATTGCGCAGGGTATCGGCGGCTTCGTTCTCGGCGATGTTGCGCAAAATTTCCTCGGCCCGCATCGCGTTCTGGGCATAGCGATAGGTGTTAGCCAGTGCGCCAATCGCCCGTCGGGCGTCGTTTTGCAGACCATAGACCTGGGCCAACTGGAACCAGGCCACCGCCCGCGCCGGCTCCAGGGATAGCGCCTGTTGCAGGGCGCGTTCGGCCTCCGGCCACTGACCCAGCTTGCGATGGACCAGGCCCAGATGATTGGCGGCTTCGACGTTGCCGGGATCGAGTTGGACTGCCTGCTGAAAGGCCATCAGTGCGGTCTGTTGATCGTCCTGGCGCAGGGCCGCCAGTCCGCGTTGCAGAGCGGCGCTGGCCGCTGCAGGATCGGACGAAGCCGGGCGCGGGTTTTGCTCCAGCATCCGCTGCATCGCCACGATGCCGTGTTCATCGTTGGCGGAGGCCAACTCAATCATTTGCTGCACATAGTAGCGGTTGCTTTCCAGATTCTGGGCGAACGCCGGGCTGGCGGCTAATAACCACGCCGCCAGCAGCAACACCGGTTTGAGTAGAGTGTTGTTCATCCCACGCCTGCCTGCCGAAGTCTCACAAATCCTTGATGGCGTCGTACTGCCGTTCCAGACTCAGCCGTTTGGCGTCGGCTTGGGCGGCGGTGAGTTGTCCCCGCTCCAGTTGGGTCTCGAACTGCTGGATATTGCCGGTCAATTGCTGCTGTTTGCGCCGCAGTTCCGCCGTCTGCCGTTCAGTCATGGCCTTGGAGCTTTTTAACTGATTGATCCGGTTGGCAAGCGCCCGGTTTCTGGCCTTGAGCGAAGCCAGTTGCCGGCGTTGCGCCGCGACATCATCAGCTTTCATCGCCCGTTGGTCTTCCAGATAGTCACCTTCCTCGCGCAGGGCGCGCAACTGGTTCAGCGATTCGCCCCGCTGTTCGTCCAGAATTTGCTGGCGGGCGTCGTAGTCGCCGGACGAGAGGCCGCGCACCCCGCCGAAAAAGCCGCCGGTGTGGGGATCGTTGCTGGGATCGGTCGCACAGCCGGCCAGGATGAGCAGGCTCAGAGCGCCGCCCGATAGAGTTGTCGTAATGGTTTTCATAATGCGGACCTCCGGTTCCCGGACTCCCGCACCCGGCGGGAGGGGGAACAATACGGGATAGCGGGTTCAGATTCAGATCGACATGCCGTCGTACATTTGCTGCAAGCTGGCCACGTTCTGGCTGGATTGCTGACGGGTCTCCTTCAGTTTGACCACATTCGATTCGAGTTGTCGGCTGTATTGGTCCTGCGGACCGCGCTGTTGCCGGGTTTCGCTGTACACCTGATTGGTGTCGGCCAACTGCTGTTCAGCCAGTGAATTAACTTTTTTGGCGGTCGCCAATTGTTTTTCCACGGTCGCCTTTTGCCGGACCAGCGCATCGCGGCTGATCTTGCCAGCCCGGTATTCCCGCGCCAGTCGCCGTGATTCGCGATCCAGTTGGGCGATGTCCTGATAAATCTGCTGGTTCTGGGCGTCGGCTTCGCGAATGAACTCCTGATTACGCTGAATTTCAGCGACCAGGAAATCCTCTTGGCGGGCGTATTGGGCCTTGCGGTCAGCAACCGAGCTGCCAATGCCAGCGCCAATCAGTCCACCGGCCGCCGCGCCGATCAGGGTGCCCGTGGTATTGCCGCCAATGGCGTAGCCGAGACCGGCGCCAATTAGCGCGCCGACTCCCGCGCCCTGGGCTACGGTGGTTTGCTGGTCGTTCATACCAGCGCAACCGGACAGCGATGCGGCGATCACAGTGGCGATGAGAAGATTTTTTATAGCATAGCGATGGAACATAAGCGTCTCCGGGAGGTAATCGAGGATGAAAGGGCTTGAGTCAGGAAAGTTTGGGACGCGCCGGACGGGAAAGCAATGCACAGGCGTGACGAAATATGGAACTGACGGTTACCGGTGGCACTGGGTGATGAGCAGGGCGATCAGGGTCGTGATGGCCGTCGTCAGCGAGCCAAAAGCAATCGCCAGAGTCGCGTAGGTTTTGAGCTTTTCGTGCCGGTCCAGTGGTGGCGGAGTGGGTTGACCAGTGCCGTGGGCAGGAGGCGTACTGGACGGTGCAATAGGAATCAGCGGAGCAGAGGGTGGTTGTGTGATCGGAACAGGAACCGGCGTTGTGGGCAAGACCCGGCTCGGCGGCAGAGGCAGTGGAGTTATCGGTCGATTGATGGGACGCGGCTGCGGGCTGGACGGCGTTGCGGGCGGATGTCGGAGGCTGGGCGTTTCATCCAGCACATCTACCCCAAACTGCCGGCTGAGTTCGGCCAGATTGGCTTTCAGTCCCTCACCTTTGGCCCGCACCTTCCACGCACCGTTATAGCGATACAGTTCGGCTACCAGCAACGAACGACTTTCAATCGGCTCGACCAGCCGGAACCGGACCGCATAATCGCCGGCAGTGGGGGCGGCGATAAAGATGGCGTCGGTCATGGCCTGAAACGTGCCGCTGCTCAGGGTGGCGGTAAAGATGCACTTGCGCACCGCGCCGGGCAGGGCGTCGAGGTTGATCAGGAACGCCGGACGATCCGGATCGATGCGGATCGCGTCACCGGGGCTGGCCGGCTGGTTGTAGAACACAAACCAGTCGTCAGCTAGAACCCGGTCATGGGCATCGAGCGCGAAGCAGGCGAAATCGAGTTCGCCGGGGATGTTGTTCCAGAGCAGGCGAATTTGCACCCGGCCGGACGCGGCCAGTGGCGCATTGGCGCCTTTAATCAGTTCTTTCATGCCGTACACGGAAATCCATCTCAGGGAATGCGAAATTATACAACGGGACAGGCCACCCCGACGCTGTTACGGCCGGCCAGTACTCGACAGCAGCGGAGTTCGAATGCTGACTGCGTTCCAGTCAGCGGGCGGACGCTGTTGCAACGCCCCGCGCAGCCGGTTTACCAGTTGTGGGCCGCTCAGGTTCAGCTCGGCGACCGGGGTGCGCGGTTTCTTCACGTGCTTGAGGTCGGCCCGGCCCAGCAGATTTAACGGTTGGCGGGTTGCTGCCAGAATGAAGGTTTCAGCGCCGGGCGGCGGATCGGGCGCATAGCGGAGTTTTTTGCCGCCGGCGGGCGGGAACGTGACCGGTTCGTTGGCGCGCACCGGATAATTGGTGAGCAACTGGCCAGTCTGACCGGATGAATGGATGAAATACAGATTCAGATAGCCGGGCGCGGCAGTTTGAAAATCCAGTCGGACCGGTGCGCCGATATGTAATACCGGCTGTTCGCAGCGCAGCATCACCGTAAATTTAGCCTTGGGATTGCCAAGGCGTAGCGGATCGATCCCCTGCGCAACGGGTGGCTTCGCCGGTGTGGCGCAACCGACGATGAACAGCGCCACTAGCAGCGCCAGTGTGCGTGGCAATAGCAGCTTCGCCATCATGAATCTTCACCCTCAGCGGATGCGGTCGGTAGCGCGGGCAGTCACGTTCATTGCGGTCACATTCATTCACGTTCATTCACGTTCATTAAGGACCCATTCAGCGGATAATGCGCAGATCGACTTTTCTTTCAAGACCATGTCTTCATTTTCAAAACCCAACCTTATTTCCTGAAAAGATCGCCATGATGAACCGTTTTTCTGAATGCATCCTGACCGCCGCCCTGGGATTGCTCCTCTGGTTAATTGCCGCCGTGGCTGTGGCTGAGCCGCGCACCGCGCTGGTGATTGGCAATGGCGCGTATCGCGATGCGCCCTTGCGTAATCCTGCCAATGATGCCCGGGATATGGCTGCCAAGTTGCGGGAACTAGGTTTTCAGGTGATCGAACGCACCGATGCCGACCGCCAGACCATGCGCCAGGCGTTGCGGGAGTTCGAGCAACAGTTGCGGCAACAGCGCGGGGTCGGACTATTTTATTACGCCGGACACGGGGTTCAGCTCAAGGGCCAGAATTACCTGATTCCGGTCGGCGTGGATATTCGCCAGGAGTTCGAGATTCCTGATGAAGGCATCGACGCCGAGGCGGTGCTGCGGGCGATGGAGTCGGCAGGCAACGGCTTCAATATCGTGATTCTGGACGCCTGCCGCAATAACCCCTTTGCCCGCAGTCTTGGCAGCCGGGGTCTAGCGCGGATGGATGGCCCGGCGGGAACCTTTATCGCCTATGCCACCGGGCCGGGCGCAATTTCGCAGGATGGCGGCGCAGGCCGCAACAGCCCCTATACCCGGCATCTGCTGGCAACGCTCAATACGCCCGGTCTGAGTCTGGAACAGGTCTTCAAGCAGGTGCTGGTCGCCGTCGAGCAGGATACCGGCGGCAGCCAGATTCCCTGGGTGGCGTCGTCGCTGCGTGGCGAGTTCTACTTTCTGCCGGCGGTCTCGTCCGCAGTTCCGGTTACGCCGGCAGCAGGAGCGGGAGCCAACCCATCGCTACCGGTCCTTCCAGCCACGCCGCCCGCGCCCCGGGTGGTAGAACCGGCGCCATTGCCCGCTGCTTCGTCAGCTTCGTCAGCAGCGGTTGAGTCGCCGGAGATGGCGTCAATTTCGGGGGCAAGGTTCGCGATCAGTCGTCGGCCGGTCAGTCTCGATGCCTATCGCCGGTTTGCCGAAGCCGCCGGGCGGGAAGCGCCGCCCGGTGGGAAGCCTGGCGATCCGGTACAGGTCACCTGGCAGGAGGCGGTGGATTATGCGGCCTGGCTGACGCAGCGTATGGGACAAGCCTATCGGCTGCCGACCGAGGCGGAATGGGAATACGCCGCCCGCGCCGGGGTGCTGGTGGTCGATCCTGATGGGCAGGAGCGGGAATGGACCTGTTCGGAATACCGGCAGGCGTTTGCCGGGCAGGAACAGCGTTGCGCGAGCCGGTTGCCGGAGGTGGTGGCGATTCGTGGCGGCAACTGGCGAGCGGGGGCTGATCCACTCAGCGATGATTTGGGCTTCCGACTGGCGCGGGAGCCGTGAAACAATGCCCCGCGCCACTGTTCCATCATCCTGCGCGGCGATCAGGATCGAGGTTCTACTCTATTCTCTCAAATTTTCACCATAAAAATCAATTTGTTATTTTTGTACGGCCTCGTAGGTCACAAACGCTAAATCAGGCTACCTGTTTTTCAATCGCTTTACGGGCTTTTGCCATCGAATGGGGTTCCGCCTATCGTTGTGTGGTAGAGGCACTCACAACGCTAGCAAACCCCGATGGATCTTGCTCTGTTTAAGGTGGCAACTTGGGTTAATTATGACTACCTGGATGCCCGGTTTTAACTGCCAGCTCAGCATCCAGCAGCGCCGACAATTCCGCAGCATCCAGCCCCGCCAGTTCCGCGTTTTCACTCGGCTCCGCTGGCGCCGGGAACAGTCCGGCTAAAGCGCCATTGGCCAGAAACGCAGCCAGCGCACTGACACTGGGCTGGTCGAACAACAGCGTCGCCGGCAACTTGACGCCAATCCGAGCGGCCAGGGCGTTGCGCATTTCCACCGCCATCAGCGAATCAAGGCCCAAATCGCGCAACGGGCGCTCGTCAGTGATGCTGCCCTCATCGTCTAACCGCATGATCCGAGCGGCTTCAGCTCGAATCGCATCCATCAACAAATCCAGCCGTTGTGCCGGCGGAGCCGCCGCCAGCCGTTCCTGCCAAGTGGCCGATCCTGGCGCCCCTCTCCCCTCAGGAGAGGGGCTGGGGGTGAGGGTGGTATGACTCCCTGCGCCTATTGTGGCAAAGGGTTTGGGGGTGAGGGGTGGGATGCCACCCAGCGGGAAGCGTTGCCGATACACCGCCCAGTCCGCGTCGAGAATGGCGATTTGCGGCGCATTCTGGCTCATCGCCCAAGCCAATGCCGCCAGCGCCGATTCCGGGGCCATGTGGATCAGCCCGGTGCGCTCTACCCGCGCCTCCAGATCATTGCGCACCGCCGCGCCGACTTCGGCCCAGGCGCCCCAGTCAATCGCCAGCGCCGGCAAGCCGGCGGTGCGCCGGACATGAGCCAGAGCATCAATGAAGCTGTTTGCGGCGGCGTGATTGGTTTGTCCCGCCGGTCCGAGCAAGCCGGCAGCGGATGAAAACAGCACGAAATGCTCTAGCTTGAGATCGGCGGTGAGTTCATGCAGATGCCAGGAACCGAGGACTTTAGCCGCCAGCACCTGTTCAAACTTCGCCCAGGTCTGTCCCGCCAAACTGGCATCGGCCAGCGCCCCGGCAGCGTGAATCACGCCCTTTAGCGGCGCGGCTTCCTGTGCAGCGGCAATCAACGCCTGGACCTGAGCGCGATCCGCTACGTCGCAACGAACCGGCAAGACCCGAACGCCCTGGTTGCGCAGGCCGTCAAGCACCGCTTCAGCTTCCGACGATGGCGGATTGCGACCCGCCAGAACCAGCGTTTTCGCGCCCTGTTTGACCAGCCAGCCCGCGACTTTCAGCCCCAACCCACCGAACGCGCCGGTGACCAGAATGCTGGCCGTCGGGTCGAAGCGCAGCGGCGAAACCGGGGTTACGGTACGACGAACCAGTTTTGGTTGCTGACGAATACCATCGCGCCGGACGATTTCACGCTCACGGCCCAAGGTCAATTCATCGGTCAATGCCGCGGCCTGATCGGCGATGAAACCGGCGGGATCGAGATCGATCAAGCGGGTATGCAGTTCGCTAACCTCGCTCATCAGCGCCCGTCCAAAACCCAGCAGAGTCGCCTGCGCCGGTTGCAGCCGGTCGCCGACTGCCTGAGCGCCACAGGTAACGAGAGTCAAACGCGGCGGATCGGCCCAGGTCATCAGGGTTTTGGCCAGCGCCAGCACCGGGGCCAACACGGCTTTCTGCTGCAAGGGATCGGCGACCTCGACCGCGCCCAGATAAACCACGTCGCTCACATCCGCCAATAGTTCGTCGGGTTGATCGGGAAGCTCCCCAATGCCCGTACACCGGTCACCATTCGCCGTCAGGGATTGAAACAGCGGCGCGGCCCGTTCATTCCGGCCATTGACCAGTAACCAGTGTCGTCGGGGATTGCGCCGCGCTAGCATCACGCACTGCTGCGACAAGCCGCCCTGATCCGGTTCGCCCGGCGTGAGGATGGCGAGCTGTTCGAATTCGCAGCGCGGCAGCAATTCCCGCCACTGGCTTTGATAGAGCAAGGCGTAGTCGCGCAACCCGGTGTCGGTAAAGTTCCACATCCCGTCGGTCAGGCCGAAGGTCAAATCCCCCCAGTTCAGCCGTCCAGTGTTCTCAATCAGCAAGAGCAGGCCGCCGGGCGTCAATAACTCACGGACATGCCCCAAGGTACGGGCCAGATCGGGCGTGGCGTGCAGTACGTTGGCAGCGACCACCACATCCCAGACCCCGGCGGCGATGCCCTGACCCTCCGGCGGGCGGGCGATGTCCAGCACCGCGTAATCCAGATCGGCCCCGGCGAATTTGTCCTGCGCCCGGGCGACCAGTCCCGCGCCGAGATCAGTGAACAGGTAGCGGCTACCGGACGGCAAATGCGGCAACAGATGGGCAGTGGTCGCGCCGGAACCGCCGCCAATTTCCAATACCGCTAATGGCCAGGTGCGCGGCAACCGGGCGATGGCTTGACCGGCCAGCCGTTGCACTGCCTGCGAAAACGGGGAATGTTCATACAGCCGCTCGGCCAGGCGAATATCGCCGCCGGGAAACAGCAATTCCAGGGGATCGACCTGCCCGGTCAGCGCTTTGCTCAATGCCCCGCCGCAACGACGCAGCAAGGTGAACTCAGCCTCGGCTTCGGGATGGCGGGCTAATACCTCAGCCGCACGGGCGTCCACATTGCCCGGATCAGGCAGTTCATGCAGACCCGCCGCCTTCAGCACCGCAACCAATCGGTCGCGCAACCGGCGGAAAGGTGGGGCGATTTCAACCTGGGCGGCGGCGTCCACATCGGCGCAACCGAGGGCGCGGAACGTAGCCACCGTGTAATCGAGGCTCAAACGATCAGCGGCAGCGCCTGCTGCTGCGAACGGCTCCAAAGCCTTCCGTTCCCGCGCCACGTCGGGAGCCAGGGCGTCAGCAATAACGGAAGGTTCAGGCAACGGTTCGGTTTTCGGCAGGGTGAGCCAGTCGATGCCGTAGAGCCAATGCCGCCACGGCGCGGTGACACTGGACAGCTGCGTATCCCGATAACGCCGGGCATTGCGCAACAACGCCTCATTGGCCTCCCGGAGCGTGGCGACCTCTTCATGCGGCGCAGCCTGCGCGGTCAACAGCAGGTAGCGCATGACATCCATGCGCAACGCCTTGCCGATATTGGCGTTCGAGAGCAGATGCCGGCAGGTCAGTTCACCCAACCCGAACCGGGCGGCCAGCGCCGCGACGTTGGCCTCGATCTGCGGGTCTTCGAGCCAGTTGGCGATTTCAAGGCTGGTATCCACCGCCCGGGTCAACCGCAAGCGCCGGGTACTGAACAGCGCCGCCCACTGGGGAAAATCGGGGGTGAAGGAGTGTGTTTGCGGATTAGCAATCGGATCGGCGGTCGCGACAAAATCGGCGATCACCAGCAACCCGCCGGGGGCCAGATGCGCGGCGATATTATCGAACAGCGCCTCTTTATCGGCGATCAGGCCGGTGACCTCGAAGCCGAAAATCAGATCGAACTGGCCGGGGAAAGGGGCGGCGCTGGAGTCATTGCGCTGCACCCGCACCCGGTCTTGCAAACCCAGTCGGGCGATGCGTTCGGTCCCGACTTCCACCTGCCGGGCGGACAGCGTGTAGCCCTGAAGCTGGAGTTGCGGATGATGCAGCGCCAGGCTGCACAGATCCGCCGCGTGACCACAACCATAGTCGAAAACCCACCGCATCCGGGAAAAGTCAATGCCGACGAACAGATTGTCCTTCAGTTCCCGCTGACTGGCGCGAAACAGCGCATGAGCCTCCGGATTCTCGTCTTTCTCGAACAGCGCCCGAACCCAGGAGAAACCCGGAACCGGCTCTGGCAGGAAGCCAAAGGTCAGGTGGCCTTCTGCATCCAGATCGGCGGTGCCAGTCACCTCGTAAGTGCGCGAAACTACGGTTAATTCGTCATAAAAATCATAGACCAGCGCTGAACCTTCCCCCGCCCTCTCTCCCGCTAGCGGGAGAGGAGAGAATGAATGAGCAACCCGCGCCATCTGCGGCGCCTCCAGCCAATAACGCCGCCGCTGAAACGGATAGGTCGGCGCGGCCACCCAACCCGGACGGGTTCCGGCGAACACGCCCGCCCAATCGATCGTTGCGCCGGCTTGATACAGCCCGGCCAGCGCCTCAGTCAGACCGGCGTCATCCGCTACGCCACGCCGCAACGAAGTCAGCCAGCGACCCTCATCCAGCGCCGCCTTGCCCAGCGCGGTCAGGATCGCCTGTGGCCCGATTTCCAGAAAGGTACCGCAACCCAGCGCCCGCAACGCTTCCAGTCCTTGGACAAAGCGCACCGGTTGTCGGGCATGTTCCCGCCAGTAACCGGCGTCAAAAGTTTCCCGTGGCGTTCCGGTCAGGTTGGAAATCAGCGGCAGGCAGGTATGACGCACGCCGTAGCCGCGCGCCGCCTGCTCCAAACCCGGCAACGCCGGCTCCAGCAACGCCGAATGAAAGGCATGGGACACCGCCAACCGCCGGCTGTCGATACCGCGAGCATCCAGCCGTTCGGCCAGCCAGTTCAGCGCCGCGAGATCGCCCGATACCGCGGTATTCGCCGGGCCATTGAATCCCGCCAAATCCAGAACGCCGTCCACTACCGCCAGCCACGGCTCCACCGCCGCCACCGGCGCAAACACTGCCAGCATTCCGCCGCCGGAGGGCAGGGCCTGCATCAACCGCCCGCGTTCCGCCACCAGCGCCAGCGCCTCTTCCGGGGTAAACACGCCCGCCGCTACCGCCGCGGCATATTCACCGACGCTATGGCCCATGACCGCAGCGGGAGTGATGCCCCAGGAGCGCCACAGGTCCGCCAAGGCCAGTTCCACCGCCACCACCAGCGGTTGCGCCAGTCCGGTATTGTCGATGGACGCCTCGCCAAACAGCAGATCGAGCGCCGGACGACCTAGCGGCGCATCGAGAATGCCGGCATAACGATCCAGCGCGGCGCGAAACACCGGGAAACACGCATAGGCGCGGCGAGCCATGCCAGAGTATTGGGAACCCTGCCCGGTGAACAGGAACGCAATGCGCGGCGCATTCTGCACGGCAACCGGAGTCGCCCGGCGCAGCGCCACGGCGGCGGAACGGGCATCGGTTGCCGTCACCGCCAGGCGATGGGCAAAGTGACTGCGCCCGGCGCTGGCGGTCTGGGCAATCGCCGCGAACGGTTCCGCTGTTGCCTCCAGCCAATCCGCCCAGCGCGCGACCAGTTCCTTCAGCGCCTGCGGATCGCGAGCCGAGAGCGGTAAGACCTGCACATCGTTCCCCTCCTTGGCTAAGGAGGGGTGGCGCGAAGCGCCGGGGGGGGGCGCCTCCAGCACCAGATGCGCATTGGTGCCGCCGAAGCCAAATGCGCTAACCCCGGCGATCCGCCGCCCGTCCACGCCTTCCCAGGCCACCGGCTCAGTCGGAATCACCAACTGGGCCGGTTCCGGGTCGATTTCCGGGTTCAGCGCAGTGAAATTCAGGTGCGGCGGGATCAGCCCATGCTCGACGCACAGCACCGCCTTGATCAACCCGGCCACGCCGGCAGCGGCTTCCAGATGACCGATATTGGTTTTGACCGAACCGACGATCAGCGGCATATCCCGTTCTGCGCCCAGCGCCGCCGACAGCGCCTCAATTTCAATCGGATCGCCCAATGGAGTGCCGGTGCCGTGAGCCTCCACATAGGACACCAGACGCGGCGCAATCCCGGCGCGGGTCAGAGCGGCGCGAATCACCGCCTCCTGCGACGGGCCGTTCGGCGCGGTCAGGCTGTTGGAACGGCCATCCTGATTCACCGCCGACCCATGAATGATCGCCAGCACCCGGTCGCCATCGGCCAGCGCCTCCGGCAGCCGCTTCAACGCCACCAGTCCGCACCCTTCGCCGTGACCAAACCCGTCAGCAGCGACATCGAATGCCTTGCAACGCCCATCGGGAGCGGTCGCGCCGAGCTTGGTGCTGGCGACCAGCGCTTCGGGCGCTAACAGTAGGTGGACGCCGCCCGCCAAGGCTAAATCGCACTCGCCGGATTGAAGGCTGCGCAACGCCAGATGCACCGCGACCAGCGACGAAGAGCAGGCGGTGTCCACCGCCAGGCACGGTCCTTTCAAATCCAGCAGATAGGACAGCCGACCCGCGGCAACGCTGGTATGGCTGCCCGAAGCTGACCAGCCATCGATGATCTCCGGGGCCGGCGAACCGCGCCCGGTCAGCGCATAGTTGTTGTGGTACAGCCCGACGAAAACCCCGCAGTTCGCGCCTTTGACCCGATCCGGAACCAGCGCCGAGTTCTCCAGCGTTTCCCAGGCCACTTCCAATAACAGGCGCTGCTGCGGGTCCATGCTGGTCGCTTCGCGTGGGGCAATGCTGAAAAAGCCGGCGTCAAACCGGTCGATGCCGTCAGCGAGGAACCCGGCGCGGCG
The DNA here is from genome assembly GCA_020846135.1 of Gammaproteobacteria bacterium. Classification (GTDB taxonomy): domain Bacteria; phylum Pseudomonadota; class Gammaproteobacteria; order Competibacterales; family Competibacteraceae; genus RXIV01. The sequence continues at coordinate 57,932 of JADLEK010000014.1, forward strand.
CATATTCATCTTGCCGGGAGCGTTACGGTCGGGGTCATACCAGTCCGCGCTATTCCAGCGTTCCGGCGGTGTTTCGACAATCCCGGAGCGGCCATCCATCAGTAGCCGCCAGAACGCCTCCGGCCCGTTCACGCCGCCCGGAAAACGGCAGCCCATGCCAATCACGGCTATCGGTACCGGGGACTCAACACGGGCCAGCCGGGTCTTGAGATCTTCGATGGTCAGAATGGCGCGTTTGAGCGGACTTAAATCATCGGGGGCAGCATGGGAGGGCATAGTCATGGGCGGGTTTTCGACTCAAGATCGGCCAGCAAAGCGGCCAAATGGTGTTCAGCCTCAACCTCGGTCATGCGCTCAATCCGGGAGCGATTGACGGACGGCGCTGGCGGGGTGGCAATGGAACGGGACGCAAGGAAGCGGACGATAGCGGCTATCGAAGGATGGTTGAAAGCAAGCGTGGCCGGGACCGGCGAGCCAAGTCGCCCGGACAACTGGTTACGCAGGGTAATGGCGGCGAGCGAGTTCAATCCCAGTTCGCCAAAAGGTTGATCCAGCGCCGGATCGGTGACAGCCAGCCCCAGCACCTCGGCGACGGCTTCACGCACCAGCATTTCCAGGGGCTGATCGTTCGCCACCGGCCTTGCAACCGTGATCGGGCGGAGCGAGGCGATGGCGGGAACCAGTTCAGCGTAGAGTTCTGCGCCAGAACCTTCTTCACGCGCCCAGCGGGCCAGCCGGGGCCAATCCGCTCGCGCCGCGACCGCTTCGCCGATGTCCGGTTTAGCCAGCAATGCCTCCAGGGCAGCAAGGCCAGTGGTCGGCGGAAAGGGTAACAGACCATGCGCCTGCCACTGAGCGGCCAATTCCACTCCTGCCGCTGCCGCCATCCCGGAACCTTCCCAGGTGCCCCATTGGATGCTGAGGGCGGGCAAGCCTTGACCGCGACGCCAGCGAGCCAATGCGCCCAACGCGGCATTCGCGGCGGCATAAGCGCCGGTTCCGGCCAGTCCACACAGGGCGGTGATCGACGAAAACAGGACAAAAACATCGAGCGGTCGGCCCAGTGTGGCCCGATGCAGCGCCAGCGCTCCCTCGGCCTTGGCGCGTAAGGCGTTAGCGAATCCCAGCCAGTCCTGACGAAACAGCAGTTGGTCAGCGGTAACGCCGGCAACGTGGAACACCCCGGCCAGCGGCAACCCTTCGCCATCCAGATCGGCCAGGATTTTCGCCAGAGCGTCAGCATCAGCGACATCCGCTGCGACAGTTCTAATCTGCACGCCTTGCGCTTCCCAGGCGGCGCGTTCCGGCATGGCGCGGATCGTGCGGCCCTGCAACAACAAATGCCGTGCGCCACGCGCAATCAGCCAACCGGCGACCGCCAGGCCAATGCCACCCATGCCGCCAGTGATGAGATAGGCCGCATCAGACCGGGCGGTGAAGGGCTGAACCTGAACGGTCAAGGGGGTCAGCCGTGGGATCAGCCGCCCTGCCGGGGTGTGGCGAACCCACTCTTCATCATCGTCAGCCGCCAGCTCTTCGGCCAGCGTCGCTGCCGGATCGGTCAGTTGCGGATCGAGATCGATGCGCCGACAACCCAGTTCTGGGTGTTCCAAAGCAATGGTTCGGCCCAAGGCCAGCGCCATCGCGGCAGTCAGGCTATCGTCCCAACCGCCTTCGGTGACAATGCGCAACCGGCGGGCTTTCTGCTCGGCCACACCTTGCACCAGCCGCAACAATCCGCCGAGAAGCTGCGCTTCCTGTTGACGCAGCGTCGCCAAGTCCGGCTCCAGTCCGCCGCCCGCCAGATAAACCAGCGTCGCCTCCGGGTCGTCGGGCAGGCATTCCGCCGTTGAAATCGTTGCCGTGAATCCGGCCTGCGTCAGTCCCGACATCAGCCGGCGAGCCAGTGTTTCATCGCCAAGGAGTAGCAACCGTCCGGAGGCGTGGCGTGGCGCCGCTAATGGCGAAGAGCGCCAATCCAGTTGATAGAGCAAGTCGTTAAGATTGCGACTCTCGCTTGCCGTCATTCCCGCGAATGCGGGAATCCGGTCACCCGCCGACCAACCATAGATACCCGCTTTCGCGGGTATGACGAATTGAGGATCGTCTGGCCAGAAGCGGCGACGCTGAAAAGGTGGGGACAAGGGGCGAGATCGGCGCGGATTCGACGCGGGACCCACAATGACATGCGCACCAGCCCCGCTCATCCCGAAGGCGCTGATCCCAGCTAAGGCTGCACCTTCAGGCCAAGAAGTCGTTACCGTGACCGGCTCCAGTTCAGCCGGATCAATATCCGGGTTCAGTCGTTTAAGGTGCAAGGTTGGTGGGATGATTCGGCGCTGCATCGCCAGCATGGCCTTAATCAGCCCGGCCATTCCCGATGCCGCTTCCAGATGACCCAAATTGGGTTTGACTGCGCCAATCCGCAGCGGATGGGAGCGATTGACGCCGTAAACCGCGCCCAACGCCTGAGCTTCAATGGCATCGCCCAGTCGGGTGCCGGTAGCGTGGGCTTCTACATAGCCAACCGCCGCCGGTTCAACCCCGGCATCCGCCAGCGCTTGACGGAGAATGGCCTCTTGCGCGGGTCCATGCGGGGCGCTCAATCCATTGCCGTGACCATCCTGACCAATGGCGCTGCCCAGAATCACCGCCCACGGCTGATCGCCGGCGGTTTGGGCGTCGGAAAGCCGTTTCAGCACCAGCACGCCGCCGCCTTCGCCGCGCACAAAACCATCTGCGCCCGCATCAAAGGAGCGGCAACGACCAGTAGGAGACAGCAATCCGCTCTGCTGCACGGCCAGAGACACCAGCGGCGACAGCACCAGATTGACCGCCGCGACCAGGGCGATATCGCATTCGCGCCGGCGCAGCGCCTGACCAGCCAGATGCAGCGCGGTCAAGGCTGATGCACAGGCAGCATCGACCACCAGGCTCGGTCCGCGCAAATCCAGCAGGTAGGACAAGCGCCCCGACATCAGGCTATGAAAACTGCCGCCGATCACATGGCTATTGAGTTGTTGCGGATCATTGAGCAACCAGCCGGCGTAATCATTATTTTGTGCGCCTAGCGCCAGATAGACGCCGGTGCGGGTCCCGGCCAGAGCGCCATCCGCCAAGCCGGCATCGGCCAATGCCTCCCAAGTGAGTTCCAGCAACAGCCGCTGATGAGGGTCCATCGCCAGCGCTTCGGCATCGGACAAGCCAAACCGCTCGGCATCGACATCAGCGACATCGGCGAAAAAACCGCCGCGCCGAACCACCTCTGAACCAACCGCCGCAAATAGCGCGGCCCGTTCCGCCGGAACCTCGCCGATGGCATCGCCGCCGGTTTCCAGAAAATCGGCAAACGCTTCAGGACCTTCAGCACCGGGGAAACGGCAGCCAAGTCCAATCACCGCCATCGGTTCCCGTGCGGCGTGCTGGAAAGCTTCCAACCGCGCCTGCATTCGCTCCAGAGCATTCAGAGCGCGGCGCAGAGCCGCCGCTTCGGCAGTGGCGCGGTCAGTCACTGTCTTGCTCCAGCAGCCGGTCGATGCTTGCCAATTTGGCCTCCAGTTGATTCAACAGGTCGTCAGCGGTATCGGATTCAGGAAGCGCTTCCTCGGACCGGTTGGTTGCAAGCGCAGGCAGAGGCGTAGCGGGCAGGAGTCGGGTGGTGAGATGCGCAACGAGCGCATCGAGGGTTGGATAATTGTAGACAAGGGTTCCCGGCAAGCGGACTCCCAGCCGGGCGCTAAGTGTGGCGGCCAGTTCAGTCGCCATCAGCGAATCCAGACCCTGCTCGCTGAACGGCCGGTCGGACTCAATCGCTGCCGGTTCAGCATGACCAAGAATCCGCGCAATCACGTCGCGGATCAGCGCCGGCAAGGTTTCGGGAGTCAGGGTTGGCGACGTTTCCCGTTTCCCGCTTCCTGCTCCCCGCTTCCCGCTGTCCACTTCGCGCAATCCGGCCAGCCACGGCGGCGGTTCATCCATTTGAGCCAGATAGCGGCTCCAGTCGATGTCCAGCACGACGGGATCGCCCTCACTGCCGGCCAAGGTGTCGAACAACGCCAAACCGGCGGCTTCCGTCAGCGGTTGTACGCCCCAGGAATCCCAAACTGCTTCGGCGCGCTGGCCCATGCTGTGACCAATGCCGATAGCCCACGGCCCCCAGTGAATTGAAGTCGCGGGCAACCCAAGCGTCCGGCGTTGCCGCGCCAAGTGATCCAGTGCGGCGTTCGCGGCGGCATACGCGCCTTGCCGGGCTGAAGGCAGCATCGATACCACTGAGGAGAACAGGGCGAAGACCCGGATGGGCAAACCTCGACTCAGCCGGTCCAGCAGGCGAGCGCCTTTAACCTTGGGCCTGAATACCCGCTCGAAACGCTCGGCGTCCAATTCAACAAGAGGCGCATCGTCAGTCAGGGCGGCGGTATGGACGATGCCGGTGAGCGGCGGGAAGGCATCCCGCAGCCGGGCGAACAGCGCGGTCATCGCCGCTTCATCGCTGATGTCGAGGGTTTCGGATAACGCTGCAACGCCTTGCGCCGCCAGCGTCTGCAACCGTTCCGGCGGCGGCGCGACCCGATCCAGCAAGACTAGATACCGCACTCCACACCCGGCCAGATGGTGCGCCAACGCCGCGCCAATCGCTCCGCTCGCTCCGGTGATCAGCCAGGTTCCGGTGAATGCAGGCGGTGGTTCCTCAGCGAATCTCAGGCACAGCCGGCCAATGGCGCAGCCTTGAATTTGGCGATGGAGCGCTTGAAGAGCTTCATTCCAAGGCGCTCTTTGGTAAGGGATGGGCGGCAAGCGGCCCTCGGTCAGCGCGTTCGTTACGGCATCGAATAACCGGGCAAAAGCCACCGGCTCGCGCGTCGCCAAGTGATCCAGGTCGATTTCGCCGGGTTCCCCGCGCCGGGTCAGATCAATCAGCCGCCCACCTTCTGCTAACGCCTCACGCGCCGAAGCCGCCAAGCGGTCAAACGCGCCCATCGCTACATCCACGCCTCGCCCGTTGGTCGCCTCGCGGGCAGCAGCAGCGAATGCGCCATCCCGCGAACTGCCGATGATCGGAACACCGAGCGCGATCAAATCAGCCTGTTTGGCGGGACTGGCCGTCGCAAAGACCTGAGCGCCGATCCAGCGGGCTATCGCCATTGCCGCCCAGCCCACCCCGCTTCCGGCGGCATGAATCAGCACGGTTTCACCCGGGTGCAGTTGCGCCCGTTCAATCAGTCCATGCCAAGCGGTCAGATAGGCGACCGGAATCACGGCGGCGGCGGCGAAAGATAACGATGCCGGTTTGGGCCGAACCAGCCGGGCCGGCAGGGTGACATGGGTTGCCAGTGAACCCTGCCCGTTGGGGACATAGGCGATGACCGGATCGCCGGGCGCAAAATCGACGACTCCCGGCCCGAGCGTAGCGATCAGGCCGGAGCAATCCGCGCCGAGTCCCGGCGTCGGCGGAAACTGACCGTGAATCACCAGCAGATCACGGAAATTGGGCGCGGCGGCGATCACCGTGATTTCGACTTCATCCGGGCCGGGAGGGCGGCGTTCCAGAGGGCAGACCCTCACACCTAGCTCCTCATCTCTTCCCACTTGAGAGATAGGGGAGCCAGTCAAACGGACCGGCGCAACCGGCGGTTCCAGTAACCGGCGTGGTTGCAGCCGGGCTACGAAGCGTTGACCGTTACGCCAGGCGCTGGCGGTTTCAGCGCTGACATCCGCGAGTTCAGCCAGCAGCGCCGGCAAAGGATCTGCGTCGGGATCAAGGTCTACGCTACGCACACTGAGATCGGCCCGTTCCGCCCGCACTGCTTGCGCCAGCCCCCAAAGCCCCGCGCCGCCTTTAGCCACGGCCTGCACCGCAGCGCCCGGCGTCCAGACTCCGCGACTGATCAGCAGTAACCGGGTTCCTGACGGCAGCAGCGGCAATGTCGTCAGGACGTGCGCCAGCACCGTCGGTTCAGCGACCGGATCGGTTTCCATCAATATCACGACGACCGTTCCAACGGCGCCGAACAGTTCAGGGCGTTCCGTTGTCAGGCGGATTGCCAGGGCTTCAGTGTCGGGGCCGGTGGCGATCAGACGGCAGGCAACCGGCGCAGGTTCGGTGACGGGCGCGGGTTCCCAAACCAAGTCGCCGATCCAGGCAGAAGCCGGCTGCGGCGATTTTCCCGGCAATGCGGCAGGATCGACTCGCGCCAGAATTGCCCCATCGATGCGGGCGAATACTTCGCCGTCATCGGCGCACAAAGTCAGATCGGCGCTCAGCCGGCTGCCATCGGCGCTGGCGGACGCGGTCGCGTGCATCCAGGTTCCTGACCGGTACGGCGCTGCGCTGCGGATCAAGCGTCGCCAGCCAATCAGCATGTAGCCGCCCGTCAGTTCGGGACAGGCGGCGATAGGCAACTGGGCGCAGGCTTCAAGCAGGGCGGCGGGCAAACCAAAGGCCAGCGGTTCATCGGCTGCCGGATCGGACAAGTGCGCCACAGCTTCGCCGGGTTGGCTCCACAGCCGTTCGATCCGGCGCAGGCGCGGCCCTAGCGGGAAACCACGCACGGCCAGGTCAGCGTAAAAATCCTGTTGGGTCGTCTCTTGGCGGCAACGATTTTTCAGCGTTTCAGGATGAATTGCCGGAAGTTGCGGCGGTGAATCCGCGATCACGCTGGCCTGAAAATGCTCAATCCAACTACCGTCTCCGGCGCGGGCGAACAGGGTCGCGTGACCGTCAGGCTGCACGACGATTTGCAGATCGTGCGGCGTGCCGAGCCTCAAGGCGCGGGGGAAACCGGCGTCATCGATCTGAACCGGACCCGCGTTGACCTGATTCAGCGCGGCAGCAAGAAAGGCCAGATGCAAACCGACATGAATCAGATGACCGCTATCGGCCAGACCGGGGACTTCCTCCAGCCCCAGCCGGTCGCTGTAAACGGTTCCACTAAAAGCCGGGGAATCGAGGCGAGTCTGAAACCAGCCAGTTCGGGGTGGGGTGGTGCGTTCGGGAGAAGGCTCCAGCCAGTGCCGGGTGCGGCGGAAGGGATAAGCCGGCAACGGCGCGCTGTCGCGGGGCGCAATCTGCAACACCCGCCGCCAGTGGATCTTAGCGCCCAGCCGCCAAATCGTTCCCGCCGCTTCCAGCAGCGTATGCGGTTCAGCTTCGCCCCGCCGCAAACTGGGAATCCAGACGCCGCTATCGAGGCAGGTGCGGCCCAGGCCACACAGCACCGGTTGCGGCCCGATTTCGATAAACGCATCGCAACCCAGTTCGGCCAGTGTCGCCATACCGGCGGCGAAAGCCACCGGATTACGGGCCTGAGCGCGCCAATAAGCAGCATCAAACCGGGTGCGGGCCTGACCGTCCAGATTGGCGGCGACTGGAATCCGGGTGGGTTGAAACGTGATGCGGCCTGCCGCCCGCTCCAGATCATCCAGCATCGGGTCAAGGCGCGGGGAGTGAAAGGCATGACTGACTGCCAATGGCCGGCTTTCGATCCCCTGTTTCGCCAGTTCGGCCAGCACCGGTTCCAGCGCCGCCTCATCGCCGGACAGCACCGTATTGGCGGGACCATTGCGGGCGGCAATGACCACCCGGCCATCGGTCTGAACCAGCGCCTCGGCGAGATCCGCTTCCGGAGCCAGCACCGCCGCCATTGCGCCGCCAGCAGGTAACGCGCCCATCAGCCGGCCCCGCTCAATGATCAGCGCCAAGGCCTCTTCCAGCGACATCGCGCCAGCCACGCAAGCGGCAGTGATTTCGCCCACGCTGTGACCGAGAACCGCGACCGGCTCCACCCCCCAACTGCGCCACAGTTCCGCCAAGGCGTAGCCCAGCGCGAACAGCGCCGGCTGGACCTGTTCCGTAGCCACCAGTGGCCGGGTCGTATCAAACAACAAGGACAACAACGGCCAGGCCAGGCGACCCTGCGCCGCTTCGGCGCAACGGTCCAGCGCCTCCCGAAACACCGGCTCCCGTTCGTAGAGGACGCGCCCCATGCCGGGATATTGCGACCCCTGACCGGTAAACAGGAATGCGATGCGCGGTTGTCCGGCTCGACTGCGCGGAGCGGTTGCCAGCTTGCGCCGCAACTCATCCACATTCGTCGCAACTACCGCCAGCCGATGCGGCAAACCATCGCGGGTTAGCGCCGCTTCCCGGCAAGCTTGTCGCCAATCCGGCGCGGCCAACACCTCCTCGGTCAGCCGATCCAGATCACCGGCCCGGCGAGCCGACAGGATCAGCAAGCCACTCCCCTCGCCCGCTGGCGAGAGAGGGGTTGGGGATGAGGGCGGCTCCTCCACAATCAAATGCACATTGGTCCCACTGGCCCCGAACGCGCTCAACCCCGCCAACCGGCGACCATCCACCGGTTCCCACGGCGCACCGGTTGCAGCAACCGCCACCCGTTCCGCCGACACCTGAATCTGCGGATTCAGCCGGGTGAAGTTCAGATGCGGCGGAATGTGTTGAAGATGCAGACTGGCGACCAGTTTCAGCAGTCCGGCGATTCCCGCCGCCGCTTCGGCATGGCCGATGACCGTCTTGATCGAACCGACCCACAGTGGCTGGGTTCGCCCGCCGCCATAAACGGCATCCAGCGCGTGCAATTCCACCGGATCGCCCAGCGCGGTGCCGGTGCCATGCGCTTCAACGTAGGAAACATTGACCGGAGCAATGCTCGCCTGAGTCAGAGCAGCGCGCATCACCGCTTCCTGAGCCGCGCCATTCGGGACGGTAAAGCCGCTGGAAGCGCCGTCATGATTCGCCGCCGTGCCGCGAATCACCGCCAGCACCCGGTCGCCATCGGCTTCGGCCTGAGCGAGCGGTTTGAGTACCACCAGCCCGCAACCCTCAGCCCGGACATAGCCATCCGCCGCTGCATCAAAGGTTTTGCACCGACCGTCAGCCGCCAGCATCCGGGCCTGAATCAGCATTTCGGTAGTTTCCGGAGCCAGCAGTAGATTCACGCCGCCGGCCAGAGCGGTATCGCACTCGCCCGCCCGCAACGCCTGACAGGCTAGATGCACCGCCATCGCCGAGGAAGAACAGGCCGTGTCCACAGCCAGACTGGGGCCGGTCAGTCCGAGCGTGTGAGAAATGCGGCCGGCGGCGACGTTCAGGAATTGCCCGCCGACCGCATGAGCGTCCGGGCGACCGCGAGCGGCAGCCAGTGCGGCGTATTCCGCGCCAGTAATGCCAACGAAGACCCCGATGCGACTGCCCGCCAGCGCCGGCGGCGACCAGCCAGCGTGTTGCAACGCCTCCCAAGCCACCTCCAGCAGCAGGCGATGCTGGGGATCGATTTGCGCGGCTTCACGCGGGCTGATGCCGAAGAAATCAGCGTCGAACCGGTCAATGCCGGTCAGGAAGCCGCTACGGCGACGAGCGGGATCTGCGGATAACGATCCCGTCCAGCGTTCTTCGGGCCGATCCGCTACCGCCTCGATTCCGGCTAACAGCAACCGTTCCAGCCCAGCCAGATCATGGACTTCACCCGGCAAACGCAGACCCAGCCCAATAATGGCAATGGGTTCAGCGGTCGCGGCGGACCGGCTCCCCTCTCCCCTGGTAGGAGAGGGGTTGGGGGTAAGGGGCGATGCCGGTTCCGGGGCGAGGCGCGAGGCGAGCGCCGCAATCGAAGGCGCTTCAAACAAGGCCGCCGCAGGCAACGCCACGCCAAACTCCGCCTCCACCCGCCGCCGCAGATCGACCACCCCGAAACTGTCCATGCCCAGGGTGAAAAAGCCGCGCCCGGCATCAAGTTCATTGGGATCGTCCAGCCCCAGGATTTCCGCGACCAGTTCCCGCAACCGGGCCAACACGGCGGGCGGCGACAGCTTTTTAACCGCTACCGGTTGTTCCGTAACCGCCAGCGCAGCGCTGACTGCCGACGGAGCAGGACCCAAACACGCCAACAGCGGGCGCGGTCGTTGACCTTCGTAAATCGGTTTGAAGACCGGCCAGCGCACCGCCGCAACGGTAGCTTGGGGCAGTGCCGTTGCCGCCAGACGCTGCATGATAGTGAACGCTGGATCCGTCGGGAGCGGGTCCAACCCCATCCGATCGAAAAACGCCGCACCGGCTGAGTCCAGCATTCCACGCGCGTCGAACCGGCCCCAATTCACGCTCAACGCCGGCAATTCCTGCGCCCATCGCCAATGAGCAAAGCCGTCCAGGGCGGCATTGGCGACGGCATAGGCTTCCAGATGCCGGTCGCCCCAGACCGCCGCCGCTGAAGAAAACAGCACGAACTGTTCGACCGGCCAATGCCGGGAGATTTCATGCAGAACCTGAGCGCCGGTCAGCTTCGGGCGCAATACCGTCGCAAAGTCGCCGTCCTTGACGCCCGCTGCGTGAAAAATAGCCGTCACCGGTGGCAAGGTTTCCGCAATCCGGGTCGCCACCTGAGCCATGCCTTCGGCATCAGCGACATCGGCAGCGAATACGGTGACGGTCACGCCACGGCTTTCCAGTCCGGCGATGACTGTTGCCGCCTCTTCACTGGGCGGGCGGCGACCGATCAAGACCAGATAACGCGCGCCTGCTGTGACCAGATAGTTCGCCAAAGCCAGACCCAGCCCGCCCAAGCCGCCGGTGATCAGACAGGTCCGGTCAGGGTGGATCGGGCGCGGCTCCGGCAAGGGCGTTTTCAGCCGCTCCAGACGCGGCGCATAGGCTTGACCATCGCGCAAGGCAACCTGATCTTCACCGTGCGGATCAGCCAGAAAAGCGGCCAGCATCGCCTGGTTCTGAGCGGGATCGGCGGACGGGTCCAAATCAATCAGCCCGCCCCATCGTTCCGGGTGAGTCAACGCCAGGATGCGGCCTAATCCCCATAAGGCGGCGCTGGCGGGATTGATGATCTCGGCCATACCGACCGGCTGTGCGCCGCGAGTAACGACCCAGATCGGCGTTTCAGCGGACTCCACACAACGCTTCAGTTCCTCACACCGCGCTGCAAGGGTATCCGGCGCAGCGTCCATGTCGATCGGCCAGACCCTCGCCCCCGACCTCTCTCCCGCGAGCGGCAGAAGGGAGCGTGCGGCTTCCCACTCGATCTGATAAACCCAGTCAGCGGACGGATCGCGGGCCACATCGCGCTGACGGCGGGTATCGATCCAGTCCAGCCAATGGCGCTTGTGGCGGAAGGGTGTCGTCGGCAGAGCCAGTCGGCGATGCGGGCCATTCGGCGGCACCCGCGCCCAATCCACTGCTACACCCGCTTGCCAGGCGCGGCCCAGCGCCTCGTACAGAGTGCGATGGTCATCCGCATCACGCCGCAAACCGGGCAAGAGAACCGCATCATCCAGCACTGAACCAGCCAGCCCGGTCAATACCGGTTGCGGCCCCATTTCGATGAATACCCGGCAGCCCAGCGCAGCGGCGGACTGCAGACTTTTAGCAAATTGCACCGGTTCACGGGCGTGTCGCCGCCAATAAGCCGCATCAAATGTGGCTTGTGGGGCGCCCGTCAGGTTGGAAATCAGCGGGATTTGCGCGGATTGCCAGGCAATCCGCGCCGCTTCTATCTCCAGCGCCTCCAGCATCGGGTCGAGCAGGGCCGAATGGAAAGCATGGGACACGCTCAGGGGCCGCACGATCAGATTTTCCGCCGCCAACCGAACACTGAGCCGCTCCAGGGCGGCCAGCGACCCGGAGATGACCGTATTGGCCGGCCCATTGATCGCCGCGATGGAGAGTGTGGGTTCCTCAGCCAGAAATGGCGTGACCACTGCAACGGGAGTCAGCACCGCCCGCATTCCGCCGCCGGCCGGCAAGGCCTGCATCAACCGGCCACGGGTAATGATCAAGGGCAAGGCGGTTTCCAGTTCCAGCACCCCGGCGCTCACCGCCGCCGCGTATTCGCCGACGCTGTGACCGAGAACCGCCGCTGGCTCCACTCCCCAGGAACGCCACAATGCCGCCAGCGCACAACCGAGGCTGAACAACGCCGGTTGGGCCAGCGCGGTGGCGTCCAGATCAGCGCCGGTCGCCGGATCGAGCATCGTCTCCTGCAGACTGCGGCCTAACAAGGGGGAAGCGAGGGCATCACAACGGTCGATAAAGGCGCGGAACACCGGCTCTGCTTGGTAAAGAGCGCGAGCCATGCCGGCGTATTGCGCACCCTGGCCGGTGAACAGGAACGCGACCTTGACCCGCGACCCGGCGGTGATGGGCGTCGCTGCCGCCAGCGCCGCCTGTCCTTCCGCCGCGTTGTTAAACACGGCAAAGCCGCGCACCGGCAGACTGGATCGGGACACGCCCGCCGAGAAAGCGAGGTCGGCGATCCGGTCATCATCCAACTGGGCGGCTGTTGCCAAAGCCAACGCCGCCAGCGACTCTGGATCACGAGCGGAAAGCGGCAGAATGTGAGTGATTTTCCCCCCGCCCCAACTCTCCCCCGCCAGGGGGGAGGGAGTCTTATTTGTAGGCGGCGCTTCCACAATCAGATGCACATTGGTGCCGCTGGCCCCGAACGAACTGACTCCCGCAATCCGCCGGCCATCCATCATCGGCCACGGTATTGGCGCGGTAGGTATGACCAGCGGAAAGCCGTCCAGATGAATATGTGGATTGAGCCGATCAAAATGCTGGTTAGCGGGAATCCGTTCTGCCCCAAGCGCCAGAACCGTCTTGATAAACGCCGCGATACCCGCCGCCGATTCGGCATGACCGATATTGGTTTTCACCGAACCGACATACAACGGCGTGGCGCGGTTTTCCCCGAAGGCTGCCGCCAGCGCCTGGACCTCGATGGGATCGCCGAGTGCGGTCCCGGTGCCATGCGCTTCGATGTATGAAATTTGCGCGGGCGCGAAGCCGGCATCAGCCAACGCCGTCCGAATCACCTGTTCCTGAGCGCTGCCATTGGGCACGGTGAAACCGCTGGCCCGGCCATCGTGGTTCATCGCCGTACCGCGCACTACCGCCAGGACCGGATCGCCGTCGGCCAGCGCCGCCGACAACGGTTTCAACACCACCATGCCGCAGCCTTCAGCACGGACGAAGCCATCCGCGCCCGCGTCAAAGGTGCGACACCGCCCTGTGGGCGACAACATGCCGGCCCGCGACAGAATCACCGAGGTTTCCGGGGCTAATACCAGATTAACGCCACCCGCTAAGGCCAGACTGCATTCCCCGGAGCGCAACGCCCGGCAGGCGAGATGCAACGCCACCAGCGATGATGAACAGGCGGTATCCAGCGCTATCGCCGGGCCGGTGAGACCCAGGGCAAAGGCAATCCGTCCGGCAGCGGTGTTTAGCGGCTGGCCGGTAATCGCCTGCGCTTCCAGATGCTCCGGTGGGCCGCGCCGCGCCAAGGTGGCGTAGTCGTTGCCGGTAATGCCGATGAAGACCCCGGCGCGCATTCCCGTCAGCCGCTCCGGATCGAGTCCCGCCCGCTCAACCGCCTCACGAGCCACCTCCAGCAACAGGCGTTGCTGCGGGTCCATGTAAGCCGCTTCCTTGGGCGGGATATTGAAAAAGGCCGCGTCAAACTGGTCGATGTCCTCCAGAAAACCGCCCCAACGACTCACCATGTAGCCGGGCGCATCGGGGTTTTCGGAGAACCACTCGCGCCAGTCCCAGCGGGTCAGCGGGAGTTCAGTCACTGCATCGTGGCCTTCAAACAGCAGCCGGGCGAACCCGTCGGGATCGACCACTCCGCCGGGGAAGCGGCAACCGATGCCAATGACCGCTATCGGCTCATCATTGCGCGCCGGACTGGCTACGGCCGCATCGGCCATTCGCAGCGTTGTCGAGGGCGTCAGCCATTCCGCTAGCGCCGCGACGGTCGGATGGGAGAACAGCGCCGCTGCCGGAATCGGGCGGCCCAGCGCCTCCTCCAAGCGCCGGCGCAACCGCACCGCCATCAACGAATCCAGCCCCAACTCGAACAGGCCCCGGTCGGGGGCGACGGTTTCCGGATCGGCATGACCGAGGGTTTCCGCTACCAGCCGCCGAACCTGGTCAAACACGCTCTCCCCGCTTTCTCCTGCCAAAGGTGCGGGAGTCAACCGGGGACGCGCCGGGGTCGGAGTGATTGCACTGCGCGGCAATTCATCCAGCAGCGGACGACGACCCCGCGCTTCGTAAACACTGCGGAAACGCGGCCAATCAACGTGAGCAATGACCGCCTGCGAGCGTTCACTGCCGGTCAGCCGCCAGGCCAGATCAAAGGCCAATTCCGGCGTCATCGCTTCCAGACCCATCTCGGCCAGCGCCGCATCCTCAGCAACCGACAGCAGCCCGCGCTCGGTAAACCGGCCCCAGGCAATGCTTAACGCCGGCAAACCCTGACGCCGTCGCTCCGCCGCGAAGGCGTCAAGCCCGGCATTGGCGGCGGCATAGGCTTCCTTGCCTTTCGCGCCCCACACGCCAGCCGCCGACGAAAACAGCAGGAACAGCCCAGGCGTGGCTTCGGCAGTGACGGTATGGAGAATCCGCGCCCCATCCAGCTTGACCGCCAGCGCCTCCACCGGATCATCCGTAGCAATTCCTGCGGCATGGATCACCCCGGCCAGCGGCGGCGCTTGTTCGGCCAGCGTTGCCATCACGCCCTGCATCGCGGCGAGATCAGCGACATTCGCAGCGAACGTCCACACCCGGATGCCGGACGCTTCCAGCGTAGCGATCACTCCAGCCGCAGCATCGGTCGGTGGCCGTCTCCCGACCAGCGCCAGATAACGGGCGCCTTTTTCAACCAGCCAGCGGGCGAAGTTCAACCCCAGCGCGCCCAGTCCACCGGTGATGAGATAGGTCCCTTTGCCCCGCACCGGTAAGCCATTGTCCAGAGCCGACAACGGACGCAACCGCAAGCCCTGCGGTTCAACGCCATCAATATCAATATCCAGTAGTTCTTCATCGGAACGAGCCAGCAACGCCCCGACGATCCGCTCTAGATCACTCCCGCGCAGCGTTCCACCCCATCGGACTGGATCAGCCAGTCCTGCCGCCAGCGCCCACCCACGCCGCACCGCCCGAACCACGGCAGCGCTGGTTTCATCACTCTTGTTCCCCTCCTTGGATAAGGAGGGGTGGCGCGAAGCGCCGGGGTGGTTCGAGTCTTCCACCAGCCGCACCCGCCCAAACCGGGGATCGGCAAACAGCATCGCCAACCGTTGGCAAGCCTCGACCGGTGTTTCTTCCTGATCCAGAACAACCGTCTCCCGCCACACGCCCGCAGTCGGAACCGCATCGGCAACCTCAACCGGAACGCCCGCCGCTCGCAATCGCTCGGCCAGATCAGCGGCAAAACAGGCATCGCCCAGCACCAGCCGCTGACCGGGAACCACTCCGGCGCGGGCCAGAATCACGTTTTGCCGGTCACCGTCGAAAAGGGTAGAAACCGCATCAAACCCGGCTTCAGCCAACAGGTCGCGCCAGCGCTCCACCGGCAACAGCGCCGAGGAGTCGCGTAAATCCGTGTCCGCAAACCGCCACCAGCCCTCCAGCATTCCGAACACCAGATCAAGCCAACCCGGCTCTCCGGTCACTTCCACCAGCGCCAGCCAGCCGCCATGCCGCAACAACCCGCGAACATGGGCCAGCGTTGTCCGCACATCGCGGGTCGCGTGCAGGACATTGACCGCCAGCGCTGCATCGAAAACCTCGGTAACGCTCTGTTCATCCGGCGAACGCTCAATGTCCAGCCGGGCGGTAGCGAAACCCGGATGCCCGCTGAACCGTTGCTGCGCTCGCTCCAGAAAGGCCGGCGAAACATCGGTGAACACATAGCGCCCGCTGTCCGGCAGGCTAGGCAGGACCCGGCTGGTTGCACCGCCGGTGCCTGCGCCGATTTCGATGATCGAGCCAAGCTGCGGCGCGACTGTTGCGAAGATCGCTTCGACCCAGCTAACCGTGGTTCGGGCAAAGGGCGCACGTTCGTAGACCGGCTGTACCCAGTCCATTGAACCGTCTGGAAACAACACCTGCAACGGATCGACCCGCCCGGCCAGCACCTCCGGCAACGCCTCGCCAGTCCGGCGAATCAAAGCCAGTTCAGCAGCGCCTGCAGGATAGTCAGCGGCAATTTCTCGAGCCAGGACTGCCGGGCTGGAATCCGTCGCTTGCGCCGCCAATTTGGCGAGCGCCGCCCACTGGCGGGAACGGAAAGCCGGCCCCGCTGCCGGTTCCGGCATAATAGCCAAAGCCTGCGCCGCATAAGCCGCCGCCAACCGGTCGAGCATGGTCGGCAAAGCAACCGCTTGATCCACGGATGGCGTGGAAACCGGCAGCGCGGCAACCACGACATCCGGATCAGGCAGATCAACCCGAAATGGCGCGGCTGGCGCCCAAGCCAATTCATAAAGCCATGATTCGACAGGCTTGGGAACGGCGGGTGTCGGCCAGTAGCGCACCCGCTGGAATGGGTAGGTCGGCAACAACACACGGCGGCGCGGATAGGGCCGGTCAACCGCCCGCCAGTCAATCGCGGCGCCGGACACCGACAGGCGACCCAGAATGCCGAGCAACACCCGCCAGACCTCCCCGTCACCCCAACGGACCACCAGCGCATCGGATGACGGCGGTTCCAGCGGTGATTCCGGCCAGTCGCCCTTCAGCGTTCGTTGCAACGCCTCAGCATCCGACAACCGCCCGGCCAGCGCCTCTGCGGTGAAATAGCCCGCCCCTTCGCCCTGAATAAGCGCCGGGCGGATTCCCCAACTGAGCCATAACCGGCCCATCGCCAACTGGAGTCCGAAGGTCAGAGCGGAATCTAGCGTGATCTGATTAGGAACGGATCGGGTGAACCACTCGGTCAGCAGTAATCCGGTCTCGTCCATGAACAGCGGGATCAGCGCGGCGAGCGCATCGGCAAACGCCGGTTGCGTGTCGTGCAATTCATCCAGCCCGGTGAACTCAGGCCGATCATCGGCAAACTGGAAAATGACAGGCGGGACGTGACCGGGGCGCGCCTGACCGCGATAAATGGTTGCCCTCAACTCTAATCCGCCGGCCAAAACCGCCAACTGTTCCCGCATTTCGTCAGCCGTCGCGGCAATCAGCGCCGCTCGCTCGCTGAACGCTTCACGGCACGTATTCGCGGTATAGCAGGCATCGGCCAAGGCATCAGGCAGGGCTGCCGCATAACGCCCGGCCAAATCCCGCAGACTTTCGGCATTCCGGGCTGACAGCGTCAGCAAATGAACCGGCCGGTCGGGTGGCGCTTCTC
Organism: Gammaproteobacteria bacterium; assembly: GCA_020846135.1. Taxonomy (GTDB): domain Bacteria; phylum Pseudomonadota; class Gammaproteobacteria; order Competibacterales; family Competibacteraceae; genus RXIV01. The sequence goes on from JADLEK010000014.1 coordinate 75,097, forward strand.
CCGCCATAACGCCAGATTCCGTCAAGCGATCCAGCAGGCGATGCAACGATTCCGCCGCCGTTTCATCCCGGCTCAGGGTGAACAGCGCCGGACCCGCGATTCCCCGCGCCGCCAGTCCCGACTCAACCGAACGGGTCAGAATCGGATGAGGCGACAATTCCACAACCACGCCATCCGGCAACGCCGCCACCGCTTGGGCGAACCGCACCGGCTCGCGCAGATTCCAGCCCCAGTAATCAGCATCGAAAGCGCGACCGGGCCAAAGATCGCCGGCCACCGTGGAGTAGATCAGAATATCGCCAAAGCGGGGCTGCAACCCGGCCAGCGCCTCAATCAGCCGCTGGCGCGGCAACTCCATCGCCGGACTGTGATAGGCAATATCCACCCGGATCCGTTGGCTGTTCACGCCGTGCGCCGCCAGTTCAGCCATCACCGTATCCACGGCGGCGGCGGGACCTGAAATCGTGACTGCTGTCGGAGCATTAGCGCCAGCGATCACCACCTGAGGATGCGCCGCCAGCGCTGCTTCCGCTTCGTCCCAAGTCAGATCGATCTGCGCCATAGCGCCCTGACCGGCAGCTTCGGTCTGCAAACGGCTACGGTGAAACACCACCCGCGCCGCGTCTTCCAGACTCAATACGCCGGCAGCACAGGCAGCGGCGACTTCACCCAGACTGTGGCCCACCACCGCATCGGGCGCATAACCCCAGGACGCCAATAAGCGAGTCAGGCCGATTTGCACCGCGAACATCAGGCTCTGGGCGACGACGGTATCCGCCAACCGCGACCAGCGGGCATCGGCTATCAACTCGTCGAGAATGCTCCAATCTTCGGTCAGCGTGCGAAAGACCGCATCACACGCCTCGACACTCGCCCGAAACACCGGCTCGGCCGCCAGCAGATCGCGGCCCATGCCCAGCCACTGTGCGCCATTGCCGGAATAAACAAAGATCAGCGGGCGACGTTGATCGGTTGCTATACGAAATTCCCCTCCTTGGCTGAGGAGGGGTGGCGCGCAGCGCCGGGGTGGTTCGACCGCCTCCACCCGCCATTCCTCCAAAACTGCGTGCGCATTGGTCCCCCCGAACCCAAACGAGCTGACGCCCGCCAAGCCAGGCCGACCCGTGGTCGGCCACGGTTCCGGGGCGGTAGGAACGCGCAAATTCAGCCGGGCAAAGTCGATATTCGGGTTCGGCGACAGGAAATGCAGGCTGGGCGGAATCACCCGGTAATGCAGCGCCATGGACACCTTGATCAGCCCGGCGATCCCGGCAGCGGCTTCCAGATGGCCGATATTGGTTTTGGCCGAACCGATGATTAACGGTCGCTCCGGCCCTCGCGCTGCGCCCAACACCGTTCCCAGCGAACCGGCCTCAATCGGGTCGCCGAGCAGGGTGCCGGTGCCATGTGCTTCCACATAATCCACCTCAGCCGGGGAAACGCGGGCGCGGGCATAGGCATCGCGCAATACCGCCCGCTGGGCGTCGGGACTGGGCGCGGTCAGCCCGTTGGAGGGACCATCGTTATTGACCGCACTGCCGCGCACCACAGCCAGCACCGGGTCGCCATCGGCCAGCGCCTGCGCGAGCGGTTTCAGCAGCGCCACCCCCGCCCCTTCGCCGCGCACATAACCATTGGCCCGCGCATCGAAGGCTTTGGAGCGACCATCCGGCGCCATCGCCCCAAATTTGGTCATCGCCACCGTACTGTCCGGGGTCAGCATCAGATTGACCCCTCCGGCCAGCGCCAGCGTACTCTCGCCTTCCCGCAGGCTCTGGCAGGCCAGATGCAGCGCGGCCAGCGAGGAAGAACAGGCGGTATTTACGGTCAGGCTGGGGCCGGTCAAGCCGAGTAGATAACTGACCCGGTTGGCGATAATGGCGGTATCGCGTCCAGTTGCGGAATGCTGGGCAATGGCGTTCAGCCCGGCGGCCAGTTGGCCGTACTCCGACCACATCGCGCCCATAAAGACCCCGGTGCGACTGCCGGCCAGGCGCGATGGCGTGATCGCCGCCCGCTCCAGCGCCTCCCAGACCAGTTCCAGCACCAGCCGCTGCTGTGGATCGATCTCCAGCGCTTCGCGCGGCGAGATGCCGAAAAATTCCGCATCGAAGCGATCCACCTGGTCGAGAAACCCGCCCCAGCGGGTCGCCATCCGCCCCGGCGCTTCCGGATCGGGGTCGTAAAGCTCAGCGACATTCCAGCGGTCGTCCGGGATGGGACCGACCGCATCCACGCCATTGAGCAGTAGCCGCCAGAACGCTTCTGGATCGCCCGCGCCCGGCAGACGACAGGCCACGGCGATGATCGCGATCGGTTCCGCATCCGGCAGGCGACGTATCGCCGCCGTTTCCTGAGCATCAGCATCGCCCGCCAGGAAACGGGCCAGCCGGGTCGCCGTCGGGTGATCCCAGACCAGCGTCGCGGGTAACGGTCGATCCAGTTCTGCCGCAAGGCGGGCGATTAAACCCGCCGCCAGCCGCGAACTGAGTCCGTAGCGACTGAAGCGCTCGTTGGGATCGAGACTGGCAGGCTCAAGGCCCAGCGTCTCCGCCAGGATTTGAACGATGAGCGCGGTCACGGTTTGACCGGGATTGGCAGGCATATTCGGCTCAGGCTGGATGCAGTTGCCGGTTCAATTCACCAGCTAGGACCGGTAAAAAGCTGTCCCGCTGCTCGTGCAAATAGAAATGTCCGCCTGGAAAATGGCGCATGGCGAATTCACCAGTCGTCAATTCCCGCCAGGCGGCCAGCGCGTCCGGCAAGGTTTGCGGATCATCTTGCCCACCGCACGCCATGATCGGTACGTCCAGAACGGTATCCGTCCTGAATTCATGCCGTTCCAGCATCGTCAAATCAGCGCGCAGAATCGGCAGGAACAGCGCCAGCAATTCCGGTTCCGCCAGAATCACTGCAGGCAGCCCGGCAAAGCGGCGTTTGAGTTCGGCGATAAACTCCCGGTCAGGCAGCGGATGCAGGGGCGGATCAAAATTGGGCAACGTCGGCGCCCGTCGCCCGGAGACATATAATTGCTCCGGAGTCGGCAACCGGCGCTGCCGCAACTCGCGGGCGATTTCGTAAGCGAGGATCGCTCCCATGCTATGGCCGAACAAGGCAAAGGGCCGGTCGAGGTGCGGAGTCAATTCGTCGGCGAGCCGTTGCTGCAGAACCGTAAAATCGGTTAACAACGGTTCAGACAGGCGACCTTCCCGGCCAGGAAGCTGAATGGCCCAGACATCGACGCTCTCCAGCCGTGCGCCCCACGGATGGAACGCGGAAGCGGCTCCGCCAGCGTGGGCAAAGCAGAACAGACGAAGGCTGGCGTGGGGCTTAGGTTTGGGGCGAACGAACCAGGAGCTGATCATCGATTTCGATTAGGGTTACGCGTAGAGGCTGATGCAGGAGGAATAACGGATTGTTGAGCCACGCCAAGCGTTCGACGGGCCACCGTTCGACGGGTCACTATTTTAGCGGTCAAGCATAGAATAAAAAATTCTGAAATTTGCATTTTTATCGTACACAATTCTTTAAAGAGACTTGCCGCAGGCGTCTTTACTGCGCCGCCGGTCTGAACAGCGGCAACCACCTTCCCTACCCGCATCGATTAGCGTCACTTGGAGGAAACCCAGGATGAAAAGGTATCGCAAAATCAACGATGACATTGATCGCATCGTCATTCTGAAGCACGGATCAGGCGGAATTCGCCAGGTCATTGATGCTCGCGACAACCCGCCCACCTATGCCGGCGACAACAAGATCAAGGCGCGGATCATTCGCCGCGACCAGCACGGCGTGTTACAAATCGATGAAGTGTTTGGCAGCCGGCGCAAGAAACAGTCGCGTCTCCTGCGACCGCTGGAAAAAATTGTCCGCAAGAAAGTTAAGCGTAACCTCCAGGTCATGCAACGCTATCTGAACCTGCACGAGCGCTCCAACCGCAAGAAGAAAAACGGCTGGATCCGCGACTGCTTCCGTAACGCCTCGAAAGCGCGGCGGCGGTCCTGAGCGTTGCCAGCCCGCATCGGTCGATCAGAAAAATCCATTTAACCTAATCCTTATTTGAGGAGACACAGCGATGACGTTCAACGCCAATGGTAGTGAATCGGCCAAAGTGGCCGGCAACGAGGGGACGAAAAATCGTCAAGGCGATATCTGCGTTCTCGATATGGGTAAACACAACCGCAAGCGGATTCGGCAACTGCGGCGCGGCAAGGGCAAGCTCATGTACAAGATCGAGTGCGCCATTGAAGATTTGCGGGAAGACGGCGTCCTGTCGGTATCGGCTCAGACCGTGATCGTCGTGGTTCGCGAGGAACGAGCGTTCAGCATGTTTTCCGATTGAAACGGCATGAATTGCTTAGGGGGGTTGGACTGATGGGCCAGCGTCAAATCGGCCAACGGCTGCTGTTACTCATCGCGCTGGCGATGGGCGTCGCATCGCCGGCGCTCGCTGCCCCGCCACCCAGTCCGCCCGCCGCCAAGCCGGTTCCGGTGCAGGTCGCGGCGGTTGAAACCGGAACCATGATCGAAACCGCCAGTTTCATCGGGTCGCTGGTTCCCTGGCGGCAGGTCGATATTGTTTCAGCCAATATGGGGAATGTGACAGCGATTTATGTCAGCGAAGGGCAGAAAGTGGCCCAGGGCGATCCGCTGTTTTTGCTCGACGACCGGGTCGCCAAAGCGGATCTGCAATCGGCGCGGGCGCAATTTCAGAATATCGAACGGGATTTCAAACGGACCCAGGAACTGGCGCAAACCAATGTCGTTTCCAAATCGCAAATGGACAAGGCGACCAGCGATTATGTGACGGCTCAGGCCAACCTCAATTCCGCCCAGACCAAGCTCGACCTGCTGACCTTGCGCGCGCCGTTTGCCGGCGTGATCGGGATCGTCAAGATCAGCATCGGCGCTTTCGCGATGCCGGGCATCAAAAAACTGGCGTCGCTGGAAGACAATTCCAAGCTATATGTGGATCTGCGGGTTCCCCAGCAGCTCTTGCCCCGGTTGTCGATCGGCCAGCCCTTTACGTTTACCTCGGACGCCCTAGGCAAACAGCGGCTCAAGGGCGTGATCAAATTCATTGATGCCAGCGTCGACGGCAAAACCCGCGCCGTTGAAATTCGCGGCATGGTGGACAATCCCGATGGCAAGCTGGTCGGCGATCTGGCGGTGCGGGTTGATCTGCAAATGGCGGTGCATGAAAACGCCGTAGTTGCTCCGGCTGCCGCGTTGATTCCTACCCTGGAAGGGAACGACATCTATCGGGTGGTCGATGGCCGGGTGCAGCGGGTATCGGTCAAGGTTGGCGCGCTGCGCGAGGGCCGGGCTGAAATCCTGCAAGGGCTGCAACCGGGCGATCAGGTGGTCACCGTCGGCCAGTTTGCGCTGGAAGATGGCATGGCAGTTAGCATCACCAACGGGCCAGGCTAATGTTTCTGCGCGATTTCTGCATCCAGCGTCCGGTTTTCGCCATCGTCATCAACCTGTTTCTGCTGCTGGGCGGGTTCTACGCGATTTTCACCCTGCCGGTCCGCAACCTCCCCCAATTCGATGTGCCGGTGGTGATCGTGACCACGGCCCTGCCCGGCGGCAGCGCCGAGCTGATCGAACGGTCGGTGACCACGATCATTGAACGAGCCGTTTCCCAGGTGAACGGCATTGACTACATGACCTCGACCAGTTCGGCCAACCTGTCGCTGATCCAGATGGTCTTCAAGGGCAATCTCGATCCGGCCAAGGCGGCGGAGGCGGCCCGCGCCAAGGTCAACGAAGCTCAGCCGTTGTTGCCGACCGGGACCCAGCCGCCGGTGGTGCAGCAGATCAGTCTGGATAACCAGCCGGTCCTTTATCTCTCGTTCCGTGATCCCAACCGCAGCGCGCTCCAGACCACCGACCTGATCAACCGGCGCGTCCGCCCGATGCTGTCGCTGGTGCCGGGGGTATCCAGCCTCCAGATCAGTGGCGAGCGCAAATATTCCCTGCGGGTGCGTCTCGACCGGTTCCGGCTGGCCAGCCAAAATCTGACCGTTGATGATGTCATGCTGGCATTGCAAGCGCAGAACGTCGAGCTGCCCGGTGGGGAAATTATCGGCGATGAGCGCCGGGTCAGCATCCTGGCCCGCACCCTGCTGAACAGCCCCACCGAGTTTGGCGATCTGGTGGTGCGCTCGGTGGGGAGCAGCCCCGGTATGCTGGGAGCCTTGCAATCGGATTCCCAGACCCAGGGCGACTATCCGATCCGGCTGCGGGACGTGGCCGAGATTGACATTGCTCCCGAATCGATTGATACCGGGGTACGGATTGACGGCGCGGAGGCGGTGGCGGTCGGCATTCTGCGTCAGAGCGATGCCAACCCGGTGGACATTTCCAACGCGGTCCGGCAGATGTTGCCGCAGTTGCGGCAGGCGCTGCCGTCCGGCATGAGCGTGGCTATTCCCTACGACGATGCGACTTTCATCGATGCCTCGATCCGGGAGGTGTTCGACACCATCCTGATCACCATTGGGCTGGTGGTGCTGGTGGTGTTGCTCAGCCTGGTTTCATTGCGCTCTTCCTTCATCGCGCTGGTGGCGATCCCGCTCTCGCTGGGCGGCGGGCTGGCGTTCCTCGCGATGGCCGGTTACAGCCTGAATGTGTTTACCCTGCTGGCCTTCGTGCTGGTCATCGGGCTGGTGGTCGACGACGCCATTGTTGAGGTGGAAAACATCCAGCGCCATGTCGACGCCGGCATGGATTCGTTAACTGCCGGCTTCAAGGGCAGCCGCGAAATCGGCTTTGCGGTGATCGCCATGACCCTGACCCTGGCGGCGGTCTATGCGCCGATTGGGCTATTGCCCGGCATGATCGGCTCGCTGTTCCGGGAATTCGCCTTCACCCTGGCGATGACCCTGATCTTCTCCGGTTTTGTCGCCATGACCCTGTCCGCGATGCTGTGTTCGCGACTGTTGCGGCCGCAATCGGAGAACCGGCTGGCGCAGTGGGTCGACGGCTTGTTCCATCGCTTGGGCGCGGCTTACGGGCGAACGCTGTCCTTCAGCCTGCGCCATCGCTGGCTGGTCGCCCTGATCGCCATTGGCGCCGTGGCCTGGGGTTTCACCGCATTGTCGAAACTGCCGGGCGAACTGGCCCCGGTCGAGGATGAGGGGTACCTGCTGATCATGTTCACCGGGCCGCAGGATGCCTCGCCCGCCTACATGAACGCCCGCGCCGCCGCGATCGAGCAGGTGCTGACCCCGGTTCCCGAGCGGCAGATGATCATGACGCTGACCGGCATCCCTACCCTTTACCAGGGTGTGGTCTTCATGCTGCTGAAACCCTGGGAGCAACGCCAGCGCACCGCCATGCAGATCCAGGCCGGGCTGGAGTCCGCTCTGGCCGAAATCCCCGGGGTGCGAGTGGCGGCGGTGAACCCCGATCCGCTGGGCGGCGGCGGGCAAGCGCCGGTGCAGTTCGTGCTGAAATCCACCCTGGAATATGCCCAACTGAATGAGGCGATCCAGCCCTTCCTGACTGAAGCTCGCCAACTGCCGGCGCTACAGGCGATCAGCATTGATCTCAATCTCGACGCGCCGGTAGAAAACGTCGAAGTCAACCGCGACCAGGCCGCCGATCTGGGCATCCAGATGAGTACGATTGCGAATGTGTTCGGCAGGCTGCTCGGTCAGCAAAAGGTGAATCAGTTCAACTGGGAAGGGACGCTCTACCCGGTGATCCTCGACTTGCAGAACCGGGGAATGCTGGCCGCCGAAAAGCTGGAGCAAATCTATCTGCGCACCCCCGGCGGGGACATGGTGCCCCTAAGCAGCATCGCGTCCATTCAGCGCGGGGTCGGCGCGGCCTCGCTCAGCCACTTTGACCAGTTGCGTTCAGTGACGATCAGCGCCAATCTGGCGTCTGGACAAAGTCTGGCGACGGTGGCCAAGGACCTTGAAGCCATCGCCGCCCGGACCCTGCCACTGACCATTCAGACCGACTGGAGCGGCGCGGTGCGGCAGATGAGTCAGGCCAATGCGTCGATGGGGCTGGTGTTTGTGCTGGCGCTCGGCTTTATTTACCTGACTTTGGCCGCCCAGTTTGAGAGTTTCCGCGATCCGCTCATTATTCTGTCGGTTGCCCCGCTCTCGATTGCCGGCGCGGGTCTGGCGCTCCAGTTCAGCGGCGGAACGCTGAACCTGTACTCCGGGATCGGCTTCATTACTCTGATCGGTCTGATCGCCAAGCACGGGATTCTGATCACCGAGTTCACCAACCAGTTGCGCGATGCGGGCCGGCCCAAGCTGGAGGCGCTGGTGGAAGCCGCGACTATCCGGCTGCGCCCGATCCTGATGACGACCGCCGCCATGGTGCTGGGCGCGTTGCCGCTGGCGATGGCGACCGGCGCCGGCGCGGTCAGCCGCCGGGACATCGGCTGGGTCATCGGCGGCGGCATGTTGTTCGGCACTCTGCTGTCGCTGTTCGTGATCCCGACGGTTTATTCCTGGCTGTCGCGCAAGGAACGCGCTGTCCTCCCGCCAATTCCCCCTGATCTTTGAAGCAGGTTTGAGAATAATGCCCCTCCAGAAAAGTCCGGTGAAAGAAGCCCTGAGTTACCTGTGGTGGTTTTACACGCCATTTCGCGCCAAGTCGGTTTCCGACATCTATGAATTGATTTCGACCAATGCCTACAGCGGCGATGGCCTCTATCTCAATCTCGGCTACTGGAAAGAGGCCGACAATATTGATGACGCCTGCCGGGCCATGGCGCGGTTGTGCGCGGATCAGGCCGGGTTGAATGGCGATGATCAGCTACTCGATGTTGGCTTTGGCTTCGCTGACCAGGATATGTACTGGCTGGAGCATTATAGCCCCTGGCGGATCGTCGGCCTGAACATCACCCACAGTCAGGTCGAACTGGCGCGGCAACGGGTCGCTGAACGCGGGATGAGCGACCGGATCGAGCTGCTGGAAGCCTCGGCGACCGACATGCCCCTGGAAAACGGGACCTTCGACAAGGTGATCGGCCTGGAATGCGCCTTTCACTTCAACACCCGCGAGCAGTTCTTTGCCGAAGCCCTGCGGGTCCTGAAGCCCGGCGGGCGGCTGGTGCTGGCGGATGTGATCCAGATGAAACCGATGGAAAGCGCCTGGCAACGCATGATTCAGCGAAGCAACTGGAATTTCTTCAGCAAGAAATATGTGGTTCCCGAGGCCAATGCGGATACTCAGGAGACCTATGTGGAAAAATTGCGGCGCACCGGCTTCGTCAATATTCAGATGGAGTCAATTCGCGAGCAGGTCTATCCGCAGTTGCACCACTACATGGCCACAGATCCGGCCATGTTGAAGCGGTTCCACTTTCTGGCGCGGCTGCCCTACTATCTGGCGTTGCGCTTCGACGCCAGCAAGGTCTATATCGCTTACGATTATGTGCTGGTTTCGGCGGAGAAGCCGGCTTGATCAATCCATCCCAGGGCTGCTCCCCGGGATTCGATCTGAATGACCCGGACACCCAGCGGGATCCTTATCCCAGCTATCGTTGGTTGCGCGAGCAAGCGCCGGTTTACCCGATTCCCGGCGCGCCGATGTGGGTGTTGTCCCGGCATGAGGATATTCTGCGGGTGCTGCGTGATCATCGCACCTTCGCCTCGAACATGGGGATCGATATCCCGATCATGTCGGTGGTGATGAAGGATCCGCCGGATCATGAACGCCTGCGCAAATCCCTCGGTCGCGCTTTTACCCCCCGGCAGATTCAGCATCTGGCGCCTCGCATTGAAGCCATTGCCGAAACGCTGGCGGCGGAACTGGGCGAACAGAGCGAGTTTGTCAGCGCCTTCGCCGATCTGCTGCCGATCACGGTGATTTGCGAGATGCTGGGGGTGCCGACCGAGCGGCGCGCCGCCATGAAGCAATGGTCGCGGGATGCGTTGCTGGCTAGTTTCGCCGCCAAGGGCTTTGGCACGCCGGAGCAGTTGGCTCAGGCGACCAGCGGCCTTGAGCAACTCATGGCCTATCTGGATCAGGTCATCGATGCTCATCACGCCCAGCCCCGGGACAACCTGATCAGCGCCCTGGTCGCGGTGCAGAAAGAAGGGCTGCTGAGCCGGGATGAAGTGCGGTATTTCTGCTGTTTGCTGTTAATCGCCGGACATGAAACGACCGGTAATCTCATCGGCAGTGGCATGGCGATTCTGGCGGAACATTCCGAACTGTGGACCCGGCTCCAGGCCCAGCCGGAGCAGATTCCCCGCTTTGTTGAAGAAACGGTACGCACCCGTCCGCCTCTGCAACGCATCGTGCGCCGCACGACCTGCCCGGTGGAAATCGCCGGCGTTCGGCTGCCGGCCAACGCGCTGCTGATGTTGCTGCCCGGCTCCGCCAACCGCGACGCTAATCAGTGGGCAAACCCCGATGAGTTTGCGCTTGACCGGGATCACGCCGGTCATCTGGGCTTTGGCGTGGGTATTCACTACTGCTTGGGCGCGCCGCTAGCCCGACTGGAAGGCCGGATCGCTTTTGAGGTGCTGCTGCGCCGCTTCCGCACGGTTCGCCTGGATCCCGATCAGCCACCGCTGCCGATCATGGGCTTTGCCTCGGGCAGCCTGGGTTGGGAAACGCTGCCGTTGCGGCTGGATCGGGCCGGGTGAGATTCAGGGCTTTGCCACTGCACGGCGCAATCGTTCAATGGCTTGTCGGCTGAGAAGCGCCGACTCCGCCACCCGACTCCAGTGAGCCGGAGCAGTCCACAGCCAGGTCAGCCGACCTGCCACCGTCGCGGTGGAAATCACTGGCCCGTCCACCATCACCGTACCGGCGCTGATCGCCGACCGCAATGATAACCGGCCCTGCGGTGGCTCCAGGGCAATCAGTCCGGGGTTGGTCATCGTCGCCACTGCTTCCGGCCCGGTCTCCAGTCGCCCGCCGGGAGCCAGTACCCGAATCGTTTCCAGGGTCCGGTCGAAAGGTTCGCCGCGCTGAATCGCCGCCGAGACCTGAGAACGAACCTCCCGCGCCAAAGCCCAAAAGTCCGTGTCCGGCGCGATCCAATGCCGGGTCAGCACCCGGGATAGGCACAGCCCATCCTCATCGCCAAACGGCGGCTCCAGGCGCTGGCGCAAGCTGACACTATGCGCACAGGCGACTTCCGCCGCTTCGTCAGCCCACGCGAGTAAAACGCTGGCGGTTAGCGCCCCATGCATCGTGGTTTGTTCAGCGCGACAGCGGGTCATCAGCGCAGTGGTCGTCTCTGGATCCAGTTCGTCAGCCAGCACCCGGGTTTCACCCACAACCGGCAGTCGCCCGGCTAGATCGTCCCAGTCGATAGCCGCCAGCCGTTCACTGGTTTGACGACGCCACCACTGATCCCGCAACGTCGCGCCCTCCGTGGAGCTGAATGCCTCAGCCGGGATCAGCTCCTCGAAGGCCGGCATCGGTGTCCGGGGCGTGATCTCAGCGCCGGCCAGCAGAGTCAGCAAATCACGCAGCAGGGTAAAAACACCTAGGGCATCAGTGGCGGCATGGCAGGCGCACAGGATCAAATCCGAAGCATCAGCCCCATGTAGGAGCGTGATCCGCAGCAATGGCCCCTCGGCGACCGGCAACCGGCGGTTGAGTTCCTGTTCCAGCACCCGTCGCCAATGATCATCGTCTTGGCGCACTGCGCTTTCGAGCGGGATAGGCTGGGCTGGCGTAGTGAGCAGGCGGGGTCTGCCATGACCTTCGATTCGGGCAGAGAGCAGAGGATGGCTGGATTGCAGCCTGAGTATGGTCTGCTGTAGCGCGGCGATCTCCAGACCTCCGGCAAGCCGCGCGGCTACGACCACGTTAAAGGGCGTTCGCCGGTCGAATAGCCAGAGCTTGAGTTCTTCGGGACCGAGCAGTCTTTTCATACCATTTCCCGACAGGCTGACGTTATTTTTAAGGCTGGTTTGGACGCTAAACCAATACCGTTTGGCACACTTATTGGGTTGATAAAATGCTCTCTCGATGTTCATCAGTCATCTCTGTAGAAGTGACTCTATCTTTTGGAGAGGACGCCATCGATGTCTGTTGATCGTTTTTTTCTTTGTCTTGAATCAGCGTTTGCTTGAAGAGAATCAAAAGAACATAAACAATCAAGTAAATATAAAATTGAATTTTAACACCATCGGATTCATGGCTCCATAAACGGGGTTCTTTGGAGCTTCGGATGCACCATTGACCCGAATCGCAGGGTTCCCAGCCATACGGTGATAGCTTAGAGAAACAACATTCCCGATGTAGGCAACGATGCATGATTCCAATTGAAAAATAATAGCTTACAATATATCAATAGCCGTCTGGCGGCGATGCAACGCGCTGAAAAATATCGATGAACTGCTGGAGGATCTGAACCGGACGTTTCATCGCCTGCGTCAGAGCAGTATCGACGAGGAACTGTTTGACGTGGTCTCCGGCTTCGAGGCATTGTCGAGCGCGCGCGGGTAATGTTCGTAGCCTGGCCTTCTCTGCCGTACCGACCGGATCAGGGACCAGCGGGCATCATCTGTTCATCGCCCCGGACCGCAAAGATGACGCCATCCCGCTTGACCGCACTCAAACTCCACGACAGCCCATTGCCGACCCCGGCGGATTCATGATGCCTGACGCTGACTTTTACTCTCGCCACCTTCGGGCTGACCCCCGGATCAGCAACCCCGCCATGGTGGGCTGGCTGCTGCTGGCGCTGTCCGGCTGCGCGTCGATAGCGCCGCAGCCGACCGATCCGGTCGCGGTTGCAATACCAGCCGCATGGTCTGGCGCCCCGGTCAGCGCGACCGCCGACCCTACCGCACTGATGCAATGGTGGTCGCGCTTCAACGACCCGTTGCTCAGTGGTCTGGTCGGTCAGGCGTTGCAGGCCAACCTCAACATCAAGAGTGCTGAGGCGGCGCTACAGCAGGCCCGGGCGCTGCGTGATGTCACGGCAGCCGCGCTGTGGCCGACGGTTGACGGTTCGGGATTGGCCCAGCGCAGTCGCGCCGATAGCCATAGCGCCAACTGGTTCAAGGTCGGTCTGGACGCCAGTTGGGAACTCGATTTTTTCGGCGTTAACCGGAGTGCGCTGGCCGCCAGTGACGCCACGGTGCAGGCCAGCGCAGCCAGTCTGGGCGATGTACAAGTGTCGATGGCCGCCGAGGTCGCGCTCAGCTACATCGCGCTGCGCGGTGCTCAGGCGCTGCTGGTCATTGCCAGGGACAACCTGACCAGCCAGCTTGAGACCTTGCAGATCGCCCAGTGGCGCTTGCAGGCCGGGCTGGTCACCTCGCTGGAAACCGAGCAGGCCCGCACCGAGACCGAGCAAACCCGCGCCCTGTTGCCGGCGTTGCAAACCAGCATCGATCAGAATCGGTATGCCCTCGCGGTGCTGACCGGCCAGCCACCCGCCGCATTGGCGACGGTGCTGGCCACTGCCGGCCCACTGCCGCAGGTCCCTGTCGATCTGGCGCTGAGCCTTCCCGCCGAAACTTTGCGCCAGCGCCCCGATGTCCGGGCGGCGGAAGATCAGGTCACGGCGGCAGTCGCTCGGGTGGCGCAGGCTGACGCTGCGCTCATGCCGAATTTTCAGATCGGCGGTTCGCTGGGTCTGAACGCCCTGACCCTGGGCGCGCTGACCGAGGGGGCGTCGGTGGTCAGTGTGCTGCTGGCCAGCGTCTCGTTGCCGATCTTCGACGG
>JADLEK010000015.1 GCA_020846135.1 Gammaproteobacteria bacterium
CATCCAGGGCGAACGCGACCCCGAACCGCTGGCATTCCCGAATCAGGCTGGATACCGCGAGAATGTCCTGCAAAGCGGCTGATTCGACCACCTCCAGCTCCAGCGCCTGGGGCGGAACGGTGGGATGGGCGCGAATCCGTCCAGCCAGACGGGCGGCGAAATCCGGTTGCTGCAACTGGGCGGCGGAGGTGTTGACGCTGATGACGAGTGGGAGAGCCGCCGCTTGCCACGCTTCCAGATGGCCAAGCGCGGTTTCGATCACCCAATCGCCGATTCGGACGTCCAGCGCGGTGTTTTCGACCAGCGGCAGAAATTCGCCGGGAGCCAGCACGCCGCGTTCCGGGTGCTGCCAGCGAATCAGCGCCTCGGCGCCGATCACTTTGCCCCGCCGCATATCGACCTTGGGCTGGTAATACAAGCGGAACTGGCCGGTTTTGAGCGCCGCCTCGATCGTGTCCAGTGCTTCGCGCCGGACCCGTTGCTGGCGATCCTGTGCGGGATCGAAAAGGTGGTAACGATTGCGCCCGGTCTGCTTGGCGAGATACATCGCCTGATCGGCGTTGCGTAGCAGGGCGTCCGGGTCATTGTCGTCAGTAGGAAACAGGCTGACGCCGATGCTGGCGGACAGCTCTATCGCGGGATACGGCGGAATCAGGAACGGCTCGGTGATTTTCAGCAGAATCCGCTCAAGGGTCGCTTCGGCCTGTTTCAGGTTGTCGAGATCCGAGAGCAGCAGGACAAATTCATCACCTCCCAGCCGGGCCACCGTGTCATCGGTCCGCAAGTCATCGCGCAACCGCCGGGCGATTTCGATCAGCAGGCGATCGCCGGCATCGCGGCCATAGCGGTCGTTGATCGGTTTGAAGCCGTCCATGTCGAGATAGGTCACCGCCAGCAGGGTTTGCGTGCGTCCGGCGTGGGCGACCGCCTGTCGCAACCGATCCACCAGCAGGGTGCGGTTCGGCAGTTGGGTGAGGGCGTCAAAATTGGCGGCCCATTGCAACCGTTCCTGGATGCGGCGGCGTTCAGTGACGTCGGAGCAGACGGCGGCGCAGCCGTTCCGATCCCAAGGGGCAATCGAAATATCCAGGTATTTTTCCAGCGAGGGGAAGTACAGCTCCGCCCGCTGGGTTTGACCGGTGGCGGCGACTTCCTGGAACAGACTTAAAAATGACGCTTTGTCGCCTGCATACAGTTCAGAAGCCCGTTGGCCGGTCGCGCTTCCCGGAGGCAGGTTGAAGATTTGTTCAAAGCGCGGATTGCATTGAATAATCCGATAATCCACCGGCTGGTCTGCTGGATTCGGCAACCGGTGATGCAGGGCGGCGCCATCAGCCATGTTATTGAACAGCGCGTACAGCCGCTGCTCGCTTTCGCGCAATTCCTCGGTGGCGCGATCCCGGTCGGATTCCAGGGACCGGGTATAGGCCTCGTTATTCCGGCACAGCAACACCGCCTTGGCCAGGTTGGCCATGACCGGCTGAAAAACCTGGGTAAACGGCAAGGCGATATCCGGCAGTGCTGGAGCCAGCAGCAGAATGACGCCGGTTTGCGGCATGACCAGCCGCAACCCGCAACGATACCGGCGGTGACTGATCGGCAGATGGTCAAGCAGATTGGCGTCCTGGACGATTTCCGTCCCGCCGCGCAGCAAATCGCTGGGCAGGCGGAGCGATTGGCCGGTCAGACGGGCCAGTTCAAAATCGCCGATGACCGCATGGAGTTCCACCTCGATGTCGCCGGGACCCGGGGGCAGGTCGAGAAAAACCGCGCCAGCGGGAAAAGAGGTGTGATAGAGCAACCGTTGCAGCGTGCGGGTTAGCAGCGGCCGCAATCGCACCTCGCTGGACAGGGTCAGCGCCAGATCGTAGAGAATGGCGAGGATTCGCTCCCGGTTCATTCGGCGTTCCAGGCGCTGCACACCAGAGTGGCGTTGTGGAACAGCGGATAGCCCCATTCATGGTTGTTGCCGATTTCGCCCAGGGACAAGGCCCCCGCCAGACAGCCCGCGCCGGTGGTTTCACTCAAATCGGCCAGTTCGGCCCGGGCGGCTTCGCCCAAGTGCAACCGCCGGCCCGCACAATAAAACGTCAGCAGATCGCGTCCGATCATCGGGCCGTTGAGTTCGGCCAGACCTTGGGCGATCTGGTCGACGGTATGCCGGGAGTTGACTTCCGGGGCCTGGAGTAGGGTCAGCATGGTGTTGGGAGGGATTTCGCCCACGCAAAACAGCGAACCATCGCTCTCCAGCGCGACCGGGATGCGGACGACGATTTCGTTATTGGCGCGCAGAATGCCAAAGGGAAAATGAGCGGCGTACTGGTAGAAATTGTCAGGAGTCAGCGCGATGCCGTACTGGGCTTGCATCAGCTCCTGATAAACCGCGAAAGCCGGACGCCAGTCGATGCTGATGATGCGGTTGCCCTCGGTGGCGGTCGCAGTCAGCATCGACTCGGGCGCTTGATAGCCATGTTCGAGGACTGCCCCGCGATCGCCGGGCAGTAGCAGCCACAACAGGCCGTTCTGGAGCAGCCGATTCTGGTCGAACAGGCAGGGCATGGGCTGGAAGGTCTCGCTGCCGGCATTCACGCCGACGTAGCGAACCCGGTCCGCCAGGGTTAGATACAGCCCGTCAAGAATGGACGCGATGTTGGGAATCATCGCGTCGAATAGCATGAACAGCGTGGTCCGTTGCTCGGTCAGATGGGGGACGATGGCGGCGGCGATCTGTTCGGCCGGGTCGCTGCCGGGCGGGTTGAAATCCACCAGCAACCCGGACGGCGGCATCCGGTTCAGCCGTAACAGCCAGACGCCCTCGGTCACAAAGGCCGAATTCAGCAACAATGCGGGAAAGATGCCGCCAACCAGCGGCAGTGAGAGTTCGCGGCAGAGCGCTTGCAGGATGGGGAGATGGGCGGCTTCGGCTTCGGGCAGCAGCGCCACAACGCTACAGGCGGGATAGGCGGCCCGCCAGGCGGAGAGCGTAGCGCGCAGCGGAAGGGATTCGATGGCGGCCTGGTAGATAACCGGGGACGAGGTAGACATCGCGGTTTGCCCGTGGGAGTGGTTAATATTTGGCAAGCTTAATCCCACTACGAATTGCAGGGTAAAAAAATTGAAAATTCCCACCGCTGTGGAAACCCGGAACGTGTTCCAGCGCTTTCAACGTTCTACATGGCGCCTGCTGGCGCTGCTGATCAGCCTGCCGACCGCAGTGCTGCTGTTTGGCAGCCTCTATATGCTCGGTTCAACCTATCTGGAGGGCAAGCCGGCCAGTATCTGGTCCAGCCTGGAGTGGGCTTCCGAAACCCTGACCACCACCGGCTATGGCGCTTACGCGCCCTGGCATCATCCAGTGATGATTCTGTTCGTAATTCTGACCCAGTTTGTCGGGATGTTCTTTGTGGTGCTGGTCTTCCCCATCTACGTCCTCCCCTATATCGAAGAGCGGTTCGAGATGCGGCTGCCCCGAATCCTGCCGCTGATGACCGGGCAGGTGTTGTTCTACCGCTATGGGCCGGCGATTGACTCGCTGCTGGAGGAGTTGCAGCGGATCGGTTCCCCGTTCGTGATTTTCGAGGAAGATCCGATGCTGGCCCGCAATCTGCGCGATCGCGGTTACCCCGTGGTGCTTGGCCAGATTGACGAAGATCGCGAGGGCTTGCTGGGAATAGAGCAGGCGCAGGCGGTGGTCACCAATGCTGATGATCATGCCAACGCCACCTGTATTTTGCTGGCCCGTGAACGCGGCTTCACCGGGCCGATTTATGCGCTGGCCAATAACCCTTTGTACCGGCCGCCGATGATCAAGGTCGGCGCAACGGCGGTGTATACACCGACCCATGTTCTCGGCGCGGCGCTGGCTGCTCGCGCCAGCACCCGGATCAATCCGGCGGCGGAAGGCTTGCAGTTGCTGGGAACGCACGTTGCCCTGGCCGAATTCCGGGTCCGGCCCGATAGCCCGCTGGCTGGACGGTCGCTGGCTGAATTGCAATTGCGCCAACGGCATGGCGTGACAGTCATCGGCCAGTGGTCCGGCGGTCAGTTCACCGCCGTGACCGAATCCACGATGCGGATCGAGCCGGGCGCGATTTTGGCGGTGGTGGGCGCTCAGGCGAATCTGGCCGAAGTGGAGCGGCTGGCCGCGCCGATTCGCCGCACCGGTCCCATTATCGTCGCCGGTTATGGCACGGTAGGCGGCAAGGTGGTGCAAATGCTGCGCGATGCTCACGAACTGACGACGGTGATTGATGAACGGCTTGCGCCCGGAGTGGACATCGTCGGCAATGTGCTGGAACACGCCACACTCGACAAGGCGAATGTGCGTCAGGCGAGCGCGGTGGTGCTGGCCTTGAGCAATGACAGCGAAGGCGTCTTTGCTACTGCGGTGGTGCGTGATTACGCGCCGGAAGTTCCGCTGATCGTTCGGGTGAATCGCGCTCCGAATGTCGCCCGGCTGTACCAGGTCGGGGCCGATTTTGCGCTGTCGGTAGGGCAGGTCGCCGGACAAATTCTCGCCTACCATTTATTGGGCGAACAGGCGGTCGCGGTCGAGCAGCGCCTCAAATTCGTTCGGGTGCGGGCTGGAGCGCTGGCGGGATTGCATCCTTGGCAAGCCGAAG
>JADLEK010000016.1 GCA_020846135.1 Gammaproteobacteria bacterium
AGGTGATCGAAGGCGGGTTAGGATTTCAGGTTGATTCGGCGCTGGCGGTGCTTCGTAATAACCTGCAACGCCCCAGCCGCATTCAGGGTTCCCGCACTGAAGACGCCAGTTTCCAATACCCGGACAAGGTGTTTCGGGAATTGCTGGTGAATGCCGTTATTCACCGTAACTACGCCATTACCGGTTCACGCATCCGGGTCCAGTTATTTACCGACCGCATTGAATTTATCAGTCCGGGCCGCCTGCCCAATTCCATCAGCATCGCCAAACTGTCCATCGGCGTGTCCTATGCCGTCAATCCCATCATCGTCAAGTTCATGGAAAATATGCGCTATATGGACCGACTGGGACGCGGCTTGCCAATGGTCTGGCAAACGGCCCGCAACCATCAACGGGAAATTCGCTTTGAAGAACTGGGCGAAGAATTTCGGGTCATTCTGGGGCGCTAAGCAATGCGTTACACTCCTCGCCATCGACCCGCCAATAACCCTGTCCACTGACCACTGAACCAGCGACTCCCCATGACCAGCAGCGCCGAACTCCGCACCCTCTTTCTCGACTACTTCCGCCGCCACGGCCACGAAATCGTCGCCAGCAGCCCGCTGGCGCCGTTCAACGACAGCACCCTGCTGTTCACCAACGCCGGCATGGTGCAATTCAAGGATGTATTCACTGGCCGCGATCCGCGCCCCTATCGCCGGGCCGCCACCGCCCAACGCTGCGTCCGGGCCGGCGGCAAGCATAACGATCTGGAAAATGTC
This sequence comes from Gammaproteobacteria bacterium, assembly GCA_020846135.1. Taxonomy (GTDB): domain Bacteria; phylum Pseudomonadota; class Gammaproteobacteria; order Competibacterales; family Competibacteraceae; genus RXIV01. The sequence continues at coordinate 762 of JADLEK010000016.1, forward strand.
GGCTATACCGCCCGCCATCACACCTTCTTCGAGATGCTCGGCAATTTCAGCTTCGGCGATTACTTCAAGGCCGACGCAATCCGTTTTGGCTGGGAGTTCCTGACCGGGGTGTTGAAACTGCCGGCGGACAAGCTGTGGGTCACGGTCTACGTGACCGACGACGAGGCTTATCAGGTCTGGGCCGATGAAATCAAAGTCCCCCGCGAGCGCATCGCCCGGATCGGCGACAAGCCCGGCGGCAAGCCTTATGAAAGCGACAACTTCTGGGCGATGGGCGACACCGGCCCGTGCGGCCCCTGTTCGGAAATCTTCTACGACCACGGCCCGGACATCGCCGGTGGCCCGCCGGGGACGCCGGACGAAGACGGCGACCGCTACATCGAAATCTGGAATCTGGTGTTCATGCAGTACGACCGCAGCGCCGACGGGACGCTAACCCCGCTGCCGAAGCCTTCGGTAGATACCGGCATGGGGCTGGAACGGCTGGCGGCGGTGATGCAGGGTGTTCACAGCAACTACGAGATTGACCTGTTTCACCATCTGATTGAGGCCGCCGCCGAAGCCACCGGCGCGACCGATTTGCAAGCCAGTTCGTTGCGCGTCATCGCCGATCACATCCGCGCTACCGCCTTTCTGATTGCCGACGGGGTGTTGCCGTCCAATGAGGGACGAGGTTATGTGCTGCGGCGGATCATGCGCCGCGCCATTCGTCATGGTTACAAACTGGGCGCGGAAGGCAGTTTCTTTCACCGGCTGGTCACGCCGCTGGTGGCGGAGATGGGCAGTGCCTACCCGGAACTGGTCGTAGCTCAGGCGCAAGTGACCCGTGTGATCCAGAAGGAAGAGGAGCGCTTCGCCGAAACCCTAGCTCACGGGATGCAAATCTATGAGGATAGGACTGTAGATATTCCCAAGGGCGGGATCATACCTGGCGAAGTGGTATTTCTGCTCTACGACACCTACGGTTTCCCGGTTGACCTCACCGCCGACATCGCCCGCGAACGCGGCCTGCAACTGGATATGGAGGGTTTTGAGCGGGAAATGGCGGCGCAACGGGAACGGGCGCGGGCTTCAAGCCGTTTTACTGTGATGGCGATTTTTGAAACATCTTGGAAAGGTGTTGCTGCTACTCGATTCACTGGCTACGACCGGCTGGAAGAGGAAGCAACCATTGTTGACCTGTTGCGCGACGGTCAGGAGGTCGAGGTCATGAACGCGGGCGACGAAGGCGTAGTCGTGCTGGATCACACCCCGTTCTATGCCGAATCCGGCGGTCAGGTGGGTGATAGCGGCTGGCTTCGCGCCGATGGGCTGGAGTTTGAGGTTCGCGATACTCAGAAACAGGGTGAAGGCGTGTTCACCCACCTTGGGATTTTGAACCAGGGGCAGTTGCAATGCGGCCAAACTGTGTTGGCGCAGGTCAATGGCGCAGCCCGCCAAGCCACCGCGCTGCATCATTCCGCCACGCATCTACTTCATGCCGCGTTGCGCCAAATTCTCGGAACCCATGTTGGGCAGAAAGGCTCGCTGGTCGATCCGCAGCGGCTGCGCTTCGACTTCTCGCATTTCGAGCCGATCAGTGCCGAACAACTCGAAGCCATTGAACGGCTGGTCAATACCCAGATTCGCGGCAACGTCGCGGTGGAAACTACGATCATGGCCCCGGAACAGGCAATGGCTGCCGGAGCAATGGCGCTGTTTGGCGAGAAATACGGCGATCAGGTGCGGGTGTTGCGGATGGGCGATTTTTCCACCGAGCTGTGCGGCGGCACTCACGTCCAGCGGGTCGGCGATATTGGCCTGTTCAAGATCATCGCTGAAAGCGGCGTTGCCGCCGGGGTGCGACGGATTGAAGCCGTCACCGGCGACCGGGCGCTGGACACCATCGCCGCCTTGCAGGATCGCGCCCGGCAGACTGCGCACCTGGTCAAGGGCGACCGTGACAATTTCCCCGACAAGGTGCGGCAACTGGTGGATCGCGCCCGTCAGTTGGAGAAAGACATTGAGCAACTCAAGACCCGGCTCGCCAGCGGTCAGGGCGCAGATCTGCTCAGTCAAGTGGTCGAGATCAACGGCATCAAGGTGCTGGCTGCCCGGCTGGATGGGGTAGACGCCAAGACCCTGCGCGAAGCGGTGGATCGCTGCAAGGAGCAACTCAAAGCCGCCGCCGTGGTGCTGGCCACGGTTGAGGATGGCAAGGTCCGGCTGGCAGCCGGCGTAACGGCAGCGGAAACCGCCAGAATCAAGGCCGGCGATCTGGTCAACCACGTCGCCCAGCAGGTCGGCGGCAAAGGCGGCGGGCGTTCTGATTTAGCGCAAGCCGGCGGCACCGATCCGACCCGGCTGGATGCCGCGCTTAAGGCAGCACCGGACTGGGTGCGTGGACAACTGGCTTGAAAATTGGTCCGCGCTAAGGTATTTATGCCACAAAATCGGCTACTACGTCAGTTAAATCAGGCGTTTTAGCCGTTTTTGGAATGCCGAGTGTAGCCTGTTTACACTACACCCTATGCGAATTGCTTGGCGAGAGCCGGTCTTTCGTGAATAATCGCGCCTTTCATGACCATTCCGGCCTAACCGTTGCCCGGAATGTGGTTTAACTCGGATTTGGAAAAGGACAGCAATGGCGCTTATCGTCCAGAAATACGGCGGCACTTCGGTCGGTACTCCTGAACGAATCGAAACCGTCGCTGAAAAAGTGATCGGCTGGCGTGGGCGTGGACATCAGATGGTTGTCGTGGTGTCGGCCATGAGCGGCGAAACCGACCGGTTGATCGGTCTGGCTAAAGGCATTACCCCCCGCCCTCATCCGCGTGAGCTGGATGTGCTGCTGGCGACCGGGGAACAGGTCACCATTGCGCTCCTGTGCATCGCCCTGGAAAAACGCGGCTGTCCGGCCCGTTCCTATACCGGCAGCCAGGTTCGTATCATCACCGACAACGCCTTCAACAAGGCTCGGATTCAGGCCATTGAAGCGGCGGCCATGCAGGCCGATCTCGACGCCGGACGGATCGTGGTGGTGGCCGGATTTCAGGGCGTAGATGAGGATGGCAACATCACCACCCTCGGCCGGGGTGGTTCCGACACGACCGGCGTGGCGCTGGCGGCGGCGCTCAAAGCCGACGAATGCCAGATTTACACCGACGTGGACGGAGTCTACACCACCGATCCCCGGGTGGTTTCGGAAGCCCGCCGGCTGGATCGGATCACCTTCGAGGAGATGCTGGAAATGGCCAGCGCCGGCTCCAAGGTGCTGCAAATCCGCTCGGTGGAATTCGCCGGCAAGCACAATGTCCCATTACGAGTCCTTTCCTCCTTCCAGGATGGACCGGGGACGCTGATTACTTTCGAGGAAGCCCTGGAGGCGGAGCAGATGGAGAAAGCCCTGATTTCCGGCATCGCGTTCAACCGCGACGAAGCCAAACTGACCGTGCTGGGCGTCCCGGATCGGCCAGGCATCGCCTACAGCATTCTGGGGCCGGTGTCCGACGCCAATATCGAAGTCGATATGATCATTCAGAACATTGGCCGCGATGGCACGACCGACTTCACCTTTACCATCCACCGTAACGACTACGACCGGACTCTGGAAATCCTGCGGGAACTGGCGACCCGACTCGGCGCTCGTGAAGTGTCGGGCGACCCGAAAATCGCCAAGCTGTCACTGGTCGGGATTGGGATGCGTTCTCATGCCGGAGTCGCCAGCAAAATGTTTCAGACGCTGGCGAAGGAGAACATCAACATCCGCATGATCTCGACCTCCGAGATCAAAATTTCGGTAGTCGTGGATGAGAAATACCTGGAACTGGGGGTTCGCGCCCTGCACGAAGCCTTTGAGCTGGACAAGGCCGCCTGAACCGGGAGCAAGTACAGAGGCGGACTGTCCAAACCGCAAGATGATGACCTGGTGCTATTGATGGAACAATATGGAACAATAAGGAGTAGCTTGATATGTTGATACTGACGCGCAGAGTTGGGGAAACGCTCATGATCGGCGACGAAGTCACCGTAACCGTGCTGGGCGTGAAAGGTAATCAGGTCCGGATTGGGGTCAACGCGCCCAAGGACATTGCGGTGCATCGCGAAGAAATCTATGAGCGGATCAAACGCGAGCAGGATGGCATTCCGGCTGAGGCCAGCCCGCCGCAGCCGCAACCCGAAATCTGAATCAGCAGGGCAGTCAATTCCAATTGAGAAGCCATCTAAAACCCCCCTCTCCGGTGGGAGGGGGTTCTTGGAAGCCTCTCAGACACCCCCTCAGACTCTCCCCCTTCAGACACGAACCCTGCTGGAAAAGACTCTGCTAGAGCCGCGCGACGCGATTTGGTAGACTCTCCGCCCAGATCAGCATCTCTTTTCAGCACGGTCTTTCCCGGAGCGGCCTTCGCGCCGCTCCTTTATTGTGCGCTCATTTCTGGAGGCTCCCTTGAGGAAACCCGCGCTTCTGGCCTTGGAAGACGGCAGCCTGTTTCGGGGCGAATCCATCGGCGCTGATGGTCACGCCCAAGGCGAAGTAGTTTTTAACACTTCGATCACCGGCTATCAGGAAATCCTCAGCGACCCGTCGTATTGCCGGCAAATCATCACCCTGACCTATCCGCACATCGGCAATGTCGGCGCCAATCCCGGCGATGATGAAGCCGCGACCATTCACGCCGGCGGGCTGGTAGTGCGGGATTGTCCGCCCCGCGCTAGCAACTGGCGCAGTCGGCAATCCCTGGAAGATTACCTCAGCGAACGCGGCGTGGTCGCGCTGGCCGGGATTGACACCCGCCGCTTGACCCGGTTGTTGCGGGAAAAAGGCGCACAGAACGGCTGCATCATGGCGGGCGCTGATCTGGATGCGAACTGGGCGCTGACCCTGGCGCGCGCTTTTCCCGGCTTGAAAGGCATGGATCTGGCGCGAGTAGTCAGCACCGCGACGCCTTATGAATGGCGGGAAGGCGTTTGGCGGCTGGTCGGCAATCATTTTCCTGCCGTGGACGAGACCCGCTACCATGTTGTCGCCTACGATTACGGGATCAAGCGCAATATTCTGCGGCTGCTGGCCGAACGCGGCTGCCGGTTGACGGTGGTTCCAGCGCAACTGCCGGTTGTCGAAGTGATGGCTTTGCAACCCGACGGGGTGTTTCTGTCCAATGGCCCCGGCGATCCCGAACCCTGCGACTACGCGATCGCCGCGATTCGAGAGTTGTTGCAACGGTCAGTGCCGCTGTTCGGGATCTGCCTCGGTCATCAATTGCTCGGGCTGGCCTGCGGCGCTCGCACCGTAAAAATGAAATTCGGCCATCATGGCGGCAATCACCCGGTGATCGATTTGCACACCGGGCGGGTGATGATCAGCAGCCAGAATCATGGCTTTGCGGTTGACGAAGCCACGCTTCCCGCCCATGTACAGCCGACCCATCGCTCGCTGTTCGACGGCTCGCTGCAAGGTATTGCCTGCACTGACCGGCCGGCGTTCAGCTTCCAGGGCCATCCCGAAGCCAGCCCTGGTCCGCATGATGTGGCCTCGCTGTTTGACCGGTTTATCGAGCTGATGGCCGCATCCCGATTCCGCTGACCCGCAGTTCAGCGCGAATGCGCCGTTTCTTCCTTTCCGTGTTTTCCGTGGACCAATGACCCAGCCATGCCCAAGCGCACCGACTTAAAAAGCATTCTGATTATCGGGGCCGGTCCCATCGTGATTGGGCAAGCCTGCGAGTTTGACTATTCCGGCGCTCAGGCCTGCAAGGCGCTGCGCGAGGAGGGTTACCGGGTGATCCTGGTGAACTCCAACCCGGCTACGATTATGACCGACCCGAACATGGCCGATGCGGTGTACATCGAGCCGATTTACTGGCGCACCGTGTCCCACATCATCGCCCGCGAACGGCCTGATGCGCTGTTGCCAACGATGGGTGGCCAGACTGCGCTGAATTGCGCCCTCGATCTGGTCCGGCATGGCGTACTGGAGCAATACGGGGTGGAAATGATCGGCGCTTCGCCGGACGCCATCGACATGGCCGAAGATCGCGACCGGTTCCGTAAGGCGATGGCCGAGATCGGGCTGAAAACCCCGCGTTCCGCCATCGCCCATACCCTGGAAGAGGCCCTGGCCGGCCAGCCCGATATCGGCTTTCCGACTATCATCCGCCCTTCCTTTACCCTCGGCGGCAGTGGCGGCGGCATCGCTTACAACCGCGAGGAACTGGTCGAGATAGTCGAGCGCGGACTGGATCTGTCGCCGGTCACCGAGATCCTGATTGAAGAGTCGGTGCTGGGCTGGAAAGAATTTGAAATGGAAGTAGTGAGGGATCGCGCCGACAACTGCATCATCGTCTGCTCGATTGAAAATTTTGATCCGATGGGCGTCCATACCGGCGATTCGATCACGGTCGCCCCCGCCCAGACCCTGACCGATAAGGAATATCAGATCATGCGCGACGCCTCGCTGGCGGTGTTGCGTAAAATCGGGGTTGATACCGGCGGCTCCAATGTCCAGTTCGCCATTAATCCGGCCAACGGACAGATGGTGATTATCGAGATGAATCCCCGAGTGTCCCGCTCCTCGGCGCTGGCCTCCAAAGCGACTGGATTTCCCATCGCCAAGGTTGCGGCCAAGCTGGCGGTCGGCTATACCCTCGATGAATTGCAGAATGAAATTACCGGTGGGCGCACTCCGGCCTCGTTCGAGCCGAGCATTGATTACGTCGTGACCAAGGTGCCACGCTTCAATTTCGAGAAATTCCCGCAGGCCGATCCGCGCCTGACCACCCAAATGAAGTCGGTCGGCGAAGTGATGGCGATTGGCCGCACTTTTCAGGAATCGATTCAAAAGGCGTTGCGTGGCCTGGAAATCGGGGTCGACGGCTTCACCGAAATCCTCGATCAGCACCGCCCCGACCCGCATATCACCCTCAAACACGAGCTGGGTGTTCCCGGCCCGCGCCGGTTGTGGTTTGTCGCCGAAGCGTTGCGGATGGGCTATTCGGTCGAGGCCCTGCATGAACTGACCTGGATCGATCCCTGGTTCCTGGTCCAGATCGAAGAACTGGCCCAGATCGCCGGCGAAACCCGCGCTCAGGGATTGGCCGGGTTGCAGAACCGGGAGCGGCTGTATTTCCTCAAGCGTAAGGGTTTCTCTGACAGTCGGTTGGCGACCTTAACCGGTTCGGATGAAACCACGGTCCGCCAGTGGCGGGATCGGCTGGATGTGCATCCGGTCTACAAGCGGGTCGATTCCTGCGCTGCTGAATTCGCTACCAGCACCGCTTATCTGTACTCGACCTATGAGGAAGAATGCGAGGCGGAACCGACCGACCGCAAAAAGATCATGGTGCTGGGCGGCGGTCCCAACCGCATTGGTCAGGGTATCGAGTTTGATTACTGCTGTGTCCATGCCGCGTTGGCGCTGCGCGAAGATGGTTACGAAACCATCATGGTCAATTGCAACCCGGAAACGGTGTCTACTGATTTCGACACCTCGGATCGGCTGTATTTCGAGCCGCTGACCCTGGAAGACGTGCTGGAGATCGTCCGCAAGGAGCAGCCGCACGGCGTGATCGTCCAGTACGGCGGCCAGACCCCGCTCAAACTGGCCAAGCCGCTGGAGGCCAACGGGGTGCGGATTATCGGCACCAGTCCCGACGCCATTGATCAGGCTGAAGATCGCGAGCGGTTCCAGCAGATGATTCACCAGCTTGGGTTGTTGCAGCCGCCCAACCGCACTGCCCGCGAGCCGGAAGAAGCGGTGCGGCTGGCGCGGGAAATCGGCTACCCGCTGGTGGTGCGGCCCTCCTACGTTCTCGGCGGGCGGGCGATGGAGATCGTCTATCAGGAAGAGGATTTGCGCCGCTACATGCGCGAGGCGGTCCAGGTTTCCAACGATTCGCCGGTGCTGCTGGATCATTTTCTCAGCGACGCGGTGGAAGTCGATGTGGATGCTTTGAGCGACGGGCAGGACGTGATCATCGGCGGAATCATGGAGCATATCGAAGAAGCCGGGGTTCATTCCGGCGATTCGGCCTGTTCGTTGCCGCCTTATTCGCTCAGTCCCGCAGTGCAGGATCGGCTGCGGCAACAGATGCGGGCGATGGCGCTGGAACTGGGGGTGATCGGGCTGATGAACGCTCAGTTCGCCATTCAGGGCGATGCGATCTACATTCTGGAGGTCAATCCCCGCGCCTCCCGCACCGTGCCCTATGTGTCGAAAGCCACCGGTCGGCCACTGGCCAAGATCGCCGCCCGCTGCATGGTCGGGCGCAGTCTGGCGGACCAGGGCATCGCCGGCGAGATTATTCCCGCCTATTATTCGGTCAAGGAAGCGGTGTTTCCATTCGTCAAGTTCCCCGGCGTCGATCCGCTGCTGGGGCCGGAGATGAAATCCACCGGGGAAGTGATGGGCGTGGGGCGCAGCTTTGGCGAAGCCTTCGCCAAGGCGCAGCTCGGCGCCGGCGATCAGTTGCCACGCGGTGGGCGGGCCTTTATCAGCGTCCGTGATGCGGATAAGGCCAGAGCAGTCGACATTGCCCGCGATCTGGAACGGCTTGGCTTTACGCTGGTGGCGACCAAGGGCACCGCAGCGTTTCTGCAAACTCACGGGCTGGATTGCGAAACCGTCCACAAGGTCGGCGAAGGTCGCCCGCACATCGTGGATTTAATCAAGAATGACCGGATTCACCTGATCATCAACACCACTGAGGGAAAACAGGCGATTGCCGATTCCTTCTCCATTCGTCGCGAGGCTCTGATGCACAAAGTCAGCTACACCACCACACTCGCCGCGGCGCGGGCGACTTGCCAGGCCTTGCGGGAACTCGACAACGCCAGCGTCAATTGCCTCCAGGATCTGCATCGGGAGTTGCACGCATGAGTACGCAACGGGTACCGATGACCGCTACCGGCGCCGCCAAGCTCCAGGCGGAACTGCATGAGTTGAAGGCGGTCGCACGGCCGCGGATCACTGCCGCCATTGCTGAGGCTCGCGCTCATGGCGATTTGAAAGAAAACGCCGAATATCATGCGGCCCGCGAGCAGCAGAGTTTTGCGGAAGGGCGGATTGGCGAGATCGAAACCAAACTGGCGACGGCTCATATCATCGATATCACCACCCTGCCTTCTTCGGACAAGGTGGTTTTTGGCGCGACGGTGCGGTTTGTTGATGAGGACAGCGGCGAAGAAAAATGCTATCAAATCGTGGGCGAGGATGAGGCCAATATCAAACAGGGCAAAATTTCCTTCAGTTCGCCGATTGCCCGGGCGCTGATCGGCAAATTCGTTGGCGATGTGGTCGAGGTCCACACGCCGGGCGGATTGAAAACCTGCGAGATCGTGGATGTGCAGTATCTTTAACCGGCGGTTTAGCTTGTCAAAGTCGATCACTGGTCTTTATAATGCGCGTCCCGCTTTGACGGGCGATTAGCTCAGTGGTAGAGCACTGCCTTCACACGGCAGGGGTCGCTGGTTCGAACCCAGCATCGCCCACCATCAAATCAATCGCTTACGTTTGTTTTCATGCTCCTTGATTCTTGGGGTATGACCAAATTATGACGATCCAGCACCGCGACCGTCTGTTGCAACTGATCCGGCATGAGATGCGCGTACACGCTCATCGTCACTTGGATATCCGAATGGCGGAGTAACCGGGCGACTTCTTGGATCGGCGTCCGCGCTTGCACCAGCCATGATCCGCAGGTTCGGCGCAAATCGTGCGGCGTACAGTGCGCGATACCGGCCCGCCTGACGGCGGCGGTGAACTGCTTTTCAATGGCGTCCTTCAAGTCTTCATGGCGGGCCTTGTCGGTGTGTTGCAGCCATTGCAGGACGCTCCAGCCGGCGGCGCCGATGATGCCCAACACGCCAAAGATGGTTTCAGTCTGTTCGCTCATGGAGGAGTCCGATCTGGGTTGTGGAATCACTGCATCGAACCACCCCGGCGCTCCGCGCCACCCCGCCTTATCCAGGGCCTGACCATTACCCACATTTATTCCCGGAGTTGTTGACCCGCACGGATGCCGGCACGGACGCCGGCGACGAGCAAGCTCAGTGCCTGTAATCCCCGCCATAACGTCCGCACTCCGGGCAT
>JADLEK010000017.1 GCA_020846135.1 Gammaproteobacteria bacterium
AGTCCCACCTCAGCGAGGCGATCTAGATAACCTATTGATTGGCAATGTCCCAGTGTAAATTTCAACCCTCTTGATGGGGTAAAACCGGCTTTACAGGGCAAATTCCACAACAACCCGCGATGAACCTTCATATTTTTGTCGTTTGCGACCGCGCCGATGCGATTGCGATCCTTTATAATATTCAGTTGGTTAGTCAGTAATTGTACTGAACAGGTCCCCGTAGCAAATTGAAAATTATCAAGAAAATTATTTGGGAACAACTCTTCTTTTTAAGAAAGACCATTCGGTGCAAGACTGGTTTTTCGTGGCTGGAAGGTCGGAGAAAGGCTGCTGGATAAGCAGCTTTCCGCTTTACCGGCCACCTTTGATATCAATTAGGAGGTTATGCATTATGACTGCAATGCAGGTAGACGCGGGTCGCGGCTGGGGCTGGATCGTTGAAGGCTGGCGGTTATTCGCCAGAGCGCCGGGCGTATGGATCGTGATTTTGCTGATTTATTTTGGGATTAATTTTGTACTGTCGCTGATTCCTCTGATTGGCGGCTTGGCTTATCTGTTGCTGTCGCCGGTGCTGACCGCCGGCGTCCTGTATGGCGCGGATGCCCAGGCGCGGGGGGAAACGCTGGAAATCGGCCATCTGTTTCGGGGGTTTCAGGATCAGCAACGGATGAGGCCGCTGGTGATATTGGGGTTGATCAGCCTGGCCGGCTATGCGCTGATGACACTCATCGCCGTCGGCTTCATTGGCGGCGGTCTGGCGACCGGGATAGTACTGGATAACGCCGGGCAGGACATCACGCCGGAAATGATCGAGGGCCTGTTTGGCGCAGGTTTTATGGTGCTGATTCTGGTGGAACTGATGCTCTGGGCGGTGATTCTGATGGCGATGTTTTATGCCATTCCGCTGGTGATGCTGAGTCGGCAGGATGCCTGGCCGGCAGTGCAAGACAGCATCGCCGCCTGCTGGATGAATATGTTGCCGCTACTGGTTTTTGGCCTGATCGGGCTGGTGCTGGCGGTGATTGCGGCTATTCCCTTTGGCCTCGGGTTTCTGATCCTGTGGCCGGTAATGAGTTGCGCGGTTTACGCCAGTTATCGGGAAGTCTTCGCGGAACCTGCGCCGACCCGGGTGACGCTCAGGAAGTAAACGACCGGGTTTGGAACGAGCGAAAAAATGCCGGCGCAGTCCATTCAGACTGCGCCTGGCAGGTTGAGTCGGATTGGGAGCGAAAAATCCACTGACTGCGCTTTATACCGTTTCCCGATGGATTTGATCCTTTTCAGGGCAAAAACCATTCAATATCGTCATACCCGCAAATGCGGGTATGACGAAACGAGAATTGGTATTAGAACTTGAACTCCTCAATCAGTAATTGGAGTTGCAACAGCGCGTGGGTGTCGATGTTCAGGATACGGAGACCCGTATCGTAAAAATCAGGATTGACATCTCGCCCGCACCAGAGGCTTTCCGCTTCCAGATGGATGCGCTGATTAGCGCCGCTCCCTTTAGGAACATCTACGGCGAGCCTTAAAATCTGGTTAGGCTGGATTGGTTTGTCGCTGACCAGACGGATCCCGTCCTTGTTGATGTCAACGACATGGCCGAGTATTTCTTGGGTGTCCTGGTTATAAACGCGCAGGTACAACACAAGATACCAACGCTTGACCCGGCGTTTATCAGCGCCGGAGGGTTCGGGACTCATGGCAACCTCTTGATGAATAGCAAGTGCGGACTATGGAAACGCCGTCCCTGAGATCAGCGGCGGAACAGAGGGAGTCAAGTCACGACTCCAGGGCGGGGTGGATAAAGTATTCATCATGATCAGAATCAGACGTTCAGACCGGCACAGCCGGATTCAGGCTGTAAACCACGGTCAGGCCGGCCTGATCCAGCACATGCCCGGCTATTGCGGCCAGAACTTCAGGGCCAGTGAATGCGCCATCTACCGGACAGCGCTCCACGTCCAGCGCATAGAGCGTAAACACATAGTGGTGAACTATGCTGTCGTTCCACGGTGGACATGGCCCGTCATAACCAAAATAATCACCGGCCATCGCCGGATCGCCGGCGAACCATTCCCGGTAATTGTTGATGCCTTGCCGGACGCCACGCGGTCCTGCCGGTCCTGCTTTACCGCCGGGAGTGACGCCTTGCGAGAATTCTCCCGCCAGGATTTGTGCGGGTTCCGGCGGCAAATCGACCAGAATCCAGTGAAAAAAGTCGGTGCGGGGCAAGTCCGCCGGTACCTGTCGACCTTCCTGATTAACATCGTCGGCCCGGGTCGGCACATCTGGATCATGGCAGATCAACGCCAGCGAGCGGGTTCCGGGCGGCAGATCGCTCCAGGCCAGCGGTGGGTTGGCGTTAGCGCCGAGCGTAACGTGCTGATCCGGATCGGCGACGCCAAATGCATAGTCAGCCGGGATCGGCTGCTGATCGCGCAATGCGGCACTGGTTAGTTTCATCAGGATTCCTCCTCAAGCGGCGCTGAATTCAAATCGGCGATTTCGATCGCCAAGGCCTTTACCGTCATAATAGCGCATACGCCGATACCCATAACATGATCCATCTAGGCCATAGTGACTTAAATGAGCGATCCAATTTCGCACAGCAAAGCCGGGGAGCCGGCGCCGCCCGGTTCGATCACGACTGAAACCGGGGCGGATGAAGATCTGCACACCTTGACGCAGTCGCTGCTGCAATCGCCTGGGTCGGGGGGAGGCGTTGCTTTGAAATCCCCGATTGCGCGAATGCCGGCTGGAAAAAAAAGCCGACCCGCAACCTCTCAACGGGCGCCGCTCAAAACCGCGCTGCACATGGTCGGGCTGTTGCTGATTATGTTCAGCGTCACCATGCTCCCGCCGATAGGAGTCGCCTGGTGGTACGACGGTTACGCGGTGGTCATGCCCTTCGCGGAATCGCTAGGCGCCATGCTGGGTCTCGGTCTGCTGTGCTGGCTGCCGGTCTGCCGGTACAAGGTTGATCTGCGTAATCGCGACGGCTTTATCGTGGTAGTCGCGTTCTGGTTCCTGTTGTCGCTGCTGGGCGCTCTGCCGTTCATGTTGTCCGACAATCCACATCTGGCCTTTGTCGATGCGGTGTTCGAGACCGCTTCCGGGTTGACTACGACCGGTGCCACCATTCTCTCTGACCTGGATACAATGCCCAAGGCGATTGTGTACTACCGGGCGCAACTGAATTTCCTGGGCGGAATGGGTATCGTGGTGCTGGCGGTAGCGTTGTTGCCCATGCTCGGTATCGGCGGCATGCAACTCTACAAGGCAGAAACGCCGGGGCCGATGAAAGATGAAAAGCTGACCCCGCGGATTACCGAGACCGCCAAGAATCTCTGGTACATTTATGTGGGTCTGAATGTGATCTGTACCCTGTCGTTCTGGGCGGGAGGCATGAATTTTTTTGATGCGCTTTGCCATAGTTTCGCCACGATAGCGCTCGGTGGATTTTCAACTCACAGCTCCAGTATCGGTTATTTCAACAGTCCGACTATTGAATTAATCGCCGGTTTTTTCTCGATAGTGGCGGCGGTCAATTTCGCTCTTTATTTCCTGGCCTGGCGTTCGCGCAGCCTCACAGCGATCTTCCGCGATGCCGAGTTCAAGTTCTGCATGGCCGTTTTCTTCGGAATTATCGCGGTGGCTTGTGGCTATCTTTATTTTGGCGGCAAATTTCCATTGTGGGAATCCATCTATCACGGCTTTTTTCAGACGGCTTCGATTATTACTGACAACGGGCTAGTGACTGTTGGCTATCCCGCAGACTGGCCGTTATTCGTTCCTTTATTATTACTATTAGGCAGCTTTTTCGGCGGTTGTGTTGGCTCCACCTGCGGTGGCATCAAGGCGATGCGCTTTCTATTGCTCTACAAGCAGAGTGTGCGCGAGGGGCGGTTATTGATTCGACCTACTGCTCAGATTGCCGTCAAACTGGGTACTCATGCCATCCCGGATCGGGTGATGCAAGCGGTTTGGGGGTTTTATTACCTGTACATCTTTAGCTATTGTTTTTTCTCGCTGAGTCTGACTGCGTTGGGCGTGGATATGGTCACCGCGTTTGGATCCGTCGCCGGTTGCATGAACAACATGGGCGTTGGTTTGGGTGAAACCGCCGGCAATTTTGCCCCACTGGGCGATACGGCCATTTGGATTTTATCGCTGTCCATGATTGTCGGTCGGCTGGAAGTCTTCCCGCTGTTATTGCTCTTTCTGCCGGACTTCTGGAAATAATCCGCGCTTTGGACAATGACCGGTTGTGCGGTAACTGGAAGGAATGGCGCAGGTCGTCACTGGCCATTCCTTCCCCAATGAGCAAAAACTAACGCAGCAGCGCCAGGAACATCCCCGCCGCGACTGCCGATCCGATCACCCCGGCGACATTGGGACCCATCGCCGCCATCAGCGGGTTAACCCGGCCTTGGGTATGGTCGGAGACAAACTTCTGCACTACCCGCGCCGACATCGGCACCGCCGACACCCCCGCCGCGCCAATACAGGGATTGATGCGCTTCCCTTCCGGCAGGAACAGGTTGAGCAACTTGGCGAACAGAATCCCGCCCGCCGTACTGAACGAGAACGCGACGGCGCCCAGAATCAGGATGAACAGGGTGCGCGGTAGCAGGAAGTTTTCACCATTCATCGTTGATCCGACCACCAGTCCCAGAAAAATGGTCACGATGTTGATCAGCGCCCCTCCGGCAGTCTTGCTTAACCGATCCGTCACCCCAGACTCACGCAATAGGTTGCCAAACATCAGCATCCCGATCAGCGGGGCGCTGGAAGGAATGGCCAGGCTGGTCAGCACGGTGATGAAGATCGGAAAGATGATCACGGCAGTGCGGGAGACCGGCCGGGCCTGCGGCATGTTGATCGCCCGTTCGGCGTCGGTAGTCAGCAGGCGAATGATCGGCGGCTGAATCACCGGCACCAGCGCCATATAGCTATAAGCCGCTACCGCTACTGCCCCCATCAGATGCGGGGCGAGAATCGCAGTCAGGAAGATCGTGGTCGGACCATCCGCGCCGCCGATGATGCCGATGGACGCCGCCTCGTCAGTGGTGAAGCCGAACAGATAGAACGCCCCCAGCGCCGCCACGAAAATGCCCAACTGGGCCGCCGCGCCGAGCAGCAGCGTGATTGGTCGGCTCAACAATGGCCGGAAATCGGTCAATGCCCCGACGCCCAGGAAAATCACCGGCGGCAACAACTGGGTTTTGATCCCCATGTTGTAAATGAACTGAAACAGGGGAATGGTCTGCCCCGGTTCGCCGTGATAGCCGCTGGAGGCGCTGAGAAACGCTTCCGGCAAATTGGACAGCATCGCGCCAAAACCAATCGGAATCAGCAGCAGCGGCTCGTAATCCTTTTTTACCGCCAGATAAATCAGTGTCCCGGCGATGACGAACATCACCACGTTCTGCCAGAGCAGACCACGAAAACCGCTCTGGGCGATCAGTTCCAGCAAGGTATCCATATCACCCGCCAATGGTCATGATGGGTTTGCTGGCCGAGACCTCGCCGCCCAGATCGGCGTGGATTTCCACCACCGTACCCGCACAGGGCGCCCGCACATCGTGCTTGGCTTTCATCGCTTCGACAGAGGCGACGACCTGACCCTGGGTCACTGCGTCGCCGACCTTGACGCTGATTTCGACCAGCTCCACTTTGCCCTCGAACGGCGAAAATACCGGAGTGCGCTGGCCGGCGGTCGGGACGGGCGCGGGCGCGGGCGCGGGCGCAGGCGCAGCAACCGTTCCGGCTGCGGGCGTAACCGCAACGGCGGCGCTGGTTCTCGCAGGCGGTTCAATGGTAATGCGGAAATTGCGGGTGACGCCGCCCTCGACCACGGTGCATTGGGTCGTGACCGGACCGCTGAACGCTGCCGGCGCCGCCGCCGGCGCAACCACGGGCGTGACCGTTGTGATTTCGGCAGGCTTCTCCTTGGCTTTCAGCGGCAGATTGATCCGTGCCTTGCCGGTCAACAGGCGGATGCCCTCGTTCAACTCCATGTTTTTGCCGGGAACGATGGCGGACGCCACCAGAAAAATATTCTCCTCGGTCAGTGGCAGCTTGCGCTCGGTCAAGGCCACCTCAGCGATAGCCAGACTGTCCGGGGCTTTCTCCAGCGGATCGCCGGTGAACGGCTCCAGCTTGAGTTGCTCGGCGGCGATCTTGACGACTTCCGGATCGGGCGCTTCCGGGGTGCGGCCAAAGTAGCCCAGCACCGCCCGGCCATAACCGGCGTCGATCTTCTTCCAGCGCCCGTGCAGCACGTTGTTGAAGGCTTGCAGCCAATACTGCTGACTGCCGGGGGTCACGCTGGTCCAGGCTCCGCCGGCGCGCACTACTTCGGGGAATTCGGCCAGCACTTCGCTGTAACGGTTGAGAATGCCGGCTTCGGCCATCATGTGAACATTGGGGCCAATCGCGCCACCCGGCATCGGGAAGTTGACCACCCGCGCATCGGCGGTGGTGGTGACCGGGTTGAATTCGTAGTCCTTGAGCGCCTCGTCCAGCAGCTTTTCCAGTTCGTCCATCTTGCGGGCGTCAATGTCGAGCGAGTAGCCGGTGCCTTTAAGGGCGTGCCACATCGAGCGCACGTCCGCTTGCGAGGTGCCGGACGCCATCGGCCGCACTGACAGATCCACGCTGTCCACCCCACCGGCGATCCCGGCCATGTAGCAGGCCACCGCCATCGACGCCGTGTCGTGGGTGTGCATCGACAGCGGAATTTCCGGCGGCAGGATTTTTTTCAGGCCCTTGGCGGTTTCGTAACAGGTCGAAGGATCGGTAGTGCCGGATGCGTCCTTCATGCACACCGAGTCGAAGTGAATGCCGGAAGCGAGCAGTTTTTCCACCACCCGGATGTAGAACGCCGGGGTATGCACCCGCTCCGACAGGTAAGGCAGCCCCATCATCGCCACGCAGACCTGATGGTGCATTCCGGCGTCGATAATCGGCTGGCCGGTCTTGACCAGGTTGTCCACGTCGTTCATGTAATCGAAGTTGCGGTCAATGGTGGTGCCGTGCTTCTGCATCAGCCGCGCCTGCATCGCCAGCGCTGTCAGCCGCTGGGTGGTCAGGGTGACGCCGGATACCGAGCGGGTGAGGATTTGCAGATCAGCGCCCGGCCCGGCGGCATCGCGCATCTGATCCATGCATGTAAATGGATCCTCGCCCGCATAGAAATAGGGCGCTTGATAGCGAGCGCCACCGCCAAATTCAAAATGGCGCACACCCATTGCCGCAGCGGCTTGCATGGCGGGCAACAGGTCGCTAGTGCGAACCTTGCCGCCGAACACGCTTTGCAGGCCGTCGCGGAAGGCGGTCAGCATTACACGGATTTTCTTGGGGTTTTGCGTGAAGATCATGATGACTCCAGGGTTAGGATGACCGCATCTAGCGGATTTCTTCGATGCGGGTGACACGGGCGCCAGGGGTGACCGCATTGACCGTCACAGCAATAGCGACAGCAACGACGGTATCGGTCATTGGCGGCCGTTCAGGGAACAGTTCGATCAATCCACGAATCGCGCCAGCCAGCACCGTCAGCAAGCCTAACACCGCGATGAAAGCATTGAGACAAATCAGCAATAAATTGGGGTTTTCCATCCAAAAGCTCCTGCTGCGCCCTTAGGCGTCAAAGAGGGAAATAGCAACGACAATCTTTCTGCTTTCCGTGGAAGGATAGCGGCATTTGGGCTTGATATGCACATCAGCTTCCTGCTCCCATGCGACGATTTCCCGAGTCACCCTGCACTAACCGATCCAGAAACTGCAAATCCAGATGTTCAGCAATGGCGTCCGCCAACCGGTTAATGCCGTCTTCGCGCAGTTGCCGGTAGTCCAGCGTTTCCCGCACCGCCAGTCCCGCCCAGCGCAATAGCGCATCGCGCGCGGATGCTGCGTCGAACAAGCCGTGCAGATAAGCGCCCAGGATTTGCCCATCGTCTGACACCGCGCCATCCAGCCGACGATCGCTTAAATGAATGGCCGGTTTTGCCAAGGCCGGGCCGGCGCTGACTCCGGCATGAATTTCATAGCCGGTTACAAAAGCCCGGTCTTGCGTCAAGCAGCCTTCGACCCGCCGGAGTTGCTTCTCCGGCTCCAGCGTGGTTTCAAAATCCAGCAACCCCAGTCCCGGACTACTGCCAGGTTCGCCTTCCAGGCCGGCGGGATCGTGAATCCATTGGCCCAGCATCTGAAAGCCGCCGCAAATCCCGATCAGTTTGCCGCCATAGCGCAAATGACGGTGAATCTGCTCCTCCCAACCCTGATCGCGCAGCCGCTGCAAATCGCCGCGCGTGCTTTTACTTCCGGGCAGAATCATAAGATCGACGGTTGGAATCGACTCGCCAGCCCGCACCCAGATCACTTCAACCTGTGGGTGCAGTCGCAAGGGATCAAAATCAGTGTGATTACTGATTCGGGCCATAACCGGGACTGCAACGCGCAATCGCTCGCTATCCTTGGCGACCGCTGATTCACACGGCAGGGCGTCTTCAGCTTCCAAATGCAGGCCCTTTAAATACGGCAACACGCCTAGCACCGGTTTGCCGGTTTCCCGCGTCAGCCAGTCCAGCCCCGGCGTGAGCAGGCTCACATCACCCCGGAATCGGTTAATAATCAGTCCGGTCACCCGCGCCCGCTCACTCTCCGCCAATAGCGCTAGAGTCCCGTACAAATGGGCGAAGACTCCGCCACGATCAATATCGCTGACCAGCCACACTGGGCAATTCACCGCTTCGGCAAAACCCATATTGGCAATATCGTTGTTGCGCAAATTGATTTCCGCCGGACTGCCTGCGCCTTCCACCAGCACCATGTCATAAGCGGCGGACAAGCGTTGATAGGAATCCAGCACCGCCTGCATTGCTATCGGCTTGTAATCGTGATAACGGCGAGCGTCCATATTCGCCAGCGCCCGGCCCTGAATAATGACCTGAGCGCCAATGTCGGTATTCGGTTTCAGCAATACCGGATTCATATCGGTATGCGGCTCCAGAAAAGCCGCTTGCGCTTGCACCGCTTGGGCGCGGCCGATCTCGCCGCCATCCACGGTAACGGCGCTGTTCAGGGCCATGTTTTGCGGTTTGAAGGGCACGACCCGCACGCCGCGCCGGGCCAGCAATCGGCATAAACCGGCGACCATAACGCTCTTGCCGGCGTCGGAAGTGGTGCCTTGAATCATCAGGGTTTTAGGGTTCATAGCGGGATTTTGACGGAAATGCCCGGTTTTTGGCTACACTAATCGGCTTCATCCCTGATCAAGATCGCCCATTGAATAATCACCCTCACCCCTGGCCCCTCTCCCGCTTGCAGGCGAGGAGAGGCTGATGCTCACCGCACTGCTGTGTCTGGGCGCAGTCCTGTTGGACCAAGCGCTCGGCGAACCGCGCCGCTGGCATCCGCTGGTCGGTTTTGGCGGGCTGGCGCAACGGCTCGAGGCGCTGGTTTATGGACCGCCGGAACTAAGTCCCAACGCCCGCCGGGAACGTGGCGTCATCGCCGTCATGTTGCTGCTGGTTCCCTTCACTCTGGTTGCCGGGCTGTTGGCATGGTTGCCGCTGATCGGCTTGGCGGTGGCGCTAGGGTTGCTGTATCTGGCGATTGGCGCGCGCAGTCTGGTTGAACACGCCGAGGCGGTGGCGGCGGCGCTGCAAGCCGATGATTTGCTACTGGCGCGGCAGAAGGTGGCGCTGATCGTCAGTCGCGATACCGCTGATCTGGATGAGGAGGGAATCAGCCGGGCTACGATCGAGTCGGTACTGGAAAACGGCTGTGATGCGATTTTCGGGGCGCTGTTCTGGTTTGCGCTGACCGGCGCGGCAGGCGTGGTGCTGTATCGGCTGGCCAATACCCTGGATGCGCTGTGGGGTTATCGCACTCCGCGTTATCTGCGCTTCGGCTGGGCGGCGGCGCGACTCGATGACGGCCTGAACTGGCTGCCGGCGCGACTGACTGCGCTAAGTTATACGTTGGTGGGGCCACAATCGGCCTTGGCCTGGCGCTGCTGGCAAGCACAAGCCCCGAGTTGGAAAAGTCCGAATGCGGGTCCGGTGATGGCGGCTGGCGCAGGCGCATTAGGTTTGGCGCTAGGCGGACCGGCTTGTTATCACGGCCAATGGCAATCGCGGCCGCCGTTGGGCGAAGGTCTGGCTCCTTGCGCCGAAGACATCGGGCGAGCAGTCAAGCTGGTGCAACGGGCGCTGTGGCTATGGCTGGCAGTGATTCTGGTCGGAGGATGGGCGCTTGCTTGAGCATGGCGGTGGATTGCGGGCGGCAGCGGTTCATTACGGAATTGCGCGCGGTG
Organism: Gammaproteobacteria bacterium; assembly: GCA_020846135.1. Taxonomy (GTDB): domain Bacteria; phylum Pseudomonadota; class Gammaproteobacteria; order Competibacterales; family Competibacteraceae; genus RXIV01. The sequence continues at coordinate 10,328 of JADLEK010000017.1, forward strand.
ACTGGCTGGATTTATCGACCGGTATCAACCCGCAGGGCTGGTCGGTTCCGCCCCTGCCGCCAACAGTTTGGCAGCGCTTGCCGGAAATGAACGATGGGCTGGAAGCAGCGGCAGCGGCTTATTACGAAACCCCGCATTTGTTGCCAGTCGCCGGTTCCCAGGCCGCGATTCAGGCGCTACCCCGCTTGCGCGAACCGGGCCGGGTTGGCGTTCTCCATCCCAGTTATGCCGAACACGCCCATGCCTGGCGACAAGCCGGACATCAGGTTGACTTGTTGCTTCCCGATAAATTGGAGGCAGCAGTGGATCAACTGGATGCGCTGATGCTGGTTAATCCCAATAATCCGACCGGGCAGCGGTTCAATTCGACGCTGCTGCTGAACTGGTGGGCGCGACTGGCGCAACGCGGCGGCTGGCTGGTGATCGATGAGGCGTTCATGGACATTGCGCCTGAGCAAAGCTTGACAACTCAGATCGGTTTGCCGGGGCTGATCGTGCTACGGTCGCTGGGCAAGTTCTTTGGCCTGGCCGGGGCGCGAGTCGGCTTTGTCATGGCGGAATCAGCATTACGCGACCGGTTGCAGGAGGCGCTGGGTCCGTGGTCGGTGAGTGGGCCGAGTCGCTGGATCGCTGCTCAGGCCATCGCTGATCGCAACTGGCAGGCGCAAACCCGTCTGCGGCTGGAACAGGCGGGCAAACGGCTGGCGGATTTGCTGCAACGGCAACGGTTGCCGGTCGCGGGCGGAACCGGGCTATTTCAGTGGGTTCCCTTGCCGGAAGCCGATTTCTGGCAAGACGCGCTGGCGCGACGGGGGATTCTGGTGCGCCGCTTTACCGACCTGCCGGGTTTGCGCTTCGGGCTGCCGGAGGTCGAGGCGCACTGGCGGCGGCTGGAACTGGCGCTGGCCGGAGTGCGAGCCGAGCGGTTGCGATAACAGCACCCTGATTTCACCTCGAAATCACTGATGAGGAGACCCAAAATGGCCTTGAATCAGCAGGTAAGTTTTATCAGCGAGCAGGATTATATGGCCGGCGAACTGATCAGCAAGGTGAAGCATGAGTATATTAATGGCGATGTTTATGCGATGGCGGGAGCCAGTAAAAATCATGACAAAATTGCCGGCAATATCTTTGCAAAATTTCACCTGTATCTGGAAGATACCACGTGTACGCCATTTTCTTCCGATGTGAAAGTCAAGGTTGAAAACGATTATTTTTATCCTGATGTGATGGTGGTTTGCGACGAAACAACCGATGATTCGTACTACACGGAATCGCCGATCATCATTGTTGAAGTATTGTCAAAGGCTACTCGCAGGACCGATCAAACTCTCAAACGTCAGGCTTATCAGAGCTTGTCCAGTCTTGAGGAATATGTGCTGATTGAACAGGATTTGGTGGATGTTGAAATCTGCCGTAGAGCCAATCACTGGCAGCCGGAGCATTATTATCTGGGCGATGTGGCTTATTTTGCCGCGATTGATTTGCATTTGCCGGTTGAGGCTATTTATGCGCGGGTTTTTAATCCGGATATGCAGGAGTTTTTAATGCGCCACCATGAACGACCAAATGACCATGAATAATCCAGCGCTATCCCCAGTTGGCGAGGTGTATCTGGTGGGAGCCGGGCCGGGCGATTCGGATCTGTTGACCCTAAAGGCGTTGCGGCTGATGAAACAGGCTGACGTGGTCGTCTACGACCGGCTGGTTGGGGCAGACATTCTGGAGTTGCTGGAGTCGCGGGTTGAACGCATTTTTGTCGGCAAGGAACCGGATCGCCATACTCTGCCACAAGACGACATTAATCAATTGCTGGTGGATTTGGCGGCGCAAGGTAAAAAGGTGCTGCGTTTGAAAGGCGGTGATCCCTTTATTTTTGGGCGCGGCGGCGAGGAGATTGAAACCCTGATGGCGGCGGGCGTCCCGTTTCAGGTGGTGCCCGGAGTGACTGCCGCCGCCGGTTGCGCCGCCTATGCCGGGATTCCGCTGACCCATCGCGACTACGCCCAGGCCTGCGTGTTGGTCACCGGCCATCTTAAAAATGGCGAGCTGGATTTGAATTGGCCGATGCTGGCTCAGCCGCACCAGACGGTGGTGTTTTATATGGGGCTGAAAAGCGTCGGCCAGATTTGCCGGAAATTACGGGAACATGGCGTCGCGGACCAGATGCCGGTGGCGCTAGTGGAACAGGGGACCACTCCACAACAGCGGGTTTACACCGGGACGCTGGCTGATTTGCCGGAAAAACTGCAAAGCGCCGGGGCGCGTTCCCCGGCGTTGCTGATCGTCGGCGAAGTGGTAAAGCTCCGTCCGCACCTGGCCTGGTTTGAACCCGCAACGCCTACCGCCCCCGAAATCCACCCGGCACGGTTTCCGGCGCCTCGGACGGGGCTGGCCTGAAGGGGGGGGGCGGTTTGGCTTGCGGCTGCGGCCTGATGGGTTCCGGTGGCGGCATGGGACGATGCTGACGACAATCAGGCCACGGCTGGCAAGGCGGGCCGTGATCCGGCGGTCGGGGTGGATAAGGATTGGAATAGGGAGGGGGATAATAGGGCGATGAACCGACAAAGATGCCGTCATTGTTATCGCTCTGCGGTTGCTGCTGTTGTTGCTGTTTCAGCAGATCATTTTGCAACTGCTGGTTTTGTTGCTCCAGGTCGCGAATCGCCTGTTCCTGACGGGCCTGTTCCGTCGCCTGGCGCTCACGGGCCATTTGCTCGGACAGTGCATTGATGCGGGCGATTTCAGCCGCAGAATCGCTGTTTCCGGGCGCGGTGGACGGCGGTGGCGGCGCGATGTCGATGGTTTGGGTCTGGGTCTGCGTCGCGCCTTCCGGCTTTTGCTGTCCATAGTGGACCTGTCCGGCGGCGTCCGTCCATTTGTAGACCTGCTGTGGCAACGCGGCACCAGAAAAGGTTTGGAGCAGCGTGGCGGCAATCACCAATAAAGTCAGTCTCTTAGAGTTCATGGTCAGCCTGCGCAAGGGCTAAAATGACGGGTTAGGGTTTCCGGGTACGATGTTAAAGGAGTTCCTTTGGACGTTCTATTGCTGATCAAGGCGCTGATTCTGGGTTTAGTTGAAGCGGCCTCGGAATTTCTGCCGGTTTCCAGCACCGGTCACTTAATTATTGTTGGAGATTTTCTCAATTTCACCGGAACGCGCGCTGAAGTCTTTGAGATCTTTATCCAACTGGGCGCGATTTTATCCGTGGTATGGATTTACCGGGAACGCCTGCTCGACTTGATCATCAACCTCGATTGGGATCACAAAGCGCAACGCCTGACGCTGAATCTGGCGATTGCGTTCCTGCCAGCGGCAGTGCTGGGCTTATTGCTGCATAAATACATCACCCATTATCTGTTCAACCCGGTCAGCGTAGCGGCGGCGCTGGTCGTGGGCGGTTTCGCCATCCTGCTGATCGAACGCTACGCCAAAACCGGACGGGTGCAGTCGGTGGAAGATATGACCTGGAAAGACGCGCTGGCGGTCGGGATTGCCCAGAGCGCCGCGTTGTTTCCCGGCGTATCGCGGTCAGGCGCAACGATTATGGGCGGAATGTTGTGCGGGGTGTCGCGGTTCGCGGCGACCGAGTTTTCCTTTTTTCTGGCCATTCCGACCATGTTCGCCGCCACCGGCTACAGCCTTTATAAGGATTGGGGCAACCTGACCCTGGCGGATGCGCCGCTGTTTGCCGTTGGGTTTATTGCCGCCTTTCTGGGCGGGTTGGCAGTCGTGCGGTTCCTGCTCGCCTATGTTGGTCAGCACAGTTTTGCGCCATTTGCCTGGTACCGAATCGGGTTCGGTGGATTGCTGCTGGTCTATTTTCACTACCATCCGTGGGCGGATAAAGTCGGATGAACGGAGTCAGCGATCAGCGCCTGAATGTGAATCCATGCCTTGAATCGGGTGAACCGCTGATCGAGGTGTTTTCCGAAGCCTGGATGCGTGAGTACGCCCAGTTGTGGAATGCCGAGCAGGCGATGGTGCGGGAATTGACCCGGCACCGGTTCAGCGCGACGGTGGGCTATGGCTTCCTCGATCAGCCCGCCCCGCAGGGTTTGCTGGTCGTGGTGCGCGGCATTGCGGAATGGGCCGGGCCTTACGATGGTCGCGAACTGGACTGGGACTTGAGGGCAGCGCCTCTGGACTGGACCGGGTGGCTGAGTCAGGGCTTTGAGCTGGCGCGATTGCTGGCGGCGGTTGGCGGCAACCGCCTGCAAATCTGGAAAGGCAATCATCGGCGCATTCTGCGCAAACCGCCTCTGATTAGTCCATTGCTGCGGGCTTTCGCGCTGATGCCGGAAGTGCGGATCGCCGATCGTTCACCAATGGGATAAGAGGGGAAGCCCTCTCCCCCACCCCTTCCCTCGCAAGGGGGGAGGGGGTGAACATATACGGCATTACCAGCTTGGCTCGCGCTCCGGCGTCGCCGTGATCTTGTGAATCGTCAAGTCAGCGCCATTGAATTCCTGTTCCGGATCGAGGCGCAATCCCACAATGATTTTGAGAGCGCCATAGATCACAAAACCGCCAGCCAGCGCAATCCCAATCGCCAGGATGGTCATAATCAATTGCGGCAGAAACGCTACCCCGCCCGCGCCGCCCAACGCTTTCAGGCCAAAAATGCCGGCGGCGATCCCGCCCCATGCCCCGCACAGACCATGCAGCGGCCAGACCCCAAGGACATCATCGATCTTCCAGCGGTTCTGGGTTAGGGTGAACATGACGACGAACATGACGCCCGCCCCGGCGCCGACCGCCAGCGCCCCAATCGGGTGCATGATATCGGAGCCGGCGCACACCGCGACCAGCCCCGCCAGTGGACCGTTATGCGCAAACCCCGGATCGTTCCGGCCCAGCCACAGCGCCGCCAAGGTACCGCCAGCCATGGCCATCAGCGAGTTGATCGCGACCAGCCCGCTGATTTTTTCCAGGGTTTGCGCGCTCATCACGTTGAAGCCGAACCAGCCGACCGTGAGTATCCACGCGCCCAGCGCCAGGAACGGAATCGAGGACGGCGGGTGGGCGGAAATCTGCCCGTCATTACCGTAGCGGCCCCGCCGGGCGCCGAGCAGCAACACCGCCGGCAACGCCAGCCAGCCGCCCATCGCGTGAACCACCACCGAACCGGCAAAGTCGTGAAATTCCACGCCAAAGCTGGCTTTCAGCCAGGCTTGAATCCCAAAGTGCTGATTCCAGGCGATGCCTTCAAAGAAGGGATAGACCAGCCCCACCAGCAGAAAGGTTGCGATCAGTTGTGGATGGAACTTGGCGCGTTCCGCAATCCCGCCGGAAATGATCGCCGGGACAGCGGCAGCGAATGTCAGCAGAAAGAAGAACTTGGTCAGTTCATAGCCGCTTTTCTCCATCAGGGTTTCAGCGCCGGCGAAGAAGTTGACTCCGTAGGCAACGCTGTAGCCGATGAAGAAATAGACGATGGTGGAGACGGCAAAATCGCTGAGGATTTTGACCAGGGCGTTGACCTGGTTTTTCTTGCGCACCGTGCCAAGTTCGAGAAAGGCAAAGCCGGCGTGCATCGCCAGCACCATAACCGCGCCGATAAGAATGAACAGCGTGTCGCTGCTCCATTTGTATGCTTCCATGGTTCCTCCGAGTGATGAATCGCTCGCGGGAAGCAAACCTTATTCCAGAAAACAACGGATTAGCGATCAAACAGTTGGGTTTCTTTGGGGCAAGTAGTGCGCTATGATAGTGCGTTAATGGCGCGGAATGCACCAGGTTGGACTTTGGATGCACTGTTCAGGTTTTCGTGAACCGCCCGCGCCGGTACAGCGGCAAGGACTGATCCGCCCCCGGCTGATAACTTTCGCTGAAGTCGCCAAATCCCGCCAGAGCATCTTCCAGACTGCGATCCGCCCGCACGGCAAAGGCGTCAAAACCGCTGCGGGCCATGAACCATAATTGATCGCGCAAGACATCGCCGACCGCCCGGATTTCACCCTGATAGCCGTAGCGCTCCCGCAATAGCCGGGCCTGGGAATAGGCGCGGCCATCGGCGAATTTGGGAAATTCCAGCGCCACGACCGGCCAGTGCGGCAGATCGGCAACCAGATCGGCGATGTTGGCGGTATTCGGCAACCGCACCCCCAGCGGATCGCTCCGCTCCAGCAGCGCCGCCCGTTCCTGGTTCCAGCGGGCCAGTGAAATCAGCACTGACCCGGTTGGCAGTTCCGCGTCGTCGGCGATGGTTTGCCAGGAATCTTCAATAATCTGCCGGTTCTTGATGATATGGGCCATGATCGTTTGCCTCATGCCGCTTCGACAGCGGGCCGTTGCGTTGCCCGCAGCTTGCGCGGAGCGATAGCTTCCGGTTCGTTGACATAGGCGCTGGCCCGGAACGGCTCCAGACCGATGCGCCGGTAGGTATCGAGGAACCGCTCGTCGTCTTGGCGCTGTTCAATATAGACCTGCAGGACTCGCTCAAGGGTATTGGCGACTTCGGTTTTCGCCACCGAGGGGCCGAGAATATCGCCGAGCGTTACGTCATTTTCCGACGATCCACCCAGTGAAATCTGGTACCACTCCTCGCCTTTCTTATCGACGCCGAGGATGCCGATGTGGCCGACATGATGGTGACCGCAGGCGTTCATGCAGCCGGACAGGTTCAGCCGTAGTTCGCCGAGATCGTAGAGATAGTCCAGACGGTCGAACTTTTCGTTGATCTGATGGGCAATGGCGAGGGAGCTGGCGTTGGCCAGGCTGCAAAAATCCAGACCGGGGCAACAGATCATATCCGCCAGCGTGCCGATCACCGGCGCGGCCAGTTTTTGGGCCGCCAGTGCGTTCCACAGCGGATAGAGATCGGCTTGGCGCACGTCAGGCAGCAACAGGTTCTGATGGTGGGTGGCGCGAATCTGGCCAAAGCTGTAACGGTCGGCGAAATCGGCCACGGCGTCCATCTGGTCGGCGGTCAGATCGCCCGGCGCAACCCCTGGCGTTTTTAGCGCCACAAAGACATTGCGATAGCCGGGCGTCTTGTGATCAGCGACGTTGTGCCGCACCCAGGCCGCAAAGGCTGGATCGCCGATTTGCCACTGCGCGAGACTGGAGTCGGCGGCGGCATCCGCTTCATAAGGCGGCGGAGTGAAATAGCTGCGCACCCGTTCGACTTCGGCTTGGTCCAGGGTCAGCCCGGAATCCTTGATGTACGCCCATTCCGCCTCAACCTGTGCGCGAAACTCTACCGCGCCCAGCGCCTTGACTAGAATCTTGATCCGGGCCTTGTAGATATTGTCGCGCCGCCCGTACTGGTTATAGACCCGCAAAATCGCTTCGAGGTAACTCAACAGATCGCGCTGCGGCAGAAATTCGCGGATGACCTGGCCGATGATCGGCGTCCGCCCCAGCCCGCCGCCAACCAGCACCCGGAAGCCGATTTCGCCCTGCGCGTTGCGGAGCAGATTCAGGCCGATGTCATGCACCTGAGCCGCAGCGCGGTCGTGGGCAGCCCCGGTCACCGCGATTTTGAACTTGCGCGGCAGGTAGGAAAATTCCGGGTGAAAGGTGGACCACTGGCGAATGATTTCGCAATAAATGCGCGGGTCTTCGATTTCGTCCGGGGCGACGCCGGACAGATGATCCGCAGTGACATTGCGAATGCAGTTGCCGCTGGTTTGAATGGCGTGCATCTCGACTTGCGCTAGTTCCGCCAGAATATCCGGCGTCTCTTCCAGCTTCGGCCAGTTGTATTGAATGTTCTGGCGGGTGGTGAAATGGCCGTAACCCTGATCGTAGCGGCGGGCGATATGGGCTAGCGTCCGTAATTGCCGCGCCGACAGCAGACCGTAGGGAATGGCGACCCGCAACATCGGCGCATGGCGTTGAAGATAGAGACCGTTCATTAGCCGCAAGGGCCGGAACTCGTCGTCAGTCAACTCGCCCGCTAGATAGCGTTGCACCTGGCCCCGGAACTGGGCCACCCGCTCATCCACAAGCGTTTGATCATAATGGTCATACTGGTACATGATAAGTTCTCGCCTTGAAGTCCGCTCGCCTTGACGGCCAATGTCCAGACCTTAGCATTGCGCTTATATGCAAATAAAGAATTTTTTAACCATAAATTTATAACTTTAGATTCTGACACACCTTGGATGCTGTCTCACCAGCGTCTGAATCACGCGCTCCAACGCTCCAGCGTCACTGCCATTCTTGGCAAGTCGGGCAAAAATGCCAGCGTTGCTGGGACAGTATGATGGAGGCGTTGCCACGGTTGATGGTCATGTCACGCACAAACGAAAGATCAATTTTCAGTTAGTTCGCTTCAATCTACTGCAAATATGGTGAGCGAAGAATAACCGGTCCCGAAATCGTCAATCGACAGCCGGACGCCCATCGCTTTCAATTCCCCTGAGCGGGGTGAGTACCGCCCACCTAATAATAGATGATTGGGAGGAAGGTGGGCGGTGTACACCCTACAACTGGTTTCCGTCATTCCCGCGAATGCGGGAATCCAGTTTCGCGGGCATGACACATTGAGAAATGCTGAGAACTGCCGGAAGAATCTTTTCAGGGTTTCAGGAACCCGCCTGAGCCTTGTTCTCGACCGCCGTTTGCGTCTGCATCCGGTACAGACTGGCGTACAACCCGTTCCGGGCCAGCAGTTCCGCATGGTTGCCCATTTCAACAATCCGGCCCCGGTCCAGCGCCACAATCCGGTCGGCATTCTCAATCGTCGAGAGCCGGTGGGCAATGATGAACGCGGTGCGGCCCTGACGCAGGGCGTCCAGCGCCTGTTGAACCTTGCGCTCGGACTGGGTATCCAGCGCCGAGGTGGCTTCGTCCAGAATCAGAATCGGCGCATTTTTCAACAGTGCGCGGGCAATGGCGATCCGCTGTCGCTGCCCGCCCGACAGCCGTGCGCCGTTCTCGCCGATCAGAGTCTCCATGCCCTGCGGCAACTCCCGGATGAAGTCCATGGCATGCGCGCTTTCCGCCGCCTCAATCAGTTGCTCCGCGCTAGCCTGAAACCCGGCGCCGTAGGCGATATTGGCGGCCACGGTGTCGTTGAACAGCACAATGTCTTGGCTGACGTAGGCGATATTGGCCCGCAAATCAGCCAGTCGCAGTTCCCGGATCGGTATCCCATCCAGCAGAATGTCGCCGGACTCTAGTTCGTAGAAGCGCGGCAGCAAGCCCATCAGGGTGGTTTTGCCACTGCCGGATGGGCCGACCAGGGCGATGGTTTCGCCCGGTTGCACGTCCAAATCCAGATCCTGGATCACCGCTGTGCCTTCATTGCGATAACGATGGGTTGCGGCCCGGAAACGGACCTGGCCCTGGGTGCCGCCCATGGTCCGGGTTCCCTGATCCGGCTCCGGCGGCTCGTCGAGCAGCGCAAAAATGGTTTCCGCCGCCGCCAGCCCGCGCTGGAGTTGCTCGTTGACCTTGGTCAGCCGCTTGATCGGGGCCAGCAGCATCGCCATGGCTCCGAACAGCGAGACAAACCCGCCGACGGTGATTTGATCGGCGAGCGATTGCAGCGAGGCCAGATAGATCATCGCGCCCAGGGCCATGATCGCCAGCAACTGCACCAGCGGGCCGCTGGCTTCGGATGCGGTAGCCAGCTTCATGCTGAACTGGCGGACTCGGTTGTTGACCCGGTTAAACCGGCGACGCTCATAATCCTGCCCGCCGAAGATCTTGATGACCTTATGGGCTTGCAGCATTTCGTCGATCACATGGGTCAGTTCGCCCATCAGTTCTTGCAGTTGGCGGCTCAACCGCCGCAGTCGCCGGCTGACCAGCCGCACGATCAGGGCGATGCCGGGCGCGATCAGAAAGGCCAGCAGCGAGAGCTTCCAGTTCAGGTAAACCATCCAGCCCAGCAGACCGATCACGGCCAGTCCGTCCTTGACTAGCGTCACCAGCGCCTGAGTGGTCGCGGTCATGACCTGGCTGACATTGTAGGTCAGGCAGGAGAGTAGATTGCCGGCGGAATGGTCGTCAAAATAGCGGGTGGGCAAGGTCAGCAGGCGGGCAAACAGCGCCTCACGCAAGGCCATGACCACCCGGTGCGCGACCCAGTCCATCGCGACCGAACCAGTGAATCCAGCCACGCCGCGCACCATGAACACCGTGATCAGCAACACTGGCATCAGCCGAATTGATTCAGGGTCCTTGGCGACAAAGCTGCCATCCAGCAGCGGCTGAATCAGCGCCGGGATCATCGGCTCGGTGGCGGCAGCGATCATGGTGCCCAGCAACGAGAGTGCGAAAATGCGGCGATACGGCTGAACATAGCGCAGCAGCCGGAAATAAAGCTCTCTGCTGTTCATGGGCAACCGGACGCCGCACGATCAGCTTGGCGGGTCACTGCGTCCCTTCAGGCTCAATTTCGGGCGGTCGATGAGTGGAGCCGCTGGCGCTGGCGGGGGTGCTGGCGCGGGGGGTAGTTGTGGAACTGGCGCTTTGGGTTCTGCCGGCGTCGCCGCTGCATCCAGCTTGAGTTTCTTCTCAAACACCTGCACCGCCGGGTTTTCCAGCCGAAAGCCGCCTTTGACCCCCTCGCCCATCTTGCCGGTGATGGCCGCGACCCATTGCGGGTAGTTTTCGGCAGCCGCCTTCAGGTTGTTCCACATCTTGTTCTTTACTTCCACAACCACCGTTCGTCCGTCAGCCTGAACGGCAAAGAGCATGGTTTGCGCCGAGGCCGGTTTCGCCTGCGGCAGTTCGTTAATCTTCAGGGTCACATCAAGTTTGCCGGGAATCGCCATTGCAATGATCTCTTGGAGGAGGGCCATTCGGTCTATCGGAGGCAGCTTCGGCGCCGGGGATGGTGGGAGGGATGTCGACTCATCGGAACCGGGCGACGTAGTTGCTTCCGGTTTTTTCCGGGGAGTTTTGGCGAACGCCTGCTGGTCGGGCGTCACCTCGCCCGCCGGCTGACCATCCAGGCCGTAACGCGGTCCGCCTGCTGCCACTGCCTTGCGATAGGCAAAGCTGCCGGTATAAACCTTGAGCGACCGGCGGATCATGGTGCGGCTCAGATCGGTCAGCGCCGGATGCACTCCGGCCAGCGCCATCACTTCCTCACCAAGCCCGATCCGCAGCGGTTTGGGCGTGGACCGGTTGAAGCAGACCGGAAAGGTTTCGCACAGCCGGTCAATAATGGGGTTCACGTCGTAAGACATTCGCGCCTCTCGCTCTGGAACAGAATGGCTAGTGTTCCACAATTGCCGACCGTTTGCAGCTCCAACCCAAGGCAATCACAATCTGTAGCTGGATTATGGCGGCGGTTGTTGGGGTTTGCGCACCGCCGCGGTCGTCCGGATATGCTGGGCAAAGTCGGGATAGCGCTCCAGAATGGACTCGAACGCCTCCCGTTCGAGGACAAACAGGTCGCAGTAATCGGTAGCCTGAACGGTGGCGTTGCGCGGGGCGTGATCCAGCAGCGCCATCTCGCCGAAAAAATCGCCATCATGCAGGGTTGCGATCACTGCGCCGCTCGCGGTGAGAACCTCCACGACGCCGCGCTGGATGACATACAGGGCATCGGCGGCATCGCCGGCGCGGAACAGGATTTCGCCGGGCATTGCTACCCGGGGTTTGAAGGCCAGAACAATCGCTTCCGCTGATGGCCGTTCGGCGCCGCGAAAAAAGGGCACCCGGTCGATCAGTTCCGCATGGAGCGCCAGGACAATTTTGGTGCGGAGGATGGGCGGCAAGGTCGCCAGCACTGTGCGATCATCGTAGCCATGCCGGCTTTCCCACAAGTAGCGGTAATAGGCGCGGACCTTGACCCGCAATGGCTTGGGAATCTGGTGGTGGCGCATGAAGGCTTCAGCCCGATCGACTTTGCTCAGGTAGCGTTCGCGCTCCGCATCAATACGCAGCAGCAGAGTCGCCACATTACCCAGAATGAAGCCGAAGACGCCGACCCCTACCAGCATCGCCAGGCAGGCATAGAGCATCTGCGCCAGGGTTTGCGGATGAATATCGCCATAACCCACCGTGGCCAGCGTCGTAATTGTCCAGTACACCGCCGCGACATACTCAAACGCCAGGTCAGGATTATGGCCGGCGGAACCGCTGCCCAACCCGATCCAGCCGCAGGCCAGGAGATGGATCATCAACGGGAGAATAGCGCCGACCGAACCCAGCCGAGCCGCGCCCGGATGCAGCGCATCGAGCCGTTGCCGCAAGGCCCAGGCCTCCTGAAAACCACGCAGCAACGGGAACTTGGCCAGATAGAATAGTGTGGCGGTGTTGCCCAAGGTTGATTCCGCGACGCTGACCAGCGGCAGGGCGGCCAAGCCCAGCGCCAGCAGCCACCCGCGGCCCCGGCCCGTCCGGCGGTATTCACCCCAGGCGGCCAGCAACGGGATCAGCAACAACGCCAGGATACTCCAGTCGAACAGGGCATCGGTCCAGGACGCCGCGATCAGCGTCGGGAAGACCAGCAGGAGCGGAATCCAGAACCCGCTAATCAGGGCGGCGCCGATCAAGCCGAACCGGTTAAGGCGGTAGAACCAGCCGTGTAGCCACCAGGAGGCTTCCCGGGCAACCGGCGTATCTGGAGAGGCAGTGGGTGAAAGCAAAGCGGCTAATCCCAAGCGCGGATAGAAAACGCCATATCGAATCCCATCGAATCCAATTCAGCCACGTCAAGGCTATTCATAACAGGCAGGCGCGCAGAAAGTCCTGCATGCTAATTTTGGCGACCTTGCCACAGAAAGTCCTGAAATTTTGAAATTGATGATGCCCGAATCCATTTTCTCGCCCATGGACGAATCATGAGGTTTGCATTCCGCCTGCTGATCGGGCTATTGCCCGCGCTGGGCATCGCCTGGACGGTTGGCCATGCCCCCATCTGGCTGGAGCCGCGTCTGCTCACCGTGCCCCTGGAGCCGGGGCAAAGCCTGACGCTGGGCCGTGAAGCGCTGTGGGCGCCCCAGGCTGACAGCGTTCATCTCCAGTTGCGTCGGGATCTGAACGGCGGCTGGCAGCTGGCGAACCTCGCGCCCGGCAAGTCGGTGATCTGGCGACCCGCATCGGAACGCGACGACCAGACCACCCGGCAGTGGCTACTGACGCCGGGCGCGGCCTTTACCGTCGGAACTCAGGCGTTGACGGTACTCATTGCTGATCCGGAGCGATTCACCCTGCAAAGCGGGGATCAATCCTGGGACTATGACGGATTCCGTTTGCAGCGGAACGGCCAGCCATTGCCGGAGTGTTATCCCGGTTGGCGATCTTCATGGCGTGACGGACTGGCGATCCTGGGACTGGGCAAGCGGGTCAAACGGCCCTTGCGGCTGGGCGGCGGAGTGTATTGCGCTGACCGACTGGGATTGCCGGGAACCCCTGTCGATACCGCGATGATCATCTCGACTGGCGCCGGCTTTGCGCTGCGACCGGGCGACTCTGGGCGAGCGGATGGGCTACCCGTGATCGTGGCGGCCGGGACGCCGGAAGCAGAGTCACTGTGGCAACGGGCGGTCCCGCTGGCGGTGGGTGATTCTCTGATCGTCGGTCGCACCCATTACCGGGTGACGCAAACTTCGCCAACTTTGCAACTGGCGGTATTGGCCCGCGCGCAACGCTGGCCGGCGGAGTCTGAGCCTCCGGTGATCTCCCCGGTCGTGGTGACGCAGTGGCGACCGATCGCTTGGTGGTGGCCGGTTGACGGGGATAGCTGGCCATGGCCGCTCGGCTTGGCATTGCCGGCGCTGGCGATCGGCTGGTTCTGGCCGAAGCGGCGGATGATCTGGCAAATAGCGGGCGCGTTGGCCCTGGCCGGCGCTGGCCTGGGTGCGTATGTCAGCCGCGAGACCCTGCCGACGCTATGGCCGTATCTGCTGGCCTGGTCGGCGCTGCTGGTTTGGCTGATGACCGTCCGCTCCCGCTGGAGCGTCGGGTTGCTGGCGACGCTCGGGCTGCTGCTGGGCAGCGGCCTGATGGCTTTGTTGCAATTGGGCGTGGGAGCGGGCGAATCCGGCTGGCTGCGCTATGGCGGTGGCAACGCGGCGCTGGCCGGGGCATTCGGCTGGCTGGCCTGGGCGATCTGGAACGGCTGGCGGTGGTGGAGACCAGTAAATGGTCTGGAGCCGCACTGGGTCGATTGGGGCTTGCGGGGACTCAATGGCGTGGCGCTAACCCTGCTGACGCTGCAAATCGGGTTTGGCAATGAGCGGGGCTGGGCCGGGTTGCAGCCGTTTGAATTGACCAAGCTGGCGCTGCTCACTGCCGCCGCTTATGCCTTGACCGTGCTGGCGAAGCCAGGGGGGAGCGACCGTTCCGGAAACCGGTCGCGGTGGTTGCGATATCTGGGACCTCTGGGGCTGCTGGCGGCGGTCAGCAGTTTCGCGCTGCTGTTCCTGCGCGATTTTTCGCCGCTGGCTCTGCTGTCGCTCTGGAGCCTGGCGATGATGTTGGCTTGGCTGGGTCGACATCCCCACCCGCACCATCGCCGCTTTGGGCAAAGGACGATCATCGGCCTGACGCTGATGGTGGTGGTGGGTCTGGCTTGGCTGCATCAATATCCGCAGACTTTCCCACTGAATTTTCAGGCGGATCGGATTCGGGTCTGGGCCGCACCGGAGCAGTATCCCCATGCCGGCTATCAACTGCGGCGAGCGCTGGAACTCATTCGGGCGGGCGGTTGGCAGGGAACCGTCTGGAACGACCCGGCTAATGGCCGGATCATGACGCTCCCCGCAGTCCAAAATGACTTCACTTTGGCGTTTTTCCTGAATCGTTATGGCGGAGGGGCTGGACTGGTCCTGGTAGCGTTGCAGGTGGCCCTGATGGCGCTGTTGCTCGGAATGGCCGGGCGCTGCTTCGCGCCACCCCAGCGCTGCGCGCCACTCCTCCTTATCCAAGGAGGGGAAAACGCACCGCGTGGATCGGTTGCCGATGAGCGTCGATCTGGCCTCGGTCCGTTTGCCGGATTTGCGCTTTATGGCGGCGCGGCTTGGTTGGGCGCGCATTTTCTGGTTTCATGGGGGACTAATCTGGGTTTTCTGCCGGTGATGGGGCAGCCCATGCCGCTGTTGTCAGCAGCCGGCAGTCACCTGACGTTGTTGATATTGCCGGTGCTAGCGTTGGCTATCGCGGTCGAGGAACAAAATCATGACGACTCCCACTGATGCACTGATCGCCTCCGACTATGTGGTGTGCGCCACTCTGCGCAAGGTCGCGGATGTGTTCAACGTCGATCTGCTCTGGGAGCGCGGGCGCAGCGGCCAGGACGGCATCGCGCTGATGGAAGCGCTCAAACGCTATCCCCGCGCAGTCCGCGCCCGCCAGCGCAAGGAGACCCGCTATAGTCATGTCATCCTGCGGATTCCTGAACGCGATTATGTCCGGGATGATCGGCTGGAAGACGGCTTTGGCCGGCAGGCGCTGATGGAGGAACTGCAGCGGCGGCATGAACAGGAATTGAGTCGCTATCTGGCCGATGACGCGACGATCCGTTACCGGGTGGAACCCGATCCGCTGCTCCGCTCCGGTGAAGTGCAATTTCTGTTTGGCCGAGCGATCCATCTGCCGGCTGAAAATGAAGCGCCGCTGTTCCAGATTCAGGCCGCTGCTGACGGGCCAGGCGACTGGCGCGAGATCGGGTTGATCTATCCCGGCCAACGTCTGACCCTGCTGAACGGCGACCGCCGGGCCGGCAGCATCGCCATCATCGGCTGGCCGTTTCTCAGCGGCGAATCGGCCTTGCTGTTGCTGCGGCCCGGCGTTCCGCCAGCCGTCGAGGTCGGCGCTGAACCGGCGGAAAGCCTGATCCTGACGCCTACCGGCGAGGGCGGTTTCGCCTTGCGCGACCGGCGTGGGCGGGGAATCCGGGTGCGGGTGGCCACGGTGAGCGGGCGGGAGACCGCGCTGGTTCGGCCTGATCTGGCCGCCCGGTCGGTGGAGGCTCTCCCCGCGCCGGAGGCAACGCCGCTGAGTTTGGCCGCCGCCGCGCCGGATGCTGCGTTGGATGCCGGACTGGATGAGACCTATCCGCTGATCGATCCCTGGGGCCGGCGCGAGCCGCTGTTGGGCATTGCCACCGACATCGATGACGCCACGCAGCCGTTGCCGGAGCTGGTATGGCCGACCCCGGCGCCGGAACCAGCCGGATCGCCCGCACCAGTGCCGCCCGAACCCTCCTTGTCCCCAGCGCCATTGCCGCCGGAGCCTAACAGCCAGGCCTTTGCCGAACTGGAGCAGGGCACTTGGATTCCTGGTCGGCGGGTGGCGCAGTTGCAGGTCATGGGGATTGCGCTGCAACGGCTATCGACCTATGCCGCCGCTGGAATCAGCGATTGGCGGCTCAGTTTCAACCGGGCCGGCGAATTGACCCCGGATGGTCATCCCGAGGTCGCCGCCTGGTTGCGGATCGATAGCGCCGACCGGGTGTTTGGCGAAATTACGGGACTGTCAACGCTGCTGGACCTGCCAGGCGTCTGGCGGCCCTTTGCGGAACTGGCATTGGCGCTGTATGTAGCGCCGGGGCCGATGGCCACCCATTATCTGGGTTGGATGCGGTTGCCTGCGTCGCTGGCGCTGTCGGTGCCCTGCGACCGGGCGGTCAGCTTCGGGCGCGGCTCGGAGGCGGATATTGCGCCCCGGTTGCTGGCCGATCCGCGCTCGCTGCGCTGGGATGGCAATCGCACCAAATCGCTGGGTATCAGCGCCGAATATCTGGGCCTGTCGCGCCGGCATTTGTGCTTGCAGGCGCGCCGCGATGACTGGTGGGTGCAACTGGAAAGCCAGAATATGCCGGTTTACCGATTAACGGCGACGGGTGATTTACTGGATGTCATGAGTCCGGGGGTCAATACCACCGTCGCCGCCAAGCCAGGCGAGTTACTGGTCGCGGGCGGCTATGTGCTGGCGCTGGGCGCAGTGGCGTGAGGAGTGGATTCCGGAAAAATCTGATTCATATGGGGTAGGATGTCTGATTAGCCACGGATAGACACGGAATAAATACGGAAACAGCAAAAGCTATTGTTTTTCGTGTCTTTTCTTCTCTTTTCGTGTGCTTCCGCGCCTTTCCGTGGCGAGCGGCAAGAACAGGTAGTAGTTATAAATCTCTGTAGTTCTGCGCCAGTTGGTCCCAGGTTTGAATTTCCGGCATTGTTAATAACTGACGGGCAAACTCCAGCGCTGCGCTCAAATTTATTTGCGCAGCCGCACTTAATGCGTCGCCCAATTCGAAAACTTCACCGTGAATCGCCAGTTGAAAGGCGGGCGGCGGTGATTCCGCGTTGATTTTTCGATAAACCTGTAAAACCACAGCCGGCGACAAGGCATGACTGGTATAGCCCGTGTCTTCTGCCGGTTGCAGGCGGGTAAACGCGAAAGGCGATCGGCAAGCAATGCCGGCGTCTACAAACAGCGCCAGCGTTCGGTTTTCCAAATCCACCGCATGTTCAATCTGCAACTGAAAGTCAGTCAACAGCTCAACGTCGTCCTGTTGATTGAGTAACTTGCACAATTCCGCCAGGCGTTCCAGAAATAAAGGCCCTAATGCGTCATCACCTCGACTGGGATTGCCGACCGCAATAATCAATAGCGATTTACGCAAGATTCGGTTACTCCTTTTGGATTATTCTGGAATTGAGTATGGAATAGCGTAACGCCATCAGATGGAATCGCCATCCCGCGTTCAGTTTACATACTGCCGCAGCCGCACCGGTCGCCGCCGCGCTCCCCAGGTTCCCGGTTCAGCCTCGAAGACTCCGGCGCAGGCGGTTCCGCAACTGTTGCAGCGCCCGTCATCGCTCAGATTCCAGACCCCCAGCGTGTACCAGTCGCGCCCAATCAGCTTCTGGCCGCAGTGATGACAATAAGTGCTGTCGCCTTTTTCATCGTGGATATTGCCGGTATAGGCATAATGAATGCCGTTTTTCAGCGCAATCCGCCGCGCCCGGCTTAACGTGGAAGGCGGCGTCGGGGAATGATTCATCATCTTCCAGTCGGGGTGAAAGGCAGTGAAATGTATCGGCACGTCCGGCCCCAGATTTTCCATTACCCATTGGGTCATCGCTTCCAGTTCCGCATCAGAATCATTCTCGCCGGGAATCAGCAGGGTCGTAATCTCGAACCAGACGCTGGTTTCGCGTTTCAGATAAACCAGGGTATCCAGTACCGGCTGCAAATGACCGCCGCAGATTTTCCAGTAGAAGTCCTCGGTAAATGCCTTGAGATCGACATTGGCGGCATCCATGTACTGGTAAAATTCCCGGCGCGGCTCCTCGCACATATAACCAGCCGTTACCGCCACCGATTTAATCCCGTATTCCCGGCAGGCGATCGTGGTATCGATGGCGTATTCCATAAAAATCACCGGGTCGTTATAGGTATACGCCACACTGCGGCATTCCAGCTCATGCGCGACCCGCGCTAGTTTCGCCGGCGAGGCTTCATCCGCCAGGGTATCCATTTCGCGGGATTTGCTCATATCCCAGTTCTGGCAGAACTTGCAAGCCAGATTGCAGCCGGCGGTGCCGAATGACAACACCGGAGTGCCGGGCAGAAAATGATTGAGCGGTTTCTTCTCAATCGGGTCAATGCAGAACCCGCTGGAGCGGCCATAGCTGGTCAGCATGATTTGCCCGTGGTGGCAAGCGCGGATGAAGCACAGGCCCTGCTGGCCTTCATGCAGCTTGCAGTAGCGCGGACAGACATCGCACTGGATCCGCCCATCGTCGAGGACATGCCAGTAGCGGGTAGGGAAGAAGTCGGTAACGACTTCAGTATGGGCAAGCGTAGTTTTGGTGGTTCCGTTCATCACGGCCTCGTGGTCAAAGGCTCTGGTCTTTTTATGAAATCCAGCGGTTGGCACCGTCGTCGGCTGGAGATCCTGATCCCTGGATTTCATCCGCAATGGGTAGTTTTGCTGTCCTATACTTTAATACATTAACTACATTGTCGGAGGACGCCATGCAAACGATACGTACTCCCGCAGTCGCGGGGCAGTTCTATCCGGCGAATCCCGCTCAGTTGCACATCCAGGTGCAGCAATTCCTCAGCCAGGTGGAGCCGCCCGCGGAACCGCCACCCAAGGCGATCATCGTTCCGCATGCCGGTTACATCTATTCCGGGCCGGTCGCTGCCTCGGCTTACGCCCGGCTCAAGGCCGCCCGCGACCAAATCACCCGCGTAGTCTTGCTGGGACCCAGCCACCGGGTTGGGTTTCGGGGCATCGCGGTCAGTGCGATGATCGCCTTCGCGACGCCGCTGGGCCAGATTCCCCTGGATCAGGAAGCAGTGGAACTCGTTCAGCAACTCCCGGAAGTGGGCTTTCTGGAGCAAGCCCACGCTCAGGAACACAGTCTGGAAGTGCATCTGCCGTTTTTGCAGGAGGTACTGGGCGACTTCAAGCTGATCCCGCTGGTGGTG
The DNA here is from genome assembly GCA_020846135.1 of Gammaproteobacteria bacterium. Classification (GTDB taxonomy): domain Bacteria; phylum Pseudomonadota; class Gammaproteobacteria; order Competibacterales; family Competibacteraceae; genus RXIV01. The sequence goes on from JADLEK010000017.1 coordinate 29,685, forward strand.
GGCGATGCCGGTCCAGCCGAGGTGGGCGCAGTGCTGGAGGCGCTATGGGGCGGGCCGGAAACCCTGATCGTGATCAGTTCCGATCTGAGCCATTACCATGATTATCAGACCGCCCGGCAGATGGACGGCGCTACCTCCAGGGCCATCGAGGCACTGCGCTTCGAGGACATCGGTTATGACCAGGCCTGTGGGCGGAACCCGGTGAATGGTCTGTTATGGGTCGCGCGGCGGAAAAAGCTGCACGGGGAAACGATTGATCTGCGTAATTCCGGCGACACCGCCGGGCCGCGTAACCAGGTTGTGGGGTATGGCGCTTATGTTTTCCATTGAGGCTCTGTCAAAACCGGATCGGGTGACCCTGCTCGACGTGGCCCGCGCCTCGATTCGGCACGGACTGGATCACGGCCAGGCGTTACCGGTCCATCTGGAGGACTACCCGGAAACCCTGCGCGTACCGCGGGCAACCTTCGTCACCCTGGACATCGGCGGGCAGTTGCGGGGCTGTATTGGCGCGTTGGCGGCTTATCAACCGCTGGTTCAGGATGTCGCGGCTCATGCTTACGCGGCAGCGTTTGAGGACCCGCGTTTCCCGGAGCTGCGCGTCGATGAATTGCCCAAACTGGACCTTCATATTTCGGTGCTGTCGCCGCCGGAACTGTTGCAGTTCGGTTCCGAAGCGGAATTGCTGGCGCAACTGCGGCCCGGAGTGGATGGACTGATCCTGCAGTTTCGCCACCACCGCTCGACCTTTCTGCCGTCAGTATGGGAGCAATTGCCTGATCCTTATATATTTCTGGCCCAGCTCAAGCAGAAAGCCGGATTGCCGCTGGATTTCTGGTCGCCAGAATTGCAGGCGGAGCGTTATACAGCGGATTATTTCGGCGCGGCGGATCGGGTCTGAATCCGCCGCAGCCGTTGCAGATCGGCGGGCGTATCCACATCCCAGCCGATGGGTAATTCCGCCCAGTTCAGACCGGCTCGCCGGAGCCGGCGACGGGTTGCCTCCAATACGGTCGGCGTACCCCAGGCGATGTTCTGAAACAGCGTCGGGGCGGGCCGATTCAGGCCAATCAACACATAACCGCCATCTGCCGCTGGTCCCAGCAAGACATCGGAGCCGGCGGCAAGCTGGCGAAAGGCATCACGCAGTTCCGCTCCGCCCAGTGAGGCGCAATCGCCGCCAATCACGACCGCCGGATGACCCTGGTTCACAGTCCGGGTCAGCGCATGATGTATCCGCCGCCCCAGATCGCCCGAACTCTGCCGCCGCAAGCGCACCCCGTAATCCCGCTGGCAGGCGATAAAAAAGCCATGCCGCGCATCCGGCGCACCCCAGAGTTCAAGCGGGCATAGCCGGGCCGCAGCAGCCATCGCCAAGGTTCGGCGTAACAATTTTTTATACAGTTCCGCCGCGCCGCGTGGCCCCAACCGTCCCGCCAGCCGGGTCTTGACCTGACCGGGAACCGGGGCCTTGGCGAAAATCAGCAGCCGGGCAGAGGGAAAGGCGTAGCGGTCATTGTTATTCATGGCGGTGTTATTTATGGCGGTAGTAAATCCGGGCCAGTTGATCAGGATCAGCGCCGAAAAAATAGGCCAGCCGCAACCGCCACATCAGCAGAATGGTGCGGAACACGCCGCCGCGCTCCCACCGGCGGCTGGACGTGATCAACGGCTGGCGCAAGCAGACCGGTGGGCTATGCCGCTTGAGCAGCTGGCTCAGGGCAATGTCCTCCATCAGTGCGATGAGCGGATAGCCGCCGATCTGTTCAAAGATCGCACGGCGCACAAAGATGCCCTGATCGCCGGTGGCGATGCCGGTCAGGCGGGAACGCCCATTCATCAGGGTTTCCACCATTCGCAGCGCCGGGTGCGGTCCGGACAGCCGGACGTCGAAGCGGCCCCAATCCCGGTTGGGGTCCGCCAGGGCGGTCTGAATCAAGGCAATGGCGTTGTCCGGCGGCAGACTGTCGGCGTGCAGAAACCAGAGAATCTCGCTCCGGGCGCTTGCTGCCCCGGCGTTCATCTGCGCCGCCCGGCCTTTGGGCGCGGCAACGACTCGATCAGCCAGTGGTTCAGCCAGCGCCACCGTTTGATCAACGCTGCCGCCATCGGCGATGATCAATTCGCACTCCGATCCCCGCCAGACTTGCATGATTTTCAGTCCGGCAACGATCTGCGACTCCTCATTCAGGGTGGGTACGATGATAGCGATGTGGGCCATGATTTTTCCGGGGGCAGGTCTAGCTAATAGCGGTTGCAGATTGTATGATCCGGCTCCCTCATTATGGTCATGGGGCAGTAGCTCAGTTGGGAGAGCGCCGCGTTCGCAATGCGGAGGTCGAGGGTTCGATCCCCTTCTGCTCCACCAATTCAAGATCCAGGTATGTCCTGAGTCATCCATAAGCCCGCGTCAGTGCGGGCTTTTTTGTGGGCGTCACGTCCGGTGCGGTCCGTCAACATCCCTTATGATCATTTTTGCGCGGAAGGGTCGTTTTCTAAACTCAATCACCTATGCGAATAGTCGTAGAACCTCGCCGGCCGGCCGATACGGCGCTCAGGGCCGAGCGGCAAGGCATGATGCGACCAAGACCAGAGCGATGGGGAAGACCCCGGCGGGCTAGTGCTGGCTCTCAAAGGGCGCGGCATCACGCATGCGCCCGATGCATTCGATGGTCGCCTGCGATGACGGAAACTAGGTTTATGGTGATATCCCACTGGGATAACGGCAGCGGAGGATGCATCGATGCGATTGGGGATCGATCTGGGCGGAACGAAAACCGAAATAAAAACGCTAAGCTTTGACGCGGCGGCTGACCATGAAGGTCGCGAACCCTTCCACCACGATTTTATCGGCCACCGTGCAAATCGTGGTCATCACCACCCGCCGCCGTTCCTGGTTGATCTCCTGAATGGTGCAAGTCGCAGTCACCGTGTCGCCGATCCGCACCGGGGCCTTGAAGCGCAACTGCTGATCGACGTAGATACAACCCGGCCCCGGCAGGCGGGTGCCTGCCACGCAGGAAATCAGCCCGGCGCAGAACATGCCATGCGCGATCCGGCCTTTGAACTGGGTTTTGGCGGCAAAAACTTCATTGCAATGCACCGGGTTGTTGTCCCCGGTCAGCCCGGCGAACATCACCACATCGGTCTCGGTGACGGTCTTGGCGTGAGAGGCGCTCATGCCTACGCTCAGGTCTTCCAGGTAGTAGCCGTGGATGCTGTCGTTATAACCTTCATGATTCGAGTACATACGCTGCTCCGGTGGAGTTGGGAAAACGGGTTTGGGGTTGAGCAAAATTTAGGCAGGGAACTGAATTTCGGTAGCCAATAAAGGCATTGCATCGCTAACCGGGACTAAATACCATAACTTAGCAGGGTTTAAACCCGCTGAATTTTTTCCACAACCGGGTTCATTCCACAACGTGAACTATTCCAAACGAAGGTGAACGATGAAAATTCTAGTCGCCGTAAAACGGGTCGTTGACTACAACGTCAAGGTTCGGGCGAAAGCCGACGGTTCCGGCGTGGAAACCGCCAACGTCAAGATGTCGATGAATCCGTTCGATGAAATCGCTATCGAAGAAGCGGTGCGGTTGCAGGAAGCCGGCAAGGCCAAGGAAATCGTGGCGGTATCGCTGGGGGTGGCCGCCTGTCAGGACACGATTCGCACCGCGCTGGCGATGGGCGCTGACCGCGGTATTCTGGTGGAAACCGATGCCGAACTGCAACCGCTGGCGGTCGCCAAGCTGCTTAAAGCGGTGGTCGAGAAGGAGCAGCCTGACCTGCTCATCCTCGGTAAGCAGGCGATTGACGACGACGCCAACCAGACCGGCCAGATGCTGGCGGCGCTGCTGGGCTGGTCGCAAGGCACCTTCGCCTCCAAGGTGGAGATTGGCGCCGGTGAAATCAATGTCACCCGCGAAGTCGATGGCGGTCTGGAAACAGTGGCGGTCAAGTTGCCGGCGGTGATCACGACCGACCTGCGTTTGAATGAGCCGCGTTTCGTCAAGTTGCCCAACATCATGAAAGCCAAGAAGAAGCCGCTGGCGGTGCTAAAACCGGACGAGCTGGGGGTGGACGTTGCGCCCCGACTAGTCACGCTCAAGGTGCAGGAACCACCCAAGCGCCAGGCCGGCATCAAGGTCGACACTGTTGCCATTCTGGTCGACAAACTCCGCAACGAAGCGCACGTCATCTAAGCCGCGAGTACTGAAACCATGAGCATTCTGGTCATTGCCGAACACGACAACGCCGTTCTCAAGGCGGCGACGCTGAACACGATTACTGCCGCTTCGCAACTGGGCAGCGATATTGCCATTCTGGTCGCTGGTCAGGGCTGCGGCGCAGTCGCCGAAGCCGCCGCCCAGGTGGTCGGAGTCAAAAAAGTACTGGTCGCCGACGCTCCGCACTACGCCAACCAGCTCGCCGAAAACGTCGCGGCGCTGGTCGTCAGTCTGGCCAACGGCTATACCCACATTCTGGCTCCGGCCACCGCCGCTGGGAAAAATACCCTGCCCCGGGTCGCAGCGCTGCTGGATGTGGCGCAGATTTCCGATGTGATCAAGGTTGAGAGCGTCGACACCTTCATCCGCCCGATCTACGCCGGCAACGTGCTGGCGACGGTGCAATCCAAGGACGCGATCAAGGTGATGACGGTGCGCGGCACTGCGTTTCCAGCGGCAACCGTGACCGGTGGCGCTGCTACGATTGAAGCAGTCGCAGCGGCGGCGGATGCCGGCGTGTCCCGCTTCGTCAGCCAGCAACTCACCAAATCGGATCGCCCGGAGCTGACCGCCGCCCGGATCATCATTTCCGGCGGGCGCGGCATGGGCAACGGCGACAATTTCAAGCTGCTGGAAGACGTGGCCGACAAGATCAATGCTGCGGTCGGCGCATCGCGGGCAGCGGTAGACGCCGGGTTTGTCCCCAATGATTATCAGGTCGGCCAGACCGGCAAGGTGGTCGCGCCCGACCTTTATATTGCGGTCGGCATTTCCGGGGCGATTCAACATCTGGCCGGGATGAAGGACAGCAAGGTAATCGTCGCGATCAACAAGGATGAGGAAGCGCCGATTTTCCAGGTCGCCGACTACGGGCTGGTGGCTGATCTGTTTACCGCCGTCCCCGAATTATCCAAGGCGCTGGACCAGCTTAAAGCCGCTGGCTGAATCGTTTATACCCCAGCTTGATCTGCGCCGCCGTTCCTGGCGGCGCTTATTATCCCTATCCCGCATGGTTATTCCGAACCCGATTTCTTCCGAACCCCATTACTCAGGAGGCGTCCATGACCGCCTATACCGCCCCAACCCGCGACATGCAGTTTGTGATTGAATTAGCCGGCTTGCCCGAAGTCGCTGCACTGCCGGCGTTTGCCGAGCAGGATATTGGCCCGGAACTGGTCGAAGCCGTGCTGGAAGAAGCTGCGAAACTGGCGGCTGAAGTCTTGGCACCGCTGAACCATTCCGGTGATGTTGAGGGTGCGCGGCTGGTTGCCGGCCAGGGTGTCATCCCGGCGGAAGGCTTTGCCGAGGCTTATCGCGGCTTCGTCGCTGGCGGCTGGAACGGGGTCAGCTCCCCGGTTGAATATGGCGGTCAGGGTTTGCCGGAACTGATTAATACCGCCGCGCAGGAGATGTGGAACTCGGCCAACATGGCGTTTGCGCTGTGTCCGCTGCTGAACGCCGGGGCGATTGAGGCGATCAGCCAGGCCGGCTCCGACGCGCAAAAGGCGCTGTACTTGCCGAAGATGATCAGCGGTGAGTGGACCGGCACCATGAATCTGACCGAATCCCAAGCCGGGTCGGATCTGTCGGCGGTGCGGGCCAGGGCGGTGCCGAATGGCGATCATTACCGCATTTTCGGTCAGAAGATTTTCATCACTTGGGGCGAACACAACATGACCCCCAACACCATTCATCTGGTGTTGGCCCGCACCCCGGATGCTCCAGAAGGGGTCAAGGGCATTTCGCTGTTCATCGTGCCCAAGTTTCTGGTCAACCCGGACGGTTCGCTGGGCGCTCGCAACGATGTTCATGCGGTCTCGCTTGAACACAAGCTGGGGATTCACGCCAGCCCGACTTGTGTGATGGCGTTCGGCGATGAAGGCGGCGCGGTCGGCGAGCTGGTTGGGCAAGAGAATCAGGGCCTGGCCTACATGTTCATCATGATGAACGCGGCCCGGTTCAAAGTGGGTCTGCAAGGGCTGGCGATTGGCGAGCGGGCCTATCAGGCCGCGCGTGAGTACGCCAAGGATCGGGTGCAGGGCCGGCCTATCGGGGTTCGCAGCGGCGACCGCGTATCGATCATTCATCATCCCGACGTGCGGCGGATGCTGTTGAGCATGAAGGCCCAGAACGAGGCGATGCGGACCCTGGCCTATGTGGTCGCAGCGCATTCCGACATCGCCCATGACCATCCCGATCCGGCGGTGCGGCAACAGCATCAGGCGCGAGTGGATTTGCTGATCCCGGTGGTCAAGGGCTGGTGTACCGAGATCGGGATTGAAGTCGCCTCGCTCGGGGTGCAAGTGCATGGCGGCATGGGCTTTATTGAGGAAACCGGCGCTTGCCAGCATCTGCGCGACTCGCGGATCACGACGATTTATGAAGGCACCACCGGGATTCAGGCCGCTGATCTGGCCGGGCGCAAGCTGAACATGGACAAGGGCGCAGCGATGCAGGCGCTGATCGCGGAGATGGAAACCACCCTCGGCGAACTGGGGCAGGGGGCGGGCGATGATCTGGCGATCATCCGGGTGGCGCTGGCCGATGGCGTGAAGGCGCTGGCGGGCGCGACCGAGTGGGTTTTGAACAGCCGCGACCCGAATGCAGTGATGGCGGTGTCGGTGGATTATCTGATGCTGGCCGGCTACGTCTGCGGCGGCTGGCAGATGGCCCGGGCGGCGTTGGCGGCGCAGCGCAAACTGGCGACCGGAGCAGACCCGGTGTTCCATGAGGGCAAGCTCATTACCGCCCGCTATTACGCGGAGCATATTTTGCCCAAGGCTGGGGCGTTGCTGCGGTCGGTGCAAAGCGGCGGCGTTTCGATTCTGACGATGACCGAAGAGCAGTTTTAAGGCTCCAATCCTTTTGAATGATGATCGACGCTGGGTATCCACCTTAAATTCGGGTGAATACCCAGCGGGCGGCGGTCATCGTTGCATCCAAATCGGCTTCGGTATGCGCGGATGATATGAATCCGGCTTCAAAAGCCGACGGTGCGAGATAGACGCCCTCCGCCAGCATCCCGTGAAAGAATGCCTTGAACCGTTCCACATCGCAGACGACCGCTTGCGCATAAGTGGTCACTGATTCCGCCGAGAAGAAAATCCCGAACATGCCGCCGACATAGTTGGCGGTCAGCGATACGCCGGCATCGCGGGCGGCGGTGACCAGCCCATCGCATAAATACTCGGTCTTAGCGGCCAGTTCAGGATGGAAGTTGGTTGCCGAGATCACATCCAATGTTGCCAACCCCGCTGCCATCGCCACCGGGTTGCCCGACAGCGTCCCGGCCTGATAGATCGGTCCCAGCGGCGCCAGCTTTTCCATAATGGTCTGCCGACCGCCAAACGCCCCGACCGGCATTCCGCCGCCGATGATCTTGCCCAGGGTGGTTAGGTCCGGCTTGACGTTATACAACGCCTGCGCCCCGCCCAGCGCCACCCGGAAACCGGTCATTACTTCGTCGAAAATCAGAACGCTGTCGTACTGGGTGCAGAGCTGGCGCAGCCCCGCCAGAAAGCCAGGGGCGGGTGGGATACAATTCATGTTGCCGGCCACTGGTTCGACGATCACGGCGGCGATTTCGTCGCCCATCGCGGAAAATACCTGCCGGACTTGCAACAAATCGTTATAGGTCAGAGTAATGGTATAGGCCGCCAGCGCCGTTGGGACACCGGGCGAGGTCGGGACGCCCAAAGTCAGCGCTCCGGAGCCGGCCTTGACCAGCAGCGAGTCGGAATGACCGTGGTAACAACCCTCGAATTTGATGATTTTGTTGCGTCCGGTGAAACCTCGCGCCAGGCGAATGGCGCTCATGGTGGCCTCGGTGCCGGAATTGCACATCCGCACCAGTTCCATGGACGGCATCAGCTCCCGAATCCTGCGGGCCATCAGCGTCTCGATTTCGGTAGGCGCGCCAAAGCTCAGGCCATGAGCCGCCGCCGCCTGCACCGCCTGGACCACGACGGGATGAGCGTGACCGGCGATCATCGGTCCCCAGGAACCGACATAGTCAAGATAACGGCGGTCATCCTCGTCATACAGGTAGGCCCCCTCGCCGCGTTTGAAGAAGATCGGTGTTCCGCCAACCCCGCGAAAGGCGCGCACCGGCGAGTTGACGCCGCCGGGAATGTAATGCTGGGCTTCGGCAAACAGCGTTTCAGAACGGGTGGCCATAGCGGATTCCTCAGGCAAACAGAGCGGCATAGCGCCGGGCGGCGGCTTGAATATCGGACTGGGCAAATACGCCGCTGATGACCGCCAGTGCATCAGCCCCGGCATCCAGCAGCAGCGGCGCATTGTCCGGGGTGATGCCGCCGATAGCGACGATGGGGATGGTCAGCGCGGCGCGGGCCTCGCGGAGCAGTTCCAATGAGGCGCGGACTTCATCGGGCTTGGTCGGCGACGGGAACATCGCGCCAAATGCGACATGATCGGCCCCGGCCTGTTCGGCGACCAGCGCCAAATCCAGCCGGTCGTAGCAGGACACTCCGATCAGCGCCTGATCGCCCAGGCGGGCGCGGGCAACGGCGAATGTTGGGTCATCCTGACCGACATGCACCCCCGCCGCACCCACCTGAAAGGCTAGTTCCACATCGTCGTTGATGATCAGCGGAATCGCATGACGCCGACACAACGCATTCAGTGCTTGCGCTTGGGCCAACCGTCGCGCCAAGTCGGAACTTTTGTCGCGATACTGGATCAGCTGGGCACCGCCCAGAATGGCCTGTTCGATTGCGTGAATCAGGTGCTGGTCGGGAATCAGCCCAGCGTCAGTGATCGCGTATAAGCCACGGCATGGTGGTTTAGTCATGGCAACTTTGATCACCGGCGGCCCAGAACAAGCGGTTGGGAAGTAATTGCCCACTGCCGATTCGGTGACTGGTTTGTAGCGCGCGCCAAACGTACTGTTGTGCTTGGTAGAGAGCAGACAGCAGGGAGGGTTCGGAACCGGGAGGCTGGATTTGGGCGATCAGAGCCGCGATAGCTGAGGCCAGGGTGCAGCCGGAACCGTGATAGCTATCGGGCAAACGCGGCCAGCGCCAGCTCTCCAGCCGCCGGTTGTTGCCATACAGGGTATTGATCACTTCAGCGCCCGGCTCATGCCCGCCGGTCAGCAGCACATAGCGACAGCCTCGCGCCAACAACGCCATCCCGCACGCCTCCAGCGTATCCGCCTCTGGAGCCAGCCGGCGGGCCTCATGGCTGTTGGGGGTCAACACCGTGGTCAGCGGCACCAGCAATTCGCGGATGGCTTCGATCAATTCCTCATCCGCCAACGATGTTCCACCGCCGGCGGCCAGCACCGGGTCCAGCACCACCGGGATGTTCGGCCAGGCCAGCAGCAGTTCATGCAGGGTGGCGGCGTTGTCGACATTGCCAAGCACTCCAATCTTGAACGCCGCTACCGGCAGATCCGCCAGCACCGCCCGCGCCTGGTACAGCACCAGCTCGTAGTCAACCGGCGACAGTGTCTGGATATTGTGGGTGTTCTGCACGGTCAGGGCGGTGATCACCGGAGCCGGACGACAACCGAGACTGATCAGGGTTTCAATATCAGCGGCGATGCCAGCCCCGCCGGTCGGATCGTTGCCGGACAGGGTCATGACGACGGGAGGCGAAACGGAACCGTTCAAGGGGAAGCTCCAGAAGGCTGCGCGCGGATCAGCGGATGGGAGTGAAGGCGCCGGACATGCGATTTCTCCGGTCAATTCTGGGCAATGCCCTTGAGCGCCTCGGCGTACTTCTCGGCATCGGTGGTGCGGAGCAGATGCCGGACCGCCTCATTCAGCTCGCCCACATGACTATTCTGCACCGCCCGCTTGATTTCCAGCAGGCCAGTCGGATGCATACTGAACTCAGTCAGCCCCAGTCCCAGCAGGAGCCGGGTATAGCGGGGATCGCCGGCCATTTCGCCGCATAGGCTGACCGGAATGCCGGCTTTGTGACCGGCGCGAATGGTGTTATGAATCAACATTAGCACCGCCGGGTGCAACGGGTCGTACAGGTAATTGATCTCGTCATCGACCCGATCGATCGCCAGGGTGTACTGAATCAGATCATTGGTGCCGATGGACAGGAAATCGAGATAGCGAGCGAATTGCGGCGCGCATACCGCCGCCGCAGGCACTTCAATCATTCCGCCAATGGGCAATTTCTCATCGAACGCCAGCCCGCGATCCCGCAACTCCTGACGGGTTTCCGCCACCAGTCGCAGCACCTGAAACACTTCCTGGACCGCCGACAGCATCGGAATCATCATCCGCACCGGCCCATAAGCCGAGGCTCGCAGAATAGCGCGGAGTTGCGGGCGGAACATCGCTAGGTCTTTCAAGCACATCCGGATCGCCCGCAACCCCAGCGCCGGATTGGTGCTGACCGACCCGCCGCGCCCGCCATCGACCTGCTTGTCCGCGCCCAGATCGGCGGTGCGGATCGTGACCGGGCTACCGTCCAACACCTTGATCACATGCAGGTAGGAGGCGAGATGCTCTTCCTCGTCCGGGGTCTCGGCGCGGTTCATAAACAGGAACTCAGTGCGATACAAGCCGACGCCATCAGCGGCGACATCCTGCACTGATGTCGCATCTTCGGGCTGTTCGATATTGGCGTACAGCCCAATCGTTACGCCATCGCGAGTGATCGCCGGCTTGCCCTTGAGCTTGCTCAACTCGCGCTGCTCGCGGCGTTCCTGCTGTTGCCGACGCCGGTAATAGATCAGTATCCGCTCATCCAGCCCGACCATAATCGCGCCTTGCCGACCATCGACGATCACCGGTTCGTCGTGGCCCAGCCAGACCCGGGCGTTGCGCACGCCGACCACCGCCGGGATGCCGAGGCTGCGCGCCAGAATCGCGGTATGCGACAGCGGCCCGCCGTACTCGGTGACGAAGGCTTGCACCCCCTGATGCTGCATCAGAATCGTATCGGCCGGAGTCAGGTCATCGGCGACAATTACCCGTCCTTCCAGCCGGCTGGGCGATGGCTCGGCGTAATCGGGATTGCCGGCAGCGGACGGATCTTCGGTCACCAGAATCCGTTGCACCCGTTTCACCACATGATCGACATCGTCCTTGCGGGTGCGCAGGTATGGATCATCCATCTGGTCAAAGATCTGCACCAGCGCATCGCGCTGGATTTTCAGCGCCCATTCGGCATTGCATTTGCGGGAGCGGATCAGTTGAACCGGCGCTTCGGTGAAGGTGACGTCTTCCAGCATCAGCAGGTGCGTGTCGATAAACGCGGTCAGGTCGCCGGGCGCTGTGGGCGGAATCTGCATTCGGATCGCCTGCAACTGCTGCCGGGCGATGTCTAGGCTGTTCAAAAACCGCCGGATTTCATCCTCAATGATCGCATCGGGAATAGCGTACTCGGCAATTTCCAACTGGTTGCGCTGGAGCAGATAGGTCTTGCCAATGGCATAGCCTCGGGAAACGCCGATGCCGTGCAGGGAAAAGGTCATGGCTAAACCCTCCTATTCGTCCTCATCAAACCGGCGGAGAATCAGGCTTTCGAGGTGTTCCAGCGCCGGTTCGGCCTCGGGGCCGCTGGCGTGCAACTCCAGCCTGGCCCCGCAGGCGGCCGCCAGCATCATCACCCCCATGATGCTCTTGCCATTGACCTCGCGCCCGCTGCGAATCAGGCGAATCTCGGCGTCAAAGCCGGAAGCTAGGGTCACGAACTTGGCGGCGGCGCGGGCGTGCAGCCCCAAGCGGTTGATGATGACAATCTCGCGTTTTAGCAACCCGGCGCTCCCTGGCTCGTCATCGGTCTGCAGCTGGCGGTTCAAAGCTTCAGCTCCCGATGTCGGGCCATCACATGCTGACGCACGGCGCCAAAATGCCGCGCCAGCGTTTCGGCGATAAAGACTGAACGGTGTTGACCGCCGGTGCAGCCAATGCCGACGGTGAGATAACTGCGGTTGCTGGCCTCAAACCGGGGCAGCCACGTTTCCAGAAAGCAGCGCACATCGGCGATCATCGCGGCCACCTCCGGTTGCTGGCCAAGAAACTCGATCACCGCCGGATCCAGCCCGGTCAGGGGTCGCAGGGCTGGTTCCCAGTGGGGATTTGGCAAACAGCGCACGTCAAACACAAAATCGGCGTCGGCCGGCACCCCGTTTTTGAACCCGAACGATTCAAACAACAGCGACATCGCCTCGCCTAGCGTTTCAAGGACCCGGGCGCGAATCAGATCGCGTAGTTGATACAGATTGGTTTCGCTGGTATCGATGATCAGATCAGATCCGGCGACAATCGGCTCCAGCAAGCGCCGTTCCTGACGGATCGCCTCCCGCAATGGCACATTGCCCAATCCGAGCGGGTGACGGCGACGGGTTTCGCCGTAGCGTTTCAGCAGCGCCGCCTCGTCGGCTTGCAGAAACAATACTTCGACTTGCAGACCGTCGGCGCGCAGCTCGGCCAACATCGCCGGAAACCGGGCCAGTTGGTCAAAGCTGTTGCGGGCGTCGATCCCGACCGCCACTGTGGTCGGCAAGGTGGCGCCGGCAGCTAGAATCTCCTGAACCAGCGGGCGAATCAGCTTGAACGGCAGATTGTCGACACAGTAGCAGTCGAGGTCTTCCAGGGTTTGCAGGGCAATGGTTTTACCCGATCCCGACAGACCGCTGACGATGATTATTCGCATGGAACAGCCCTCGCCATGACTTTCTCCATCCGTTCCATCATGTCCTGTTCAGCCTGATAGCCGCTCAGGCGCAGGATATGGTCGCGCACCGCGCTCTCGACCAGCACCGCCAGATTGCGGCCCGGCGCAATCGGTAGGGTGATCACCGGAATGCCGACCCCCAGAATCACCCGGGTATCGCGCAAACCCTGCAACCGGGATTCGGCGGGGGGATTGATGTCCTCCAGCCGGGCCAGATGCAGGATGAGCCGAACCCGCTTGTTACGCTTGATCGCGCTATCGCCAAACATCCGGCGGATATTGAGAATGCCCAACCCACGCACTTCCAGCAGATCGCTCAGGGTGGGCGGGCAGGCTCCTACCAGGACATCGGGCGTCACCCGGGTCAGATTCGGGCTGTCGTCGGCCACTAGGCGGTGGCCGCGGCTGATCAGCTCCAGCGCCAGCTCGCTCTTGCCGATGCCGCTGCCGCCGGTAATGAGTACCCCCATGCCGAACACTTCCAGCAGTTCGCCGTGAACTACGGTCGAGGTATCCAGGCTGTGCCGGTAGGTATACAGCCGCTCCAGAGTGACGGTCGGGGTAAAAGGGGTATGCCAGAGCGGGATGCCGGCGTCATCGGCGCTCGGTTGCAACAACTCGGCCTGGACCAGATCGCCACACACCAGCGCTGCCCCAGTGGCGGGTCCAAACAGGCAACCAATCAGCGCCTCCCGGCCCGCTGGTTCCAACTGGTTCAGAAAGGCGATCTCTTCCGGGCCAAGCAATTGCAGGCGAGGCGGCTGGACCCAATTCAGCCGGCCAAAAAACGGGGTGTCCGCCTCCACTGGCAACCACAGAATCCGATCTGCCCCCGCCGCGCCGCCGATCCAGCGCCATTCCAGCACGGCTTCCAGATCAGCGAACACCGTTTGGGCGCTGACCGGTTTCATGGTAGAGACGTCGTGGCGGGTCGCCAATCGCGAAGCCGTTCAAACAGCGCCGGATCGGAATCGGCGTCGCGCAACCGTTGACAAAGGGTTTTGTCGCTGAACATTTCCGCCAGTAATTGCAAAATCTTGAGATGTTCGTCGGTGTAATGATCCGGCACCAGCAGGCCAAAGACCAGATCGACCGGTTGTCGGTCGATGGCGTCGAAATCGACGCCCTTTTCGAGTTTGATGAACGCGCCGATGGCCGTCTGGCTCTGGCTGAACCGGCCATGCGGCAAGGCGACGCCGTGACCGAGTCCGGTGCTGCCCAGCTTTTCCCGACCGATCAGGCTGTCGAAAATCGGCCGGGCGCTCAGATCGGCCTGCCCGGTGGCCAGCAACTCGCTCATGGTTTCGATCACCCGCTTTTTGCTGGCGACCGGGCTGTTGCAGACGATCCGTCCGGGCGCAATCAGGTCGATGATGTCCATCGCCGCGCTGATCCGGTCACGATTGGGGATAATCGCGGGCCTTTTCGCCGCGATGCTTGTCGGTCAGCTTTTCCTTGTGCTTCTTGATTTGGCGGTCGATTTTGTCGCTCAAGGCGTCAATCGCCGCATACAGATCCTCATCTGCAGCGTCGGCGAAAATCTCATTGCCGGCGACATGGATGGTGGCCTCGGCCTTCTGGATCAGTTTATCCACGCTGAGGATCACCTGGGCGCTGGTGACGTTATCGAAATGCCGCTCGATGCGCTCCAGCTTGTCGTACACATAGTCGTGGAGGGCCGGGGTAATTTCCAGATGGTGTCCGCTCAACTTGATTTGCATGGCATGGACTCCTGGCTGACAGGTCTTGTCTTGGTTTGGACGGGGCCGGAACCGGTTGATTCCAGAGCGGCGGCGGGTTGGACCGGATAATTTCGCGCCGCCCCTGTGAACTGCATTCCGGCTCCCGCAATGCCCCGCAGGGCGAAGATCCTCGTCGGTTCAGACGAGGCGTTTACGATCCGAAGAGGACGGAATAGCCATCGCTTCCCGGTATTTTGCCACCGTCCGCCGCGCAACCTGAATCCCTTCCTCGCCCAGCAGTTTGGCGATCTTTTCATCGCTGAGCGGCTTGCCGGGATTTTCCGCCTGAATCAACTTGCGGATCATGGCGCGAATGGCGGTGGAAGAACATTCGCCGCCGTCGCTGGTGCCGACGTGGCTGGAAAAGAAGAATTTCAGCTCATAGATGCCCCGCGGGGTGTGCATATATTTCTGGGTAGTCACCCGCGAGATGGTGGATTCGTGCAGGCCCAGTTCTTCGGCGATATCGCGCAGAATCAGCGGCTTCATCCATTCGTCGCCGCGCTCCAGGAAATCGCGCTGGCGTTCGACGATGCTGGTCGCTACCTTGAGCAGGGTCTGGTTGCGGTTTTGCAAGCTTTTCAGAAACCAGCGGGCTTCCTGCAAATGATTTTTGAGATAGGCCACATCGCTGTTTTCGCTGCTACGCCGGGCCAGCGCTGCATAACGGGCGTTAATCCGCAATTTGGGCGAGCTTTCGGGATTGAGTTCAACCCGCCAAGTGTGACGCTGCCGGTGGATCAGCACATCCGGGATGATGTATTGCGGCGCGGTCGTGGAAAGTTGAGCGCCCGGATGCGGGTTGAGCGACTGAATCAGGCCGATAATCCCTTGCAACTGTTCACGGGACACTTTGAGCCGGCGCATCAGGCCGTTGAAGTCATGATCGGCCAGCAGATCCAGATGCCGCTCCACCAGTTGGCGGGCTTCGGTCAGCCACGGGGTGTCTTCCGCGAATGCCTCCAGTTGCAGCAGCAGGCATTCGGCGGGGGTGCGAGCGCCAACGCCTTGCGGATCGAAGTGCTGCACCAGCTTCAGCACCGCTTCGGCTTCTTCCGGCGTGATCTCGAAGTCGGTCGACAATCCCTCGCAGAGATCTTCCAGCGACAAAGTCAGGTAACCGGAATCGTCAATGGCGTCGATAATCGCGGTAGCGACCGCCATTTCCCGCTCGTTGAACGGAGTCAGCCGCATTTGCCAGTACAAGTGATCGCGCAACGATTCGCCTACGCCGGCATAGCGTTGGCTGGGATCCCAGTCGTCGTCCTCGCCGCGCGAGAAACTGGTCGCGCCGTCGGAAGATTCGTAGACATCTTCCCAGGCGCTATCCACTGGCAATTGATCGGGCAGGGTGTCGGTCTTTGCCGTGTTGAGTTCGATGGTAGAGCTGGTATCGACCGCAATCTGCGCGGCCTGCGTTTCCGGCTGCACGGGCAGATCCTGTAAATCGTCAGCCCGCTCCAGCATCAGGTTGGAATCCAGCAGGGTCTGTACTTCGATCTGTAACTCAAGGCTGGACAGTTGCAGGAGGCGGATCGCCTGCTGCAATTGGGGGGTCATGGCCAGTTGCTGACCCATGCGGAGTTGCAAGGACTGTTTCATAAGCGATCAGGGGGTGCTGCGCGGCGTGGTAGCAGGGGTTACTGCTAATCCTAGCTGGTTTTCCGCTGGCTGGGTGGAGAAATTGACGAAATCGCTGGGATTCATAGCTGGAACGATTCGCCCAGATAGACCTGTCGAACCTGCTGATTGGCGAGGATCGCCGCCGGATCGCCCTCGGCGATGACCCGTCCCTCATTAAGAATATAGGCGCGTTGGCAAATCCCCAGCGTTTCCCGGACATTGTGATCGGTGATCAGCACCCCGATCCGGCGTTCGCAGAGGTGGGCGATGATGCGCTGGATGTCGAGGACCGACAGCGGATCGACGCCGGCAAACGGCTCGTCGAGCAGGATGAACGCCGGATTAGCGGCCAGCGCGCGGGCGATCTCCACCCGCCGCCGTTCGCCGCCGGACAGGCTAATGCCCAAACTGTCGTGCAGGTGACCGACGTGTAGTTCATGCAGCAGTTCCTCGGCCAGCGGTCGACGGTCGGCTTTGGCGAGATCGCGGCGGGTTTCCAGAATCGCCAGCACATTGTCCAGGACTGACAGTTTTCGGAACACTGAGGGTTCCTGCGGCAGGTAGCTGACTCCGAGCCGGGCGCGGGCGTGCATCGGCAGGTGGGTCAGATCGCGGTCATCCAGCAGCACCCGGCCCTCGTCGCAATGAATCAGCCCGACCATCATGTAAAAACAGGTGGTTTTACCGGCCCCGTTGGGTCCTAGCAACCCGACCACTTCACCACTAGCGACGGTCAAGGAGGCAGCGTCGACCACCGTCCGCTTGCGGTAATGCTTGACGATTTCCTTGGCGATCAGTTGCGCCATGATTCAGGGCTTCTTGGCCGCTGCCGGCGGTTTGGGCGCGGCGGTTTGCGGCTGGATGGTGAACTGGATGCGGCCATTGGTTCCCGCGCCCCGCGCTTTCACCCGATCCTCCTTGAGGTCATATTCAATCTGTTCGCCGGTGAATATATCCTGACCCTGCACCAGGCGGGCATTGCCGCTCATGGTGACTTTAGCCCCGGCGACATCGTACTCAACCCGCTGGCTGGTCCCCTGCAATTCTGGTTTATCGGCGGCTTGTTTATAGCGCAGGTTGACCGGATTGCCGACCGCTTCCATTTTCTGAAAGTTGTTGTCCTTGACATGAATGGTCACGGTATCGGCGTTCAGGCGCATCGAACCCTGGGTAATGACGACGTTGCCTTCATAGACGCTCACCCCGGTTTTCTGATCGAGTTGCCCCCGGCTGGCTTCCAGTTGGATCGGTTGAGTCCGGTCTTCCGGCAAGCCGAAGGTCAGTGGCGATAGCAGCGCCATAGTCAGGGCCAGCAGTCCACAGTTAAGGCTTGGGTGGTTCATAACGACCTCTTACTTCAGAAAGCAATTCCAGCCGCTGTTGATCGAACCAGGCGCGCATCCCGACCGCGTTCATTTCCCCGCCAGGGGTGGCGATCTGGGCTGGCGCGGCGGTTTCAGCCTGCCGTTCGGCGGGACGAATCAGGACATCGCGCGTGGTCACCGTGACCGGCGATTTGCCACTGGCCGCGTCGCGATTCATCACCACCGCGCCATCCAGGCGCACCTGTTGCTGATCGGGCGTAATCCAGCCCTGTTCCGCCTGCAACCGCCATTCACGGGTTGCGCCGTCGGGCTGGTACCAATCGATGATCGGCTGGTGAATTTGCGTCCCGCGCTGGCCAGGCCACTGCTGCAATAACGGCGCTTCAATCACATACTCCCGCAATCCGGCCACATTCAGCCGCACGCCCCGGAACTTTTCGACCGTCAGCATCGGCGCCTGGCTTGCCGCCGGCTCCGGTTCCTGCAGCGATGATTCCACCCAGCGCAACAGGCCGTAGCTCAAGCCGGTCAAGGTTGCCAGACCGGCGATGCTCAGAACGCCGCGCAAGGTGAGGCCGGCAGGGGTTTTCACAGGACGCCGGCGCGCAATAAATCATGCATGTTCAGGACGCCGGCTAGCTTGCCCGCAGAGTCTACCACCGGCAGCGCGTTGATCCGGTAGTGCTGCATCATTTGCAGCGCCTCGGCAGCCAGGGCGCTGGGGGCGATGGTCTTGCAGCGCGGGGTCATCACCTCGGCAACATGGGCAGCGTGGACATCGACCTGCCGATCCAGCGCCCGGCGCAGATCGCCATCGGTGAAGACGCCCAGCACCTGATCAGCCTCATCCACCACGATGGTCGTGCCAAGACCCTTGCGGCTCATCTCCAGCAAAGCGTCCCGAAGCAGATCATCCGGGGCGCTGCGCGGCATTTGCTCCCTGGTGTGCATCACGTCGGCAGTCAGCAGCAGTAGTCGCCGGCCCAGGCGTCCGCCGGGATGGGAGCGGGCGAAGTCTTCGGCGGTGAAACCCCGAGCTTCCAACAATGCCACGGCCAGCGCATCGCCCATCGCCAGGGTGGCGGTGGTGCTGGCGGTTGGCGCAAGGCCCAGCGGACAGGCTTCTTCGGCGACGCTGACATCGATGTGAACGTCAGCGGCTTTAGCCAGGGCTGATTCCGAATTGCCGGTCAGGGTGATCAGGGGAACGCCCAGGCGCTTGATCAGGGGTAACAGGGTGAGAATTTCGTCAGTTTCGCCGGAATTGGACAGGGCGAGAACCACATCCTGAGCGGTGATCATGCCCATATCGCCGTGACTGGCTTCCGCCGGGTGAACGAAGAAAGCCGGCGCCCCGGTGCTGGCCAGCGTCGCGGCGATCTTGCCGCCGATATGACCCGACTTGCCAATGCCAAGCACCACGATCCGTCCGGTACAGGCCAGCATCAGCTTGCAGGCTTCAACAAAGCGGTCGTCAATCCGGGTGGTCAGTTGGCTAACCGCCTGCGCTTCAATAGTCAGAACCTGAACGGCCAGTTGTTTCAGTTGGACGGGGTGCATGGCGACCGAAATTGGTTGGGTGCTACGGGGATGAGTGGCGATCAAACGCGACCCGCAGTTCCGCTGACCGGGCATGAGCAGTCAAACCCTCGCCTCGAGCCAGGATCGACGCAGTGCGGCCCAAGGTCGTTGCGCCCGCCGGCGAGCAGTGGATCAGGCTGGTGCGTTTCTGGAAATCGTAGACGCCCAGCGGCGAGGAAAACCGGGCGGTGCGCGATGTGGGCAAGACATGGTTAGGACCGGCGCAATAATCGCCCAGCGCCTCGGCGGTATAGCGACCCATGAAAATCGCTCCGGCGTGACGAATCAGTGGCAGCAAGGCTTCCGGGTTTTCTACCGACAGTTCCAGATGTTCCGGCGCAATGAAATTGACCACGGCAGCAGCTTCAGTCAAATCCTGCACCTGAATCAGCGCCGCCCGCCGATTCAGCGAGGCGGCGATGATGCCCCGCCGTTCCATTCCGGGGAGCAACCGATTAATGGACTCCTGAACCCGCTCCAGAAACGCCGCGTCCGGGCTGATCAGGATCGGCTGGGCGTCCTCATCGTGTTCGGCCTGCGAAAACAGATCCATCGCGATCCAGTCCGGGTCGGTCAGGCCATCGCAAACCACCAGGATTTCCGAGGGTCCGGCGATCATGTCAATACCGACCGTTCCGAACGCTTGCCGCTTGGCGGCGGCGACATAGATATTGCCCGGCCCGACGATCTTGTCTACTTGGGGAACGGTGGATGTGCCGTAAGCCAGCGCCGCGATGGCCTGCGCCCCGCCGATACTGAACACCCGATTTACGCCCGCCACCGCAGCCGCCGCCAGCACCAGATCATTGAGTTCACCGCCTGGCGCGGGCGCGACCATGATGATTTCCGGCACTCCGGCGACCTTGGCCGGAATGGCGTTCATCAGCACCGACGAGGGATAAGCCGCTTTGCCACCGGGGACGTACAGCCCAACCCGATCCAGCGGCGTCACTTGCTGGCCCAGCACCGTGCCATCGGTTTCAGTGAACCGCCAGGATTCAAGTTTCTGGCGTTCGGCATAGGCGCGGATGCGGGTCGCAGCGGCGATCAGCGCGACATGCTGAGCCGAGGGCAAGGCAGCGAGTGCTTCCTGCAATCGGTCAACAGGAATTTCCAGATCGGCAGCGCAAGCAGCATCCAGCCGGTCAAACCGGTAGGTATATTTCAACAGAGCGTCATCGCCGCGCTGGCGCACCTCGGTGAGAATTTCGCGCACAGTCACCGTGATCGCCTCGTCAGCAACACCTTCCCAGGCGGTTAATACTTCAAGACTCGACCAGAAATCAGGGTCAGCAGTATTCAGGCGTTGAAGGGTCGGCATGGGCGGGTCCATGGAAAGTACAAAGGATTGGGCCACGGAAAAACACGGAAAAAGAAAATAATTTAATTAAAAACAAATTATTGGGTATCTATTGCTGCGGCCATCCGCGCCATGATCGCCTTGATTCGGACATGCTTCATCTTCATCGTGGCCTTGTTGACGATCAAGCGGGAGCTGATGTCGGCGATATGTTCCAGCGGCGCCAGCCCGTTGGCTTTCAGGGTGTTGCCGGTATCCACGACATCGACGATGAAATCCGCCAGCCCGACCAGCGGCGCCAGCTCCATCGAACCGTACAGCTTGATGACCTCCACCTGCCGGCCCTGATCCGCAAACCAGCGGCGGGTGGTATTGACGTATTTAGTAGCGATGCGTGGACGACTCAGGCGGGGTTGGTGGTTAGGATCGCCGGCCACCATTAGCCGGCAGCGGGCGATCCGCAAATCCAACGGTTCGTACAGCCCTTCGCCGCCATGCTCCAGCAACACATCTTTGCCGGCCACGCCCAAATCCGCCGCGCCGTATTGCACATAAATCGGGGTATCGGTGGCGCGGATAATCACCAACTTCACATCGGGCTGATTGGTGTCGAGAATCAGCTTGCGGCTGGTTTCCGGATCATCGACCGGCTCAATGCCCGCCGCCGCCAGCAACGGCAAGGTTTCCTGGAAAATCCGGCCTTTGGACAGAGCAATGGTCAAAGTAGCCGTCATTCCCTGATTCCTTCTTCTTTTTCCGTGTCTTCCGTGTTCTTCCGTGGCCCAGATGCTTTCAGCCCGGCCGTGCGGCGAATCCGCGCCCCCAGGAGCGACAGCTTTTCTTCGATGCCGTCATAGCCACGGTCGATGTGGTAAATCCGATCCACTACAGTCTCTCCCGTAGCGACCAGCGCCGCCAGCACCAGGCTGGCCGAGGCCCGCAAATCGGTCGCCATGATCGGCGCCCCGGTCAGTTGCGGTACCCCGATACTGATCGCGGTATTGCCTTCCAGGGTGATTTGCGCGCCCATCCGCTGCAGTTCCTGAACGTGCATGAAGCGGTTTTCAAACACCGTTTCGGTGATCATCCCGGTACCCTCGGCCACTGCGTTCAGCGCGACGAATTGCGCCTGCATGTCGGTCGGGAACGCGGGATAAGGCGCAGTGCGAATCCGCACCGCTTTGGGCCGTCGCCCGGCCATGTCCACTTCAATCCAGTCCGGGCCGGTATTGACCCACGCCCCGGCCTCTTCCAGCTTGACCAGCACCGCTTCCAGGGTATCGGGCCGGGTATCCTTGACCTTGACCCGTCCGCCGGTGATCGCGCCGGCCAGCAGATAAGTGCCGGTTTCGATCCGATCCGGCAGCACCTGATAAGTCGCGCCATCCAGCCGCTCCACCCCGTCAATGACCAGCGTATCAGTGCCGGCCCCGCTGATTTGGGCGCCCATCGCGATCAGGCACTCCGCGAGATCGACCACTTCCGGCTCGCGGGCGGCGTTTTCGATGATGGTCACACCCTGGGCCAGAGTGGCCGCCATCAGCAGGTTTTCGGTGCCGGTCACGGTCACCATATCCAGCACGATCCGCGCCCCTTTCAGCCGGTCGGCGCGGGCGCGGATATAGCCATTCTCGACCTTGATGTCGGCGCCCATCGCCTCCAGCCCCTTGATGTGCAGATTCACTGGCCGCGAGCCAATCGCGCAACCGCCCGGCAACGACACCTCGGCCTGGCCGAACCGGGCCAGTAGCGGCCCCAGCACCAGAATCGAGGCCCGCATGGTGCGCACCAGTTCGTAAGGGGCCTGAAAGGTTTGAATGCTGCGCGGATCGACCTGGATGTTCATGCGCTCGTCGATGACCAGCCCCACGCCCATTCGGCCCAGCAGTTCCATGGTAGTCGTCACATCCTGCAAGTGCGGGACATTGCGAATGGTCATCCGGCCATCGGCCAGCAGGGTGGCGGCCAGGATCGGCAATACTGCATTCTTGGCCCCGGAGGCCCGCAATTCGCCGTGAAGCGGAATGCCGCCGTTGATAATCAGTTTGCTCATGGTTCCGAAGAAAAAATGAAAAGTGGGGGAGTGGAGAATCAGGCCAGCGGCAGAATAGCATCCAGCCCGGCGACCTGAATGATCGCCCGCATCTGGGCCGGGACATTGACGAAAACCAGTGGCCGCTGGTCATAGTGGGCGGTATGCAGCCAGGCAGCGAGTAATGCCACGCCGGCGCTGTTGGAGCGGTGGACGCCGCTCAAATCAATCCGGCGGATCGGTTCAGCCTGAAATAACGGTTGGGTTGATTCCCACAGATCCGCGACCGAAGCAAAATCCAGCTCACCCGCAATCGCCAGCGTATCGCCATTCCAGGCAACGGTCGCCGTCGTCATCAGCGACTCGCCTGCGCGTTGCGTTTCTGCAAGTCAGCGATCACTGTATCCAGACCGCTGCTGCGAATCTGGCTGACGAAGGTGCTACGGTAATTGGTCACCAGACTGACCCCGTCCACGGTCACGTCATAGACTTTCCAGCCATCGCTGTTCAGATGCATGGTGTAGTTAATCGGGATCGGCGGACCGGTTCGCACCTGGGCTTCGGTTTTGACCGTCGCTTCGTTGTTAGCCGCCGGGTTCGCCGAGGGCAATATCCGAATTTCATTATCCGAGTATTCCAGCAGGGCCTTGGCGTAGGTGCGAACCAGCAGGGTGCGAAATTCATCGGCGAACCGGCGGCGCTGCTCCGGAGTGGCCTGTTGCCAGTTTCGGCCCAGCACCCAGCGCGACATCAGCTCAAAGTCGAAATTCGGCAGCACGATTTGATCGACCAGCGTGTAAATCTGGCTGGAGTTCTGTCGCAGCGCATCGCGATTTTTCCGCAACGCCTCCAGCATCCGGGCCGAAGTATCCTGAATGACCTCCTGTGGCGACTGGACCGCCGCCCACAGCGGTCCATTGCCCAACAGCAACAGCAACAGTCCAAAAGCAATTATTTTCTTCATGGCGTCTGAAACTCCCGCTAAAAATTCCTGGTTTTTCCGCATGTTCGGTGGATCACCGTCTTCAACGGCTACTTCTGCGGCGCATCGCCAGCGGCGGTGCTGGTCAACACCCGGCCGATCAGTTTTTCCAGCACCAGCGCCGACTGGGTCAGCCTGATGACGCCGCCATCCTTCAGATAGTCGTCCATGCCGCCCGGTTCCAACCCCACATACTGCTCGCCCAACAGGCCCGAAGTCAGAATGCTGGCTCCCGAATCGGTCGGCAGTCGGTTATGGCGGGGATCAATGGACAGGGTGACCACTGCTTCATAACTCTGCGGGTCCAGATCAATCCCGACCACCCGGCCAATCCGCACCCCGCTCAGTGTGACCGGCGCCCGAACCTTCAAGCCGCCGATGTTTTCAAACCGGGCGGTAATCCGGTAGCCCTGGTCATTGCCGAGGCTGGTCAGATCGCTGGCCTTGAGCGCCAGGATCAAAAACGCCGCCACGCCCAGCGCGACGAACAGCCCGACCATCAGTTCCAGATTTTTTTGCCGCATGATCACCAGACTCCAAACATCAATGCCGTCAACAGGAAATCCCAGCCCAGCACCGCCAGCGAGGTAATGACCACAGTGCGGGTGGTGGCGAGGCTGACGCCTTCGGCGGTTGGCAACGCCTCGTAACCTTCAAACAGCGCGACCCAGTTGGCCAGCAGCCCGAATACGGCGCTTTTGATCAGGACGCCGTTGCCGACATCGGCGAACAGTTCCACCTTGGCTTGCATCTGCGCCCAGAACGCGCCACCGTCTACGCCCAGTTGCACCACCGCGACCAGGTAGCCGCCCAGAATCCCGACCGCGGTGAAAATCCCGGTCAGGATCGGCACCGCCAGGCAACCGGCCAGGAAGCGCGGAGCCAGCACCCGTTCAAAGGGATCGACCGCCATCATCTGCATACTGGCGAGTTGCTCGGTAGCTTTCATCAGCCCGATCTCGGCGGTGAGCGCTGAGCCGGCCCGGCCTGCATAGAGCAGCGCGGTCAGCACCGGCCCCATTTCCCGGATCAACGACAGCGCCACCACGGTCCCCAGTGAGGAGGTTGCGCCGAAATCCACCAGGTTGGCGTAGCCTTGTAGCCCCAGCACCATCCCGACGAACAGCCCGGACACCAGAATGATCGGCAGCGACAACACGCCGACGACGTACAGTTGCTTGATGAGCAGGCCGGGACGCCGGAACAGGAACCGCAGTGCGCCGAGCAGTCGCAGCAAAAACAGGTTGGCGCGACCCAAGCGTGTCAGATTATGCAGAACGAAGCCGCCGATCCCGGTGAGCCAGGCGGTCATGCCGGCGTTTCTCCCAGCAGATCGGCGGCGTAAGGCGGGGCCGGGTAGTGGAACGACATCGGGCCATCCGGGTGGGCGTGCATGAATTGATCAACCCACGGCGAAGCGGAGCAGTCCAGTTCCTGCGGGGTGCCATGCTCCACCACCCGCCCGGCGGAAATCAGGTAGAGATAGTCGGCAATGGCGGCGGTTTCCTTGACATCATGCGAGACGATAATGCTGGTCAGGCCGAGGGCGTCGTTCAAGGTCCGAATCAGTTTGACCAGCACCGCCATGGAAATCGGGTCCTGACCGGCGAACGGTTCGTCATACAGGATCATCTGCGGGTCGAGGGCAATGGCGCGGGCCAGGGCGACCCGCCGGGCCATTCCGCCCGACAGTTGCGCCGGCATCAGGTCGCGCGCGCCACGCAGCCCAACCGCCTCCAGTTTCATCAGCACCAGCGTCCGAATCAGGGTTTCGGGCAGGCGGGTATGTTCACGCAAGGGGAAAGCGACATTCTCAAACACGCTGAGATCGGTGAACAGCGCGCCACTCTGGAACAGCATCCCCATCCGCTGCCGCAATTGGTAGAGTTCCTGCCGCTGCAGCGCATGAACGCAGATCCCATCCACTTCGACGCGCCCGGCTTCAGGCCGAAGCTGGCCGCTGATCAGTTGCAGCAGGGTAGTTTTTCCGGTGCCGCTTGGTCCCATGATCGCCGTGACTTTGCCTTGGGGAATATCCAGGTTGACCCGGTCGAAAATCAGCCGCTCGCCGCGATGGAACGACAAGTCGCGCACGGTGACTGCGATAACAGTTGGCGAAGATTCGGAGGAGGAAACGGGAGCAGAGGGCATCCGGAAGGGGTCAGATCGTCAAAGGGGTCAGATCGTCAAGCAGCGCCGATACGGCGGAACAGGTTGGAAAGCCGGTTAGTTTCGGGTTTGAGGGCAGGCAAGTCAAATCGCGGTCACTCAAAAACCGGCAACCTTGGCAATTTCCGACTGGAACGTCTATCTTTTCCCATGCTCATACCGGTCGGTGATTATCCGGCCGCTTTCGATCCGGGCAAGTTTATGCTGACGGCTGCGCGCGGGGCCGGCTGAACCCGATCCGGAACGGTTTTTCTTTTTTATTTCACTCACCGCGACAAAGGTTTAACTCATGGCAAAACAATACATCTACAAGTACACCGAAGGGGACGGCAAGAACAAAATGCTGCTCGGCGGCAAGGGCGCCAACCTCTGCGAGATGACGCAGATCGGCCTGCGGGTGCCGCCGGGTTTTGTGATCAGCACCGAGGCGTGCCTGGACTACATCGCCAATAATCGCCTGCCCGAAGGAGTGATGGACGATGTGCGGGCGCATATGGCCTGGCTGGAGAAGGAAACCGGCAAGCAGTTTGGCGGCGCGGACAATCCGCTGCTGGTGTCGGTGCGTTCCGGTTCCTCAATGTCCATGCCGGGCATGATGGACACCATTCTCAACCTTGGCCTGAACGAGAAGACCCTGGCCGGGCTGATCAAACTGACTGGCAACGAGCGGTTCGGTTATGACGCTTATCGCCGCTTCATCCAGTTGTTCGGCAAGATTGCGCTGAACGTCGATGATCATTTCTTCGACGAACACTTCGAAGCGATCAAGCGCCGCGCCGGGGTCAAGATCGACCTGGGCCTGAGCGCTGAAGACCTTCGCGACATCGGTCAATTGTTCCTGCAAGTGGTTCAGGAGCAGACCGGGCGGCCCTTCCCGCAAGACCCCTACGAACAACTGGAACTGGCGATCAAGGCCGTGTTCGGGTCGTGGATGGGCCAGCGCGCCGTCGATTACCGCCGCGAATTCAAGATCACCCCGGAGCAGGCCAGCGGCACCGCCGTCAATATCGTGACCATGGTGTTCGGCAACATGGGTAACGATTGCTCCACCGGCGTCGGCTTCACCCGCGACCCCGGCACCGGCGAAAACGTGATGTACGGCGAGTACCTGGTCAATGCCCAGGGCGAGGATGTGGTCGCTGGCATTCGCACCCCCAAGCCGGTCTTGGCCATGAAGGACGAAATGCCGGATCTGTACCGGCAACTGGTGGAATTACGCAACAAGCTGGAAGGGCATTACCACGAGGTGCAGGACTACGAGTACACCATTGAAAAGGGGGTGCTGTACTGCCTGCAAACCCGCAATGGCAAGATGAACGCCCAGGGCATGGTCCGCAGTTCGGTGGAAATGGCCAATGAGGGCTTGATCACCCGCGAAAAAGCGCTGCTGCGGATTGACCCCGAGTCACTGGAACAGATGATGTTCCCGCAGCTCGATCCCAAGCACAAAGCGGCGCCGGCGGCGGTCGGCATGGGCGCATCGCCCGGCGCTTCATCCGGCAAGATCGTGTTCGACGCCGACACCGCCGTAAAACGCGGGCGCGGCGCTGGCGAGAAGATCATCCTGATGCGCGAAGAGACCAAGCCGGAAGATATTCACGGTTTCTTTGCGGCGGTGGGCATCCTGACCAGTCGTGGCGGCAAAACCTCACACGCGGCAGTGGTCGCCCGTGGTATGGGCAAGCCCTGCGTGGTGGGCGCGGAAGCCATTCAGGTCAATGTCCATCAGCGTCAGGCGATCATCGGCGACAAGGTGCTGCATGAAGGCGATGTGCTGACCATTGATGGCGGCACCGGCGCGGTGTACTTCGGCGAAATTCCCACGGTCGAGCCGGAATTTACCCCGGAACTGCGGACTCTGCTGGGCTGGGCCGACGAAATCGCCACCCTCAAGGTGATGGCGAATGCGGATACCCCGGAGGCCGCCCAGCGCGCTTCCAACTACGGCGCGATGGGCATTGGCCTGTGCCGCACCGAGCGGATGTTTAACGGCACCGACCGCCTGCCCACTGTGCTGGAAATGATTCTGGCCGAGACCACCGAAGACCGTGAAGCGGCGCTGGCCAAGCTGCTGCCGATGCAGCGCAGCGACTTCAAGGAAATCTTCCGGGCGATGGCTCCGCGTTCGGTTACGGTGCGGCTGCTCGATCCGCCGATTCATGAGTTCCTGCCGTCCGAGCAGACCCTGATCGATGACATCGAGCATCTGCGCCATCTGCGCCAGACTGCCCAGGGCCTGG
Source organism: Gammaproteobacteria bacterium (assembly GCA_020846135.1). Taxonomy (GTDB): domain Bacteria; phylum Pseudomonadota; class Gammaproteobacteria; order Competibacterales; family Competibacteraceae; genus RXIV01. The sequence continues at coordinate 57,569 of JADLEK010000017.1, forward strand.
AAGCGTTGAGCCACATCATCAAGCAGGTCAACCCGAAAGCGGTTGAGCAGATGGGCATCCTCAACGACAGCCACCTGGTCTCCGACGTGCTGGCCAAGAAGGAAGAGATCCTGCTCAAGGCGCGCGCTCTGCACGAAGTCAACCCGATGCTCGGTCATCGCGGCGTCCGGCTGGGCCTGACCTATCCTGAAATCTACAAGATGCAGATTCGCGCCATTCTGGAAGCGGCGGCGGAATGTATGCAGGAGCGGGTGGACGTTCATCCCGAAATCATGGTGCCGCAGGTTTGCACTGTGGAAGAGTTGAAGCGGGTGAAGGCGCTGGTCGATGAAGTGCTGCCGGAAGTTGAGGCCAAATACGCGGTCAAGGTGCATTTCGAGTTTGGCACCATGATGGAAGTGGTGCGGGCTTGCCTGCGCGCCGGCGACATTGCTGAAGTGGCGGAGTTCTTCTCCTTCGGCACCAACGACCTGACCCAGGCGACCTTCTCGTTCTCGCGCGAGGATGCCGAGAACAAGTTCCTGCCGTTCTACAACCAGTCGCGCATTCTCAAGGACAACCCGTTTGAGGCGCTGGACACCAAGGGCGTGGGCCAGTTGATGTCCTTTGCCGTCAGCAATGGCCGCAAGACCCGCGATGGTCTCAAGGTCGGCATTTGCGGCGAGCAGGGCGGCCATCCGGCCTCGATGCGCTTCTGCCACCACATCAACCTGACTTATGTGTCCTGCTCATCGCCTCGGGTGCCGATTGCCCGGCTGGCGGCGGCGCACGCCAAGTTGCTGGAAGGCGAATTCAAGCCATAAGCGGTTGAGAACAGACGGCGCTGCTTTTGGCGGCGCTGATTGAGATATACCAAGGGCGGCTTCGGTCGCCCTTGTTGTTTTGGAGCCGGAAGCGATCACAGTCCATCCTGCGCTTCCGAACCTGAAACTTTTATTGCCCAGCGCTCTCCAAGCGCCGCCGCGCCAACTCCGCTGGCATCAGCGCCAGAATCCGGGCCAGTTCCGGGCCGTGCAGCTCGCCGGTCAATGCCGCTCGCATCGGCATGAACAACCCCTTGCCTTTCGCGCCGGTATGGCGCTTGAGGTCATCAAACAACGGTTGATAAGCGCCGCCATGCTCGACATAGGCTGCCAGAGCGTGGGCAAAAAACTCGGAACCGGTCTGCGCGACCAGCGCCCGGCTCTCCTCGCTCAGCGGCAACTCCGCCCCAAACAGGCGCTCCGCCCAGAATGCAGCATCTGTCGGGAAGCGGATATTCGGGCGGACTGCAGCGATAAATGCCTCCCGGCTGGTTGTCAGCACATCGCCAGCAACCGCTGATTCCAGCCAGGCCCATAACCGCTCCGGGGTGGCGCACTGCACCGCTTCACTTTGCCAGTGTAGCAGTTGCGCTTCATCATAACGGGCCGGGGCGCGGCCCAGTCGCTCCAGAGTAAATGCTTCCGCCAGTTCCGCCAATGACATCCAGTGGTCGTGCGCGTAGCTATGGCCGATCCGGGCCAGATCATTCAGCAACGCTTCAGGCAGATAACCAGTAGCCCGCAGTTCGCGTACGCTGAAATGGCCTTCACGTTTCGATAATGGCCCGCCATCAGCTCCGACAATCAGCGCCAAATGCCCGTAATGTGGCGCGGGCAGGTCCAGGGCCTCCAGCAACAATAACTGGCGCGGGGTGTTGCTCAGATGATCCTCTCCGCGCAACAGGTGGGTAATTCCCATCAAGGCATCATCGACTGCATTGGCAAAGAAGAATTGCGGCCCGCCATCGGCCCGGCGGATGATGAAATCGCCAATGTCATCACTGGCGAACTGCTGCGGACCGCGCGCCAGATCGATGAACTGCACTAATTGCCCCGGCGGAGTCCGAAACCGCAAGGTGGGTTGCAACCCACGCCTGCGTCGCGCCTGGCGTTCAGCCTCGCTCAAGCGGGCGCAGGTTCCAGCATAACGGGGCGGCCGTCCGGCGGCCAACTGGGTTTTCCGGCTCAGTGCCAGTTCCGCCGGGCTGCAGAAACAAGGATAAACCAGCCCGCGCTCTTCCAGCCGCTGATAGTAGCCGGCATAGATCGCAGCTCGTTCCGACTGGGCATAAGGCGGGTGAGGTCCGCCAATCTCTGGTCCTTCCTGCCAGTCCAGCCCCAGCCAGCGCAAATCCTCTAGCAGCGCCGCCACATACTCCGGGCGGCTGCGCTCGCGGTCGGTATCTTCAATCCGCAGCAGAAAACTACCCTGCTCACGCCGGGCCAGCAGGGCGTTGAACAGCGCGGTGCGGACATTGCCCAGATGCAGATAGCCGGTCGGACTGGGCGCAAATCGGGTTTTACAGGTCATGGTTTTCATGGCCGGCATGGTAGCGGAAAGGGCTAAACGTCGCCAAATCTGGCAGACCGTCGATTAGCCGACTATCATGCCGGGTTATTCTCCATCCCTTGGCGATTCTCCCATGCTCAAACGCTCCTCATTCCTGGCCGCTGCGGCGCTCAGTCTGGCTGGTTCCCTGGCGCTGGCCGGCACTCAGGTCCAGATCAATACCAGCCTTGGCCCGATCACGCTGGAACTGGCCGACGATCAGGCTCCCAAATCCGTCGCCAATTTCCTGACCTACGCCCGCGATGGCTTTTACAACGGCACGATCTTTCACCGGGTGATCGGTGATTTCATGATCCAGGGCGGCGGTTTCACCACCGACTTTCAGCAGAAACCGACCCGTGCGCCGGTGCCGAACGAGGCCAATAACGGCCTGAAGAACCAGCGCGGCACGGTAGCCATGGCCCGCACCAGCGATCCCAATTCGGCCACCGCCCAGTTTTTCATCAACGTCAAGGACAACTCGCCGCTGGATCATCGCTCGCCGACGCCGTCAGGCTGGGGTTATGCGGTGTTCGGCAAGGTGATCAGCGGCATGGACACCGTCGACAAGATTCGTCAGGTAGCCACTAGCACGGGCGGTCCTGGCGGACGATTCAGCGACGTGCCGACCACGCCAGTGATTATTGAATCGGTTACGGTGTTGCCCGATTCTGCCGCTGCGCCCGCGCTTGTCCCTAAACCGGACGGCAAAGTTGAGATTCCACCCGCCCCGCCCGCCACCCCTGTTCCCGCCAAACCCTGAGTCTCCAACCCATGATCAAATTGCACACCACCCTCGGCGTGATCAGCATTGAGCTGGACGCCGCCCGCGCTCCTGCAACTGTCGCCAACTTCCTGCAATACGCTCAGGACGGGTTTTACAACGGCACCCTGTTTCATCGGGTCATCCCCAACTTCATGATCCAGTGCGGCGGTCTTGAAGCCGGGATGAATCAGAAGCCGACCCGCCCGGCCGTCAAGAACGAAGCCGACAACGGCTTGAAGAATAAGGTGGGCGCACTGGCTATGGCCCGCACTTCGGAACCGCACTCCGCCACCGCGCAGTTCTTCATCAATCTCAAGGACAACGACTTTCTCGACTACCGCAGCGCCAGCGCCCAGGGCTGGGGTTATTGCGTATTTGGGCAGGTCGTGGACGGGATGGACGTGGTTAACGCCATCGCCAAAGTCGGAACCACCAGTCGACGCGGCCATCAGGATGTGCCAACTGACGATATCCTGATTGAAAAAGTCGAAATCGTCGGTGAACCGCCCGCGCCATGACCACGCTGTTTATTTCCGATCTGCATCTCGAATCGGCCCACCCGGCCCGGACGGCGTTACTGCTGGACTTTTTGAGTCGGCAGATCCAATCCGCGGATGCTTTATATATTCTGGGCGATCTGTTCGAGGCGTGGATTGGCGATGACGATGACGCCGACGCCGAATGGGGCTTGACCGTCGCCGCCGCTTTGCAAACCCTGACCGGGAGTGGCGTTCCGGTGTTTTTCCTGCACGGCAACCGCGATTTTCTGATCGGCGAGCGCTTCGCGGCGGCTGCCGGCATTCAGTTTCTGCTGGAAAGCGTTGTGATCGATCTGGCGGGAGAGCCGGTGCTGTTGCTGCATGGCGACACGCTCTGTACCGATGATGTGGACTACCAGGCGTTCCGCACCCAGGTCCGTCATCCAGTCTGGCAGACGCAGATGCTGGCCTTGCCCTTGGCGCAGCGGCGGGCGCTGGCTGGCCAGTTGCGGGAAACCAGCCGGCAGGCGACAGGCCAAAAAGCGGCTGAGATCATGGATGTCAATCAGGCCGAAGTAGAGCGGGTTATGCGCCATCATGGCGTCCGGCGCTTGATTCACGGCCACACCCATCGCCCGGCGATTCACAACTGGACCCTGGACGGGCAACCGGCGCGGCGGGCGGTGCTGGGCGATTGGCAGGATGAACAAGGTAGCGTGTTGCGCTGTGACGAATTGGGCTGGCGGCTGGAGTCCATCGTCCGTTCCGGCGCTGACCAATGATTCTGCTGGCGCCAAACCATGTCGGATTGTTCCCGCACGACACCCCGGGCACCTTTGCCGCGCTGATGGATTTGTACGAACGCAACTACATCAACATGCGTCGGTTGATTCCCGACATGCCACCGGCGTCTGCGATGGGCATTTCACAAGTCGCTGGCGGTCTGGATCTGCGCCTGCAAATGATCGAGCGCAACCGCTACACCAGCGAACTGAGCCTGACCTACCAGTTTGCCCAGGAATCCGGTGCGATCCTCGCTGAACCTAATCTCCGCATCCGCATTTACCACGACGCCCAACTGGCTGAAGTGATGGCCGCCTACCCGCGTCATTACACCGCCTTCAGCGCGGATTTGCTGCTGGCCGCCCGCCCGGACAGCAGCCAACTTCGCAGCCGCTGGCAGATTAACCGTTTTCTGCTCAAGTGGTTAACCTATTGCCTGCGCCAAGGTCATCGCTTTGGCGCAGCGCCTTATCTCCCGGACTGACTGCTGCCGGAAAGTTCTATCCGTCTTGAACCTGGATGCTGGAATAGTTGACTAACTCGCTAGGTTAATATAGTTTCCATACTCATTAGTCAGGAATTCCTTCAACCCGGCCACCAGCGAGGTAAATCTGGATGAAACTTTCGACCAAGGGCCGTTACGCCGTGACCGCCATGATGCATCTTGCCATTCACGACCGGCTAGGGCCGGTCACGCTCTCCGAGATTTCGCAGTGTCAGGGCATCTCGCTGTCCTATCTGGAGCAGTTATTCGCCAGATTACGCAAGTGTGATTTGGTGGAAGGCGTGCGCGGTCCGGGCGGCGGTTACCGGCTGGCCCGCACTCCGGATCAGGTGACCGTGGCTGACATTATCAGCGCGGTGGATGAACGGCTGGACGCCACCCGCTGCTCTGGCCGGGAAAACTGCCAGGAAGGTCGACGCTGTCTGACCCACGAACTGTGGACCGACCTCAGCGGCCAGATTTTTAACTTCCTCGAAGGCATTACCCTGGCGCAGTTCCTCAAGCGGCCCGAAGTTTGTGATGTAGTGCGTCGTCAGAACAGTACCTTGCGCCGGCGCGAGCGCCCGGTTGATCGCTTCCCGGCAGCCATGCCGCTGTAGGCGCGGTCGCCTGCCTTCATGCCGGAGCCGGTTTATCTCGATTATGCGGCGACGACCCCGGTTGATCCGCGCGTCGCCGCCCGGCTGATTCAGCATTTGACGCTGGATGGCGGCTTCGGCAATCCCTCCTCTACAACTCATCCTTATGGGCGAACGGCGGCGCAAGCGGTAGAAATGGCCCGCGCCCAAGTCGCTACCCTGATCCAGGCCGATCCGCGTGAGATCGTTTGGACTTCCGGGGCTACCGAGGCCAACAACCTCGCCCTGCGCGGGGTCATGGCGCTGAGCCGCCACCCCCGCCGCCACCTCATTACTGCGAAAACCGAGCATAAAGCCGTCCTGGACGTTTGCCGGGCGCTGGAGCAGGACGGTTGCGCCATCACTTATCTGGACCCGGAGCCGGACGGATGGATTGCGCCAGAGCGACTGGCGGCGGCGCTGCGACCTGATACCGCGCTGGTGTCGCTGATGCACGTTAACAATGAAACCGGCGTCATTCAGGATATTGCCGCCGTTGGCGCAATCACCCGCCAGCATGGGGCGTTGCTGCATGTCGACGCCGCCCAGAGCGTCGGCAAGTTGCCCCTTAATCTGCAAACGCTGCCGGTGGATCTGTTGAGTCTCAGCGCCCACAAGCTGTACGGTCCCAAAGGCGTCGGGGCGCTGTATATCCGGCAATTTCCGGTACGGGTGCGCGTGCAGCCGTTGCTGTATGGCGGCGGTCAGGAGCGCGGTTTGCGGGCTGGGACCTTGCCGACTCACCAGATCGCAGCGACGGGCGAGGCGTTCCGGATCGCCGGTGAGGATATGGTCGTGGAGCAGGCGCAAATCCGCAAAGAGCGTGACCGGCTGTGGCGGGCATTGCTCAAATTGGGTGGGGTGACGCTCAACGGTCATCCCGAACAGAACGTGGCGGGCATTCTTAATCTCAGCTTTGCCGGAATTACCGCCGAGGCGCTGCTGGCGGCGACTCCGGAAATTGCTGTTTCCACCGGTTCTGCCTGTACCTCCGCCGGCCATGAACCCTCGCATGTGTTGCGGGCGATGGGTTGCGATGCGCGGCGGATGCGCGGGGCGGTGCGATTCAGCCTGGGCCGGTTTACCACCCGCGAAGAGATTGACGTTGCCATTGCCGCCGTGAGTATGGCGGTCCAGCGGTTGCGGGCTTTGTCGCCATTCCAGTGAATTTTGATCGGCCTCGCCTGCGTCGTTGGCTCACTGAGCGCGCCGTCGTAGTTCTCAGCCTGGCCGTTGATCCGATTTCCACTGCGGAATCGGCGGAGTGGTATGCCAGCTTGAACCCGGTTGAACGGCAGCGGGCGCAATCGTTTTACTTTGAATCGGACCGGCAAGCCTATGTCACGGCGCACGCCTTGCTCCGTCATTCGTTAAGCGCAGTCATTCCATGCGATCCCGTTGACTGGCGTTTTGTGACCGGACCGTTCGGCAAACTTCAACTTGCGGATCCGCCGTCGGGATTCGGCCTGCGCTTTAACCTTTCCCATTGCCGAACCCGGGTCGCCGTCGCGCTGGCGCTGGACGTGGAAGTCGGCGTGGATGTGGAGGCGCTTGACCGCACCACCCGGATCGATCCCGCCATTGCTGATGCTTATTTTGCCCCGGACGAAGCGGCTGCACTGCGCGCTATGAGTGATGAAACCCGCCGGCGCGAGCAGTTCCTACGGTTATGGACCTTGAAGGAAGCCTGCATCAAGGCCACCGGGCGCGGCTTGTCGCAGTCTCTTGATGGATTCAGCGTTGATCCGGATCGATTATCAGTCCGGTCGCAGTCGTTACCGATGACGAACTGGCGGCTGGCTCAATGGCGGGTTGCGGAGCATCTGGTCGCGGTCGCGGCGGACTGGCCGGGCCGGGAACCGCCGGTTTTTGTCCATTGCCCGCTGTCCACAGCACGGTCCGACGATCAGTAACGCTTGCTCAGGGTCTTAATGATTTGGCGCAAACTAAAAATGATCAATCCGGCAAACGCCAGCACTATGACCCAGTCGTCATAGTCGAACAGGTTACGGAAACCTTCAGCAAAGTCGTTAAGCAAGGGGGGGGTGAAGGGCAATAGCCGGGAATGGTGAAAATACAAGAAGGTGTACACGCCAAGCAGGGTGGCGAGCAGCAGAACATTGCGCACTAGGCGCAGTATGGAAGCGCCAAACAGGGCCACCCGCTCCGACTTTTTAACCAGCGCCATAATGTTTAATCCCTGCCAGCGCAGCATCGGTCCCACGATATTGTTGTATTCCTCGACCGTTGTTGCGAAATTTTGCATCGCCTTAATCGTTTTGGGCACGACATTGCTGATCCGGCTGCGCCGCCGCGCCGCATGGCGAAAATAGGCGCTAAAGAGTTCCATGTGGTTGGCGTGGGGAATCAGAAAACTGAGCGAAGCATCGAGAGTCGCCCAGGTGCGGCTGATCCGCATGAAGGCCCAAGTCAGTTGCACCTTGTATTTGTACATGATCCGCCCGGAATCGCCGCCCGCCGCCGCCAGCGACCGCTCGTGATAATTCAGGCCGTGCAAATGGGTGCGCGCTTCCCAATAGCGGTAGGAGCGCACCAGATCAGCCCGCAGCGGTTGCATCTCAGTAATGGGCGGCGGATTGATCGCCAGGCCCAGGGTGTAATCGGCGGCCTTGGCGTAGTCATTGACCGCCAACGCCCGCAGACTGGCGAGGTATTTGCTCAGGAACCCTTTCTCAGATTGGCCGATGGTCCCGAAATCGATCAGGGCAAACCGGTTATCGCGCAACAGCAGAATGTTGCCGGGGTGGAGGTCGGCATGGAACAGATTGTCCTCGAACAGTTGCCGCATGGCGGTCAGGAACAGCCGACGACCCACCTTGCGGGGATTGATGCCGTTCTCACGGCACCATTGAATCAATCGTCCTGGATCGTTCTGTCCCATCTGAATGAAATCCGACATGAGAACGCCGTGGATGTACTCGGTGACTAGAATCCCGCTGGTTGAATAGTCAAAAAAGACCCGGGGCGCGTAAACCCGGTGGTCGCGCAGGGCCTTGCGCATCCGGTCGGTATTGGAGGCTTCGTAGCGGAGATCCAGTTCTTCACGCACCATCTGATCCAGTTCCCAGTAAGCGTCGCTCCAACACATGTGCGGGGCGAACCCGAGCGTTTCAAAGATCCGGAACATCCGTTCGATATTGCGCAAATCCCGTTTGAAGGACGCATCAGCGTCGGGCCGGCGGATTTTAACCGCCACCTCGACATGCGGATTACGCAATACCGCCCGATGCACCTGGCTGATCGATGCCGCAGCCACCGGCGCTTCCTGGAAACTTTCGAAGATCAGTCCCAGGTCTTCGCCCAAATCGGCTTGCAAGGCCTCGTACACGAACCGAATCGGGAAGCCCTGTGCCCGGTACTGCAATCTGGACAGTTCCCGACAGATCGCTTCGGAAAAAATGTCAGTGCGCAACGACAAGAGTTGACCGACCTTGATCCAGAGTCCGCCCAAATCCTCAAAGACGCTGCGCAGTTGTTCTGCCGCTGCATCCTCGTTGTAGCGACGGGTCAGGTACAGCCACAAACTGACCAGCCAGAACTGCAGAAAACGCCCGATCACCCGTAGCGAGGCAAAACGCGGTTCAGGAGCCGGTTCGACAATCTCGACCTTTTGACGCTCCTCCCGCTGAATCAGCAGGGTCGGGAGCCATTCTTCACTGAGCATAAGTCGAGTCTCTTCCTATTGAATAGTCAAAATGGCGCTGAAGAGGGGGCATCGCCCGCAGGCAGCCCGCCAAGAAAGCTATGCAGCAACTCGCGGTTTTCACTCAGATCCAGCGCCTCCGGCAACCGATCCGCATTCACTACCCCGATCGCGCACAACCCCAGTTCCAACCGGGCGGCTTCCTCCATGAGCAACTGACCCATGTAGCCCGCTTCCAGTAAACAGAAGTCGCGGGCCAGCGGGCCGTAGAGCGGACGAATGGCGTCATAGGCGGCGATCAGCAACAGGGAAAAGGCGGCGCTGGCGAAAATCGGCTGATTACCCGGTAGATACAGATCAGCCGACCAGTCCAGCCCGACTGCAATCGGTTCCAGATCATGGCGAACGGGGTGATAGTAGTAGAGTCCGCCGGCTAGTCCGCTGACCCGTCCTGGTTTGACCTGCAACCAGGTTTGCACGGGGTAGGCGGCTCCCGCTGAAGCGTAGCGGTACTTGAGTCGGCCAACCTCGGCGCTGGGCAAGGCCCGCAAAGCGCCGAGCAGTTCAGCCAGTGGTTGCAGCGACATGGGATTGGGCGCATAGCAGCGCACGGTGCTGCGACGTTGCCATCCTGCCGGATCGGGCGTAGCGCCGGACAAGGCGATCCGGCCCTGGGTCGTGATGGGCCGCAAGGCTGGACAGCTCCGGCAAAAAGCCAGCCGCGCTGTCGGGTCGATCAACACCGCACCCAGGTTTGGCGCGCTTTCCGGTTCAACGAACGGCGCGGGGGCCGGTACGACGTCGGTGGCGATGAGCTGCGCCAGGATTCCCGCTAACTGGTCGATATGTGGCGGATTCATCATTTGCAGGTGATCCCCGGAAATCCCAATCACCCGCACCGGTTGATCGCAGAACGGACTCCACCCCAAGGCCGGATCGGCGAGCGACTCGCGACTCTCGTAATCATGGAATTCTTCGGGGAAGCCGCCGGCGCTGCGCACCAGAGTCAGAGAACCCGTGTAGCGTTGTGGCTGATAGTCGGCCATCGCCTTGAAGTTGGCCTTGAACACCCGCAGCACCCCATCGAGCAAGACGTCGTCAGCGATCAAGCGCCGCTCCCGGAGCCGTTCCATCACCCGCTGCAATTGCTCCCGGAGCGGGTTTTGGCGCAGCGTGGCAAAGGGTTCGAGATGAGGCTCATACAGGGCGTACAGGGCGCGAACAATGGCATCCAGAGCAATCTCGTCGAGCTGAAACGCCTCCAACTGGGAGCGCACCACCACGGTGTCGAGCAGAACCAGCCGACTGACCTGTTCGCCGGCTTGCAGCAGTTGCCGGGCCATCTCGAAGGCCACATAGCCGCCATAGGAATGACCGACAAGCTGGTAGGGTCCCTGCGGCTGGGCCTGACGCACCGCCCGCAGATAGTATTCGGCCTGATCTTCAATCCGCGCCAGCGGCAATCCGCCGTCCAGTCCGGGCGCCTGGAAGCTGTAGAGTGCCGGCCCGGCAGCGAACCGCTCGGCCAGCGCATTGAGGTAATAGGGGGCGGCAATGACCCCCGGCAGGATGAACAGTGGGGTTTCCGATCCCTGCCGCAGCCGGATCATTCCATCACTCGCCGGAGCCACGATGGGCGCGGTGCGTTCCACCATCGCGGCGATTTCCGCCACGCTGGGATTGCGGAAGAGTTGCGCGACTTCCAATTCAGCGCCCAGTCCATGCCGCAAGCGGTTGTGGAGTTGCACCATAGCCAGCGAAGTACCGCCCAGCGCAAAAAAGCTGTCCTCGCGGCTGACCTGCGCCGCACCGGTCAATTCGGCGAAGATCGCCGCGACTTTCTTCTCCAGCACCGTTTCCGGCGCATTTCCGGCGCGGCGGCTGGACTGCCCGGCGCTGGATTCTAATGCGGCGCGATCCACCTTGCCGTTGGCGGTCAACGGCAAGGCCGGCAGCAGCGCCAGCTCGGTCGGCACCAGCGCCGCCGGCAAGCGTTCGCGGAGGAAGGCGGTCAAGGTCTCGACTGTAGGTGGCGCTGCGGCTTGCGGCGCGCGGGCGAGAAAGACCTCCAGACCCAGGGCATCGGCGATCCCGCCATCGACGGTGAAGGCTTCATTCTGCGCAAAACCGGCTTCGGCCAGCGCCTCCAGCCAGCCCTGGCGGGACAGCAGGGGATGGCGTCGCCGCCGCTGCCGATCCTCAAAGCGGTCGAACCCCTGTTGCAAGCCCATGCTCAGGTCGTACCAGGGATGGAAGCGGGTTTCCTCCACCAGCAGCAACGCCCCGCCGGGCGCTAATAACTGCCGGATATGGCGCAGACTTTCGGCCACATCGCGGGTCGCATGGATCATGCTGCCGGCTATCGCCAGATCAAAGCCGTGGGGGACAAAGCCCTGGTCCTCCGGCGATTTTTCCAGATCGAGCAAGGCAAAGCGGACGAATTTTTGCGCGGCAAACGCCTGACGACCCGCCTCCAGAAAATAGCGGCTGAGGTCAGTGAAGGCGTAGTCGGCGGTATCCGCCGGCAAGCGTTCCAGCGCCACCCGGGTGGTGGCGCCGAGACCGGCTCCCAGTTCAACGATCCGCAGTCCGGGATGAGCGGTCGCCAGCGCCGCGACGATGTCGCTCACGACCGGCAGGGTAAACTGAAACAGGGTCTGGTAGATGTTCGGCGTTTCGCGGGCGGTGTAAATCGTGGCCGAATTCTGGCGACCGGTCAGCAAGTCCGGCAGCGTAGTCACCACCTGTTCCAGCAGGGCAAAATCGTCATCGCCGAAGCCAAACCGATCCATGGCGCGAACCGCATCCAGGGTCGGTGCGGATTCCGGCCAAGGCGCATTGCGGCGGAACCCGTCACGAGTCGCCTCCAGCCGGCCATCGGTCACCAGCGCCTCCAGCGCCCGTTGCAGCCAATGCCGGTAGCGCGGCTCAATCCCGCAATCCCGCAACAGTTCATCAGGACGCTCGATTCTCCCCGCCTCCCGGAACGCGCCTAGCCGCTGCAAAGCCGAACTGACCGCATCGAGATAGAACTGCGCCAGCCGGTCATGGACTGCGGCGAAATCAGCGGTTTCAAAGGCTTGAACCACCATCCGGGCGCGGTCGTGACCGGCGGTCTGCATCGCTGTCCACGGCAGCGGCGGATCGACCGGCGTGACATCCGAGGTCTCCGGCACCACGAAAGCCGCTAACCGCCGCTCGCCACGCGCTTCGCCCAGCACGGTCGCTACCGACTGCCGCACCCCCGGATGCCGATCCAGCGCCGTTTCAATTTCGCCCAGTTCGATCCGATGACCGCCGACCTTGACCTGAAAGTCCTCACGGCCCAGAAATTCGATATCGCCACCCGGCAGATACCGGCCCAGATCGCCGGTCGCATACAGCCGCGCGCCCATTTTGGGATGCTGGATAAAGCGCCGGGCGGTTTGCTCGGGATCGCGCCAGTAACCCCGGGCCAGACCAATCCCGCCAATGTAGAGTTCGCCAGCGACCCAGACCGGACAGGGTTCAAGCCGATCATTGAGAACCTGAAACGACTGATTCTCCAGTGGCCGGCCATAGGGAACGCTGCGCCACTGCGGATCGACGGTTTCGATGGGGTAGCTGATGGACCAAATCGCAGCTTCGGTCGCCCCGCCCAGGCTGATGGTCCGGGCCTGCGGCGCTAATGCCCGAATCCGTTCAGGCAGACTCAGCGGAATCCAGTCGCCGGACAGCAGCACCAGACGCAGGTGGTCGCCTAGCGGTTGACTGTATTCGCAGAGCATGGCCATCAGCGCCGGCACCGTATTCCACAGGGTCACGCCTTCAGCGCGGATCAGGGATTGCCAGCGTTGCGGATCGCGGGCCGCGTCGGCGCCAGGAAGGATCAGTGCGCCGCCCGCGCCCAGAACCCCGAACACGTCATACACCGACAGATCGAAACTGAGCGAGGACAGCGCCAACACCCGATCTTCCGCATTCACGCCAAACCGCCGGTTGATGTCCAGCACCGTATTCAGGACCGCGCGATGCTCCATCATCACGCCCTTGGGCTGGCCGGTGGAACCGGAGGTGTAGATCACATAGGCCAGATCGTCGGGAGTCGCGTTGCAAGCCGGCAGTGGCGCGGGCGGCAGATCGTCCACGATCAGCGCCTCGACCCGATCGGGCCAGTCCAGATTCAGCGCCGGATCAGTCAGGGCGATGCGGACTTCGCTATGCGCCAGCAGATAACGGCGACGTTCCTCCGGCAGAGCGGGGTCGATTGGCAAGTAAGCTGCACCGGAGGCCAGAATGCCCAGCACCGCCACCACTTGCCGCCAGCCTTTGGGCATCACCACCGCGACCAGTTCGCCGGGCTGCACCCCGCGTTGTTGCAGGGCCATGGCAATCCCGCCGGAATAGCCCAGCACTTCGGCATAACTCAGGCGGCGGTCGCCATCAACCACCGCCTCGCGCTCGCCGTGAGCCAAGGCTTGAGCGACAAAGGGACTGTGCAGCAGGCCGTCCGGGATCGGCGCAGCGGTTTGATTCGCCTGCTGGCGATCCGCTAATTCCACCGCCGGCAACCAGCGGGCGATAGATGCGCTCCAAGCAGCTTCGTCGCGGGCTAATTCGCGCAACAGGCCGCAATAGGCGTCGAACATCCGACCGACCAGATCGGGCGGAAACACTTCTTCCACCACGTCCCAGGTAAACAGCAGACCGCCATCCTGTTCCGAAACCTGATGATCGATCAGCACCTGCGGGGTCTGGGCGACGCTGTAGACCATCTCGCCCAGACTCTCCCAGGCGGAATCACCCGGCTTGCTCGCGTCAAGGCCGAGGGCGCTGGTGAACACGACCGGCACTGCCGAAACTCGGCCCCGTTGCCGCCGGGCCTGTTCACGCATGACCTGAACCCCGCTGAATGCGCCGTGATCCAGATCCGCCGCCAGCCGTTTTTGCAGCGCTTTGGCCCGGTCGACGAAGCCCGATGCCGACCCATCAACCTCCAGCAGGATGGTCGAAGTGAAGTCGCCAATGATCTGCATGACCTGGGGATGGAGTCGTGGCCGGTTGAACAGGGTCAGGGTAATGCAGAACCGGGCGTGACGACTCCACACCGCCAGCGCATCGGCGTAAGCGGCGCACAGCAAACCGGACGGCGTCAGTCCCAGCCGCTGGGCGCGCGTGCGCAGCGCCGCCCAGTCCACCGGTTCCAGACGATGCAGACGGCGGACGAAATGGGGATGGGTCAGGCTGGCCGGATCGCGCAGCAATGGCAATTCGGGTCCGCCGGGCAGTTCGGCCAGCCGGTCCAGCCAGTAGCGTTCAGCCCGGTGGTAGCTTTCACCGGCGCGCTGAGCCATTTCCGCCAGCACGATGTCGCGGAACGACAGCTCCAGCGGCGGCAGTCGCAGCGCCGGATCAGCGGCGAGCCGCACCCATTCCTCGCGCAACTGGAAAATGCTGGCGGCGTCCAGCACCAGCAGATCAAAGCCCAGATGCAGGCGGGTGCGATGTTCGTCAATGCGGGTCGCCCGAATGTCAAACAGCGGCCACTGCGTCGCGTCGAAAACCCGATGCGACAGATCCTTACGCAAGCGGGTCAATTGCGCCTCGCGTTCCTGAACAGACAGTTCGCGCAAATCAAGGATCGGAATCTGATACGGCGGGACCTGCTCCAGAATCCGTTGCTGCCCATCTCCGGCAACGATTGCCCGCAGCATGTCATGCCGCGCCACCAGTCGCCGCCAGGAATCCTGAAGCTGGTCGAGCGGTAGATCATTGCCCTCGACCTCGGTGTAAAGGTGGCAACCGATCCCGCCCAACTCCATGCCCGGTCCGCGTCCCACCCAGTAGGCTTGCTGAATATCGGTCAGCGGGAACGGTTCGTAGCGATGGGCGAGATCGGGCTGGAGCGACTCAACCGGCGTGGCGGCGGGTGCGGCTAAATCCAGACCGGCCCGCAGCAGATCGGCCAGTTGCCCGACGCTGGCCCCTTCCAGAATGGCCCGCACCGGCAATTCAACGCCCAGCGCGGTTTTGACCCGGTTCTTCAACTCCACCGCCATCAGCGAATCAAAACCCAGTTCCGGCAGAGGTATTTCCAGCTTCGGTGGACGGCTCAGGCCGATCACCTCCGCGACTCGCGCCGCCAGGAATGTTTGCAACAACGCGAGCTGTTCCACCGCCGATGCCTGACGCAACTGGGTGGGTAAATCAGCAGCAACGGCCGGCGTAGATTCCGCCACCGTGGTTGATTCCAACGCCGTCGGCTGCGCCAAGTCCACGAAAAAGAGCGGGCGGGCCGATTCCGGGAATTGCGCCAGCAATTGCGGCCAGTTCACTTCCGGCAAGATCACGACCTGCGTGGGCTGTTCCGCCAAAGCCCAGGCGAAAATCGCCAGGCCCTGTTCCGGGGTCATCGTGTCGATGCCCACCCGTCGTATCTGCCATTCCACCCCACGCCGCGCCGCCGCGCCGATGTCCCGCCAGACGCCCCAATCCAGACTGATCGCGGGTTGACCTTGCGCCCGGCGGGCATGGGCTAAAACATCCAGCCAGGCGCTGGCGGCGGCATGATTAGCCTGCCCTGCCGAACCGAGAATGCCGGCCATCGAAGCGAACAGCACGAAGAAATCCAGCGGTTGACCCAGGGTCAGACGATGCAAATGCCAAGCGCCATCGATCTTCGCCGCCATGACCCGCTCGAAATGCGCCCAGTCCTGATCGCGCAATGCCGCATCGTCCAGAACGCCAGCGGCATGGATAACCCCGGCCAGTGGCGGCCAATCCCGCCACAGTTCAGCGAAAAGGGTTTCCATTGCCGGACCATCAGCAACATCGATCAGTGGCGTCCACACCCGTGCGCCCGCCTGCTCCATCCGGGTCATGGCCTGTCGGGCGGTTTCGTCAGGAGCGCTGCGACCCACCAGCGCCAGCGTGCGCGCGCCCTGTGTCACCAGCCAGTCAGCAACCGCCAAACCCAGCCCACCCAAACCGCCGGTGATCAGGTAAGTCGCATCCGGGCGGATTTCGGGCGCGGCAGGCGGTTGATCCATAGCCATTCGACGACGCAACCGGGCCACCCGCCGCCCCGCCGGTGAAAGCGCAACCTGATCTTCACGGCTACCCGCCCAAATCTCGGCGAACAACGCATCCACCTGAGCTGCGGCAACATCCACGTCGATCCGGGTGCAGTGCAGTTCAGGATGCTCCAAGGCGATGGAACGCCCCAATCCCCACAGCGAAGCGGGCGCAATCGTCATCGACGATCCGGTCGCCCGTTGCGTGATGCCCTGAGTCACCAGCCATAGCCGGGCCGGTTCCGCCTGGTTAATCAAGCCTTGCGCCAGCCGCAGGGTGGAACCGCAGAGCCGACGCTGTTCCTCCAGCCGGGAGCCGGTTTCAGGTTCAGGAATCGGGGTATCCAGGGCGCGAAGATGAATCACCCCGCGCCAGCTCCGCGAAGCCAGCGCCTCGTCCAGCGTCGAATCATCTTCCTGTGCAATCAGCCGGCAATGTGCGCCCTGAGCTTCCAGGCGATCCGCCAAGGCTTGACCGATCCTGCCTTGATCGGTCAGCAACAGCCAGTCGCCGGAATCAGCGACCATGGCCACCGGCGCTTCAGCCAGGATCAATTCACCACCCGGCAATGCCGCCGCGTGAGCGAAACCACAGGCCGGCAACACATCGAGCCAGCCTTGCCGATCCAGCAAGGGATGATCGGGACGCAGATCGGTGTCGGTAAAGCGCCACCAGCCCTCAGTCAAGCCGAACACCAGATCGACCCAGCGCCGCCGGGCGGTGCTTTCCAGCAACAGTAACTGCCCGCCGGGAGCCAGCAAACTGAGGATATGACTCAGGCTTTGCCGCAGATCGCGGGTCGCGTGGAGGACGTTGGCGGCCAGAATCAGATCGTAACGCGCCGGGGCAAAGCCCTGAGTCGCCGGATCCTGTTCCACATCCAGAGTGCGGAAGGTCATCAACGGGAATGCCGCAAACGCTGGCGCCGCCTGAGCAGTGAAATAGGACGAGACATCGGTGAATACATACTCGGCGGCGGACGGAATCAGACTTGGCAACACCGCCCGGGTTGAACCGCCGGTGCCCGCGCCAATCTCCAACACCCGCAGCGCCCGCCCGGCTGGTTGCCGCGCCGCCATTGCCGCGACTGCATCCGCCAGCAGGCGGTTGACCACCCGCGCATAAGGCGATTCGCCGTAGAGTTCGCCGGCGCCCGACCCCTCCTCATTCCCCTCCTCATTCCCCTCCTTGAGTAAGGAGGGGTGGTTCGACGCGCTGGGCGTCGGAAACAGCAGCGCCAGGGCATTGACTTCGCCACGCAACACCGCCGCCAACTGCGCCCCACACCGCCGCAACAACCCGAGTTCAGCCACACACGCCGGGAACCGCTCCAGCAGCGCCGTACATTCGGCATCAGCCGGTTGGGTCAACGGCCAGTGCGGCGGGATTTCCCGCGTCACCTGCCACAAGGCGCGGTTGCGCTCCAGCAAGCCCTCCTCGGCCAGCATCTCCAGCAGCCGCTCAAACAACCGGCGGTGGGCATCGGCGATTTCGAGTTCCTCCGCCAGACCATTGGCGGTGAAGCGTTGTCCCGGACTGAAATCGGCCCCCAGTTCTCCGAGCGCGGTCAGCACATAGGCGATGCTCAACCGATCCAGCGCCGGTTCGAGTTCGGCGTAAACCGCCAGACCCTGTTCCTGCGCCAGAGTCTCGGCCAGCGGCGTCAGCCGGTCGATTTGCGCATCAACTGCGGGGAGAAAATCCGGGGCGGGCAATCCGTCCAACAGCAGCGCAATCGGCCAGTCAATGTCATACAGCCAGTCCTTGGGCAACCGCCGGGCCGCATTCAGCAACCGCGCCTGAGTGACCCGCATCAAGGTCAAACCCTCGACCCGCGCCAGTTCCGCGCCCTGTTCGTCCAGCAGGATGACTTCGCCCTGTACGGTATTGCCATCCGCTTTGGCCCGCGCCAGGCACCAGCAATGCTTCAGGGCGGGCCGGTTCAGCCGGTAGCGTTCAATCCGCATCGGCAGCCAGGCGGTGCCTTCGGGCGTCGCTGGTAACGCCGCCGCCAATGCCTGCAACGCGGCGTCCAGCAGCGCCGGGTGCAGTTGATAAGCATCTAAATCGGTAAGCATGGCGGGGGCGGCGACTTCGGCCAAAGCCGCGCCCGCGCCGCGCCACAGGCGGACAACGCCGCGAAAGCCGGGGCCATAATCCAGATTGCGTTGCTGGAAGCCGGCATAGAAATCGTCCGCCGACGCTTCCTGCCACTGCCGACGCAATGACTCCAGATTGGGCAGCGGAGCGGGCAACGCTGCGGCGATCCGTCGCAACCGCCCGGAGACCAGTTTTACCGGCGCAGCGTCTTCGGGGCAGTGGAAGATCTGAAGGGTCAGCGTCTCGGCGGAACCGGGAACCGCCAACAGTTGCACCAGCGCCCCGCCGTTATCGTCCAGGCGCAGCGGCGCCAGCAAATCCAGGTCCTCAATCTGAACCGTTCCGGGCAACAGTTCACGGGCGGCGGCCAGCGCCATTTCCAGGAAGCCAGCGGCGGGGAAAACCGGCAGTCCATAAACCCGGTGATCGTTCAGGAACGGCAACCGCTCCACCGCGATCCAGGTCTCGAACCGCTGTTCAGCGGACTGGGGCAAACGCAGGCGGCGGGCCAGCAAGGGATGAATCGGCGGTAATGGCTGATTGCCGCCATCCCAACCGATCAGAGCGGGAAGCGTTTTGGCCGTCGGCCCGAGATCCGGCCAGTAGCGCTGATGCTGGAACGGGTAGGTGGGCAGGGTGGCCTTGGCGTAACGCCGTTTTCCCTCAACCGCCGGCCAGTCAACCCGCACACCAGCGACCCATAGCCGGCCCAAACTGTCCAGCAAGGTGCGTTCATCGGCCCGCCGCAGCGATGGCAGCCAGGTTCCCGGAACCCCGGAACGCTGACCGAGAAGGCTCAACATCGGTTCGGGGCCGATTTCGATGAACAGGGTGCAACCCAGATGGACCAGCGTTCGCAACCCGTCGGCGAACCGCACCGGATAGCGGGCCTGACGCCGCCAGTAGGCTGCATCGAAGCACCGGGTCGGTTCAGCGGTGACATTGGCGATAATATCAATGCCAGCCTCGGCGTAGGGCAATGCCGCCGCCGCCCGCTCCAAGGTATCCAGGCACGGTTCGATCAACGGCGAATGGAACGCGCGGGTCACCGCCAAAGGCCGGCTATCCACGCCTTCCGCCGCCAATGCCGCCGCCACCCGCGCCACCGCCTCACGCTGGCCGGCAATCACCGTCGCTGCCGGCCCGTTCTCGGCAGCGACCGCGACCTGCCCCGCGCCATGCTGATCGACCGCCTGATAGACGGTATCGGCATCGGCCAGAATTGCGGTCATCGCCCCGCCTTCCGGCAAAGCCTGCATCAACCGGCCCCGTTCCACCGCGAACCGCAAGCCCGCTTCCAGATCGAAAACGCCTGCAGTGCAGGCCGCCGCCAGTTCGCCAACGCTGTGACCCAATACCGCCCGGGGTTCCACGCCCCAACTACGCCACAGATCGGCCAGCGCCATTTCCAGCGCGAACAGGGCGGGTTGCGCCAGATCGGTACGCGCCAGCAGTCCCTCGTCTTCGTCGAACAGCACCTCCAACAATGGACGCTGCAGTTGCTCGTCGACCAAGGCAGCGCATCGATCCAGCGTTTGCTGAATGCGCGGCTCCGTTTCGTAAAGTCGGCGACAGGAGCGACCGCCCCGTGCGCCCTGACCAGTGAACAGGAAAGCAACGCCGGGTGGCTGACGCTCAGCCTGACCCAGGGCGATGGTCGGCGGCGCTTCGCCGGCAACCCAAGCCGTCAGTTGTGCGCCGGCCTCAGCAGCGCTTTCCGCAACCAGCGCCAGTCGATGCGCGAAGGCGGTCCGGCCCACCCGTGCGGTATGGCACCGATCCGGCCAGGATTCGGCGCTATTTTGCAGGCCAGCGGCAGTACGACCCACCAGTTCGGTCAATGCATCGGATTCGCGGGCGGAAAGGCAGAACAACTGGGCTGGTCGTTCGTCCCCCCCACCCTGACTCTCCCCCGCCAGGGGTGAGGGAATCAGCGGCGCTTCCTCCAGCAGAATATGCACATTGGTGCCGCTGAACCCGAAGGAGCTGACTCCGGCAATCCGTCGGTCTTGAATCGGCGTCCAGTCACGAGTCACGGTCGGGATTTCCACCGGGAAGCCGTCCAGCGGGATATGCGGGTTCAGCGTGGTGAAATTGCGGTGAGTCGGAATGCGCTGGTGGCGCAGGGCCTGCACCACCTTGATCAGCGCGGAAACCCCGGCAGCCGCCTCCAGATGGCCGATGTTGGTTTTCACCGAACCGACCACCAGCGGTTCCTGCGCCGGACGGCCCGCCGCGAACACCTCGGCCAGCGCCTGCATTTCGATGGGATCGCCGAGCGTGGTGCCGGTGCCGTGCGCTTCGACATAGGACACCGCGCCCGGATCCAGCCCGGCATCCTCCAGCGCCTTGCGGATCACCGCCGCCTGAGCGCGGCCATTCGGCGCGGTCAACCCGGAGGAGCGGCCATCCTGGTTAATCGCGCTGCCGCGAATCACCGCCAGCACCCGGTCGCCATCGGCCTGAGCATCCGCCAGCCGTTTCAGGATCAGTACGCCGCAACCTTCGCCCCGCGCATAACCGTCTGCCGCCGCGTCAAAGGTCTTGCAGCGGCCATCGGGGGACAACATCCGGCCCTGACAGAAATTGATGGTGATTTCCGGCGCCAGCATCAGGTTGACGCCGGCCACCAGCGCCATCGTGCATTCCCGTTGCCGCAAGGCGCGCACCGCCAGGTGAGTCGCGACCATCGACGAGGAACAGGCGGTGTCAATCGCCATGCACGGTCCCTGGAAGCCGAAGGTATAGGAAATGCGCCCGGAGGCGACGCTGGCTGAATTTCCTGCCCCCGCTTGGGCATTGTTCGATGACGATTGCGCCGATTGACTGAGAACCTGGCCGTAATCGTTGGTGCTGATGCCAAGAAAAACCCCGGTATCGCTGCCGACCAGCCGTTCAGGAACCAGTCCGGCGTCTTCCAGCGCCTGCCAGACTGTTTCCAGCAATAACCGCTGTTGTGGATCGATTCCAACCGCTTCGCGGGGCGCGATGCGGAAGAATTGCGGATCGAACTGATCGACCTCGCTGACGAATCCGCCGCGCCGGGTGTACATCTTGCCGGGAACGCCCGGTTGCGGATCGTAGAAACGCTCCACGTCCCAGCGGTCGGCGGGAATTTCGCAGGTCCCGTCGCCCCCCGCTTCCAGTAATTGCCAGAACGCCTCCGGATTTTCGCCACCCGGCAGTTTGCAGGCCAGGCCGATGACTGCGATGGGTTGGCGGGCGGCGGATTCCAGGGTATCTACCCGCTGGCGCAGGCGTTTGATGGCCAGGGTTGCCTTCTGGAGCGGGGTCAGCGAGTCGGTCACGGTCGAGAATCCTAAATCAGGTTGGAAAGTTCATCATCGATCAGCGCTTCCAGATCGGCCTCGGACAACTCAGCGATTTCCGCCCGCAGCGCGTCTTCATCGGCTGAGCGGGCGGTCGCCGCCGGCTCAGTGCTGCCGAGATCCAGCACTTCGTCCAGCAAATGCCCGGTCAGGGCGGCGACGCTGGGATAGTTAAAGAGCAGAGTAGCCGGCAATTTGCCGCCAGTCGCCGTGCCCAACCGGGTGCGCAGTTCCAAAGCCAGCAGCGAATCCAGTCCCAGTTCGCTCAACGGTTGATCCGGATCAATGCGATCGGGTTCGGCGATGCCCAGCACGGCGGCGGCTTCGGTTTGCAATAAAGTCATCAGCCGCACTCGGCGCTGTTCCGGGGCGACCGCCGCCAGTTGCGAACGAAGGTCTACGCTAGAAGGCGCGGTATCCGGGGAACGCTGCGCCGGCGAGGCTTTGACGACTGGAGCGCGAACCAGCCGTTCAAAGAAGGGCGGGATGTGTTCACCATAACCGGCGAGAAAGATCGGCCAGTCCACCGGAATCACTCCAAGCTGCGCCCGGTCGCCTTGCAAGGCGCGGCTCAGCGCCTCCAGACCAGCCGCGGGCGAGATTGGCCTGGCCCCGGAGGCCTGGAGCCGTTCGGCATAAGCGCCGTCCACCACTGCGCCAATTTCACCCCAGGCGCCCCAGTTCAGGCTCAGACCGGGCAACCCGCTCGCCCGACGGGCATGGCCCAGCGCATCCAGTACCGCATTAGCGGCGGCATGGTTGGCCTGGCCGCGATTGCCGATTAAGGCTGCCGAGGTGGAAAACAGCACGAAATAATCCAGCGTCCGGTCACGGGTCAGGGCGTCGAGAATCCGCGCTCCTTCCACCTTGGCCGGCAATACACTGGCGAAACGCTCCCAGTCCTGCTGGAGTAACGCGCCATCAGCTACGCCGCCTGCCAGGTGGAAGATGCCTCGCAGCGGTGGTCCTTCCCGATCCAGATCGGCGAACAACCGGGACATCGCCGCACGATCCGCAACATCAGCAACCTGGAGTTGAACCTGCGGCCCCAGCGCTTGCAGCCGTTCCGCAAGCGCCGGCGTGGGGGGATGATGGCCGATGAGCATCAGAGCGCCTGCGCCCTGTCCGATCAGCCATTCCGCCAGTAGCGGCCCGAGTCCGCCGAATGCGCCGGTGATCAGATAGCGGCCTTGAGGATCGAAAGTCGGTGGAGCGACTGTCGGCAGCGCAACGGGCGACAAGCGGCTGGCGTAACGCTGACCATCCCGCCAGGCGGTCTCCGGTTCAGCGTCGTCGGCCAGCAGTTCGCACACCAAATCAGCGGCAGGATTCGGCGCGGCGGGGTCCAGATCGATCCGGTGGCACCGCAATTCGGGATGTTCCAGCGCCGCAACCTTGCCCAGACCCCACAACAACGCGCTGTCCGGTTGAGCAATGACGCCGGCGACGTTTTGTGCGCCTTGGGTGACCAGCCAGAGTCGTTCTCTTCCTGCGGTGGCCATGGCGCGGATCAGATCAAACGCCTGATGCAACGCCGTCTGACCGGGAGCATCAACCCCGCCGGTGTACACCACGCCGGCAGATGCGGTTTCCGCCAGCTGTGGCAGCGCTTCGGCGGCAGATAGCGCCTGACAGATGCCGCCGCGATTTTGTAGAGCGCGAGCCAGCGCTTCGGCCAACTGCCGGGCGGGACCAGCGCTGCCATCGTGAACCGCGAACAGCGGTAGCGGTGCTTTCCAATCCGCACGGGCCAGAATCAGCGACTGCCGCGCTTCCTGGTCAATCCCGACGGCAACCGTAGCGGCAAAGCCCTGTTCAGTCAGCAACGAACGCCAGGTTTCCGCGGGCAACAGCGGGTGATGAGGCCGCAGATCGGTGTCGGTGAAGCGCCACCAGCCCTCGGTCAAGCCAAACACCAGATCCCACCAGCGTTGTGCGGCAGTGCTTTCCACCAGCGCCAACAGACCGCCGGGTGCGAGCAAGGCGCATAGATGAGTCAGCGAACGGCGCAGATCAGCGGTAGCGTGAACGACGTTGGCGGCAATCACGATATCGAAGCTGCCGGGCGTCAGGCCCTGTGTTGCCAACGGTTGTTCCAGATCGAACCGGGTAAATTCGATCCCCTGCTGGTCACCGAACACGCGTTGCGCAGCGGTGAGGAATGCGGGCGCAATGTCGGTGAACTGGTAACGGGAACCGTCGCGGCCTTGCAGCAATGGCAATAAAGCGGCGGTTGTTGCGCCGGTTCCCGCCCCCACTTCCAGAATGCGCACCGGACCGGGGCCACGGCGTTGCAGCGCTTCGGCAACGGCGGCGGCAGTCATGGCGTTCGCGGCGCGGGCTAGCCCGGAGTCGCTGTAGATATTGTCGCCAGGGGTAAACAGCAACTGCAACGGGTCAGCTTGCCCGGTCAACACCCCGGCTAAGCCGCCGCCGCAACGGGCCACTAGATCAATTTCCAGCGCATTGGCCGGATAGCGGGCGCGCAGCGTTTCGGCCAGAGTTGCGCCGCCAATCAGCGCGGCTTCCGGATCAAGGATGGCAATTTCGGCGACCCGGTGGAATAACCGCCGCCGCGATTCCGCGATGCCATACTCCGCCACGTCCGCGTTGCTCTCCGGTTCCAGACCCAAAGTACGCAGCGCGTCAGCGGCAAACGCGGTCGCCAATCGTTCCAAATCGTTCGCCAAACCTTGATCTGTGGGTAGTCCGGTATCCAGCGCCCGCGCCACATCCGCCAGCGGGGTTGGATCAGCCCAGTCAGGGTCTGACAAGGGCGCTGGAACCCAGTCCAGTTCGAGTAAAGCATCGGCCAGCGGATCCGCCGGCGCAGGGGCGGAAACTCGCTTGATTTGCAGACCTTCCACCGTCATGAATACCTGACCGGCGGCATCCAGCAACTGGAAATGGCCGACCGCGACCTCGGCGCTGGCCGGGCCGCTGCTGGTCGTGACATGACACCAGAACCGTTCCGGGGGACTGCGCCAGAACCGGACCCGGTCGATGGACAGCGGCAAAAACCCGCCCGAAGCACCTTCGCCGCTGAAGGTTGCGCCCAAAGTTTGGAAGCAGGCATCGAGTAGCGCCGGGTGAATCGGTAAACTGGCGGTATCGCCCAGCGCCTCCGGTTTCCGAATTTCCGCCAAGGCTTCGCCCGCGCCGCGCCATAGCGCCTGAATGCCCTGGAACGCCGGACCGAGCCGAATGCCGCGCTCGGACAGCATGGCAAATAGCGGTTCAGTACCGGTCTCGTCCCGCGTCAGGCGGGTGCGCAACGCCTCCAGATTTTCGGCGTTGGGCGGGTTTCCCTGCTCAGTCGCGACCTGCCCGGTGGCGTGGCGAACCCACTCCTGACCCTCGCGCTGGCTGTGGAGTGCGAAAGCGCCCGATGGCTCCAGGATGAATTGCACCCGAACCCCTTCCAGCGGCACGGTTAGCGCTTGGGCGAACACCACATCTTCCAGCGCCGGATACGGGATAGCGGCGACTTGTGCTGCAATCAGCGCCAGTACGGCGTGCATCGCGCCGGGAACCACGATTTCGCCAAACACGACATGATCGGCCAGAAACGGCAGCGCCTCGGTAGTCATCCAGGTTTCAAACAGGCGCTGCGGCAGCGGTGTATCGAGCCAATGACCGAGCAGAGGATGAGCCGGTTGTCCTGGCCTCGAGTGGGAGAGGGTTTGAGCGGGCGGGGTGAGTCCGGAAGTCGCCGGCCAAAAGCGGTCGCGGCGGAACGGATAAAGTGGCGCTTCGACCCGCCGCCAGCCCGGCCCCCAGTACGCATTCCAGTCCACGGGAGCGCCGGCGGTGTACAGCCGGGCCAGCGCCTCGGTCAGAGCGCGCCGGGGTTCAATACCCTGGCGCAGCGCCGCAATAAATTCAGCGCCGTCCACAATTTCGCGACCCAAAGCGGAAAGAATGGGGCGTGGCCCGACTTCCAGGAACACCGTGCAGCCCCGCTCAGCCAAGGCCCGCAGTCCTTCAGTGAAAGCAACGGGTTCCCGCGCTTGCCGCCGCCAGTAACCGGCATCAAACTGGTGAATCAGGGTTCCACTCAGGTTGGAAGCAATGGGCAACCGGGCCGGACGCCAGGACACCGCCGCTGCCGCCTGTTCCAGCGCATTCAGGCAGGGATCGAGAACCGGGGAATGAAATGCGGTCGCCACGTCCAGCCGGCGATGGGCAATACCCGCCTGATCGAGCGCTGAGAGGGCGCGAGTCAACGCGGCAATGTCGCCGGACGCCACGGTGTTCGCCGGACCGTTGTGGGCGGCGATCGCCGCGCCAGTTCCGGCAATCGCGGCAGTCACGGTTTCCGGGGAAGCAAAGGCCGCAGCCATACCGCCCTGACCGGCGGTGGTCGCCATCAAGCGGCCCCGTTCAGCGATGAAAATCAGCCCCTCTTCCAGCGACATCGCCCCGGCAAAACAGGCCGCTGCGATTTCACCGACGCTGTGACCGAGGACAGCTACGGGTTCAATGCCCCAACCACGCCATAGCTCGGCAATGGCGTACTCCAGCGCGAACAGGGCCGGTTGCAGCAGATCAGTCCGATCCAGCGGCGCATCGTCGGCCAGCAGCAGATCGGTCAGCGACCGTTCCAGGCGTCCGGCCAGCACGGTTTCGCAACGCTCGATGATTTCGCGGAACCGGGGTTCAGCCATCAAGCCCCGAGCCATGCCCGGATACTGGCAACCCTGCCCGGTGAACAGGAAGGCTACCGCCGGTGGTTGTGCAGCCCGAACCAGTTGCGCCGAGACCAAGGCTTTGCGCGCCTGTTCCGCATGTTCAGCAACGACCGCGATCCGGCAAGCATACTGGGCGCGGCCCGCGCTCAAGGTCGCGGCCAGACCTGCCGGATCAGCATCCGGCGCAGCCAGCGCGGCATCGGTTTCACGCCGCAGTTCAGCGAGAGATTCAAGGTCACGAGTGGATAGAGCCAGAACGCTCCCCCCTCCCCAACCCTCCACCGCAAGGGGGGAGGGAGTCAGGGCGCGCGGCGCTTCCTCCAGCACAATATGGGCATTGGTGCCGGAGAACCCGAATGAACTGACGCCCGCGATGCGGCGGTTCGCGACCGGCAGCCAAGGGGTCGCTACCGTTGGAATATGAAACGGAAACCCGTCAGCGGCGATATGCGGATTCAAGGTGTGAAAATGCAAATGCGGAGGCAGGGTCGCGTGACGCAGCGCCAGCGCGATCTTGATCAGCCCGGCGATGCCGGCAGCGGCTTCCAGATGGCCGATTTGGGTTTTCACCGAACCGACCGCAGGCAATGTTCCCGCCCGTTCCCCGCCGAACACCGTGGTCAAGGCGCGGGCTTCAATCGGATCGCCGAGCGTGGTGCCGGTGCCGTGCGCCTCGATGCAGGACACCTGGGCAGGTTCGACGCCGGCATTGGCCAGCGCCGCCCGAATCACTGCGACCTGCGCGGGACCATTGGGCGCGGTCAGCCCATTGGAATGACCGTCCTGATTCACCGCGCTGCCCCGGATCACGGCTTCAATCCGGTCACCCGCCGCGAGCGCGTCCGATAACCGCTTGAGTACGACCACCCCGCAACCTTCGCCACGCACATAACCATCTGCCGCTGCATCGAAGGTCTTGCAGCGCCCGTCCGCAGCCATCATCCGCGCCTTGCTGAAACCGATGGTCAATTCCGGGCGCAGAGTCAGATTGACGCCGCCGACCAGCGCCAGACTGATCTCCCCGGCGCGCAACGCCTGACCGGCCAGATGGATTGCCACCAGCGACGAAGAACAGGCGGTATCCACCACCATCGCCGGCCCCTGTAAACCCAGGGTATAGGCGAGCCGACCCGCCGCCACCGCCGCCGAATTGCCCAGACTGGCATGAGCGTCAATCCAGTCGGTATTGCTGCGGTCGCCGAGAATTTCCGCGTAGTCATGGGTGCTCAGGCCCACATAAACGCCGGTAAGACTGCCGGTCAGCCGATCCGGGGCAATGCCGGCATGTTCCAGCGCGTGCCAGGCAACTTCCAGCAACAGGCGCTGTTGCGGGTCGATGCTCACCGCCTCGCGCGGGGAAATGCCGAAAAAGGTTGGATCGAAACGGTCGACATCGTCGATCAATCCACCCCAGCGGGTATTCATTTTGCCGGGCGCATCCGGGTCGGGATCGTAGAGCGCCTCCAGATCCCAGCGTGCGGGCGGCACTTCACGGATTGCGTCGCGCCCTTCCACCAGAGTGCGCCAGAAGGTCGCCAGGTCGGGACCGCCCGGCAACCGGCAGGCCATACCGATGATCGCAATGGGTTCATGCGCTTTGGATTCAACAGCTTGCAACTTCTCCCGCAGGTCCCGCACCGCGCCGAGGGCGCGGCGAAGCTGATAGGCGGCATCTTGCGTCAATTCAGTATCGGACATGATCTAGTCTTTAACCTTTAGCCTTTGATCTTTAGCCTTTAACCTCGATCCTTTAGCCGTCCCATCAATTGAGCGCTAATCGGGGCGGTCAGGAACAGGAAAATCAGGACCAGCAACTCATGCAGGCTGCCAAAGTACAGCGCGGAAGCCAGCAGCAGACCGCCTACGCCGAGCGTAGCGGCTTTGGTCGGAGCGTGCAGGCGACTCAGAAAGTCCGGCAAGCGGACCAGGCCAATGGCGCTGATCAGGACGAACGCTGCGCCGATCACGATCAGCAGGGAAACCACGATGTCGCGCAACCGAATTCTCCCGCTACTCAAAAAGCTGACCGCGTTGAACAAAACGGCACAGCGCTACGGTGCTGATGAAACCCAGCAGAGCGATGAACAAGGCCGCCTCGAAATACAGCGCGCTGGCGAAACGAATCCCGGTCAGCACCAGTAAAGCCACGGCGTTCAGGTACAAGGTATCGAGCGCCAGGATTCGATCCGGGGTGGTCGGCCCGTACCACAGCCGCCAACCGGTCAGCAGCAACGCCACACCCAATAGAGTGAACGCCAGGGTAACCGCCAGATTCAGCATGGGGCGAACATCTCCTTGAGCGGGGCTTCGTAGCGGTTTTTCAAGGTCGCGATCAAGGCTGCCTCGTCCACGACATCGAGGCAGTGAATCTGTAGTCGGCGCGGTTCGGGTTGAACCTCGACCGAGACCGTGCCGGGCGTCAGAGTCATCGTAGCGGCCAGTACCGCAATCGCGAATTCATTCTCCAGATCCAGCGGCATCGCGATGAAACCGGGCCGCAGGGTGGCCGCCGGACGATTGAGAATCAGCCGGGCCACTTCCAGGTTGGCGATTACGATGTCCCACAGCAAGCGGCCCAGATAGCGCAACCACTGGCCGGGTCGGCGCAACCGCACCGGTTCCGGCCAAACCCGCGTCACCCACCACGACAGCGTCAGGGCCAGGATCCCGCCGAGCAGAATCTGGCCGGGCGCGAGGCTGTTGTGCAGCAGCAGCCAGGTTCCAAGCAGTGCAGCGCTCAGTAGCGGGTGGGGGAATACGCGGGCGAGGGCATTCATAGCGACGCTCCCAAAACAGTCAGATCGCGAGTTGCCAATACCGCCGCCATGTACCCGGACGGGCTGAGCAATTGCCGGGCAGTGGCGGTTGCGAAGTCGGTCAGCGGCTGGCCCAGAATCATCAGCAATGGTCCGGCGGCCAACAAGGCGGCAGCGGGCCACCAGCGGCGCACCGAAACAGGAACTGCGGTGGTTGCTACGTCTTGCATATTCCAGAACAGCCTGCTGCCCATCCGGCTCAGGGCGACGATGACCAGCAGGCTGGAACCCAGCACGATCAGCCAGACCCACGGCAGGGCGGGAGTTGAGCTGGCGGCTTGCAGCAATAGCGTTTTACCCAGAAAGCCGCTCAACGGTGGCAGTCCGGCCAGCGCAATGGCGCCCATGAAAAACAGGCCGCTCAGTAGACGCAGTTGCGCCACCGGCGGCGCGGGCCAGTTTTCAGTATGGCCGCGTTGATCCACGATCAGATCCGCTAGCAGGAACATCCCGGCGGTGATCAGGGTGGTGTGCGCCAGATAAACCAGGATGGCGCTCAGGCCAGCGACGGTATCCAGGCCGATTCCGGTGAGCAGGGTCCCCACCGAAACGATGACGCTATAGGCGATCAACCGGCGCAATTCCCGGCTGGCGAGAACGCCCATGCCCCCGGCAATGAGGGTCGCCAATCCCAGCGGCAAGAGCCAGGCGTTCATCTCCAGCCCGAACGCCAGGGTGAATACCCGAATCATGGCGTAGACCCCGACCTTGGTCAGCAACGCAAACAGCGCCGCCACCGGAGCGCTGGTGTGGGCATAAGCGGCCGGCAGCCAGAAATACAGCGGCAGCACCGCCGCTTTCAGCCCGAAAACCACCAGCAACAGCACTGCCGCAGCGCGCAGCAGTCCGGCATCAGACTCCGGCGCAGCGGCGATCCGCACCGCCAGTTCGGCCAGATTCAGCGCCCCGGTCAGGCCGTACAACGTCCCGATGGCGATCAGAAACAGCGCCGATCCGGTTAGGTTCAGAATCACATAATGCAGTCCGGCGCGAACCCGCTCCCGCCCACCGCCATGCAGCAGCAAGCTGTAGGAGGCCATCAGCAGGATTTCAAAGAACACGAAGAGGTTGAACAGATCGCCGGTCAGAAACGCGCCGTTCAGACCCATCAGTTGAAACTGGAACAGGGGGTGAAAGTAGCGGCCCTGCCGGTCGCCATCGGTCGCCACGGCGTACCACAGGGCAGGCGTCGCTACCAGCGCGGTGAGTAACAGCAGCAGGGCGCTGAGCCGATCCAGCATCAATACAATGCCGAACGGGGCCGGCCAATGCCCCAGCAGATAGACTCGATACCCGCCATCGCCGGCCAAAATCAGCAGCAGAACCGCCAGTGGGACCAGTGCGACGGTAGCCATCAGGCTCAGGCGGCGAGTCAGCATGCTGGACGTTTTCAGGAACAGCAGGCTGATCCCGGCCAGGAATGGCAGCAGGATTGGTAGAATCAGGGCGTGATTCACAAGATGGATCTCCGGAGTCCTTTCCGACGCCTTGGGCGATTTTCTGAAATGAAGTTCCCCCTTTTAGCAAAGGGGGGTAAGGGGGATTTGAAAGTCATAGCGTGTTGCTGCCGATCGAAATCCCCCCTGTCCCCCTTTTTCAAAGGGGGGAGACCGGCCTGATTCGGTATAGCCTTTGCCATAAATCCCCCTAAATCTGCCCGGCCATCGCTACGCTATCCTCCAGCAGGATTTCCATTTCGGCCAGGGCAATTTCGCCCAGGCCCAGCGCTTGCGCTTCCGGGGTGGCGGCTAGGGCGATGTTGGGATCGCTGCACAGGCCAATGCCCAGCTTTTCACAGGCGATATCCACCAGCCGTACAAACAGCAGCAGGGTGTTATTGGTATCCGGCGGCTCCTGATGGTGATCGCGAATCACCACGCAATACTCGTCGGGCAGGTTCCATTTTTGGGCCAGCAGGTGGCCTTGCCGGGTGTGCATGTCGCTGTGCAGAATTTCGATGATCAGGGTTTCCGGCAACTCCGCCCCAATGGCGCCGGCGGTGCGTAAATCCTCCATGATTTTCAGCAGCGCCAACTGGCCGATGTTATGCAGCAGCCCCGCCAGAAAAGCGGTGTCCGCTTCGTTGCGATAGCCGCAGCGCTTGGCCAGCCATTGACTGCCCATTGCCGAAGTGACGGCATGTCGCCACAGTTTCTCTTGGTAAACCAGGAGTTCAGTGCTGGGTTTCTGGCAGATCTGCTGGGTGGAAACCACCATCGCCAAATTGGCGACCTGCTGGATCCCCAGCCGGATCACCGCCTTGCTGATCGTGGTGATCGGTTGCAAGCCGCGATAAAAGGCGGCATTGGCCACCCGCAAAATCTGGCTCGACAGCGCCTGGTCCTCAATGACCATTTTTTCGATGTCCTTGACGTTGGCGGCGTCGTTTTTCAGCGCTTGTTGCAGACGCAAGGCGACCGGATTGAAGACCGGCAGTTTGACCTCGCGGGAGTCGATGGCTTCAATAATCAGTTCGTGGAGCGATTGGTCGCCAGTACTCATGAAATGCCTACCAAGCGTTTGAGATCGAGTAAGGGGCGTGGTTTGTCGAGCCGGGGCAGATAGCGGAACACCTCGGTCAGGGTGGTTTCGCCCCGGGAGGCCTTGAGCAGGCCATCTTCGAGCAGCGTTACCATACTAGAGGTTTCCAGGCTGATCCGCCGGATTTCGTGGGAGGTACATTTTTGAATGATGGCGTCCTTGACCATCACATTCAAAACCAGCAGTTCAAATACGCCGACCCGGCCCTGATAGCCGGTATGCCGACATACTGAGCAGCCGCGCCCTTGCCGGAAGGTGGTGTTTTCCAAATCCTGGCGGCGGTAGCCCAGCCGCTGCAATTCGGTGGAGTTAGGCTGATAGCTTTCGGCGCAGTGCGGGCAAACCCGCCGCAGCAACCGCTGCGCCAGCACCGACACCACCGTTGAGGAAATCAGGAAGGTCTCGATATTCATGTTCATCAGTCGCAACAGGCCGCCGATGGTGTCCTCGGTGTGGAAGGTGGTCAGCACCTTGTGACCGGTCAGCGCGGCCTGGATGGCGGCGTCTGCCGAGAATCGGTCGCGGATTTCGCCCAGCACGATCACGTCAGGGTCCTGGC
Organism: Gammaproteobacteria bacterium; assembly: GCA_020846135.1. GTDB lineage: Bacteria > Pseudomonadota > Gammaproteobacteria > Competibacterales > Competibacteraceae > RXIV01. The sequence goes on from JADLEK010000017.1 coordinate 89,824, forward strand.
GCAGGATGTGCGGCAGGGTGGTTTCAAAGGTGATGTCGATCTTCGGGTTCAGCGAACACTGGGCAATGCCTTCAATAATGTATTCCACCGGATCTTCAACGGTGGTGATGCAGCGGTCGATGCTGTTCAGATAATTCACGCAACTATAGAGCGTAGTGGTTTTGCCGGTGCCGGTCGGTCCGGTAATCAGGGTAATGCCGCTGGGCAGGTCGAGCGCGTCGTCGCAAAAGCGGCTCAGAGTGCGAGGGAACATCCCGATCTGGTCCATGGGCACCAGTTGGGCTTTGCGCAGGAGCCGCAGCACCGCCTTTTCGCCATAAACGGTGATGTAGATCGACGCCCGGATGTCAATCTGGCGCCCGGTTTTTGGATCTTCAAAGGAGATATGGCCGTCCTGGTGGCGGCGGCGCTCGGCGATGTCCGCTTTGGCCAGAATCTTGATGCGGTTCGATAGCGCCGGTCCCAGTTTTTTTTCCACGGTTTTGTAGACGCTCAGGACTCCGTCGCAACGGAAGCGAATCCGTACATCGTTTTTCATCGGTTCAACATGGATGTCGCTGGCCCGGGCGTTCATAGCGTCCAGCAACAGGTTGTGGACCAGTTCGACGACATGACTGGTTTCGTCAACCTGAACCACCGGGGTGACGAGATTTTGCGAATGGCGCTTATACGTTTCGAGAACTTCTCGAATGTTGCGTTTGCTGGCGATCAAGGGGACCAGATCGGGGCCAAACAGCCGGGCGGCGTCCTGGCGCGCGCGCTGATCCAGTGGATCGGCGAACGCCACCAGAATTTTGTCGCCTTCGGGGCGGATCGGCACAAAATGGCGTTGCAGATACCAGTTCGGATTAGCCCGGTCCAGCAGTTTGCGGTCAATATCCCCCAGATCGGGGACGATCTGGGGGAAGCCGAGCTGATCGGCCAGCACTTCAATGAGTTTGTTTTCCTCGATGAAGTGATTTTCCAGCAGGATGTCGCCGAGCTTCTTACTACTGCCGGATTCACGCTGCAGCGCCAGCGCCGCCCGCAGATCCTGTCCCCGCAGATGGCCCAACTCCACTAGCAACGCCCCGATCCGCACCGAGACCCGGTGATTCCGAAGTACGGTGCGTTGCTGATCCAGACTGACATAACCAATCTCGTTGAGAATGCTCAGCAGTGGTCGTTCCGAGGACAGCTTGGTCCGCACCCGGGTCGCGTAAGCTAGTTGCTCATCAGTAATGACGCCGTCTTCGATCAGAAACTTGGCGATTTCCAGTCCGGTATCGCCGGCGGGGACAGGGCGCGCTGGCGGCGATAGAGCCATGCGGATCGTGGGCAGGGTAGCAGTAACAACAGTCTGAGCAGTCGTCGTGCGGAGAACTTCTATAGTCGTTTCAGGATGTTGAGTGGGCGATGGGGGCAGGGACATGGTTCGCCTCAAACAGCGTGGGGCCATCAATAAGCCGGTCGCTAATCATATTGCAAGTGCGGGCGGAATGGGTTGAAGAATGCCGGGGCAGTTTCAGATTGGCCGAATAAAAATGAAAACTCTCATCGCTGAGCGAAGGAGTCGGACAACAGCAGCAGGCGGCGGGAGCCTTGCAGCAGACCAGCTATCGCCGCCAGTCGGGGCGAGGGGGCAGCGACTTCAAAAAGCCAATGTAAGTCGCCGCGACCTCACCGGGGTTTTCCAGTTGCGGCAGATGGCCAGCGCTGGGAAGCCTGACTACCCGGCTGCGAGGGATGCGGAAGCGTAGCCGGTCCGCGCCTTCGACCGCGAAAATTTGGTCGGCCTCGCCCCAGAGGATGAGGGCGGGGGTTCGGATGCGCAGGCGCCGATCGAGCAACGTATCGTAAAGACTGACGATATCCCACACCTGCTGGTAATGGCGGTTACGCTCGCTGTAATCCTGAACCAGCGCTGCTTTGACCGTATCGGGAATCGCCGGCGGTTTCACGAACAGCAGACTCATTTCCAGATCGAATTGCGGGACGGTGATTGGGATAAAGGGGTTAATACCCTGATAAATAGCGTTCTTGACGGCATTTCCCCACGCGATGGCGCCTAATGGCGATCCAATAAAAGCGAGTGTGCGAATCTGGAGGGGATAGTGTTCAACGTAGAGCGCTGCAATCGCGCCGCCCATGGAGCTGCCTGCGATATCGAATCTGGAGATGCCCAGGATCTCCATGAATTGGCGCAGCCGTTCTATCTGGTGATCCAGCTTGTAGTCGGCCAGCGGGAAATCGGTGCTTTTGCCATAGCCCGGTAAATCGGGGGCGATGGCCAGATAACCGGCAGCGGCCATCAGGCATAGCAGCGTGTTCCATTGCTCTTTTTGAGCAAACAGGCCATGCAGTAGCAAAACGGGCGCGCCTTGACCGGCTTGGTTGTAGTAGAGAACTCCGCCATCAAGCGCAACCTGGCGAGTCGCAATCTCGCAGTCTTGGGCAGGGTTGGGATTATCGGCATGGCTGTAGCCGATCAATCCAAACCACAGCAGAATGATGCAGGTCAGGTTGCGGATTAGAAGACTCATTAGATCGCTTCTCCAGTTAGTGATTCGCGATGATAGGGACCCGTGTTGCAAACCATCGATAAAACTTATAGTCAGGATGGAGCGGAGCATCCGGCTTGGTTGATCTGGCGGTTTTGGATGACTTTCCCCGCTCCCGGTCTATAGTTTAATCATTTCCCGACCAATTTCCCCGGATATTGCCCGGTCAGTACCCATCACCAACCCCCCTCTGAGGATTCCCCCATAATGATCGACAATTACAGCGACCCCGACCCGCAGGAAACCCAGGAATGGCTGGAGAGTCTTGAAGCGGTGCTGGAGGCGGAAGGGCTGCAACGCGCCCATTTTCTGCTCGGCCAGTTGCAGGATCAGGCCCGCGCCGCCGGCGTCCACATGCCTTACAGCGCCAATACCCCGTATATCAACACCATCCCGGTCGAGCAGGAGACCTACACGCCTGGCGATCCGGGCATGGAATGGCGGATTCGCTCGCTGATTCGCTGGAATGCAATGGCGATGGTGATCAAGGCCAACCGGATCACCTCCGAACTGGGTGGGCATATCGCCAGTTTCGCCTCCAGCGCTACGCTTTACGATGTTGGTTTCAATCACTTCTGGCACGCGCCGAATGATCAGCACGGTGGCGATCTGGTGTTCATTCAGGGCCATTCCGCGCCCGGGGTTTATGCCCGCGCCTATCTCGAAGGGCGGTTGACCGAGGCGCAACTGAGCAATTTTCGCCAGGAAGTGGACGGTAACGGCCTGAGTTCCTACCCGCATCCGTGGCTGATGCCGGACTTCTGGCAGTTTCCCACTGTGTCGATGGGGCTGGGGCCGATTCAGGCCATCTATCAGGCCCGGTTTATGAAGTACCTGCACCACCGGGGCATTGCCAATACCGAAGGCCGCAAGGTCTGGTGCTTCTGCGGCGACGGCGAAATGGACGAGCCGGAATCCCTGGGCGCGATTGCGCTGGCCGCCCGCGAGAATCTCGACAACCTGATTTTCGTGATCAACTGCAACCTGCAACGGCTGGACGGGCCGGTGCGCGGCAACGGCAAGATCATCCAGGAACTGGAGGCGGATTTTCGTGGCACCGGCTGGAACGTGATCAAGGTGATCTGGGGTTCGTACTGGGACCCGCTGCTGGCCGCGGATAAAAAGGGCCTGTTGCTGAAGCTGATGGAAGAGTGCGTGGATGGTGAATATCAGAATTTCAAGGCCAAGGGCGGCGCGTACACCCGCGAGCATTTCTTCGGCAAGTACCCGGAACTCAAGCAGATGATCAGCCATTTGTCCGATGAGGACATCTGGCGGCTGAATCGCGGCGGCCATGATCCGCACAAGATTTATGCGGCCTATACCGAAGCGGTGAACCATCAGGGCCAGCCGACGGTGATTCTGGCCAAGACCGTCAAGGGTTACGGGATGGGCGTGGCCGGGGAAGGCAAGAACATCACTCATTCGCAGAAGAAAATGGGCGAGCAGGCGTTGAAGGACTTCCGCGACCGCTTTCATATCCCGATTTCCGACGAGCAGTTGTACGAAGCGCCGTTCTTCAAGCCGGCGGACGACAGTCCGGAAATTCAGTATTTGAAGAATCGCCGCGCCGCATTAGGCGGCTATCTGCCGCAGCGCCGCCGCACCGCGCCGCCGCTGGTGGTTCCCGGTCTGGCGGCATTTGATGCGCTGTTGCAGGACAGCGGCGAGCGCGATATGTCCACCACGATGGCCTTTGTGCGGATGCTGACCCAGTTGGCGCGGGATAAGGGCCTCGGTCGGTCCATCGTGCCGATTGTCGCCGACGAGGCCCGCACCTTCGGCATGGAAGGGATGTTCCGGCAAATCGGCATTTATTCGCCGCGCGGTCAGCTTTATGAGCCGCAGGACGCCGACCAGCTCATGTTCTACAAGGAGGACAAGAAGGGGCAGATTTTGCAGGAAGGCATCAACGAGGCCGGAGCGATGTCGTCGTGGATCGCCGCCGGAACGGCTTATGCCAATCACGGCGTCAACATGGCCCCGTTCTACATTTACTACTCGATGTTCGGTTTTCAGCGGATCGGCGATCTGGCCTGGGCGGCGGGCGATTTGCAGGCGCGGGGCTTCCTGATCGGCGGCACCTCCGGGCGGACCACGCTGGCCGGCGAAGGTTTGCAGCATCAGGACGGCCATAGCCAGGTGTTCGCCCAGTTCATCCCTAATTGCGTGTCCTACGATCCGACCTTCTCCTACGAACTGGCGGTGATCATTCAGGATGGCCTGCGGCGGATGTTCCAGGAGCAGGAGAACATCTTCTACTACATCACGACCTTGAATGAGAATTATCACCATCCCGCCATGCCGGAAGGGGCGCGGGAAGGGATTCTCAAAGGCATGTATTTATTTAAAGCCGGGATTGGCGACGGGCCGCGAGTGCAGTTGCTCGGTTGCGGGGCGATTCTGCGTGAAGTGATCGCCGCTGCTGAGTTGCTGGCGCAGGATTTTGGCGTGGTGGCCGACCTTTGGGCGACGCCCGGCATCAATGAACTGGCCCGCGACGGCAACGACGCGACCCGCTGGAACCTGCTCCATCCCGATCAGCCGCCGCGCATTCCCTACGTCACCGCCTGTCTGGAGGGTCATCCCGGCCCGGTGGTGGCCGCGACCGACTATATCCGGCTGTACGCCGAGCAGTTGCGGCCCTTCATTCCGCGCCCCTATTTCGTGCTGGGCACTGACGGCTATGGCCGCAGCGACACCCGCGCCCAGTTACGGCGGCATTTCGAGGTCAACAGCCACTATGTCGCGCTGGCGGCGCTGAAACTGCTGGCCGACGCGGGGACCATCCCGGTCGCCAAGGTGCTGGAAGCGATTGAAAAATACGGCATTGACGCCGACAAGCCCAACCCGATCACCGTCTGACCGGCCAGGAGAATTTTCGATGAGTCTGATTAAAGAAATTCATGTCCCGGACATCGGCGACTTCAAGGGCGTGGATGTGATTGAAGTGCTGGTGGCGGCGGGCGACGTGATCGAGGTGGAAACGCCCCTGATCATCTTGGAAACCGACAAGGCCAGCATGGAGGTGCCCTCGCCGGTCGCCGGAGTGGTGCGGGAAGTGAAACTCAAGCCCGGTGACAAAATTTCCGAAGGCGACCTGATTTTGTATCTGGAAGTCGCCGAGGCGGTGACCGCGCCGAAAACCGGTCAGGCCGCGCCACTGCCTCCCGCAACCGGCAGTAAGACTCTGGAAGTGCGGGTGCCGGACATTGGCGATTTCAAGGACGTGCCGGTGATCGAGATCATGGTCGCTCCCGGCGATCATGTGGACATTGACACCCCGTTGATCGTGCTGGAAAGCGACAAAGCGAATATGGATGTGCCGTCGCCATTTGCTGGGACAGTGCAAAGCCTCGAACTCAAGCTCGGCGACAAGGTGTCCCAAGGCGCGCTGATTCTGTTGCTGGTCAGCGCCGAGACCGACACCGCCGCCAGGCCGCAGTTGCCGGATACGTTGAGCGCAATTGCCTTGGGACCGCGCACGCCCAAGCCGGAACTGGCGCCACCGCCACCGCCGGTTGCCCCGCTCCCCAGCCCTCCCCCGCAAGAAGGAAAGGAGTCGATGCAGGGGAAAGTCCATGCCAGTCCGTCGATTCGCCGGTTTGCGCGTGAATTGGGCGTGGATTTAACCCGGGTCGTCACCGGTTCCGGTCCCAAGGGGCGGATTCTCAAAGAGGATGTGCAGGGCTTCGTTAAGCAGGTGATGTCGGGAACCTTCAAACCGGCGTCGCTGGCTGGCGAAGGCAGAGGAGGATTGCCGGCGGGTTACATGGGGATTCCACCGATCCCGCCGGTCGATTTCGCCAAATTTGGCCCGGTGGAAGCGCAACCACTGTCCCGGATCAAGAAGCTATCCGGGGCCAATCTGCATCGCGCCTGGTTAAACATACCGCACGTCACCCACCACGACGAGGCCGACATTACCGAGGTGGACGCTTTCCGTCAGTCGCTGGCGAAAGAAGCGGAACAGCGCGGCGTTCGGGTGACAATGCTCGGTTTTCTGCTGAAAGCCAGCGCTGCGGCACTGAAAACCTGGCCGAATTTCAACGCTTCGCTGGATGCGACCGGCGAAAATCTGGTGCTGAAAAAGTATTGCCATATCGGTGTTGCGGTGGATACCCCGGACGGCTTGGTGGTGCCGGTGATCCGCGATGTCGATCAGAAAAGCATCTTTGCGTTGTCGGCGGAACTGGGCGAATTATCGACCAAGGCGCGGAATAAGAAACTCGGCCCTGGTGAAATGCAGGGCGCTTGTTTCACCATTTCCAGTCTGGGCGGGATTGGCGGAGTAGCGTTTACCCCGATTGTAAATGCCCCGGAAGTCGCGATTCTCGGCGTGACCCGTTCGCAGATTAAACCGGTGTGGAATGGCAAGGAGTTTACGCCCCGGCTGTTATTGCCGCTGTCATTGTCCTATGACCATCGGGTGATTGATGGGGCGCAGGCAGCGCGATTTACCGTGACGCTGGCCGGATTGCTGGCTGACATTCGGCGACTGTTGCTTTAATCGTCGCGTTCACCTGCGGTGCAAACCGCCGGCTTCAGACCTGCTCTGTTTCAGTCGGCGGCTTAGTCCGGCGAAATTCAACCCACCCGCTTTAGCCAGTGGTGGGTTTAATCCGGATAACGGTCTTTGGATCAGTGTTCCACGGTATAAATCAAATCAGCGCCGACGCCGGAGGCGCTGCTGTTCGATTCAAATAACAGTCGCTTGCTAATCCGGTATTTCACGTTAAACGTATTGACTGCGTTGAATAGTCCGACGCCATAACCCACATATAAATTTGGCGCCAGGTATTTACCGAGCATCAGCGAAGTGGCTTTGCTACCGTCGCCGGCATTCAACTCCAGGGCATCCAGACCAAAGGCATCGCCCAGGCTCTTGGTCAAGGTTCCCGCCCCAAAACCCATCGCACTGGCAGCTTTGTACAACAGCGCTGATTCGCCGCCCGATCCGCCTTGTGCCCCTCGTCCGAAAACCAGATAGGACAGGATGCTGGAATTGGGCATTTTCGGGTCAGAAAACAAGGTCAGCCTTGGGTTTCTCAGCGTCCCGCTAATTTGGGCGCCGGCAGTGATAGATTGACCGGTTGCCGAATTTTCGCTTTGCCGCACGACGCGCAAATCCAGCCCAGGATTATCCAGTGGGCTGCTGCTGAACAGTAATTGTCCCCGCTGAATTTGAATGTCTTCGCCGTAAATCCGGTAATTACCCGCCACGACTTCAATAGCGCCACTGCCGCGTGGCGCCAGTTGTGGCGTTTCTTCTACCAGCAGTCTGCCCTTGAGCCGACCTTGAAATGCGCTGGTTTCTACCCGCACGTCGTCGCCCAAAATAACCTGAACTCGGGCATAAAGCTCAAGACCTGGTCGCTGGGGCGGCGGCTTTTCGCCATTCGCGCCATTGACAATCACCACATCGCCGGACGGGCGAATCACCCCGGGCCGGTTGCCGCCGGGCCGCAAAAAAGCGCGGGGAATGGTCACTTCACCATCAAGCTTCACCTGTTGTTGCGTGGCATTGAGCTGCAAATCAGGACTGATCTGGACTTGCAAATCAGCAGTATTCAATGCCTGAAATCCCTGACCTTTAATGTTCAGGCTGAGTTGCGGTTTCAGGGGGTTGACCTCACCGGTCAACTGCAATTGACCGGAACCGGAGCGTACCGAACCCATTAATTGCAGTGGTCCTTGTCCATCGCCGATAGCAGCCAGTTGCAAATTCTGGAGTTTGATTCCGGCTTCGGGAATCGCCGCCCCCGCATTTTCCAAGCGAACTTCACCGCGTAACGCCAGTTTTGGCAAAACTCCGGTTGCAGCCACATTAGCCCGAACTTGCCCGGACACGTTTTGCAGTTGCGGCGCGAACAGTGAAATGACGCTTAAATCGGTTAATGCCGCATTGAGTTTGCCATTCAGCCGGGGGGTTCCCAGAGGGTCCTGAATTTGCACATTAGCTTGCATCTGACCGGTCTGGGCGAGATCGAGTTTGGCCTGAGCATTGAGATTACGGCCATTGAGATCGCCTTGCAGATTGCCGCCATTCAGCGTGAATCGCAGCAGTTGGCCATTGGCGTCCATTTTAAGGCTGCCGGGCGCGAGAGTCAGATTGAGCGTGCCCTGCAAATTGTTAACATCCTTGCCATTGATTGTCGCCTCACCGCTGACGCTGGTGGCGATGACTATACCTGGCGGCAAAAATGCCTTGAACCGTTCCGGGCTAAGATTGCTCAGTTGGGTCCGGGCGTTGAAGCCGCGTCCTTGCTGCCATTGCCCTTGAAAACACAGTCGAGTTGGGGGGCTGCTCAGGCAGGCGGAGTCGAGATTGGCTTCCTTGGCTGAAGCCCGCAGCGCCGCCGGTTTGTCCAGAGTCCACGCGCCCGCCACGGTATTTTTCATCGAAATATTTTTCATCGATAATTGCGCAATCCGGCCCTGCCAAGTTAATGCCGGTAGTTGTAGATTGCCGGTCAGCGCCAGATTAAACTGACCCGGTTCGCCGATGATTTCCGCCTTGAGTTCATGTGCAGCAGGCGTACCCGAACCGTCGAGATTCAGGGTTTTCCATTGCTGCCCGCCGAGCGTCAACCCTTGCCCATTGAGTTGCAATTTCGAGCGATTAGCGCCACCGGTATCGAGATTGACCGTGCCCCGTATTTGCTGAATCCGGGTGTCGCCATAACCGAGATTTTGCACATTAAAATCAGCGGCGATTTCAGGATGATCGCGGGGACCGGTGAGTTGCCCAGTGCTGGCGATGTTACCGCTCAGGCCAGGAATCAGTCCTTGCAGTTTTGGCGCATCCACTTTCCAGCGCAATTGCCAACGCTGGTTTAATGCGCCATCCGCTTCTATTTTTGCGTCTCCCGCATTGATTCTCAGGGTCTTGATGGTCAGGCCCTGATCTTGAACCGCCAGATCAGCATTACCGCTCACCGTCTGGCCGTTCAGGGTTCCACTCAGGTTTTCGAGCAGCAGATTCGCCCGTAATTTTTGCTCAAAACTGCCGTCACTTTTCAGCCGCAGATTCAGCTTGCCGGGAACCTCTTTCCACTGCACGCCAGGATTCAAGCCCTCGCCGGCCAATGCCGCTTGCCAGCGCAAGGCCGGCAGCCAGGCTACTTCAGTATGGCCCTGAATAACGCCATCCAGCGTCTGCCCATTCAGCTTCACATCGCGCACCGCCTGATCAGAGCCTTGTCCAGTTAAGGTCCAGCGACCTTTGGGAATCTCTGCGCCTTGTAGTTCAGCAGCGAGTTGAAACCGGTAGTCTTTGATTCCGCCTTGGATGGTGAAATCGCCTTGAGAACTTGCTATTTGCGGCGGACCCGCTAACGGCCAGACCAGTGATTGCCATTGTCCGGCTGCATTAAATTTGAGTTCGTCAAACTGTAGATCCCCCTTGAGATTAAGCGCCAAGGGTTGATGAGCCGCAGTCAGTTTTAATTGCTCAAGGTTCAGCGAATTTTCATCGCCAGTGGCATTAAAACGAACTGTAGTTAAACCCAGCTCCGGCAATCCGGCAGTGAGTTCGCCCTGACCCTGAAATTGCGCCAATATGCCTTGCGCCTCGATTTTGGCGGTGAGCGCTTGACCGGTCAGTTCAGGAATCAGCGGCTTGAGGTCGGCAATATCCAGTTTGGTTTTAGCCGACCAGGCCGGTTTTGCTGCCAGCGGCTGGCGGATTTCGCCGGTTAATTCCAGGGTCGCCGGACCGGTAATGCGCTGAGTCACCTGCAACTGGTCCTGCAATTCCCCCTGAATCGTCCCTTGTCCGATCACCACGCCATAATCCGGAGTTAAAAATTGCCATATCACTTGCGCACTCAATGGATAACCACCGGTTGGATTCAGTCGTCCGCTCAGATGAAGCTCGCCCTGTGCCGCCCAGATTTCCAGCGGATCAATGGTTAACGCGCCAGCTTCGGTATGGGCTTTGAGATTGACAGCGTCCAGCAGGATCGGCTCGGCATCGGGGGGCTGAATGCTAATGCTGCGAATCTCCACATTAGCGAGCTGGATCGCCAGCGGCAGTTCAATCTGTGGCAGAGTCAGTGGTTCAGCAGTGGGAGCCGCAGGATCGCCGGGCGGCAATTGCAGCTCCAGTCCTTCCAGATGCAGCCGGCTGATCGTCAGCGTGGCGTCGAGCAGATCAGCGGGTTGCCAGTCGAATTCGCCATCAGCCAACGCGACGATCAACACGCCGTCCTGATAGCGCAGTTGCTTGATCCATAACGGTCCCAACAGCGAACCGCCTGCCTGACCGTAACTCAACTGGCCGGGCAAAGCCCTTTCGGCCAACGCCAGCAGCATTTTCAAACCGGGTTCGGTGGATACTGCTAATCCCGCTGTCAACAGCAGAACCGTCAGCAACAGCAGCGGCAACCACAGCAGCAGCCGCAACAACAGCCGGCGCACCCCTTGGGAAGTACTCACAGATCAGGCCCAATGCTAAAGGAGAAACGGAAGGTATCGCCGGGCGGGCGATCCAGTCCGGATGCGAAATCCAGTCGCACCGGCCCGACCGGCGACCGCCAGCGCACGCCTAGCCCGACCCCGGTTTTCATTTCCGGACTCGCGCCATCGAAGGCATCGCCACTGTCCACGAACGCCGCAAGACTCCAGCCATCCCAGATCCGGTGTTCGTATTCGAGGCTGGCGATCAGCAGATTCTTGCCACCGATTACATCGCCCTCAGCGTCAGTAGGGCCAATGCTGTTGTAGGCATAGCCGCGTACGCTGGCATCGCCGCCGGCGAAAAAGCGCAGCGAAGTCGGCAACGCGTCAATGCCACCGTCGATGACGGTCGCGCCCACATCGCTACGGGCGATGATCCGGCTGGTGTCATTGAAGGCGTATACCCCCTTCAGATGCAACGCGCCTTGAGCAAAGGTGGTATCGGAGAGCAGTTCGGTCGCTGCGCCGCGTAATTCAAAGCCGAACAGCAGGCCACGCGTGGGATTCAGACGATCATCAGCGTCAATCCAGGTCCAGTTCACGGCAGGAATCAGCAACAGCGAATCAGTGGTGGCGAAATTGTCGGTACTGTCGGGATTCTGGTAGCGTTCGTACTGGTAACTCAAATTGAAGTTCTTCAGCCAGTCGCCATCCTGCCGCCGCCAGCCGCCGCCGATCGTACTCAGTTCATAGTCCTGATTTTCATAGTTCTGGTTGATATAGCCGGCAGTCAGCGCGTATTCGTCGGTAGTCGGGTTTTTGCCAGGAATCATGTAGTTGAGGCCGATCAGCGACTTGACCGTCGACAGCAGGATTTCCTCTTCGGCGTGATGCCCCCGGCGATTTAGCCGGCGCTGTTCCATTTTCAGCCGGCCACGCGGGCCGGTATCGGTCCCATAACCCAGGCCGGCGCTGTATTTGTACCGCTTGCCCGGCTCCAGCTCCACCTCGACCGGGGCGGTGTCGCTGGCGGCATCGGGCGGGGCGTTGACCTGAACCTGACTGAAATAGGGGGTGCTGCCGAGATCGCTTTGCAGCTTGAGCAGGTCGTTGGCGTCATACGGATCGCCGGGTTTGAACTGCGGATAGCGCTCCAGCAGCTTGAGTGAGAGTACATCCTGCTTGAACGCAATCGCGCCAAAGCGGTAGCGCGGGCCGGTGTCGAAATGCAGGCGAATCACCGCCTCGTTGGTTTGCAAATTGACCTGAATGGCGCGTTCGACTAGGCGGGCCTCGAAATAGCCGCGTTCAGTGGCGAGTGATTCCAGATTCTGCTTGAACTGCTCGTACTGTATCTGATCGAGAACCTGTCCCGCTGCGAATGGCAATTTCGTTAGCAGCTTCTGAAACGCCGGGTCGTTGCCACCTTCACCCAGGATTTGCACATCGACCGTCGTGATCTTCAACGGCGGGCCGGGCTGAATCCGGTACTGCGCGATCCAACCGTCGGTCGTGCGCTCCAGCGTCGCGTCAATCACCGGTTGAAAATAGCCAAAAGGTTGCAGCGCCTCGTTGATCTGGCGGATAGCGTCATTGTGCAACCAGCGCAACCGGCTTTCTTCAGGAGCGGCTTTCCCGGCAAAGCGGTTCAGTTCCAGCGCGGCCAGCACATTGTCGCGCAGCGGTCCGTCGAGTCCTTCGACCGTAACCGTCAGCGTTCCATTATGGGCAGCATCGATCGTAGCCAGCATCAGATCGTCATCCTGAGCCGGGAGCGATCCAGCGATCAGCAACAGCAGACCGCAAAGCAGCAGTCGGGCGGACAGGGAGTGAGAATCGGATCGGGACATAGTGGATGAACGGGTCGTTGAACAACAAACAGGCGGCGCAGGTTTCACGGGTTACGAAATTTCAATCCGTTTAGCATACTTGGTGGAGTTGGAAAACGCCCGATGCGGCGATTTTCCCCAACCTACTTTGAATCCATCAGCCACTGGAGAATTTTTCATGTCCCGCCTGCCCCAAATCGTTACCGGCCAGTTTCCCGGCGTCCGCCCGCGCCGGATGCGCCGCGATGAGTTTTCCCGGCGACTGGTGCGGGAAACCGTGCTGACTCCCGCCGACCTGATTCAACCGCTGTTCGTGATCGAGGGCGAAAACCGCCGGGAACCGGTAGCCTCAATGCCTGGCGTTGCCCGGCTGACCCTTGACGAACTGCTGCGCGAAGCGGAAAAGCTGGCCGGGCTAGGCGTTCCGGCGGTGGCGCTGTTTCCGGTCACTCCGCCGGAGGCCAAGTCGCTGGACGCCGCCGAGGCGTACAACCCCGATGGCCTGGCTCAGCGGGCGGTGCGGGCGCTGAAAGCCCACGTTCCTGAACTGGGTGTGATTACCGACGTGGCTCTCGACCCGTTCACCAGCCACGGCCAGGATGGACTGGTGGATGACTCCGGCTATGTGCTGAACGATGAAACCGTGAGCGTATTGGCGCGGCAGGCGCTGTCCCATGCCGAGGCTGGAGCCGACATCGTCGCGCCGTCGGACATGATGGACGGGCGGATCGCCGCGATCCGCGAGGCGCTGGAATCCCACGATTTCATTCACACCCGGATTCTGGCCTATTCCGCCAAATATGCGTCCAGCTTCTACGGGCCATTCCGCGATGCGGTCGGTTCGGCAGGGGCGCTCGGCAAGGGCAATAAATTCAGTTATCAGATGGACCCGGCCAACAGCGATGAGGCGTTGCGCGAAGTGGCGCTGGATCTGGAGGAAGGCGTGGATATCGTGATGATCAAACCGGGAATGCCGTATCTGGATATTGTCCGGCGAGTTAAGGATCAGTTCGCTGCTCCGACCTTCGTTTATCAGGTCAGCGGCGAATACGCGATGCTGCTGGCGGCGGCGCAGAATGGCTGGCTGGATGAGCAAGCGGTGGTGATGGAATCATTGCTGGCGATCAAGCGGGCGGGGGCGGATGCCATTTTGACCTATTTCGCGGGGCAGGCAGCCGGCTGGCTGCGGCAGGCATGAAGCGCTGGCAATGGTGGCTATCGGGAGCGCTGATCGCGGCGCTGAGCGTGGCGTTGCTGGCGATCATGTCCCCGCCCGGTGGCCAGTCCTCTGCACCCGGTCAAGATAAGCCGTGGCAGATCAGCCGCAGTCAGGATGGCGCAACCATTACCGTGTTCGGATTGACCTTGGGCGTCAGCACCGTGCGGGATGCGGTCGCCAAATTCGGGCGGCGTTATGAACTGGGGCTGTTTCAGGACCCGGCGGGTGGATTGAGTCTGGAGGCTTATTTCCGGGATGCCGTGGTCGGCGGGCTGAACGCCCGGCTGGTCATGGCTGCGCAGTTACCCGATCCGGTATTGACCGCGATGAAAACCCACGCTGGCGCCGGCAAGCCGAGTGTTGCCGGCGGTCGGCGCTATCCGGTGGCCGAGGCCGATGAAGTGGCAGCGCTGGGGGCGGTCGTAACCGCAATCACCTTGATGCCGGTGGTCAAATTTGATGCTGAACTAGTCCGCAAACGGTTCGGCGAACCCGCGGAACAGGTGACCGCAAAGGATGGCGCGCACTGGCTTTATCCGGCGCTGGGTCTGGACCTGCTGTTGGGGGCCAACGGCGAAGCGCTGTTGCAATACACCCCGCCACCGGACTTTGAATCCCGCTTAAAAACGCCGTTAGGCCAGAATTGAGAGCAAATCAGATGACTACACAGCCGGATCAATACGCTGTGATGGGCAACCCGATTGAACACAGCCAATCACCGCGCATTCATGCCCTGTTTGCCGCTCAGACCGGCCAGAACCTCGAATATCGGGCGATCCGGGTGGAGCCGGGTGGGTTTGCAGCGGCGGCGCGCGCGTTTCGGGAAGCGGGCGGCAAGGGGCTAAATGTCACCGTGCCGTTCAAACAGGATGCTTGGGTATTCGCCGACGTGCTGAGCGCCCGCGCCGAACGGGCCGGAGCGGTCAACACCCTGAGTTTCGGGCCGGACGGAGTCCACGGCGACAACACCGATGGGCCGGGGCTGGTGCGTGATTTGAAGATCAACCACGACGGACAACTGGCGGGGCAACGGATTTTGCTGCTGGGCGCGGGCGGCGCAGCACGGGGGATTTTGCAACCGCTGTTGCTGGAAAAGCCGGTGCAACTGGTGATCGCCAACCGCACCGCGAGCAAGGCGCGGGACCTGACCTTGCGGTTCAGCGATCTGGGGCTGATTTCGGGATGCGGGTTTGCTGAACTGGCCGGGCGGCAATTCGACTTGATCATCAACGCTACTGCAGCGGGATTGAGCGATACCATCCCGCCATTGCCAGAGGGGGTGCTGGCGGCGGATGGCTGGTGCTACGACCTGATGTATGGCCGCGAACCGACCGCGTTCGTGCTATGGGGTCGGGAACAGGGCGCGGCGCAGGCGCTGGATGGTTTGGGGATGCTGGTGGAACAGGCGGCGGAATCGTTCCACCGCTGGCGCGGGGTTTGGCCGGAGACCAGGCCGGTGATTGAAACGCTGCAGAGCGGGCGCGGTTTTTAAGATTCGGGTAAGGTGGGTACAGCCCGTCATTCGAGGGATGGCCAATACGATGAAAGTGGGCCGTGCCCACCCTACCCGCCTTCCGCCCTTTCGCCCTTTCGCCCTTTCGCCTTTAAGCCTTTAAGCCTTTAAGCCTTTAAGCCTTTAAGCCTTTAGCCCGAATCTCCTGCAACGCCGCCTCATCGAGCGTCCGCCGATCCACCTTCAGATAAGCCACGCCCTCGGCAGCGACCACAACCGCCTCCGCCACGCCCGGCGCTTCGCGTAACCGCAGCGCCAGCAGGTGCGCTTCCACCTCATCCAGCACCCCCACATTCAGTAGATAACTGCTGAGATAACGGGGATTCTGCATGGTCCAGGCGACCAGCAGCCAGGCCAGCGCCGCCAGCGTGGTCAGCGCGAACACCCCCTCAAAGCTGAACTGCCCGCGCAGCCAGCCACCTAACGCCCCGCCGGCGAATGCGCCAAGAAACTGGCTGCTGGAATACACCCCCATCGCCGTGCCTTTAGCGTCCGGCGGGGCCAGCTTGGCGATCAGCGATGGCAGGGTCGCTTCCAGCAGGTTAAAGGCCGTGAAGAAAATCAGCAGCAATACGGCAGTTTCCAGCACGGTATCGTGGAGGGTCAGCAAACCTAGCTCGGTCAGCGCCAGGGTGAGAATCGCGCCCAGAAACACCGGTTTCAGTCGCCGATATTTTTCGGCAAGGATGATGAAAGGCACCATTGCCACCATTGAGAACAGCAGCGCCGGCAGATAGACCTGCCAATGCTGATCGCTCGGCAACCCGGCATTGCGTAAAGCCAGCGGCACAGCGACAAAGGTCGCAGTCAGTAGTAGATGCAGGGTAAAAATGCCGAAATTCAGCCGCAGCAACTGCCCATCGGTCAGCACCCGCCCGAATTGCGCGGCAACCGGTTCGGCGTCGCAGTGAACCCGGCTTTCAACTGGATCGGGGATCTTAAACCGCACCACGGCGATACCAAACAAGGCCAGCACACCGGTCAGCCAGAAGATGCCCGGCACCCCGATCCAGCCATTCAGCACCGGGCCGAGAATCATGGAAGCCGCGAACGAAACGCCAATCGTGATGCCGATGGTCGCCATCACCTTGATCCGGTGTTCCTCGCGGGTCAGGTCGGCGGCCAGCGCCATGACCGCCGCCGAAACTGCGCCGCCACCTTGCAGAGCGCGACCCAGAATCACCCCGTAAATCGAATCGGCCAGCGCCGCGACCACGCTACCCCCGGCGAAAATTAGCAGACCGATATAAATCATCCGCTTGCGGCCATAGCGGTCGGACAGAAAGCCGAACGGAATCTGGAACAGCGCCTGACTGAACCCGTAAATGCCAATTGCCAGTCCCGCCAGCGCTGGGGTATCGCCGTGCAGTTGTTCGGCATACAGGGCGAACACTGGCAGAATCATGAACAGCCCCAGCATCCGCAACGAAAACACCCCCGCCAGCCAGAATGCCGCCCGCCGTTCGCCGACCGTCATCCGCTCTGACGTTAACCCGGTTGTTTTCATGCCGCCTCAAACCTCATATCGCTCAGTAAAAACTCATCATATCATCGTGGGGACAAAGCCCGGCCAAGGGCGCTATCCTGTTCCCCTGACGCCAAGCCTTCCCAACGATTCCGCGACTTGCTGCGTACCTCCTTCTTTTAATACCCCGGATTGCTGCGGGGTCGTTTTTTAAAGCGCACCATGAAGACTCCCTACTCTTGGTTACTGCTGGTCATGGCCTTAATGAGCGCCGCCAGCGCCGCCTTCGCACAAGACCCCTGGTTCGAGACCGACGCCAATGGTCAGGTTCGGGTGCATCTTTATTTCTTCTGGTCAGCAACCTGCCCGCATTGTCTGCAAGCCCGCCCCTTTGTCGAAGCAATTCCCACTGCGCGCCCTTGGGTCATCGTCCATTCGTTTGAGGTTTCGGGTCATCCCGAAAACACCCGGCGATTTATGGCCCTGGTCGAATCGCTCGGGCAAACGGCGGAAGCAGTGCCCACCCTGATCGCCTGCGGGGTGATGGAAGTCGGCTGGGAGAGTGCCGCCAGCACCGGCGCGGCGCTGTTGCGGCGGCTGGAGGCGTGCCGGACCCAGGCGATGCAAGGTGCGCCATTGACCCCTGCTTCGCCCTCGACAGTCGCGAAGGTGCGCATTCCCCTGCTGGGTGAGGTTGCCCCAGACCACCTCTCTCTGCCCGCATTCACCGCAGTGCTGGCCGGGCTGGACGCCTTCAATCCCTGCGCCTTCTTCGTCCTGCTGTTTTTGCTGAGCCTGCTTGCCCACCAGAAAAGCCGGCGCCGGATGTCCCTGATCGGCGGCATTTTTGTGCTGACCTCCGGGCTGATGTATTTCACCTTCATGGCGGCGTGGCTGAACGTGTTCCAACTGCTGGGCGCATTGACGTGGATTACGCTGGCTGCCGGCCTGCTGGCGATGGGAGCGGGCCTGATTAACATCAAGGATTTTTTCGCCTTCGAACGGGGGATTAGCCTGTCGATTCCCGAATCACGCAAGCCGGACCTTTATCGCCGGGCGCGGATGATTCTGAATGCCGAGAACCTGCCCGCCATGCTGGGAGCGACCATCCTGCTAGCTATCGCCGCCAATTTCTATGAACTGCTTTGCACCGCCGGTTTCCCGATGGTGTACACGCGCCTGCTGACCTTGAGCGAACTGTCGCCCGGTGTGCGCTATAGCTATCTGGCTTTCTACAACCTGATCTATGTACTGCCACTGGCGCTGATCGTGTTTGCTTTCGTGCGAACCCTGGGGGCGCGCAAATTGACGGAGCGGGAGGGGCGGCTGCTCAAACTGCTGTCCGGAGTCATGATGCTGGAGCTGGGCCTGTTGCTGACCGTCGCGCCGGCGTTGCTCAACAGCTTGCTGGTTTCGGCAGCGCTGGTGGGGATCGCCCTGGGCCTGACCATGCTGGCGGCGTGGTTGACTCGTGAGGAGCAGCGGCGGTCAAGCTGATGAAGGCTTTCCACCTATGTCCCTCATTCCTGCTTCCACCCTGACGCCTCACTGCCATTAAGTTAGGGCGAGCAACGCCAGCTACAAACTCAGGTCTGTGGCTGGATCATGACCGGGACTTGGCGCCAAATCGACGAATTCATTGAAAACCATGAAGTCCAACCTGTTTATCCGATGCCTGCAGAAAATACAGGCCGGCGGCGAATGGCTGGAGTACGCTGGCGCGGAATAACGGCTGGATCTAAATCAACGCGTCGACGATTATGGTTATTCGCAACGCGGCGCCTCTGGAAAAGAAGCTGAACTTCATTCGGCCTGTACTCCCTCCCCGGTCCAAAGGCCGGGGTTTCTCGCGGAGAACGTGATGAAAATTCTTGACCGCTACATTTTCCGCACTGTAGCGACCGCTACCTTGGCCACTTTGCTGGTGCTGATGCTGCTGGAAATGTTTCTCAGCCTGTTGGTGGAGCTGGAAGACGTAGGCAAGGGCAACTACGACTTCCCGGCGGCGCTTCAGTACCTGCTGCTCATTCAGCCGCAACGCCTGTATGAAGTCTTTCCCATGGCGTTGCTGGTAGGCGGGCTGCTGGGGATGGGAGCGTTGGCCGGTGGCAGCGAACTGATCGTAATGCGGGCCGCTGGCCTGTCGTTGCTTCGGCTCACCGGTTCAGCCTTGCAAGCCGCGCTGTTGCTCAGTCTGGCAGTGCTGGCCATCGGCGAGTTCGTTGCCCCGCCACTGGAACAAATTGCCTATGAACAGCGGGCGGTCGCCAAAAGCCAGAATATGGCGATTCGCGGTGGGCGCGGGTTCTGGGCGCGGGATGGCGATTATTTCATTCATGTCCAGTCGGTGCTGCCAGGCATCCGGCTGGTGGATATCCACATTTTCAAAATCGACGCTGAATCCCGACTGGAAACCGTCACCAAGGTCCAGGGAGCGCGTTACGTCACTGGGGGCAACTGGCTGCTGGAGGGGGTCAACCGCAGCGTTCTCAACCACGATGCGGCGCAGACTGAGCAACTGGCCAGTCTGACCGTGGCTTCGGCGATCAGCCCAAAGATTCTCGATGTACTGGCCAGCAATCCCAGCGAACTGTCGATCCGCGATCTGCTGGTTTATGTCGATTATCTGGAGCGCAATGGCCTGGATGCCCAGAGTTACCGGCTGGTGTTGTGGCGCAAGCTGCTGGCGCCGCTGCTGTATGTGGCGATGCTGGTGGTCGGAATGCCGTTCGTGTTCGGCCCGCAGCGTTCCGCCGGGGTCGGACAGCGGTTATTAATCGGGCTGCTGCTGGGACTGGCGTTCTTTCTGCTCAACTATCTGCTGGGTAACGTGGTGCTGCTATACGGCTACCCGCCGCTCGCAGGGGCCGGCCTGCCGTCGCTGCTGTTTCTGGGCGCGGGGTTTTATGCGCTGCGCCGGCTGCGCTGAGTAGCGCCCTGGAGCGGATTGAGTAACTGACTGTTTTTGAAGGCTTTTACGAGGAATTGCTCGACTGCGCCGATGAGACCGCCTAGCTGGCGCGATTGCAAGCAGCCGCTGGGGGAAAAAGGCGCTGAGGCGCTTCCAGCCGCATCATCGATTACTACGAGGAACCATTATGAATCAGCCTGATCCCCATCCCACGGTCGCATTGGCCTTGGCCGAAGATGTCGGCAGCGGCGATTTGACCGCCGCCTTGATCCCGGAAACCGCCGAGGCCGAGGCCACCGTAATCAGCCGCGAATCTGCCGTACTCTGCGGCGCAGCCTGGTTCGATGCGGTATTCCAGCAACTCGACCCGCGCATCCGCATTGACTGGCGCGCTGCTGACGGCGATCGGATTGAACCGGATCAGTTGCTGTGTACCCTGCATGGCCCGGCCCGCGCACTGCTGACCGGGGAACGCACCGCGCTGAATTTTCTGCAATTGTTGTCGGGAACTGCCACCCTGGCCCGCCGTTTCGCCGACGCCGTGGCTGGAACCGGCGCGACCATTCTCGATACCCGCAAAACCCTGCCTGGCCTGCGGCTGGCCCAAAAGTACGCAGTGCGCTGCGGCGGTTGCCAGAACCACCGGATCGGCCTGTTCGATGCGGTGCTGATCAAGGAAAATCACATCATGGCCGCCGGCTCCATCAGCAACGCCATCGCCGCTGCCCGCCGCCTGCATCCACACGTTACCGTCGAGGTGGAAGTGGAAAATCTGGAGGAACTGCAGGAAGCGCTGGCCGCACGGCCCGACATCGTGATGCTGGACAACTTTGCTTTAACCGCCATGACCGAGGCGGTGAAACTGGCTGATCGGCAAGTCAAACTGGAGGCGTCGGGTAACGTCAATTTCGCCACGGTGCGCCAGATTGCCGAGACCGGCGTCGATTACATTTCCATTGGTGGATTGACCAAGGATGTGCAGGCCGTCGATCTGTCGATGCGCTTTCGGATGTAAGCCGGCATCCCGTCGGTGATTGCTTGAAACTGAATGAGGAGAATCGCCATGAATCGTTTCTTGCTGTCGGCACTGCTCGCAGGAGGACTGGGACTGCTGGCGACAGAGACTCACGCCCAGGAAATCGGCAGCGTGGACACCGCGTTTCAGTGGCTGGGGCCGAACCATAAAATCGTGATCGAAGCCTTCGACGATCCGAAAGTCAGCGGCGTGACTTGCTATGTCAGCCGCTCCCGCACCGGCGGGGTCAAGGGCGGGCTGGGGTTGGCCGAGGATACGTCGGATGCCTCGATCGCCTGCCGCCAGGTCGGCCCCATCGCCATCAAGGAAAAACTGAAAGATGGCGAGGAGGTTTTTACCGAGAGCCGTTCCCTGCTGTTCAAAAAGATACGGGTCGTTCGGTTCTTCGATCAGCCCCGCAATACCCTGATTTATCTGGTCTACAGCGACAAGCTGGTGGAAGGATCGCCCAAAAACTCCATCACCGCAGTTCCGATCATGCCTTGGGTCGGGGTGCCACAGTCCAAACCAGCGCCCTGATTTTCCCCTCCTTGGACAAGGAGGGGTGGCGCGAAGCGCCGGGGTAGTTCGAAGCGGCAATTCCACCACATCAGTTGTGGAGGTAGCCATGCAAGCGCCGCAACTCGGTCAATGCCTGGTCTGGCGTCAGCGCATCGGGATTCAGCGCCGTCAGCGCAGTGATCGCCGGATGCGCTGTTTCGCCAAACAGCGAAATTTGCAGAGTCGCCGCTGATCGGGCCGCCGGCAATTCCCGCCGCAGCATTTGCCGCTCCAATAGCCGCAACCGCTGCCGGGCCTGTTGAATCACGGTAGGAGGCACTCCCGCCAGCGCCGCAACCTGCAACCCGTAACTGCGATCCGCCGGCCCCTCCTGAACCCGGTGCATGAACACAATCGCCTCGCCGTGTTCGACCGCGTCGAGATGCACATTGGCGATCCCGGCCTGCTCATCCGGCAAGCGGGTCAGTTCAAAGTAATGGGTGGCGAACAGGGTAAACGCCCGCACTACCCCGGCCAGTTGCACCGCACACGCCCAGGCCAGCGCCAGGCCGTCAAAGGTGCTGGTGCCACGCCCGATTTCGTCAATCAACACCAGGCTGTGTGGGGTGGCGTTGTTCAGGATATTGGCGGCTTCGCTCATTTCCACCATGAAGGTTGAACGTCCGCCAGCCAAATCATCAGACGCGCCAATCCGGGTGAAAATCCGGTCGATAGGACCAATCACCGCCCGCTCCGCCGGGACAAAACTGCCCAGATGCGCCAGCAACACGATCAAGGCGGTTTGGCGCATATAGGTGGATTTACCGCCCAGATTCGGGCCGGTGACGATCAGCATTCGCCGCTGTTGCGGTTCCAGCTTCAGATCATTGGGCACGAACGGCTCCTCCAGCACCTGCTCTACCACCGGATGCCGCCCGGCGGTGATGTCAATGCCGGGCTGATCGGTTAATTCCGGCGGCTTCCAGTTCAGCGCCGCAGCGCGTTCGGCCAGATCGGCCAGCACATCCAGTTCAGCCAGGGCGGCGGCGCTGGTTTGCAAGGCCGGCAACCGGGCGATCAGCCGCTCCAGCAGCGCGTCGTACAGCGCCTTTTCCCGCGCCAGCGCCTGCTCCTGGGCGTGCAGAACCTTATGCTCGAATGCCTGCAATTCCGGGATGATGTAGCGTTCCGCGCCCTTGAGAGTCTGGCGGCGCTGGTAGTCTGCCGGAACCGCCTGGGACTGGGCGCGGGTGACTTCGATGTAGTAGCCATGCACCCGGTTAAACCCCACCTTGAGATTGGCGACCCCGGTCCGCTGCCGTTCCCGCGCCTCCAGTTCCACCAGATATTGATCAGCCCGCTCGCCGATGGTCCGCAACTCGTCCAGTTCCGGGTCGTAGCCGGACGCGATGACTCCGCCATCGCGGATTAATTGCGGCGGGTTGGGAATAATGGCCCGATTCAGCAGATCGCTTAGCTCAGGATGGGTTCCGGCCCGCTCGGCCAGGTTCTGTAACAGGGCGGCAGTGGCCAGCTTGAGAAATTCCTGTAGGCCGGGCAGCCGATCCAGTGCATCGGCCAGCGCAGTCAAATCCCGGGGTCGAGCCGATTTCAGCGCTACCCGCGCCAGAATCCGTTCGACATCGCCGGTCCCGCGCAATCGACCGCGCAGGGCTTCATAGCCGCCGTTTTCCAGTAATTGCCCGACGCTGTCCTGACGTTGGCGCAACGGTTGCCGATCCCGCAACGGCCAGTGCAGCCAGCGTCGCAGTAACCGCCCGCCCATCGGGGTCACGCAACGATCGAGAATGCCCAGCAGGGTATGCTGGCGACCGCCGCTTATACTTTGTTCCAGCTCCAGATTGCGGCGGCTGGCGGCGTCGAGAATCACACTGTCCTCATGGCGCTCCACCCGCAGGCTGGTCAAATGCGGCAGGGCGCTACGCTGGGTATCCTTGACGTAGTGCAGCAGACAACCCGCGGCGGCGACCGCCACCGGCTGATCGGCGCAACCGAACCCATCCAGGTTGCGGACTCCGAACTGGGCGCACAGGGCGCGAAAGGCGCTGTCCCGGTCAAAATGCCACGGTGCTTGCCAGCGCAGACCGGAATGTTGCCGCCAGCCTTCGGGCAGGCTGAACTCTTCGCTGATCAACAGTTCCGCCGGTTTCAATCGGGCCAGTTCATTGTGCAAGGCGGTTTCGCCCTGCACCTGCATGAGGGTGAATCGCCCGGCGCTCAAGTCCAGCCAGGCCAGCCCGTAATTGTTCTTAACCTGGTGCAGAGCCACTAGCAGGTTATCGCTGCGTTCGTCGAGCAACGCCTCATCGGTCAGGGTGCCAGGGGTGACGATCCGCACGACTTGCCGTTCCATCGGCCCTTTGCTGGTCGCAGGATCGCCCAATTGTTCACAAATCGCCACCGATTCGCCCAGCTTGACCAGCTTGGCCAGGTAGGTTTCAACCGCGTGATACGGGACGCCAGCCATGGGAATCGGCGCGCCGGCGGACTGGCCGCGAGTGGTGAGAGTGATATTGAGCAACTCGGCGGCGCGGCGGGCGTCGTTGTAAAACATCTCGTAAAAATCGCCCATCCGGTAAAACAGCAGAATGCCGGGATGCTCGGCCTTGATCCGTAGATACTGCTGCATCATCGGGGTATGCGGAGACAGGTCGGGGGCGGGATTAGCAGTAGACGGGTTATTCATCGCAATCGCCGGTGGGGCGCAACCCATCGCCGGGTCGCTATGGCCGCAAGTATAGGAATCCGCGCCGGGTTGTGGAAAGCTGCGTAATCTCCCTGCCCCTCAAATTCGTGTTACCGCTCAAAAACCGCCATGTCGATTTTGAAATCATCCCTGCTCTTTTGCGTGCTGATCCTCACCAGCAGCATGGTTCTGGCCGCCGAACCTGCGCTCCTCCCGCGGCTGGTTTTGCACGATTTCGAGCATGCAGCCAGTCCCATCCCCGGCGTAACCATGCGCGGCTGGACGGCTGATCCCGGCCATTACGCCGGACGCATCAACTACCGGCAGGAGCCGATCCTGCTACGAGCCGGTAGCCGATGGGTGCTGCATCTGCGTTACCACTTTTTCCCCGGCGCGACCGATCCCATAGGCTGGCAGTTGCGCCTGCCTGATCTCGATGCTTCGGGCTACGACCATCTGGAGCTGTGGATTCGCGGCGACGAAGCGGCCGGTTACGCCGATTCCCTGAAACTGGAGTTTAAGCAACCGCTACCGGAAGGTCCGCCCGGCCTGTTGCGCCAAGGCAGTTATGTGGTGACCGGCATCACCGGCGAATGGCAACGCTTGCGCATTCCGCTGAATCTGATGAACGGCATCGCTGATTGGCGGGGATTGCGGGAATTTAATCTCGCCCTGCATCCGCGCCGTTCGCCGGTCCAGTCCGGCGGCTACTGGCTGGACGATATCGCCTTGATTAACACCGGACAGCCCGGCCCCAGTCTCCGCGATCCAATGATTCCGCCGCGCAAGGCGGCTTGGGAAAGTCAGGCCGGCGGCAGAATGGCGATTCAGCCGCTGCTGCTGGCCCGACTGGCGGGGTGGCCGCAGCGGTTGCTGGTTGAACCCGGAACCCTGCCGGCGAATGACCGGGCGTTTCTGGAGCGGGTAGCGGGCGACACCTGGCGGGGATTGGCGGCGCTGAGCGATCGCGAACACGGGTTGCCGCTGGACACGGTGCGCTTCAACGGCTCGATCGCGCCCGAACACGCCGGGTTGGGCGATTACACCAATGTCACCAATATCGGTCTGTATCTGATCGACATCGTGGCGGCGCGGGAACTGGGATTGATCAGCGCAACGGAAGCGCAGGCTCGGTTACGCCGGATTTTGGGGACGCTGGAGCGGCTGGAAACCTGGCAGGGGTTTTTCTTCAACTACTACGATACGACCACTCTGGAGCGCACCAGCCCTTTCGTTTCATTCGTCGATTCCGCCTGGCTGAGCGCCGGGCTGATGGTGATCAGAACCAGCGTTCCGGAACTGGCGGAACGCTGCACCCGGCTGCTGGAGCGCGAGGATTACCGAGTGTTCTACGACCCGGTCGAGCAGTTGATGATGCATGGCTACTACGTCAACTTGCCTTACCGTTCCGAGTACAACTATGGATTGCTGTACAGCGAGGCGCGGCTGGGTAGCCTGATCGCGATCGGCAAGGGCCAGGTTCCCGAAGAACACTGGTTCCGCATGGCCCGCACCTTTCCCCGCACTTTCAGTTGGCCGTCGCAATCGCCCAAGGGCCGGGCGATGAAAACCGTCAATGGCTACTCGTTTCCGGGCGGCTATTACTCATGGCGCGGGTTGAACTACGTCCCGTCCTGGGGCGGCAGCCTGTTCGAGGCGCTGATGCCGCTCTTGGCGCTGGACGAATTGCAGCATGCGCCGGCCAGTCTGGGCCGGAACGCGCTGATTCATACCGAGTTGCAGCGCCGTTTTGCCGTGGAGCATCTGGGCTATCCGGTGTGGGGTCTGTCGCCAAGTTCAATGCCGGCGGGCGACCGCTATGGTGAATACGGGGTGCGGATTCTGGGAGTGCGCGGCTATCCGGGCGGCGCGGTCACGCCCCATGCGGCGGCGCTGGCGCTGTTGACTGATCCGGCGGGGGCGGCCGCCAATCTGCGGCGACTGGCGAAACGCTATCCGATCTATGGCGATTTCGGGTTCTACGATGCGGTCGATCCGCACACCGGCCAGGTCGCGTACAACACTCTGGCGCTGGATCAGAGCATGATCCTGATTGCGCTGGCGAATCATCTCAGGCAGGGCGTGATCCAGCGCTATTTCGTCGCCGATCCGATCATGCAGCGGGTGTTGCCGCTGCTGGGTGCGGAACGGTTTTTTTGAGAGTATCTCCGGCAAGTTGATCAGCGTAGCCCTGCGCCCTTACTGAGTGAGTATATTCGGATAGAACGTTTTCCAGAACGCACACTGATGGGCGACGCCGGCATGAATCGAGCGAGGATGGGCCTATTTAACGGCGCTGATCGATTGGCATAGCCGCTATGTGTATAGGAGACCTATACTGACCTCTACTCAGAATTACAAATTGTGCAAAACTTGTTGACTGATGGCGTATTAGATGAGCGGCTTGATCGTTGGAGGATTTACATGAGTAACCAAGTTGATTTGCAGGATTGGGTAGGCCGAACTGAAGAGAGGCATGACCGGATTGATCCGACGCCGGTGCTGGCTATGGCGCGCACTCTGGATGATCGGGATTTTAAAGTGAGGGCAGGCGATCCATTGCCGGAACTCTGGCACTGGCTCTATTTCCTGCCGATGGCGGCTCAATTCGAAATCGGCGCCGATGGTCATCCCAAGAAAGGCGGATTTTTACCGCCAGTCGCGCTGGAAAGACGGATGTGGGCGAGTAGTCGCTTGACATTCCATCAGGATTTGATGATCGGCGATGAAGTTCACAAGACCTCGGAAATTCTGAAAATCTCAGAAAAGCAGGGCAAGACCGGTGGCATGGTTTTTGTCACTGTCCGGCATTTAACGTATTCAACCCAAGGACTGGCGATTACTGAAGAACAGGATATTGTCTATTTGCCAATGCCTAAATCCTTTACGCCGCCGCCGCCTGCGTTGGCTCCGGAAACGTTGCAATGGCGGGAAGATTATCCGGTCAGTCCGGTTTTATTGTTCCGCTTTTCCGCGCTGACTTTCAATGCCCACCGGATTCATTATGATGTGAACTACGCGACCGAAGTGGAGAAGTATCCGGGGTTAGTCGTGCATGGCCCGTTACAAGCGATCCTGTTAATGGAATCGGCAAAGCAGCATTATCCAGACCGAAAGCCAGCGGCCTACACTTTCCGGGCCATGCGCCCACTCTTTGTCTTTGATCAGATCGCGGTTTGTGGTCAAACCAAATCCGATGGCGACCTTGAGTTATATACTGCTAACGGCGATGGTCATATCGGGATGCAAGCTAACCTGAATTGGAGATCATAACTATGGCTGAAAAACTGGAGCGTTCGGTTTTACTGGCGCCAGGTTCAAACTGGAAAATGATCGAGAAAACGGCGGCATCTAGCGCCGATGCTGTTTGTATCGATCTGGAAGATGCAGTCGCCTCGGAAGAAAAACCAGCCGGACGGGCTAATGTGATTCGCGCCTGTCAGGAACTGGATTTTGGTAACAAATTGCGCATGTTCAGAATGAATGGGCTGGATACCCATTTTGCCTATCGTGACCTGATTGAAATCATCGAAGCGGTTGGTGACAAAATTGATCGGGTGGTCGTGCCCAAGGTTAATCGCCCGGAAGACATTCTGTTCGTAGCGACACTGCTGGAGCAGATTGAAAGTTACAAAGGTTATTCACGCGCGGTTGGGATTGAAGCCCTGATTGAAACCGCGCTCGGTTGCGTTAATATCAAGGAAATTGCCGCTTGTTCGGAGCGGCTGAAAGGACTGGTTTATGGCCCCGGCGATTATGCGGCCTCGGTGCAAATGCCGCTGGAATCGATTGGGGAAATGGATGAAAACGATGCGCTTTATCCCGGCCACCGCTGGCACTATGTCATGCACGCATTAGTGAGCGCCGGCAGAGCGTATGGCAAACAGGTGACTGACGGGCCGTTTGCCGGCATTAAAAACCTTGAAGGCCTGACTCAGGCCTGTAAAATCAGCCGGGCAATGGGTTTTGACGGTAAATGGTGTATTCATCCGGGCCAACTGGACATCGTGAATCAAACCTTTGTCCCGTCATTGAAGGATATTGCCTGGGCGCAACAAGTTCTGAGCGAATATGAAGCCGCTTTGAAAGAAGGCCGGGGCGCGATCAGCGTCAAGGGTAAAATGATTGATGTCGCTTCCCTCAGAATGTGCCAGCACACTGTCGAGAAAGCGAAGTCAGCCGGATTGTTGAACTGAACAGCCAAGGTCACGAATTCAATGAGCAAGATACTGGAAGGATTGCGAATCGTGGAAGGATCCGCATTTGTCGCCGCGCCCTTGGCCGGTATGACCCTGGCGCAAATGGGTGCGGATGTTATTCGCTTTGATCGCATTCAGGGTGGGCTGGATTATCACCGCTGGCCGGTGACCAAGGATAACAAAAGCCTGTTCTGGGCGGGCTTGAATAAAGGCAAGCGTTCCATTGCTGTAGATTTAAACAGTCCGCAAGGTCAGGAAATCGTCACTGGGCTAATTTGCTCACCCGATCCCAATGCCGGAATTTTTCTGACCAATTTACGGGTGCGGGGCTGGATGGATTATGAACACCTGAAAAAACACCGCGATGATTTAATCATGATGACGGTGCTGGGAAGTCGCGATGGTGGCCCGGCGGTTGATTACACGATCAATCCGGGCGTCGGTTTTCCTTATGCGACTGGCCCGGAGGATTCCACTGATCCGGTCTGTCATGTACTGCCGGCCTGGGATTGCATCACCGGCCAGATGCTGGCGCTGGGACTACTGGCGGCGGAGCGGCATCGTCGCATTACCGGACAAGGCCAGGCGGTTGAAATCGCGCTGAAAGATGTGGCGCTGGCGATGCTCGGCAATCTGGGCATCATTGGTGAAGTCGCGATTAATGACTTTGACCGGCCCAAATACGGCAACTATCTTTATGGCGCTTACGGTCAGGAGTTTAAAACGGCTGATAGTCAACGAGTCATGCTGGTCGGCCTGACCCGGCGGCAATGGGACGGCATCTGCAAGGTCACCGGGTTGCAGGCGGAGATAGCGGCGCTGGGAGAAAAACTGGGGCTGAATCTGAATCGCGAAGGGGATCGGTTCACCGCCCGGCAGGAAATTACTGCTCTGCTGGAGCCGTGGTTCCGAGCCAGAAGGGTCGCCGATTTCGCCCAGGCTTTTAATGAGGCCGGCGTCACCTGGTCCGTATTTCGCAGCTTCCGGCAGACCATGGAGCAAGACCCGGATTGCTCGCCGCAGCACCCGATGTTCAAAATGGTGGAGCAGCCGGGCATTGGCCGTTATCTGACGCCGGGCAGTCCGTTTGAATTCAGCGGTTGTGAACGGCAACCGCCGCAACCGGCAGCGGTATTAGGGCAACATACCGACGAAATTCTGTCCGGGCTGCTGGGTCTGAGCGATGCGGAAATTTCGCGGCTGCATGAGGCCAAGGTAGTGGCCGGGCCGCGGCTTTAGAAACTGGGCAGCAAGGAAACCCCTCGCCCGCTGTTGGGAGAGGGGCAGACAGGACTGTTTTTAACCTGCAGCTTCCATCCTGGTAATCGCGTCAGCCATACCCACCACCCGCAGGGCGCTTTCGACATGGAGGTTTTCGACCAGCCGGCCATCGACCACCACCACGCCTTCACCGCGCGCCGCCGCCGCCGCATACGCCTCGATGATCCGGCGCGACCAGGCGACATCCTCCGGGCGGGGGGTGAACACCTTGTTGCAGGGTCCGAGCTGTTTGGGATGAATCAGGGTCTTGCCGTCAAAGCCGAGTTCGTGGCCCTGCCTACAGGCGAATTCAAAGCCGGCCTCGTCATTCAGATCGAGATAAACCCCGTCGAGAATCGCCAAACCTGCAGCGCGCGCAGCCAGCAAACACAGCCCCAGCGAGGCCATGAACGGCAGGCGTTCGTGGGTATGGGCGCAATCCAGTTCCTTGGCCAGATCCGAAGTCCCCATCACCAGACATTCCATCCGCGGCGTGGACTCGGCGATCCGTTGCGATTCCAGAATGCTGCGTGGGGTTTCCATCATTGCCCAGATGGTCATCGACTCCGGCGCGCCGTTAGCCCGCATGATCGATTCCATGTGCCGGATGGCGTCGGCGCTTTCTACCTTGGGCAACAACAGCGCATCGGCTCCCGATTTCGAAGCCAGCGCGATGTCTTCATAGCCCCATTTAGTCGACAGCGCATTGACCCGGATGATCAGTTCACGCATTCCGAACCCGCCGGCGGCGACCGCTTCGCACACCTGCTTGCGGGCCAGTTCCTTGGCGTCGGGAGCGACGGCATCTTCCAAATCAAGAATCAGGCCATCAGCGGCCAGGGTGCGGGCTTTTTCGAGGGCGCGGGCGTTGGAGCCGGGCATATACAGCACACTGCGACGGGGGCGCACGGATTTGGGCATTTTGGATTCTCCTTCAAGTCATGGGGACAGAACGCAGTCATCAAACCAGCAAAGTTTAAGAGAGTAGCGCACGCTCTGGAATAGCGGTTCTAAATCAGCCGGGACGTCTAGGCTGCCTGAGCCACCATCATCAGCAAGGCGGCGCCGACCGTCAGCGCTACGCTGGTCAGCGAGGCGGGCATACTGAACCAGCGGCGAGGCTTGGGCTGGTTTTCCTGCGTCTCCAGCGCCGCCTGCAACCAGATGATCTTCTGCTCAAGCTCCTGCAGCCGCTCACCCTGGGTTGTTTCTACCGCCGTCATCTGGCTCTGGAATTCATGCATCCGTTTCGCGATGTTGGTGGCCATGGTGACCACCTTGTCCTGCGAGGACTTCGCCTCGGTACGCATGGTTTCCAGAACCGCGCCGAACTGGGTGAGTTGCTCGGACTGTTCCACCAGCCGGGCTTCCAGGTCGATCATCTGCGAAGCGCTTCCGCCTCCTTGCAGGGTCGTATCGACCAACTGCTGTGCGTCGGCCTGGACCTGTTGCAGCGCCTCTTTCAGTTGGGCGACATCCTGAGCCTGTTCAGCCAGGTTTTGTTCGAGGGCGGTCAACTGCTCAGGCGAGGATTCAAACGCAGCAAGCTGATCCTGCAAGGACTGGAGGTCGGCGCGCAATCCCCGGAATTGCTCAAAGTTGCCGCTGAACGCCTGGGCTTGGCTCACCAGCCGGATTTCCAGCCCCGCAACGGTTTGCTGAAGATCTTCGAGACTTTGGCGCAGTTCTACGGAGGGTGGCGATGAATCAGCCGCCGGAACCTGCAACGCTTCCCGCTGCAATGCAGCCAACTGCTGATTTTCAATGGCGGCATCCAGCTCGGCAAGATGCTGTTGCATGGTTTGCCGCAGCGCATTCAGTGCCGTGTTTTGCTCGGCGAGAGCATGGTGCAGCGTCGCCAGTTCCGCATCAAGGAATTCGGTTTTGCTTTCGGGAGCAGGCGTTTGCCGTAAATTGTCAAGGGCGGTTTCAATCGCGCCAAGGCGTTCCTGCTGGGTTTGGAGTTGCCGCCGCACGGCGTGCTGCATTTCGTCCAGCGCTTCGATTTGCGCCGTCAGGGTTCTACCCACATCAGTCACGCCAGCGGTCTGAAGATCGTTCCCGCCTGCGGGAGCGGGCGCTTGCCGCAATTCGTTGACTGCAGCTTCAAGATAGCTGATTTGCTCCCACTGGCTCTGGCTCTGTCGCTGCGCCGACTGCTGTAACTCGTCCAGTATCTCGATCCGGGGCATCAAGGTTTCGTGCAGAGCCGCTAGATCGGCAGCCAGTTCGTTCATCGCTGCGGCGGGAACCGAAGCGGGGGCTTGCTGGAGATCGTTCAGGGCAGAGGCCAGTTCACCCAACTGATCTTGCTGATTTTGCAACTGTTCCGACAAGGTGGCGCGCAACGCAGTGAGGCCGGCATCCTGCCCGGTCAGGCGCTCGCCCTGATCGACGATAGCGGCTTGAACGATGCCTAGTTCCTGCTGAATGTCAGCGTGTTCCTGCCGGATCGCGGCCATGGCGGCCGTCAGATCGTCCAGTGGTTCACGAACGAGAGCCAATGGATCCAGCTCGGCGGCATCAGTTGCGGTTGGGACGGCGGTTGTCAGCGTTTCCCGCGCAGGCGGACGATCCTGAACGGTGGCGAAACTGTCCCGCCAGAACTGGTCAAATTCCCGGAGCGTATCGCTTTGGGTGGTGAGGTCGGTTTGCAGGACATTCAGGATCTGGCGGGTGGAGTTGGTATCTGCCGCGACCTTGCCCATAAACGTTTCGACGTGTTTGAGGCGGTCCTGCTGCCGTTGCAGGCTTTGCTGAAGTTGACCGGCGTCATCCAGAGCATCGCGCTGGGTCGCCAGATCATCCTTCAGACCGGCGACTTCCTGTTGTAGTTGCCGCCACTGTTCCTGACCGGCGCGGATCGCCGGCGCCAGCGGCTCCAGACCGGCGCTGAACGTCTGGACCTGCTCCCGCAGCGCCTGAGCATCCTGCCCCAGGCTTTGCATCGCCTCCAGCAGATTACGCAAGTCGTGGGCATGGCGGGCCAACTGGGTTTCGAGCGCTGCGATCTGTTCCGCCGGCGCCTGCTGTTCCACTGCGGATTGCAGCTCCTGGCGCAACGCATCGCCCTGCGCCTGCAGGCGGTCAGCCAAGGCGGTGAGCGTTTGTCCCGCCTGCTGCTGATCCTGCCGGAGCGCCGCAACGGTGGCGGCGATGTCTTGTAACTGATCGCGCTGATCGCCGGTTTCCGTATCCAGAGTCCCCAGCTTGCGCCGCAGATTCTGGAAGAAATCAATCGCTCCGGTCAGTGAGGTGTCCAATTCGGCTGCATCGTTCATGGCGTAGCGTCGCTCGGGTTGACCCATGACAGTGATCTAATGAAAGTGATTAAAATAAATTGGCTATGAGTATGACGCATTATTGGCATTTTGGGAGACTGGATTGAACGGCGCGATGCAGCGCGATTTCAGCAGCGGTTATTCGACAGTGAACCTAGCGGAAACTATGATTAGGTTAAACCAGCCAGTCATCCGGGCGCGGCGCACTGCCTGCGACTCACCGCCCCGATGGCGCATCCGGTTTCGCCAGCGTTTCAACCACTCTAGATAAAGGAAGCTGTCCATGTCCGCTCCTAGCAACCTGCCGGTCTGGCAAGCACTGCAAGCCCATCATGCCGAAGTCGCCCATCTGCATTTGCGCGAATTGTTTGCCGCTGATCCCGAACGCTTTGCCCGGTTCTCCCGTTCGTTTGGCGATCTGCTGGTGGATTTCTCCAAGCACCGGATCACTGACGAAACGCTCCGCCTGTTGATCGAATTGGCGCGCCAGGCTGACTTGCCGGTCTGGATCGAGCGAGCGTTTAGCGGCGAGATGATCAACCACACCGAGCAGCGCTCGGTGCTGCATGTCGCCCTGCGCAACCGCAGTAACCGGCCCATCCTGGTCAAGGGCCAGGATGTGATGCCGGAGGTGAACGCCGTCCTTGAACACATGCGGAAGTTCGCCGACCAGATTCGCCGGGGCAAGTGGCGCGGCCATACCGGCAAGCGAATTCGCGATGTGGTCAACATCGGCATTGGCGGTTCCGATCTGGGGCCGAAAATGGTCTGTCAGGCGCTGGAGCCGTTTGGCGATCCGACCCTGCGGATGCACTTCGTCTCCAATGTTGATGGCGCGCACATCAGCCATGTCCTGGCCGACTGCGATCCGGAAAGCACCCTGTTCATCATCGCCTCCAAGACCTTTACCACCCAGGAGACCATGACCAACGCCCATACGGCGCGCGCTTGGCTGATTAAGGAATTGGGCGATGAGGCGGCGGTGGCGCGGCATTTTGTCGCGGTATCGACGAATGCCACGGGCGTCGCCAAGTTCGGGATTGATACCGCCAACATGTTCGAGTTCTGGGACTGGGTGGGCGGGCGCTATTCGTTGTGGTCGGCGATTGGGTTGCCGATTATGGTTTATCTCGGCATGGAGAATTTCACCGAGTTGCTGGAGGGCGCGCATGACATGGACGAGCAGTTCCGCACTGCGCCGCTGGAAGAAAATTTGCCGGCGATTCTGGGGCTGCTGGGGGTCTGGTATATCGACTTCTTTGGCGCGGACAGCCAGGTAACGCTGGTTTACGATGACTATCTGCGCTCATTGCCGGATTATCTGCAACAACTGGATATGGAGAGCAACGGCAAGTCGATTGACCGCGCCGGTCAGCCGGTCAAGGTCAACACCGGGCCGATCCTGTGGGGCGGACTGGGCAATAACGGCCAGCATGCTTTCTATCAGTTATTGCATCAGGGAACCCATCTGGTTCCGGCTGATTTTCTGGCGCCGGCCCACAGCCCGAATCCGATCGGCGATCATCACGCCATCTTGCTGGCCAATTGCCTGGCCCAGGCGGAAGCGCTGATGGTGGGCAAAACCGAAGCTCAGGCGCGGGCTGAATTGGAGAAACAGGGCTTGAGTGGCGAGGCGCTGGAAAAATTGCTGCCTTATAAGATTTTCCCCGGCAACCGCCCCAGCACCAGCCTGTTCTATCGCCAGTTGACTCCAAAAGTTCTTGGGGCGCTGCTGGCGATGTATGAACACAAGGTGTTCACCCAGGGCGTGATTTGGAATATCAATTCCTTTGATCAGTGGGGCGTGGAACTGGGCAAACAGTTGGCGAACGCCATTTTGCCGGAGTTGAAAGGTGAACGTCCCGCCAGCGGGCATGATGCGTCAACGCTGGGCCTGATTGCGTTCTGCCAGGCGCCGGATTAACCATTACCCCCTCTCCCTGGCCCTCTCCCCTATGAATGGAGGAGAGGGAACTGAACGCTGATCCACCCTGAGTTAATCCCCAATGGTCGAACTGCTGCGCTACGAACACGGCATCTACGCCTTTGACGCCGGCTATGTCCGGCCCCAACTGGCCGCCATTCACCTCATTGTTGAAAACGGCCAGGTGGCGGTCATTGATACCGCCAGCAACGCCTGCCTGCCCCGCGCCCTGGACGCGCTGAACTTGCTAGGGCTGACCCCGGCCAACGTCGCCTATGTGTTTTTGACCCACGTTCACCTGGATCATGCCGGTGGTGCTGGAGCGATGATGCAGGCCTTCCCGGAAGCCCGGCTGATCGTGCATCCGCGCGGCGTGCGGCACATGGCCGATCCGACCAAGCTGTTTGCCGCCGTTCAAGCGGTCTATGGCGACGCGGAAGCCCATCATTTGTACGGTGAACTGTTACCGGCGCACATGGATCGGATCATCAGCGCAAGGGACGGCTTTGAATTCGATCTGGGTGAACGAACTCTGGTCTGTCTCGACACGCCCGGTCACGCCCGCCATCACCTGACTTTGCACGATCCCCGCAGCCATAGCCTGTTCACCGGCGACATCTTTGGTTTGTCGTTCCGGGAGCTGGACGTTGATGGCCGGCCCTCAGTGATTCCGACCACCAGTCCGACCCAGTTTGAACCGGAAGTCATGCACCAGTCGGTGGACCGCATCCTGGCCTGTCAGCCGGAGGCGCTCTACCTGACTCATTTCTCCCGGGTTGGCGACGTGCAACGTCTGGGCAGTGACTTGCACCGGTTGATTGAGGCGCATCTTGCAGTGGCTGAACGCGAGCGGGACAGCGGCCCGGACCGCGAGGCGCGGATTCTGGCCGGACTGTGGGCGCTGATGGATGCCGAGGCGATCCGCCAAGGCTGGCGGCTGGCGCCGGAACAGTGGCGTGAGGTGCTGGGCATGGACCTTGAACTCAACGCCCAGGGATTGGATTACTGGTTGGATCATTCCGCGCCATAATGGATAAAACGCTTGATTTCGGTCAATTTTCCGCTGACCTGAATCTGATCAGGAGTGGGTTATCTTGACTGCCAGAAGAACGGTGAAGCCCGCCACCGCACCAGACCGCGCCCAGACCATCACCGCCACATCGGACCTTGCCGGCGCGCCGGACGTCGTCGCTCGCGCCAAGGTTAGCTTTCCCATCGTCGGCATTGGCGCATCCGCCGGGGGACTGGCGGCGTTCGAGGCCTTCTTTTCCGAGATGCCTGCTGATGCCGATCCAGGCATGGCCTTTGTGCTGGTGCAACACCTGGCCCCGGATCACAAAAGCATCCTCACCGACCTGATCCAGCGCTATACCCGGATGCAGGTCTTTGAAGTCCAGGACGGGATGGTGGTGCAGCCCAATTGCGCCTATATCATCCCACCCAATCGCGATATGGCTTTTCTGAACGGCGCGCTGCAATTGCTGGAACCGACCGCGCCACGCGGCCAGCGCCTGCCGATTAACTTCTTCTTTCGCTCTCTGGCCCAGGACCAGCGCGAGCGGGCTATCGGCATCGTCCTCTCCGGCACCGGCAGCGACGGCACGCTGGGCGTGCGGGCGATCAAGGGCGAGGGCGGTATGGTCATGGTCCAGAATCCTGACTCGACCGAGTACGACGGGATGCCGCGCAGCGCGCTCGCTACCGGCCTGGTGGACTACGAACTGCCTCCGGCCGAGATGCCGGCCCAGCTCATCGCCTACGCCGCTCACGCCTTCGGCAAGCTCCCTCCGACCCCGCCGGCCCTGACCCTCACGGCGGAACACGGGCTGAACAAGATTTTCGTTCTGCTGCGCAATCAGGTCGGCCATGACTTTTCCCAGTACAAGCCCAGTTCCATCCAGCGCCGGATTGAGCGGCGCATGGCTGTCCATCAGATCGAAACCCTGAACCATTACGTCAAGTATCTCCAGCAGACGCCGGCGGAGGTGGAAGCGTTGTTCCGCGACCTGCTGATCGGCGTAACCCATTTTTTCCGCGATCCGGACGCTTTCCAGGCGCTGGAACAACAGGTCATTCCCCAGATCTTTACCGGCAAGCGGGCTGACGCCGTGATCCGGGTCTGGTCGTTGGGTTGTTCGACCGGCGAGGAAGCCTATTCCCTGGCGATCCTGCTTGCCGAGCGGCAGGAGGCGCTGAAACAGAGCTTCAAGGTGCAGATCTTCGCCACCGATATTGACCGTGCGGCGATTAACGCCGCCCGCGCCGGACTCTATTCAGCCAGCATTGCCGCCGACCTGACGCCGGAGCGGCTGGCGCGCTTCTTCATCGCCGAGCCGGGCGGCGGTGCCTACCGTATTCACAAAAGCATCCGCGACCTGCTGATTTTCTCCGAACAGGATGTGATCCGCGATCCGCCGTTCTCCAGACTGGACCTGATCAGTTGCCGCAACTTGCTGATCTATCTGAATGGCGATTTGCAGAAGAAGCTCATTCCCCTGTTTCACTATGCGTTGAACCCCGGCGGTTATCTCTTTCTGGGCGCTTCAGAGACGGCGGGCGAGTTTACCGACCTGTTTGCGATGAAGGATCGCAAGCAGAAGCTCTATCAGCGCCAGGACAATGTAGCCGACGTCCAGCGCACCCTTCCGGGCCAATGGTTGCCGGCCTCGATAACGCGGGGTAAGTCGTCGCCGTTGACTGTGTCCAGGAAAATGTTTTCCAACCCGCTGTCGCTGCGCGAGTTGACCGAACAGGTGATTTTGCAGCAGGTCGCTCCGTCCGCCGCGCTAGTCAACGGCGCGGGCGATCTCCTCTATCTGCATGGCCGCACCGGTCGGTATCTGGAGCCTGCTCCGGGTGAAGTTGGCGTCAGCAACATCCTGAAAATGGCCCGTGAAGGCTTGCAGCGCGATCTGACCACCGCCCTGCATCGCGTCGTCGAGAGCCGCGAGATCGTGCGTTGCTCCGGTCTGCGGGTCAAAACCAATGGCGATTTCGCCACCGTCCATCTGACCCTCCGACCGGTCGAGCTGGCGGTCGCGGCGACGCCCCTGTACCTGATCTTTCTGGAGGAAGTGCTTCCTGCCGCCGGACCGTTGCCGCCGACCGTCACGCCTGACGCCAAAGTGGCGGAACCCGAAGCGGGCATCGCCGCGCTCCGGCAGGAACTGCAGGCCAAGGATGAGTACCTCCAGTCCACGCACGAGGAACTGGAGACTGCCAACGAAGAACTCAAATCCGCCAATGAGGAAATGCAGTCGGTCAACGAAGAACTGCAGTCCACAAACGAAGAGCTGGAAACCTCCAAGGAGGAATTGCAATCGGTCAATGAGGAGCTGGCGACAGTCAACGCCGAGCTGCAAACCAAGGTCGCCGGCCTGTCGCAGGCCAACAATGACCTGAACAACCTGCTGGCCGGCACCGGCATCGGTACGGTCTTTGTGGATCTGCAACTGCGCATCCTGCGGTTTACTCCGTCCGCCACCCCGATCATCAACCTGATTCTGAGCGACGTGGGCCGCCCGGTGGCGCACATCGTCTCCAACCTGGTCGATTATGACCGGCTGGTGGCGGACATCCAGGCGGTGCTGGACAGCCTGGTTCCCCACGAGCGGGAAGTGCAGACCCAGGCCGGAGGGTGGTACACGCTGCGCATCCAGCCTTACCGCACCCTGGAAAATGTGATCGAGGGCGCAGTCATTACGTTTGTGGACATCACCGAGATGGTGCAGACCCGCGAGGCGCTGCGCAAAGCCGATGACTTGCTTCGCCAATCGGTCGGGGCCGGCGGCGCCCGGCACGCCATCGCCATACAGAACCCGGAAATCGGCTATGACCCGCCAGCATAAACTCACCGTTCCCGCCGGTCCTTCAACCCGCGTCGAGCCGGCTTTGCGCCAGCAGGCCGAAGCCTTCCTTCGGGAAAAAGTCGTGCAGTCGCCCGAAACCGAAGTGGACCTATCGCCCGAAGCCGCCCGGCAGACGCTGCACGATCTGCGTGTGCATCAAATCGAACTGGAAATGCAGAACGAGGAGTTACGCCGGGCCTATGCGGAACTGGACGCAGTGCGGACGCGGTATTTCGATTTGTACGACCTGGCGCCAGTGGGTTATTGCACCTTGAGCGAGTCAGGGCTGATCCTGGAAGCTAACCTGACCGCAACGACGCTGTTGGGTACAACCCGATCCGCGCTCATCGAACAGCGCATCGCTCACTTCATTCTCAAGGAAGATCAGGACCTCTACTACCGACACCGCAAACAGCTTTTTGCGACCGGCGCGCCACAGACCTGCGAACTGCGAATGGTGAAAAAGGACGGCATGATCTTTTGGGCGCATCTGGAGGCGATTGCCGCGCAGGACGAACACGGCGCGTCGGTGTGCCGCGTCACCCTGAACGACATCACCGAGCGCAAGCAAGCTGAAAGCAAATTTCAGCTCACCGCCAGCGTATTCGCCTGCGCCCGTGAAGGCATCATGATCACTGACCCTGACGGGACGATCCTAGAGGTCAATGACGCCTTCACCCGGATCACCGGCTACTCCCGGGACGAAACGCTGGGTCGCAACCCGTGTCTGCTCAGCTCCGGTCTTCATGACCGGCCATTCTTTGCAGTCCTGTGGCGCGCTCTGCTCGAAAAAGGCCACTGGTACGGCGAAATCTGGGATCGGCGCAAGGATGGCGAGACTTACGCGGCCATGCTCACCATCAGCGCGGTGCGCGATGCCCAGGGTTGCACCCAGCAGTATGTGGCGCTGTTCTCCGACATCACGGTGCTCAAAACGCACGAACAGCAGCTCGAACACATTGCCCACTACGACCTTCTGACTACTCTGCCCAACCGGGTGCTGCTGGCCGACCGCCTGCAACAGGCTCTGGCGCAGGCCCAGCGGCGCAGCCAGCCGGTGGCGGTGGCTCTGCTCGACCTGGATGGTTTCAAGGCCATCAATGACCGCTACGGGCATGAAGTCGGCGACCAGTTGTTGATGACCGTAGCGGCGCGCATGAAGCAGGCCCTGCGCGAAGGCGACACCCTGGCGCGCCTCGGCGGCGACGAATTTGTCGCGGTGCTGCCCGATCTGGCGGACAGCCAGGCCAGCGTACCGTGGTTGCTCCGCCTGCTGGCCGCCGCCGCCGCGCCCATGCTGATCGGCGATCTTACCCTCCAGGTGTCGGCCAGCATCGGCGTTACCTTCTACCCGCAGGTGGACGAGGTGGATGCGGATCAGCTGCTGCGCCAAGCCGACCAGGCCATGTATCAGGCCAAGCTGGCTGGCAAAAATTGTTACCATCTCTTTGATGTCCAACAGGATTGCGAACTTTGCAGTCATCATGAAGGTCTGGAGCGCATCCACAGCGCCCTGATCGAACACGAATTGGTGTTGTATTACCAGCCCAAGGTTAACCTGCGCACCGGGACGTTCATCGGCGCTGAGGCGCTCATCCGCTGGCAACACCCGGAGCAGGGGCTATTGCTGCCCGCCGCGTTTCTGCCGCTGATCGAAGACCATCCGCTGGCGGTCGAGATCGGCGAGTGGGTGATCGAGACCGCTCTGAGCCAGATGGAAACCTGGCAGGCCGTCGGACTGGATATTCCGGTGAGCATCAATATCGGCGCCCGCCAGTTGCAGCAGTCGAACTTTATCCAGCGCCTGGTCGCCCGGCTGGCGATGCATCCCGCCGTTGAGCCGTCCCGCCTTGAACTGGAGGTGCTGGAAACCAGCGCCCTCGAAGATCTGGCCCAAGTCTCCCAGGTTATCGCCGCCTGCCGGGGGATGGGGGTGAAGTTTGCTCTGGATGACTTTGGCACGGGCTATTCGTCGCTGACCTACCTGAAGCGACTGGAGGTCGCCCTGCTCAAAATCGACCAGAGTTTTGTGCGCAACATGCTCGATGATCCGGAGGATCTGGACATTTTGGAGGGGGTGATCAGCCTGGCCGCCGCCTTCCGGCGGCAAGTCATCGCCGAAGGGGTAGAGACCGTGGCGCATGGGGAGCTGTTGCTCCAGTTCGGCTGTGAACTGGCCCAGGGCTACGGCATCGCCCGCCCTATGCCCGCCGCCGACCTCCCCGGCTGGCTGGCGACCTGGCGCCCTGATCCACGCTGGCTGCATCGGCCCGCCGTGAGTCGCGACGATCTGCCGATCCTCTTTGTCGGCATCGAACACCGGGCCTGGATCGCGGCCTTTGAGACGTTTCTCAAGGGGGTGCGGGAAACCCCGCCGCCGCTGAGTGAACATGCCTGCCGGTTCGGCGCGTGGCTGGAGGCAAAAGTTCTGGCTGGCTACGGCGCGCAGCCGGCCTTAGCGGCGATCGCTACGTTGCACCAGCAAATGCATGCGCGGGCGGCGGAACTGCTGGAACTCCATAGCCAGGGTCGGAAACCGGAGGCGCTGGCCAGGCTGGATGAACTCCACGCCCTGCGGGACCAGTTGCTGGCGCAGCTGGCGGGGTTCCTGCAATCCTTGCAACAACTCGTCAGTGAACGCAGCCAGTTAAGGGCGCTGATTCAGGCCATCCCTGATCTGATATGGCTCAAGGACCTGAACGGTGTCTACCTGGCTTGCAACCGGATCTTCGAGCGGTTCTTCGGCGCCCGGGAAGCCGACATCATCGGCAAAACCGACTACGATTTTATCGCTGCCGAACTAGCGGATTTCTTCCGCCAGAAAGATCGGGAAGCTCTCGCCGCCGATGGTCCAACCCTCAATGAAGAATGGATCACCTTCGCCGATGATGGTCACCGCGCGTTGATGCAAACCATCAAGACGCCGATGCGGGATACCGAGGGCAAGCTGATCGGCGTGTTGGGCATTGGCCGCGATATCACCGCGCTTCGCCAGGC
The DNA here is from genome assembly GCA_020846135.1 of Gammaproteobacteria bacterium. Classification (GTDB taxonomy): domain Bacteria; phylum Pseudomonadota; class Gammaproteobacteria; order Competibacterales; family Competibacteraceae; genus RXIV01. Next base: position 131,433 of record JADLEK010000017.1, read on the forward strand.
CGAAATCGCCCGCCAGCAGCTCGAACAGCAATATCAAATGCTGTTTCGGGAAATGCTGGACGGTTTTGCCCTGCACGAGCTGATTCGCGATGCGCAAGGCCAGCCCATCAACTATCGCTTTGTCGCGGTTAACCCGGCCTTTGAGCGGCTGACCGGCCTGAAAGCGGAAATTCTGATAGGCAAAACCGTGTTGGAGGTGTTGCCCGGCACCGAGCGGTACTGGATCGATATCTACGGACGGGTCGCGTTGACTGGCGAACCGGCCCTGTTTGAAAATTATGCCCAAGACCTTGGACGGTATTTCAAGGTCACCGCGTTCCGATCTGCGCCGGGTCAGTTCGCCTGCATTTTCAGCGACATCACCGAACGCCGCCAGGCGGAGATGGCGTTGCGCACTTCCTTGGAAGAAAAGACTGCACTACTGAAAGAAGTCCACCACCGGGTCAAAAACAACCTGCAAATCATTACCAGTCTGCTCAATCTCCAGGCGCGTCAAGTGCAAAATCCCATTGCCCTGGCCGCCCTGCAAGATACACAAAACCGGATTCGCTCAATGGCGGTGCTTCATGAAAGCCTCTATCGCGGAGGTCACCCGGGATGGGTTGACGGCAGCGCCTACCTGAGTCATCTCTGCGCCCACCTGAGCAATTCGTTCGGGTTGAGCACCAGTCGGGTCCAGTTGCGCTATCAGCTCGCGCCGGTAGCGCTGGGTCTGGAACAGGCGGTCCCCTGCGGGTTAATTGTGAATGAACTGGTGTCCAATGCCGTCAAGCACGCCTTTCCCGGCGAGCGTGGCGGCGAAATCCGGGTCAATCTCACTATTGAACCGGATGGACGCCGGGCGCTGGTGGTGGCCGACGACGGCGTGGGTCTGCCGCCTGGTCTGGACTATCGGCAAAGCGACACCCTGGGCCTGCAACTGGTCGCCGGGTTGGCGCAACAATTGGGGGCTACGGTGGACACTCCCGCCGCCGTCGGCGCGATCTTCCGCCTGGTTTTTCCCGCGTACCTGCCCAGTGAGTCATCCCCACCATGAAACCGACCGCTATTTTGATCGTCGAGGACGAATTTATCCTGGCCCGCGATCTGGCCCTCCGCCTGCGGGATCTGGGCTATGCTGTGGCCGGTACGGCCGCTACCGGTGCAGACGCCGTGGCGCTGGTGGACCGCCAGCGTCCCGATCTGGTGTTGATGGATATCCACCTGCAAGGACCGTTGGATGGTATTGTCGCCGCCCAGGAAATCCGCCGCCGCTGGCGGTTGCCAGTGGTGTTTCTCACGGCCTACGCCGACGATGACACTCTGCAGCGCGCCAAACTTGCGGAACCGTTCGGCTACATCCTCAAGCCGTTTGAGGATCGCGAACTGCGGACCCTGATTGAAATCGCCCTCTACAAACACCAGGCCGAGCAGGAGATCCGCCGGCTCAGCGAGCTGTACGCCACCCTCAGCCAGATCAACCAGGCTATTGTCCGGATCGATACCCGCCCGGCATTGCTCGACGAAGTCTGCCGGGTCACTGCCCGCTATGGGGGATTCCTGTTGGTCTGGGTCGGCTGGATCGACCCCCAGACCCGACGAGTCCACCCGGTCGCCCAGGCCGGTCCAGCGGTGGGGTTCCTCGATGGAATCGTCGTTTACGCCGACGACCGGCCCGAAGGATGCGGTCCGGTGGGAACCAGCCTGCGTGAAGGCCGGTCCTGCATCTTTAACGACTACCTCCACGATCCCCGCTCGACGCCGTGGCGTAAGGCGGCGCACCAGTATGGGCTACAAGCGGCGGTGTCCATCCCTATCCGGTTTCAGGGCGAGGTCTGCGCGGCGTTCGTGGTCTACGCCGCAACCCCCGATGTTTTTCAGGTCCAGGAAATGAACCTGCTTGAAGAAGCGGCCAGCGACATCTCTTTCGCCCTCGATCATCTGGAAACCGAACGCCAGCGCCAGCTTGCCGAGGAGAAACTGCGCGAGAGCGAGCAGCGGGTTCGGGCGAAGCTGGATAGCCTCCTGTGCCCTGAAGGCGATATTGGCGCACTGGAACTGGCTGACATTATCGATGTGCCCGCCCTTCAGACCACGATGGATGCTTTCTTCAAGCTCACTCACATCGGCATGGCAATCCTCGATCTGCAAGGCCGGGTGCTGGTCAGCACCGGCTGGCAGGACCTCTGCGTGAAGTTTCACCGGGTGCATCCCGTCACCTGCCAGAATTGCACCGAAAGCGACACCGTGCTGTCGCGGGGCGTGGAACCGGGAACCTTCAAGCTCTATCGCTGCAAAAACAATATGTACGATATCGTCACGCCCATCGTGGTGGGCGGACAGCATCTGGGCAACCTGTTTCTGGGGCAGTTGTTCTTCGACGACGAGTTGCCAGATCGTGAGTTATTCCGCGCTCAGGCCAACCGTTACGGGTTCAATGAAGCGGAATATCTGGCTGCGCTGGACCTGATCCCGCGCTGGAGCCGGGATCAGGTCAATACCGTCATGACTTTTTACGCTCGATTCATCCAGATGCTCTCGACCTTGAGCTATAGCAACATCAAGCTGGCGCGGAGTCTGGCGGAACAGCAACGGGCCGAAGAGCACATCATCCATCTGACCTATTACGACGATCTTACCCAGTTGCCCAACCGGGTGTTGCTGACTGACCGTTTGCAGCAGGCTATGGCGAAAACCCAGCGCGACCAGCAAAAACTGGCGGTGTGCTACCTGGACCTGGACGATTTCAAACCGATCAACGATGCTTTCGGCTCCATCGAGGGCGACCGGATGCTGGTCGAAGTCGCCCGCCGCTTAAAGACGTGTGTGCGCGCCGGCGACACCGTGGCGCGGCTGGGCGGGGATGAATTTGTCCTGCTGCTGGGGGAACTGTCCAATGTCGAAGAATGCGAACATGCGATGGATCGCGTACTGACTGCCCTGCACGAACCCTTTTTCGCAGCCGGCCAGCCCTTGTCGCTCACCGCCAGTCTCGGGGTCACCTGGTATCCCGATGACGCCTCCGATCCGGACGCCCTGCTGCGCCACACCGATCAGGCGATGTACGCCGCCAAACAGGCGGGCGGTCACTGCTATCACTGGTTCGACACCGACCACGACCGCCGTGCCCGCGCCCACCGCGACTTGCTGCAACGGGTCGAGGCCGGGTTGGCGGCGGGAGAATTCCGCCTCTATTACCAACCCAAGGTTGATATGCGCACCGGTGCGGTCATCGGCGCCGAAGCCCTGATCCGCTGGCAACATCCCGACGAGGGTTTGCTGCCGCCCGTGCGGTTCATGCCCGCCGTCGAAGTCAGCGAACTGTCCATCGTCGTTGATAGCTGGGTGATCCAGGAGGCGTTGCGGCAAATGACGGTCTGGGCGGCGCACGGCTTGAATCTGTCGGTGAGCGTCAATGTGTGCGGACGGCACTTGCAGCAGCCGGACTTCGTCGCCCGCTTGCAAACCCTGCTGGCGTTATACCCGGCGATCCCTCGGGATGGACTTGAACTGGAGATTCTGGAAACCGCCGCTCTCGACGATGTGACAGCGATTTCCCGGCTGATCGAAACGTGCCGGCAATTGGGAGTCCGCTTCGCCCTTGATGACTTCGGCACGGGTTACTCCTCGCTGACCTACCTTCAGCACCTGCCGGTGCAGTTGCTCAAAATCGACCAGTCGTTCGTCCGCAACCTGCTGGTTGATGCCGACGCCCAGGCCATTGTCGAAGGCGTGATCGGTCTTTCGGCAGCGTTTCGGCGCGAGGTGATCGCGGAAGGAGTGGAAACCGCCGCGCATGGCTGCCGGCTGATTCAACTGGGCTGTGTCCTCGGCCAGGGTTACGGCATCGCCCGACCCATGCCGCCGGAACAGATTCCCGCCTGGATCGCCGTCTGGACCCCGCCCGGAGTTTGGGCCGATCCGGCAGACCCGGCGTAGTGAATCCTTAATCAGATCACTATGAAACGCCAGCCCCGCTCAATCCAGCGGTAAAGCGGTTTAGAGTGAGCCGTTCTCAGCGCAAGACTGGACTAAGGAAGCAAAACCATGTTGATCGGCGTACCCAAAGAAATCAAAGTCCATGAATACCGTGTCGGCCTGACTCCCGACAGCGTGCGGGAATTCACCGCTCATGGCCACCGGGTGCTGGTGGAAACCAACGCGGGGATGGGCATTGGCAGTTCCGACGAGGTTTATCGCGCTGCCGGTGCGCAAATTGCCGCGACCCCGGCGGAAATCTTTGCGCAGGCCGACCTGATCGTGAAGGTCAAGGAACCGCAGGCGGTCGAGCGCCAACTGCTGCGCCCCGGTCAAATCCTGTTTACCTATCTGCACCTCGCGCCCGATCCGGATCAGACCCGGGAGCTGGTCAAGAGCGGCGCGATCTGCATTGCTTATGAAACCGTGACCGATGGCCAGGGCGGGTTACCGCTGTTGGCCCCGATGTCCCAGGTGGCGGGTCGGTTATCGATTCAGGCCGGCGCGGCGGCCCTGGAGCGAGCCAGGGGCGGGCGCGGCATCCTGCTGGGCGGCGTCCCCGGCGTGGCCCCGGCCAAGGTCGTGGTGATCGGCGGCGGCGTAGTCGGTGAAAACGCCATCTATATGGCGCTGGGCATGGCCGCCGATGTGACCGTCCTCGACCGGAATGTGACCGTCCTAGCGCGGTTGGCTTATCGCTTTGGCGCGGCCCTCAAGACTGTGTACTCCACCGGGGCGTCACTCGAAGATTATGTGCTGCAAGCCGATCTGGTGGTCGGTGGAGTGCTGGTTGCCGGGGCCGAAGCGCCCAAACTGGTGACCCGCGCTATGGTTCGGCGGATGAAGCCGGGTTCGGTGCTGGTGGATGTCGCTATCGACCAAGGCGGCTGTTTTGAAACTTCACATGCGACCACCCATGCCGAGCCGACCTATGTGGTGGATGGTGTCGTCCATTACTGCGTCGCCAACATGCCGGGGGCGGTGCCCAACACCTCAACCTATGCCCTCAATAACGTCACTCTGCCCTACGCGCTGGCGTTGGCGGACAAGGGGTATAAAAAGGCGTTGCTGGACAATCCTGATTTCCTGGCAGGTCTCAATGTCTGCCAGGGCAAGGTCACCTATCAGGCGGTCGCTGACGACCTGGGCTACGAGTACGTCGATCCGCGCGCGGCGCTGGCCGGGGCTTGAGGAGTTATCGAATTGCAGAAGGCCAAATACCCGACCGACATTCTGCGTTTCCGCCGCTACCTAGGGGCGCAATACCCGCGACCCGGACAACACCCATCCTTAGGTTTGGTCGGAGTGAACACCAAAGCGGGTATCATTTTTTCGGGAAATCCCCTAAAACCCCAGCGCTATTCCCTGTGACCGCCAAGAGAGGCGTCAAGCGGGATCAGCTTGACGCAATGACATGGAAGGCACCTTTTTTCGTTGTGCAACAAAAAATAGGCGTTTTACAAGCGCACTTCAATGCCCCGATCCTGCATGTGGCGCTTGGTCTGTTCGATGGTGTATTCCGCAAAGTGGAAAATGCTGGCGGCCAGCACCGCGTCAGCCTTGCCGAGCAGAATACCGTCAGCCAGATGATCCAGCGTGCCCACGCCGCCAGAGGCAATCACCGGTACGCTCACCGCTTCGCTGATAGCGCGGGTCAGCTCCAAATCAAAACCGCGTTTGGTGCCATCCCGATCCATGCTGGTCAGCAGAATTTCGCCGGCGCCGTATTCGGTCATGCGCTGCGCCCATTCCACCGCATCAATGCCCGTCGGTCGCCGGCCACCGTGGGTAAAAATCTCCCAGTGCGGCGATTCGCTTTCTGCATGAACCGCCTTGGCGTCAATCGCGACCACAATGCACTGATTGCCAAACCGTTCGGCGGCTTCACGCACGAATTCAGGCCGGGCGATGGCAGCAGTATTGATCGACACCTTGTCTGCACCGGCATTCAGCATCCGCCGCACATCGTCCAGGGTGCGAATCCCGCCGCCCACAGTCAGCGGAATGAAGACTTCAGCGGCGACCTGCTCCACGACATGCACCATCGTCTCGCGGTCGTCGGAACTGGCGGTGATGTCGAGAAAAGTCAGCTCATCCGCGCCCTGTTCATCGTAACGGCGGGCGATTTCCACCGGATCGCCGGCATCGCGAATTTCCACGAACTTGACGCCTTTCACCACCCGCCCGCGATCGACATCCAGACAGGGGATGATCCGCTTGGCCAGCCCCATTACTGGTTCTCCCCGGCGGCAGTCACGATCCGCTGCGCCTCGGCCAGATCCATCGCGCCGTCATACAACGCCCGCCCAATGATCGCGCCCATAATCCCTTCCTGCTGCACTGCGCACAGCGCCCGCACATCGTCCAAAGTACTGACCCCGCCGGAAGCAATCACCGGAATTGAAATCGCCTGAGCCAGTTTGACCGTCGCTTCAACATTCACGCCCTGCATCATGCCGTCGCGGCCAATATCGGTGTAGACAATGGCTTCAACGCCATCGCGCTCAAAAATCCTGGCCAGATCAACGACGTCATGCTTCGATAATTTCGACCAGCCGTTCACCGCCGCCCGCCCGTCCTTGGCGTCCAGTCCCACAATGACGTGGCCGGGATATTCCAGGCACAGTTCATTGATGAAATGCGGTTCTTGCACCGCCTTGGTGCCGATGATCACGAACTGGACCCCAGCATCGAGATAGGCGTCCACCGTCGCTTCATCGCGAATCCCGCCGCCGACCTGAATCGGCAGATCGGGGAAAGCCTGGGCGATGCGGCGAATGACCTGGGCATTGACCGGCTTACCGGCAAACGCCCCGTTCAAATCCACCAGATGCAGGCGCCGGGCGCCGGCATCGACCCAGCGTCCGGCCATCGCGACCGGATCGTCCGAGAACACTGTGGAATCTTCCATGCGCCCTTGCCGCAGGCGCACACATTTACCGTCTTTCAAGTCAATCGCAGGGATGAGCAACATAGCCTGTATCTGCATGGATTGAGAGGATGAGGAGGTTAATCGTTAATCGCTTTAAGGGTTCCAGTCCGCGAAATTGGCGAGCAGGCGCAGTCCAGCCTGGGCGCTTTTTTCCGGATGAAATTGCACAGCGAACAGATTATCCCGGGCAATGGCCGAGGCGAACGTGAAGCCATAATCCGTTTGGCCGACCACCAGCGCCATATCCGCCGGCTGCAAATAATAACTATGGACGAAATAAAAGCGGCTGTCCTGGGGAATCCCCTGCCAGAGGGGATGATCCATCAGTTGATGGACCTGATTCCAGCCCATGTGCGGCACCTTGAGCCGCTCGCCGCTGACCGAATCGCGCAATTCGCCGAACCACACCACCCGTCCCGGCAAAATTTTCAGGCATTCAACGCCGCCATTTTCCTCGCTGAATTCGAGCAGCGCCTGTGGCCCCAGACATAATCCCAGGAACGGCTTGTTGAACGCCGCTTCCCGCACTACATCCAGCAAATCCCAGTGCGCCAGTTCCCGCAGACAGTCGCGGATCGAGCCTTGGCCGGGAAACACCACCCGGTCGGCGTGGAGAATGGCGGTGCGGTCGTGCGTGACCGTGATCTGCGCGTGGGGCGCAACGTGTTCCAGCGCCTTGGCGACCGAGCGCAGGTTGCCCATGCCGTAATCAATGATCGCAATGCGGGTCATAGCGGACCCTCGTGACAGACAGGAGAATGAAGAGTCACAAACAGCCCTTGGTCGAGGGAATATCGGTCATGCGCGGATCAAACTCAACCGCCATCCGCAGCGCCCGGCCAAACGCCTTGAACACGGTCTCAGCGATGTGGTGGGCATTGCGCCCGCGCAAGGTGTCGATATGCAAGGTGATCAGGGCATGATTGACGAAGCCTTGGAAAAATTCGCGGAACAGGTCGACGTCAAAGTCGCCAATCCGGGCGCGGGGAAATTCAACCGCGTATTCCAAACCAGGACGCCCGGAGCAGTCCAGGACCACCCGCGACAGCGCTTCGTCCAGCGGCACATAGGCATGACCGTAGCGATGGATGCCGCGTTTGTCGCCTAAGGCTTGCCGCACCGCCTGACCGAAGGTAATCCCGAGGTCTTCAACCGTGTGATGTGCGTCGATCTGCAAATCGCCCTGCGCGGCCATGTCGAGATCGATCAAACCGTGGCGGGCGATCTGGTCCAGCATGTGATCGAGAAAAGGCAAGCCGCTGGACAGCCGGGCGTTGCCAGAACCGTCCAGATTGATGCTGACCTGAATCCGGGTTTCCAGCGTGTCGCGCTGGACTGTTGCGCTGCGTGTCAAGAGGCGAATCCTAAAATCGGGAAGGAACGACGAATGAAACAGGGTTGGCAGGATGGTAGTCGGAATCCGGCGATTTTTCCACGCCCAAGGAATCGCGCCAAGCTCCCCTGAGCAAAGCGGTTTTGCGGACACTTGAAGACGCGCTGGATGACCACGATTGCCGTGGGTGCGCCCTTGGCGGAAAGGGGAGATGCTAGCTGGACTAAGGCGGGAATCCCTGAACCATTCGTTCAGGCGAATCCCGCGTCAGAAGGGCGTTGCTTTATGCCGCGACCGGTAGGGCTTCGTGAGTGAAACACGCCTTGGGGCAAACCCGCGAGCAGGCTTCACACCCAATGCAATCCAGTGCATTCGAGAGGGTCATAAACGAATTGTCGCTGTCATCGTCATCGTCGTCATCATCATCGTCCAGATCAACGTCGTCCAGCGCCCGCTGCACGATGGTCAATACATCGCGCGGGCAAACCTTGAAACAGCGCCCACAGCCAATGCATTTATGTTCGTCCAGCGCCGTGACGAACAGGGGAGTCCAAAGAGTGCCGCCCCGAGTCAGGCCGGTGATATTGGCTTCAGCGCCCATACAGTGTTACCTCGCTTGCATGAAGGACCCGGCGCGGATTTGACCCGCCAGGCAATGGAGAGAATCTGCCTATTCCTGCCAGCCTTCGGCTTCCATCGCGGCGAACCGGGCGGCGACGGGATCGCTCTGGCGCGGACGGTGAATGAGACGATGGAGCCAGGCCGGGGAATGGCCGCCGCGTAACGCGGCTTGCAAATCAGTAATCAGGGACGCGATGGCGGTATGCGCTTCGACCCGGATCGGCTGGACGCCCAGCGCCAGCAATTGCTGAATCGCCGAGCCGCCGACCGCTTGGCAATACACCACCGCACAACCTTGCAACAGCGCCAGTTTGGCGGCCAGCTTGCTTTCGTGGCCGTCCTGGTCCAGTTCGCCGAACTGGGCAAACTCGACCACCGTAGCCTGATCGGACGTCACCGCGTAAATCAGCATCGCGCTGGCCGCCCCGAAATGCTCATCAACCTGATGGCGGTCGCTGGTGGCGAAGGCCACCTTGATCATGGGTGTGGTCATGGGCCGTTCCTCAATGCCGCCGTTCAGAATCCGCAAATGTCGCCGTAGCGCCATGACGCACCTCTGGCCGGGGATCGGCCTTGCGCGAGTAGAAGGAGTGATAGGGCGCGACCGCATGTTCAGCATGGCCCAGCAGCGCATTCGCCAAATCGAACAAGGCTTGCCGCGCCCCGCGATAGCCGATCCAGGCCCGTTGATAGCCGCCAAATTGATCATGCAGCGGATACCCGGCGCGGAGCAGCGGCAGATCCAGCCGGTTAGCGGTATCCAGCGCGTGGGAACTGCCGATCACCAGTTCCGCGTCCCGCTCCCGCGCCAGGGTTTCCAGATCATCCAGATCGCCAATGTGAACCTGGGTCAGCGGCCATTGCGCCAGAGTGGGCGTGGTCGCCGAGGTTACCGCAGCGACGATTTCTGCACCCATTTCCGCCAGCAACTGACTGAAACCGTGCAATAAATCCGGATCGGCGGCAATAGCGATCCGCGCCCGTCCGAGCAGAAAATGGGTATCGAGCATAGCGTCCTGTAACTGCGCCCGCTGCCGGGCCACAGTCGCCGGAACCGGTTGACCGGCAATTCCAGCCAGAGTCATCACCAGCCGGTCGGTCGCCTCCAGCCCGAATAAATGCGGGAAGCGATGGGTCGGGACGCCAGTGCGTTCCTGCAACAGATCGGCGGCGGCATTGAGTGAAGCGCCAATCACCAGGGTTGCAGCGGCATCGCCCAAGGTCGTAAAAGCGGCCAGCGGCGTACCGCCGGTAGTGAGTGGGGAGTAATCCTCAGCATCCAGATGCCCATCCAGGGAATCGGCCAGATCGGGAATCAACACCGGATGCAAACCGAACCGCTCGATCAATTCGCGCAATGCCTCCAGATCGCCCGGGGTCAGCGACGATCCGCACAACACATTGATCTGACGGGATTGATGTCGCCGTTTCCCCTCCTTGGATAAGGAGGGGTGGTTCGACACTGCCGGAACCCACTCGGCAATCATCGCCTTGACCACGATGGCAAACCCGCTTTCCAGGCAACCGCTGAAATCAGGGGTATTGACCGCCACTACGCGCACCCCCTGAAATTCCGGGCAGCGTTCGCGAAAAATCTTCACTACCCGTTGAACATCAGTGCCTTGGGTTTCGGTCAGCCCGGTGGTCAGCAGCCCGATTGCCGCCGGATGCTGTTTTTCGCAAACGGTGCGGAGTCCCGCCAGCAGACTGTCGTCCGCGCCCATAATGCTGCTGATCGGGTCCAGGGCGCTGGTTTGCAACGGAATCGGTTCACGGAAATGGCGCACCAGAAACACTTTGGCAAATGCGGTGCAGCCCTGAGCGCCGTGCAACAGCGGAATCGCCCGATTCAGGCCGAGGATTGCCAGACTCGCGCCGAGCGGCTGGCTGCTTTTCAACGGACTGACCGACAGCGGCTTGCTGCGGCGGATGATTTCAGTCATGAGCCGTCTCCACACGATGCGGCAACCACGGCGCAGGTCGCCGCACCGCCTCCCAAATCGGGCTTTCCAGGGTCCGGGTCAGTTCCTGCGCCAGGGTGATCATCCCGCGATAGCCGGCATAACCATGTTCCCGCTCCTGATTTACGTCCACAAACGGCAAGCGGGCCTTGAGCGCGGTGTACAGATTCCGACCGCCGGCTACCAGCAGATCGGCATGATGCGCACGGGCCAATTCCAGCAAAACCCGGGGATTGCCATCCTCGATCAACGGCGCGTCTTCACCCATCAGTTCCCGAATCCGGGCCTTGTCTTCCTCGGTCGATTTCTTAGTTCCGCACGCGACGACAGTCATCCCCAGTTCCTGCAAGGCCGCGACGATGGACCAGGACTTGACCCCGCCGGTGTAGAGCAACACCCGTTTGCCCTGTAGCCGTTCCCGCCACGGTGCTAACGCGGCATGGGTATTCGCTTCTTCACGGGCGATCAGGGTTTCAGTGCGTTCGGTGAGATCGGGATCATTGAGCAGAGCGGCGAACTGGCGCAGGGCGGCGGATACATCGCTCACGCCATAAAAACTGCCTTCAAACCACGGCGTGCCGAACCGCTCTTGCAGTTTGCGGGCGACATTGAGCATGGCGCGGGAACACACCACCATGTTGACTTCAGCGCGGTGCATGGTCTGAATTTCCCGGAACCGGGCATCGCCGGACAGGGAACACAGTAGCCGCAACCCCAGTTCATCGAACAAGGGTAGGGTATTCCACAACTCGCCGGCGATGTTGTATTCGCCGATCAGATTAATATCGTGGACCCTGAGGTCAGGGCGGGCTGGATCAACCGGCGGCGCCACCGGTTCACTGCCACCGACGACATAGTTAATCATGGCTTCACCGGCAATGCGGTTGCCGAAATTTTTACTGCCATAGAAGCCGGCAGCGTCAATCGGAATCACCGGAACGCCCCACCGTCCAGTCGCGGCTTTGCAAACCGCTCCCAAATCATCACCAATTAAGGCTGTGACACAGGTGCTATAAACAAAAACGGCGGCTGGCGAATAGCGATCAATCGCCTGTTTAATCCCATGAAACAGGCGTTTTTCACCCCGACCCATAATGACATCCTGCTCATTCAAATCGGTTGTCATCCCGAGTTTGAACAGCGCCGGACCACTGGACTGAGTCCCCCGGTTGTCCCAGGAATCCCCGACACAAGCAATCGGCCCATGGACAATATGAGCGACATCGGCAATAGGGAGCAGCGAAATCTGCGCGCCGTCAAATGCGCAACCCCCCGCCGCCGCGCCAGGCGTGGGGCGGGCGCAACCGGTTTTGGCTTGCAGGTTATGGCTACACGCCGGTTCGTCGCGTAATGCAGCCAGATCGCTGGTTTTCATTCCAATTCCCTCTTTGTTTAACCCGCTACTGCGATACCGAGCAATTCAGGCTTAACCTGTTCCAGCCATTCTTCAATCCGCTCGTTGGTTAAATCCGCCTGATTGTCCTGATCCAGGACCAGACCGACAAACTCACCATCGCGCAGGGCTTTGGATTTCTCAAACTCGTAGCCTTCAACTGACCAGCTTCCAATAAAACTGGCCCCAAGCTTCTTGAGTTTTTTATACAGAATACCCATTGCATCAACAAACTCAGTGGGATAGCCCACCTGATCGCCCAACCCGAACAAGGCAACCAGCTTACCCTCCAAGTGGCGGGCTTCGAGTTGGCCCAGAAACTCAGTCCATGGATCAGGCAATTCACCATCGCCCAAGGTAGGCGTACCGATCATGAGTGTTTCACAGTTCAACATTTCGTCCGGTGTAGTTTTCGCCACATCGAATAGTTCAATCTCATCTTCCGCAAACTGCTTTTTGATCCGCTTGGCGATCTTGCGGGTATTGCCGGTATCGGTGGCATAGAACAAACCAATCTTGGCCATGATGATTACCTCATTTTGGATTAAATGCTGTATTAATTAGGACTCAACGCATTCTTCAGTAACCGCCGCCAGTACAACTCCGGTGGCTATCTGAAAATCTTCAGTGAGTTGCAAACAGTGTTGTCGGCTGTCGACCAGATAAAGATTCAATCCCATTCTCCGCAATACCGGTTCAGTTCCGATAATGTCGTCATCCAGACAACTGGTGAAATAGACACCGGGATAAATCCGTCGCAGGCTGGTCAGGATCGCCGGAGCAAGACCTTCGGCAACCACCATTCGGGCAATATCAGCGAGCTGGCGCGGGGTGATCACAGCACATCCCCAACGGCTTCCTCAACCCCTTCCGGCTCGCTTAATACCAGTTCGGCGCGGGTGCGGCCAATAATGCGGGCCAGCCACGGCGGTGGATCGCCAGCCAGGACTTGCTGTAATTGACTCAGCAGCGTCGAAATATCCTCAGCCTGTGGCCGCTTAAATGGATGGATGCCGCTATTCACCACGCGGGCAGCAGCGGGACCACCGATCGACAACACACAAAGCAAATGGCAGTCGTTAATCAGCGCCACCCGCTCGGCGCTGTGATCAATACTTAATCGGGTTATTGCTGGCGCTGGCCGCACCGCAATTAAACGGGATTCCAAAGCAGATACCTGATAAATCAGAAACCGGGCGCAGGAACCAAAATGACCATCCAGGCGCTCACCATTATTGGACGCACAAGCAACTCGAATAGAATGCGGTATCTCACTTTCCTGACCGGCCTGGGGGATAGCCGCTGATGCTCCCGTCTCATCCTCTCCTTTCAAAATAGCCAGCGCCTGCCGCAATAAAACACCATTGATTTCGCTCAGGGAACCTTCAGCACCGGTCTTGAGGTCTTTAACCGCCAGGCCATTTAATTTTATTTCAGTCAGTGGTTCACCCAGTACAGCAACTAATACTCGGAGCAATTGGCCCGGAGTGGTATCCGGCAACGACCGCGCAGCCAGACCAATCCGCAGTGCAAGACAATCAGGGAGTGGGCTGGCGTCAGTCATAGCCGCTTCACTCGCACGGTTAAAGGCAATTTAGGGGTCTGTGCAAAGGGTTCAAGATAAAACCGGGAACCATCCGCTAACTGAATTTCACCGCCCCATGGACCAGGGCCGGAATGCTCCAGCGCGACGACCGTTTCCTCATGATCTTTCTTGGTGATATAGAAGATCAGTTCACCAGCAGCATTATTACGCAACATGACATTAGGCATAGCTAGAATCTCCTGTCACCCCCTACCCTGACCCTCCCCCGCAAGTGGAGGAGGGAGTAAAAGATCAACGAACCAAATCAAAGGCGTAGTCGGTTTCGCCCAAGGTCATGGTGTCTTGGTCCAGTTTTTCCATCACTGCATTCACCAACAACTTCAGGATGTGCATCGCGCCCTCATAACCCAGTGTGGTGTCACGATGCAAATGATGACGGTCGAATAGCGGGAATCCAATCCGAATCAGCGGGACTTCATGCTCTTTGCCCTTATGCAGGGTATCGCGCTGAATGAACTTGCCGTAGGAATTGCCAATCAGGAAATCGGGCTTATTACTGAAAACCAGCGAACGCAAATGCCATAAATCCTTGCCGACATAGACTTCCGCTTCCTGACCATAAGGCGAATCCTTGAGCAGTTTAGTCATATCCTTAGCCCAGCGCTTATTCGCGTTATGACACAGAACATGTAGTGGTTCAGCGCCCAACTCTATGAGAAACTGGCACATGCCGGCTACAAAATCAGGATCGCCAAACACGGAGAACCGCTTACCATGTAGCCAGGTATGGGAGTCTGTCATCATGTCCAGCAACCGGCCACGCTCTTGCGCCAGTGACTCTGGAATCGCCTTGCCAGTCAGTTCCGAAACCTTCATCAGAAAATCGTCGGTCCAGTTCAGTCCCATTGGGATATTGATAGCGCTGGCCGGCTGATTCCAGGTTTCCTTCACATACTTTTTAGTCTTGGTTAACTGCCACGGTTGCAGTAACAGCGTATCAATCGCATTCGGCGCATCCTTAATCTCATCCTGAGTCGTGCCGCCCGCATACATACGGAATTCACCATCGGCAGGCGTATCGAGAATCTCCTCCGGATCGGACAGGAAGGTGTAGGCCACACCCATCTCGCCCAGCATCCGCTTAATCACCCGCAGATTACCCAAGTAACCTTCAAAGCCGGTCACGATATTGAGCTTGCCATTACTGCCAACCACCTTGTCGTCCATCGTTTTCAAGGTGAAATAATTCAGAATCCCTTCCAGCATATTGTCCCAGCCGGTGGTATGACTGCCGACAAAGCTGGGGGTATGCGCAAACGGCGTGGGGAAATCCATGGGCACGCGCCCGTCTTTTTTAGCATTGGTGATGAAGGCATTAAGATCATCGCCAATCACCTCGGCCATACATGTGGTCGATACCGCAATCATTTCCGGTTGATACATGACCCGGGAGTTTTCCAACCCCTCGAACATGTTCTTTTGTCCACCGAATACTGCCGCATCCTCAGTCATTGAATCAGAGACAATGGCAATCGGTTCACGAAAATGGCGGTTAAAGTAGGAACGGAAATAGGCAACACAGCCCTGCGAACCATGGACATAAGGCAGGGTTTTGTAAAAACCCAGTGCGCACAGCGTCGCACCTAACGGCTGGCAGGCTTTAGCCGGGTTAATGGTCAAGGCCTCACGCTGGAAATTAAGCGCCTTGTACGCCTCAGTCGTGGTCCACTGGAATACTTCTTCCAGCTTTTCAGACGGTGGCGCTTCCTCGAATACCCGCTTACGGGCAAAAGCCTGTTGGTACTCGTCAGTATTAAACAGCGGAAAGCCTGGTTTGATGGTTTCGACGTCTTGCATGATCAAATCCTCGTTAGCGGCGCAAAGCGCACAACCCAACATGATTAAAATGTTGGGTTTTGGCTAATTGCCGCACCCAACCAACTGGTTTCAGGCAGCCAACTGCAATCCTTCAGTACTGGCGCGCTTCCAAGGAGCCTGCATGTTTTTCCAGCAGGGATTATTAATCGTCATGTCCATATCACGCGCGAAAATGGCGAAACCATCATAGCCGTGATAGGGACCGGAATAATCCCAAGAGTGCATCTGCCGGAAGGGAATGCCCATCTTGTGAAAGACATACTTCTCCTTGATGCCGGAGCCAATCAAATCCGGCTTCAGCCGTTCCACAAAGGACTCCAGCTCAAAACTGGTAGCATCGTCATAGATCAATGCGCCGTCCTGCAATTCCTTAAAGGTCCGGTCATAATCGTCGTTATGGGCAAATTCATAACCTGCGCCGATAATTTCCATCCCTAGGTCTTCATAAGCGCCAATGATGTGACGGGGCCGTAGACCACCGACAAACAACATTACCCGCTTGCCTTCCAGGCGAGGGCGGTATTTGGCGATGATTGCGTCCTGCATCGGCTGATGCCGGGCAATCACCCGCTCGGCGTTTTCCTTAATCGTGTCGTCGAAGAACGCGGCGATCTTGCGCAAACTGGCGGCAATTTGAGTCGGCCCGAAGAAGTTATATTCCAGATAGGGAATCCCGTACTTCTCTTCCAGATGGCGACTGATGTAATTCATCGAGCGGTAGCAATGCAGCAGATTCAGCTTGGCATGGCGAGTCGTTTGCATTTCCGGAATCGAACCATCACCCGACCATTGGGCAATCACCCGCAAACCAATTTCCTCCAGCAACACCCGCGATGACCAAGCATCGCCACCAATGTTGTAATCACCGGTAATAGCGACATCGTAAGGTGTCGACTCAAAGCTGTTATCGTCATCACGGCCATGCAGAACCCAATCCCGCAGCGAGTCATTAGCAACATGGTGACCCAGTGACTGCGATACCCCTCGGAACCCTTCACAGCGCACCGGCACCACAGTTTTGCCAATATCCTTGGCAGACTTCTTGGCAACCGCTTCAATATCGTCGCCGATAAGACCAATCGGGCATTCCGACTGAACGGTAATGGCTTTAACCAGAGGAAACAGGGTGTCGATCTCGGCAATCAGCTTAGCCAGCTTTTTGTCGCCGCCGAACACCACGTCTTTTTCCTGAAAATCAGAAGTGAAGTTCATGTCGGTGAACACATTGACGCCGCTATGCCCAGTGACGTAATTACGGCGGCCAGCGCGGGAAAATTGCCCACAACCGACCGGTCCATGCGAGATATTAGCCACGTCTTTAACTGGCCCCCACACGACGCCCTTGGCTCCGGCGTAAGCGCAACCCCGGGCGGTCATTACGCCGGGCAGCGCTTTTTTGTTAGCAACAATGCACTTGTTGGACTTTTCCAAGCTAGGGTCATTAGCCATCAAATGCTTGGCGCGTTGTTTACCTGTCGCTTCCGGGTAAACTTCCAGCACTTCCTGAATCAGTTGTTCGGTTTCCTGGCGATTCATAGTCATGAGGTTATCTCCGGTTAATTCAGGCAGCGCACAAGCTGGCTTCGGCAGCGGCGGTTTTGCCAACAATCGACTCATCTTCTTCGTCCATAATGCCGAATTCCATGAGCAATTCTTCCAGTTCATCCATAGTTAGCGGCTTAGGAATCACGAATTTCTTGTTGTCAACGATCTTGCGGGCCAAGCTGCGGTATTCATCAGCCTGTTTGGCGGTAGGGTCATATTCAATAACGGTCATCCGGCGAATTTCGGCCCGTTGCACGACATTATCACGGGGTACGAAATGGATCATCTGAGTGCCCATCTTTTCCGCCAGCGCCTCGATTAATTCTGATTCCTTGTCGGTCTTGCGCGAATTACAAATCAATCCGGCTAGCCGTACTTTGCCGGAGCTAGCGTACTTGCAAATACCCTTGGCGATGTTATTGGCAGCGTACATCGCCATCATCTCGCCGGAGACCACGATATAAATTTCCTGGGCTTTGCCTTCACGGATCGGCATAGCGAAACCGCCACAGACCACGTCGCCCAACACATCGTAAAATACGAAATCGAGGTCTTCTTCGTAAGCGCCTTCTTCTTCCAGAAAGTTGATGGCGGTAATGACTCCACGGCCAGCGCAACCAACTCCCGGTTCCGGGCCACCGGACTCGACACAGCGGATGCCGCCGTAGCCGACTTTAAGAACCTCATCCAATTCCAGATCTTCAACGGTGCCGGCTTCCGCCGCCATTTCCATAATAGTGTTCTGGGCCTTGGCGTGCAGAATCAAGCGGGTAGAATCCGCTTTGGGATCGCAGCCGACGATCATGATTTTCTTGCCTTCAGCCGCGAGGCCGGCGACCAGATTCTGGGTGGTGGTCGATTTGCCGATGCCGCCCTTCCCGTAAATTGCACATTGACGTATTGCCATTGCGGTATTCTCCTATCGCTGGATGCGAAGTTTTTGCTCTCGTTCAGTGTTCTTCAACAGTCATGCCAAACTGTAATAAGAAATCAACCAACTGATTTGTATTAATTTTTATTTCAACTTTCCATGAGCAGCCAGTGGCATACATGACAAACGCGGCATCTTGTACGGTTAGCAACAATCCTCCCATTCCCTGTGATCCCCGCCTGCCCAAGGAAGCCTATTGGTCGATCAATCACTGCAACCTGCCGGCAGCGATCCTAGGCGGATTGACTTTTCAACGACATCCAGCCCCATTGCTGATCGATGGCGTGGCTGAATTGCACGCCCGGCTGTTCCGGTTACTCGCGGCGCTGGGGGAGCCGGAGGCGCGGGCGCGGCAGTTCATGGATTACATGGCGGTGCATTTCCGGCTGGAGGCGCTGGAAGAGGCCGGACTGACGCCGGGCCGGTCTAAAGCCAAGTTGCGCGGGCGAGCCGACTATTTGCGGATGGTGCGGGGCTGGGCGTTTGATCCCAACAGTCAGGAAGGAGCCGTACTGAAAGGCTGGGTGGAATCACGCTTTGGCTTATTGACCCGCTATCATGAAAGCCTCATTGACAATGAAGCCCGATATGACGCCTGGTTGCATTTTCAGGAGGTTCGCAGTCATGGTCTGTACAACACCAATGCGTTGGAAGCGCAACTGGACTTGCTGTATAGCTATTGCCAGTACGAATTGCAGCGCTCACAGCCGCCGGCTTCGCTGCACTTAAAGCTGTATCGGGGTTTCAATCATTTCAGCGATGATCAGGTGCTGGAAAAAATCGACCGCCGGCGGATGATTGTGCTGCTGAACAACCTGAGTTCATTCAGTATCAACCGGGAACGGGCTGAAGAATTCGGTGATCATTTATTGCAGGTGCAAGTCCCGATGACCAAGGTGTTTTTCTACAACCGGGTCCTGCCGGGAATGTTGAAGGGCGAGGATGAATATGTCGTGATCGGCGGGATTTACGAAGTCGAACGGCTGGCGTAATTACTCTTCTGGCCCAAAGCAGACCGTATAATCCCGGCAAACGGCACAGGATGGCGCCCGGCAGAGATAGACGCCCTCTTGAAGACAAAGCTGCTTGTAGAGAAATTTCTTCCATTTCATGTCGCGGTCATTTTTCAAAGCCAGCGCCGGGAAATTAAGCGCCATCAGTGCGCTTAAATCCCGCCGCGACCATAAGCCTAAATCTTCCCAGAGATGATCATTGCTCATGCAGCCGGTCGCAATGATCACGCTGATCCAGACTTCAGATTCATCCTGATCAGCTCTGTAAATTTGCAGCAGCTTAACCAGTTCTTCGCGTTCTTCCGCTAAACGTGGATCCCACGGTGGTAATAAACGCGGTGGACGGTTCGGCATGACAAAACCGGGAAAATGCCGCGCCAGCAATGCGGCAAACTCCCCGGAGGTTAATCCAAAATCAACAGGCAATGCCCCACCGCCGTTCATCTGAGTCGCCAGCATTTGTGCCAGCGCCTCATCATTTGGCAAGCCACGACTGTAACCCATCAAACCGTCATAGATTTGTCGCCGTAGATCGGTGGTGATCGCAAACGGCGAGAGTTTCAGTTGCGGCAACGGCATCATGGTTACTGCCTCTCAGTATTCCACCAGAATATCTTCATCCCGCACGATCATCTGACATGCCAGTCGCCACGGCGGTGGAATGTCATCCACTAGAATCTGGCTAATATCCTCATCGGTCAGCTTGCCCAGTTGTTTCAGCAGAATTCTCTCCTTCTCTGTCGGTGGACCACTCATTCGCGGCTTTTTATCCAGGCTGCTCACTTTCACCAAACAGGTTCCGCATTCGCCATCCTGGCAATCAAAGGCAATCGGAATCTTGTTCGCTTTAGCAATGGTCAAGACCGTCTCGGTATGGCTACCGGCCGCGGCGTAAACGGTCTTTATTTTATGGTCAGGATGCGAAAAGGTAATCAGCGGCATATCGGTTAATCTCCTTGTAATGCAATAAGGGGTTCGTGATTACAGTCAAGCGGGGCGGACCGTCACATCGCCTAGCACCTGGGCTTGACAGGCCAGCCGGAAATCCTGCCCCGCGTAATGTTCTTTGAGAATCTTGGATTCCAGCACCGAGGGGGTGCTCAGATTGTCCATGCCTTCCGTCACTTTCATCAGACAAGTCCCACAATCACCTTCACGGCAACCGTAAATAATCCCGGAATTAACCTTGTCGGAGATTTCAATGACCCGGCTGCCCGCGGGCACGGTGATGGTGGTATTAATATCGGCAAAGGTAAGTCGCGCTTTGGCCATAAGGTACTCGCTAGTCAGGAGATAAAGGAATAAGAAAAATTACGCAACGGCGCGGGTAGTCATAGACAGTTCTGGAAGTCGGCCACTAGCCCGCCATTCTTCATAAATGGCCCGGAGTGCTATTGCAATCGGCTCATTGCCGTGTTCACTGTTGGGTTCAATTCCGGCGTTTTCCAATGCCCGCCACGGGGTAAAACCAACCCGGGCGCACAGCAGCGCCGCGCAGTCCGACAACGCTCGGATTGCTCCGGCCATCGCGGCATCCGAGTCGCCGCAGGTGGTTGCGCCATGACAGTAGCGGGCGATTTCCCGCCGCTCAATCAACTCGATTTCATCAGCCGACACTTGATAAATCAGCAGTTCACGCAAGTGACCAAAATGGGCGTCAATGGTCTGTCCATTCATGCTGCCGACCGCTAGCCGCAGCGTATTGCTATGAGCAATGCGCGGTCGCGCTGGAGTCCGATGCGCTGGTTGTTTCAGTTTGAAGGGTTGGGTTTGCAAGCGGCGGACAATGGCTGAACGCACTATTTCCCGTTTCTCCATTGCGGCTTGGGGATCAATTGTCATTGCCGCAACTTTCTCAACGCTGAATTCAGCGCTGCGATCAGCGCCCAACATTCCGGTAGCGTCGGCGCGGCATTGCTGGCAATGGCTCATCATTGCCCCGTCACTCCCGCAGATGGCGCGAATTTCAGCCAGTTCCGCCGCAGTCGGTTCACGTTGACCATTGAGGCCGTAATAAGTCCCGTGTTCGGCGCGGGCAATGAGCGGCATGATGTTATGCAGCATGGCGCCTTTCGCGCGCACGACCCGACTGACTTCCGGCAGATGGGCATCGTTAATGCCGGGAATCAGCACTGAATTAATCTTGACCTGAACACCCCGCGCCACCAACCGCTCCAGTCCAAGCAATTGTTGGGCGATCAGCGTCTCTGCGGCATCCCGCCCGCGCAGTCGCCCGTTCCAGCGAATCCACGGATAAATCTGTGCGCCAATTTCCGGGTCTACGCAATTAATCGTGATGGTGACGTGGTTTACGCCGAGTTCCGCCAGCGTTTCAGCGTGTTCCGGCAAGGCCAGGCCATTGGTGGATAGACAGAGTAATAAATCGGGTGCTTGCTGTTTTAATTCGCGCAAGGTAGCGAATACCGGTTCAGGATTCGCCAATGGATCGCCCGGCCCGGCAATGCCAATAACCGCCAAATGCGGAATCATTGCGCCCACCGCCAGTGCTTTCTGCACTGCTTGTTCTGGACTCAGTAATTCTGATGCGACTCCAGGGCGTGATTCATTACTGCAATGGTATTTACGATTGCAATAATGGCACTGGATATTGCAGGCGGGCGCGACGGGCAAATGCAAGCGGGCGAAATGCTGATGGGCTGTCGGGGAATAGCAGGGATGCAGCGCAGGCGAAAGACTGGCGGTCGTTGGCTGGCTCATCGGTTCCATCGGTATTCCCCCTGGGAGTTGTGAAATGAGGCAAAGCGGTTGCCACCCATTAAATTGGGCGGCGGGGAATCCTTGAGCAAACGCTGTGCCTAATCGAAATAATCAGATAACATATTAACATAATTGAAATTTTTTTATGGCGAATGGTTGTTCTGTGGTAAACTTCACAGGATAGTGGCGGTG
Source organism: Gammaproteobacteria bacterium (assembly GCA_020846135.1). Lineage (GTDB taxonomy): Bacteria > Pseudomonadota > Gammaproteobacteria > Competibacterales > Competibacteraceae > RXIV01. Next base: position 153,453 of record JADLEK010000017.1, read on the forward strand.
ATTGTCGGCAAGGTCACAAGCGGGGAAAGAACATTCCGCTCAACTGCGATATGGCCTTTTTGAACGATGCGCTGCAATTGCTGGAGCCAGCCGCGCCACTCGGGCAGCGCCTGCTGATTGACTACTTCTGTCGTTCTCTGACCCAGGATCAGCACGAGTATGGTTTTTGCGGCTGTCTCTTTAGTATCCCGCTCACAGCCGCCGCATCTTGATATTGAGAATCTGCACCCGGTAGGCAATTTGGCGCGGGGTCATGCCCAGCAAGCGGGCGGCCTTGGCCTGCACCCAACCGGCCTGCTCCAAGGCGGCAATCACCCGCTCCCGCTCATCCAGACCAGGGGTATCCGGATCGACCCGTTCAACACCCTCGCTGAGCGGCGGTGCAGTCAGACCCAGCCCACGCGGACTCAGGCCGTTCAGTTCAATCACATCCTGGGCGATGACCCCATCGGCGCTCATGATCGCGCTGCGCTCCAGGCAATTTTCCAATTCCCGGACATTGCCCGGCCATGGATGGCGCATCAACATCCGGATCGCGCTATCGGTAATCGTCAGCCGCCGACTCTGCTGTTTGGCGATCTTGTCCACCAGGAACCGCGCCAGGTCGGGAATATCTTCCTGCCGCTCGCGCAACGGCGGCATAAAGATCGGCATCACGTTCAGCCGGTAATACAAATCCTCGCGGAACTCGCCGGCATCCACCGCCGTTTCCAGATCGCGGTTGGTCGCGGCGACGATCCGCACATCGACCCGCAAGGTCTGGCTGCTGCCGACCCGCTCCAGTTCGCCCTCCTGCAACACCCGCAGCAACTTGGCTTGAAAGGTCGGGGAAATGTCGCCGATCTCGTCGAGAAACAGGGTGCCACCGTGGGCCTGTTCAAAGCGGCCCTTGCGCTGATTGACCGCGCCGGTAAACGCGCCTTTTTCATGGCCGAACAGTTCCGATTCCAGCAGATTATCGGGCAGCGCCGCGCAATTGAGCTTGAGCAGCGGCCCGCCGGAACGCGGTGAGTTGTAATGAATGGCGCAGGCCACCAGTTCCTTGCCGGTACCCGATTCGCCGCGAATCAGCACCGTGGTATTCCATTTCGCCACCTGTCGCACCTGATCGAACACCCGCTGAATCCCCGCGCTGTGGCCGACCATGCTGTCGAAACCGTGCTGACCGCGGACTGTCCGCCGCAGGCTGTCGCGTTCAGCGGTCAAGACCCCGCGTTCCCGCTCAACATCCAGGGTCAGGCGAACGCTGCGGGCGATTAGGTTGGCGACCATTTCCAGAAAGCGGGCGCGATCCGGCAACCACGGGTCCAAACCCGGAGGTTGCGCCGCCAGCACCCCGATGAACTGGCCGGGACCCACCCGGATCGGTACGCCGATCAAGGGCAGTTCATGGTCATACAGGCGCAGCCGGTCGAGAAAGCGCGGCTCATCGGCGATGCGCGGCAACAGCACCCGCTCGCCGCGCTCCAGCACCAGCCCCAGCACCCCTTCGCCCGGCTGATACCGCACCGGCTCCCGATCCGGCGCCTGCGTCTGGCCGTGAATGGCGCTGACCAGCAACGCGCCGCTGTCGGGATCGACCAGCGACACCACCCCGCGCAACAGTTCGCCGTGGTCATGGAGAATCTGGAGAACCTGGGCGATAGTTTCCACCAGCGGGCAGGAATGACTCAGCGCTTGGCTGACCCGAAACAGGGTTTCCAGTTGCAGGTCCAGCAGGGCGGGCCGGGCCGTGATGGCGCTGTTCATGGCGGAATCAGGAGTCATCGTCGTAGTGCAGCGGTAGCGCAATCCGCCAGCGGCAACCGGTGAGATAATCTGGATCGAGGCTGATCACCCCACGCTGCTCGTTGACCACTTCCTGCACCAGCGCCAGCCCCAAACCAACGTGAGTCGCGGCGCGTTTGGTGGTGAAAAACGGTTCGAAAATCTGCCAGCGCAACTCAGTGGGAATGCCGGGGCCGGTGTCTTCGATGATCACGACTACCGCTTCCTCCTGGACGCGGGTGGCGATTCGCAACTCACGGGGTTCTTGCCGGTTCCCTTCCATTGCATCCAACGCATTGTCGATCAGGTGCTTGAACATGCTGCGCAATCGGCTAACCGGGGCGGTGATCGCCGGCAGGATCGGGGTCGGTTTCCAGTCCACGATCATCCCGCCGGCCAGCAGGCGCTGTTTGTCCAGTTCCAACACTTCGCGCAATAACTGGTTAACGTTGATCGGGGCCACTGTTTCGAGCGGCGCGACTGGAATCAGCGCCCGCAACCGCTCTAGCGCGGCCTGCCCGGCGGCGGTCGCTTGCCGCAAGGCCTGGCGCAACGCCGGATCAGCCTGCGTCCCGCGCCGGGTTAGCAGATCGTGGGCGGCGGTCATCAGGTTCAGCGGCCCCTGCATCTGGAAAATCGCCGCCTGCAACGCCTCGCGCATACTCCGCACCCGCTCCTGCTCGGCCAGCAGCGCCCGCATGGCGTTCATCCCGACCGCTTCCTGCTGGCGCTTGAGAGCGGTGATTTCGTTCGCCATGAGCAACAGCCAGGTTTGCCGCACCGGCTTGAAAAAGGTCGCGGCGGTGCTGGCCCGCTCGCGGAACCAGACCCCGGAACAGGAAAACCAGCGCGGCTGGCCGCTGTTGCCGGGATCAAAGCTGATTTCCTGATCGCGGAAACTCGAGTCGGCATCTGCGCCCCACGGAAAATTTTCCCCCAGGCTTTCGCGTAAGGCCCGGAGAAATTCCGCCGCCGGCTCGCGTACCCGCAAATCGCCGACCAGCTTCTTGTATTCGTGGTTATCGAGAATCACCCGGCCATTTTCATCGAGCAGCGCAATGATGGCCGGGGCGGCATCCACCATCGATTCAATCAACGCCTTCTGATAATGCACCTGTTGTTCAAGATGGTGCATGGCGGTCACATCGCGGTAAATCCCCAAGAAACAAGCCAGTTCCGCTTGCTCGTCCTGCACCGGGATGACGCTCAGTTCGGCCAGATAAACGGTATCGCCCTGGCGGCGATTGACCAGCAGTCCGGTCCACGGCTCGCCGCGCCGGATTTGCCGCCACATTTGGTCATAAACGCGGGTCGGGGTGGACGGATCGGACAGAACAGCGGTGCTTTTGCCGACGACCTCACTGGCGATGAAGCCGGTGACTTCGGTAAAAGCCTGATTGACATACAGGATATTGGCGGCGGTATCGGTCAGGCACACCGGGATCGTTAACTGATTAACCACCTTGGCGAACACCCAGGGCGGCAGATGTTGGGCAGTCAGCGGTGCGGCGCGAGTTGCGATAGGCGGTGGGGAGTAGCCGAATGATTTCTGATCATTTTTCGTCATGGCGATACTCGGCAGGGCGCGAGAGCGTGAAATGATGGTTTGGCGTGGGTATGCAAGTTCCATGACCGGAGTGGATTTAGGGAGCCGGGGTTCGAGGTCCGGGGAGCGAATATGCAGCATTGATGACAAGCGCCGCCATTTCCTGGCCCACACTGTAGCAAACCCGACAACCGTCGGTTACTACAACGAGTGGGGCGCGCCGCGCCAACATCTTGAACCGGCTTGGCAATACGGCTAACGGCGCTGCTTGGCGCGATTGTTGCGAAAACCCGCTCAAGCATTCTGGAGGCCGCTATGCGCGATTACCTGTTCATCCTGTTGGGAACGGCGTTAGTCAATAACGTCGTCCTCGCCCGATTTCTGGGGTTATGCCCGTTCATGGGCGTTTCCAACAAGGTCGATTCCGCCCTGGGCATGGGCATGGCGACCACCTTTGTCCTGACTCTAGCGGTCGCGGTGTCCTGGCTGGTCGAGCGGTATGTACTGATTCCCCTCGACATCGCCTTTCTACGGATTCTCGCCTTTATTCTGGTGATTGCCGCACTGGTGCAATTCACCGAAATGTTTGTCCGCAAAGCCAGCCCCACGCTCTATCAGGCACTCGGTATTTATCTGCCGCTGATTACTACGAACTGCGCGGTATTCGGCATGGCCTTACTGAATGTCCAGCAGCCGCACAGCTTTTTGCAAAGCCTGCTGTTCGGCTTTGGCTCGGCGCTCGGCTTTACCTTAGTCATGGTGTTATTCGCCGGACTACGCGAACGCCTTGCCCTGGCCGAAGTCCCGGAAACCTTCGCCGGAGCGCCGATTGGCTTCATCGTCGCCGGACTGCTGGCCCTGGCGTTCATGGGCTTTGTCGGCTTGCCGGTGAAATAAAGCATCTCTTACTTCCGTGTTATTCCGCGTCCTTCCGTGGCTAAAAAATTCCGTACTACATTGCCAGGAGAAAAATCGTGATTGCCGCTGTATTAAGTCTGACCATTTTAGGCGTGTTCTGTGGCTGGCTATTAGGTCTGGCCGCCCGTTATTTGCGGGTCGAGACTAATCCGCTCAATGAGGAACTCCAGCAATTATTACCGGGGGTGAATTGCGGGCAATGCGGTTTTCCCGGTTGCGCCGGGGCGGCGGAAGCGCTGGCCTCCGGCAAAGCCCCCGTGACCCTGTGCCCACCCGGTGGTCAGCCGCTGGTGCAAGCGCTGGCGGCCAAACTCGGGGTGACGGTCGATGCGGCGTCGGGTCCGCCCTTGCTGGCCCACATCAACGAGGCGACATGCATCGGTTGCGCCCATTGCAGCCCGCGTTGCCCGACTGACGCCATTATCGGCGCCTCCAAACAGATTCACGGCGTCATTCAGGATGCTTGCATTGGCTGCGGGCTATGCGTCGAAGTCTGCCCGACCGAGTGTCTGCAATTGCGCCCCGCGACCTTGACCCTGAAAACCTGGTACTGGCCCAAGCCGGCGCTGAGTTTTGGAGGATAGCGCCATGAAACTGTTTGACTTCTGGGGCGGCGTTCATCCTGCCGGGCACAAACATCTCAGCGCGGATCAGCCCATTCGGATCATGCCGCCGCCGGCCCGGTTGCAGATTCCGCTGCAACAACATACCGGGTTGCCGGCGCTGCCCGTGGTCAAGGTCGGGGAATCGGTCTGCAAAGGGCAATTGCTGGCGCGGGGTCAGGGCGCGGTATCGGCCTCGGTTCATGCCCCGACCTCCGGCACGATCAGCGCGATAGGCGATTTTACCGCGCCCCACGTCTCCGGGTTGCCGCTGCCGACCATCACCCTCGACAGCGACGGCGAAGATCGCTGGCTGGATCGGGAGCCGCTGCCTGATCCGTTCGCGCTCGTCCCGGAACAGATCGCCGTCCACATTGCTGAGGCTGGGATTGTCGGGATGGGCGGGGCCAACTTCCCTGCGGCGCTCAAGCTGAACAAGGCCCGGCAGGCCAAGGTGCATACCCTGGCGGTCAATGGCGCGGAATGCGAACCGTACATGACCTGCGATGACCGGCTGATGCGGGAACGCGCCGCCGGGATCGTCGATGGGGTGCGGCTGATGCTGTACGCCCTGCAAGCGCCGCAGGCGGTGATCGCGATTGAGGACAACAAGCCGGACGCCATTATCAGCATGACCGCCGCCTGTCACGGCGATCCGCAGATTCGGGTGGTGGTCGTGCCGTCGCGTTATCCAGCGGGTTCGGCGAAACAGTTGATTCAACTGTTGACCGGACTGGAAACGCCCGCTGGTGGCCGTGGCACCGATACCGGGGTTCTCGTCCACAACGTCGGCACCGCCTATGCCGTGCATCGGGCGCTGCGTCAGGCCCACCCGCTGATCTCGCGGATCGTGACCATTAGCGGCGGGGCAGTTGCAGAACCGCAAAATCTGGAAGCGCCGATTGGCGCATTGGTCGAGGATTTGCTGGGATTCTGTGGCGGCGTGAATGGCGAGATCGCCAAGCTGCTGATGGGCGGGCCAATGATGGGTCAGCCGTTGCCGAGCCGGCAGACGCCGATGGTGAAAGGCACCAATGGCGTTCTGGCCCTGACCGCCGCCGAAGCCCAATTGACGACGCCATCGCCGTGCATCCGCTGCGGGCGGTGTGTGGACGCCTGCCCGATGGGCCTGATGCCGCTGGAAATGTCGAAACGCGCCCGCCACGACGATCTGGATGGGGCGCTGGCGTTCGGGCTGATTGACTGCATTAGTTGCGGGTCCTGCGCCTATGCCTGCCCGTCGCATATTCCGCTGGTGCAGTATTTTGAATATGCCCGGGGGGCGCTCGAAGCTCAGGAGCGGGCTGAGCAGAAGTCCAAGGAAACCCGCCGGTTGCTGGAACAGCGCCAAGCCCGGCTGGCGCGGGCGGAACAGGCCAAAGTCGAAGCAGCCGCCAAGCGATTGGCCGAGAAACAGCGGGCCAAGGCGGCTAAAGCCGGGGTCGGAGTCGCGGCATGAACCTGCACCTGCCTAGCGCCCCGCACACCCACGCCCCGGACAGCGTGCCGCGCATCATGGGATTGGTGCTGCTGGCGGTCGCGCCGACCGCGCTGTATGGCCTGATCCTGTTTGGCTGGCCGGCGCTGAATCTGTTGCTAGTGACGGTGTTGGCCTGCCTGATCTGCGAGGCGGCCTGTTTGTCTATCGCCGGTCGTCCGGTGAAACCGAGCCTGTGGGACGGTTCGGCCTTGTTGACCGGAGTGTTGTTGGCGGTGTCGCTGCCGCCGTGGGCGCCGTGGTGGATCGGGGTGCTTGGCGGCTTTTTCGCCATTGTGATCAGCAAGCAAGTGTTCGGCGGCATCGGCCAGAATCTGTTCAATCCGGCGATGCTGGCGCGCGTAGCGCTGCTGGTGTCGTTTCCGGTCGAGATGACCACCTGGATCCATCCGCATCCGCTGTTTTCCAGTGCTGCGCCCGGCCTGCTGGACAGTCTGGCGATCACCTTCAGCGGCATTTCCGACGTGGACGGGGTCAGCGGCGCGACCATTCTCGGCCACGTTCGCACCCAGTTGGGGATGAACCAGACCCTCGGCCAAATCCTGCCGGAGCATTACCAGTCCGGCATTGCCGCGCTCGGCTGGACTGGCGGCAGCATCGGCGAAACGGCGGAGTGGCTGGCGCTGGGCGGCGGGGTGTGGCTGCTGTGGCGACGGGTGATCACCTGGCAGATTCCGGTCGCCATGATCGCCACGGTGGCGGTGCTTGCCGGCGGCTTTCATCTGCTCAATCCCGACCGCTTCGCCGATCCTGGCCTGCATCTGCTGTCCGGCGGGCTGATGCTCGGCGCGTTCTTTTTCGCTACCGATCCGGTCACCTCGCCGACCACGCCCATCGGGCAACTGGTGTTCGGGGCGGGCTGCGGGGCGCTGGTCTACATCATCCGCACCTGGGGCGGTTATCCCGAAGGCGTCGCTTTCGCCATTGTGCTGATGAACGCAGCCACCCCATTGATCGATCACTATATCCGCCCGCGTATCTATGGCCGGACCTGGGGCGGGCAATCGCGCCCGGTCAAGCGCCCGCCCGCCGGGTCGGGAGAAGCGCCATGAATCTGCTGGCTATTTTCAAACCGGAACACCGGCAGACCTTGCATTATCAGGTGGTGCTGCTCGGCGGCGTGGCGTTGCTGACCAGCGCGGTGATGGGGATCGCCGACCGGCTGACCCGCACCGACATCGCCAATCGCCAACTGGAGGATTTGCAGGCGACCCTGCAACAGGTGGTTCCCACCGGCTCCTACGACAATGATCTGGTGCGCGATACGGTCACGATTCAGGACGGCGAGCGCCGTGTCCTCGTCTACCGGGCGCGGAAGGCGGGTCAGGTCCAGGCGGTGTCCTATCAGGTCAACGCACCCGGTTACGGCAATACCGCGATGGTGGTGATCATCGGGGTTGACCGGAACGGGACGTTGCTGGGAACGCGAGTCATCAGCCACAACGAAACGCCGGGGCTGGGCGACAAGATTGAATTGAGCAAGTCCGACTGGATTCTGGGTTTCACCGGACGGTCGCTGACCAATCCGCCGCCGGAAAAATGGGGCGTGAAGAAAGATGGCGGGGTCTTCGATCAATTCACCGGGGCCACTATCACGCCCCGGGCCGTGGTGAAAGCGGTCAAGGGCGGACTGGAATTTTTCACCGCGCATCGGGCGGCGTTGCTCGATGAAGCCGGAACCGTAGCGGGAGCAAAAGAGTAATGAACCAGTATCGCGGCATTTTCACTGAAGGGCTATGGGGCAATAACGTCGTTTTTACCCAGATGCTGGCGTTGTGTCCGCTGATGGCGGTCACGACTACCGCGACCAACGGCCTCGGCATGGGGCTGGCGACCACCGGCGTCTTGCTGGCTTCCAACATGCTGATCGCGGGTTGCCGCAATTTCATCACCCCTGATGTGCGGATTCCGGTCTTTGTTCTGCTGATCGCTTCGCTGGTGACTTTGGCCGATATGGCGATCAACGCCTGGCTGCATGAACTGTACAAGGTGCTGGGGCTGTTCATTCCGCTGATCGTAGTCAATTGCGCGGTGCTGGGTCGGGCCGAGGCGTTTGCTTCCAAACAGCCGGTGCAGGCAGCGGCAGTAGATGGGTTGGCGATGGGACTGGGCTACACCTTGGCGCTGATTCTGATCGGCGGCTGCCGGGAAATTCTGGGCAGCGCGACCCTGTTCGCTCATGCCTCGCTGTTGCTCGGCGACAGCTTCGCCTTTCTCGAAACCACTTTGATTCCGCAGTACAAGGGTTTTCTACTGATGTTGTTGCCGCCGGGCGGGTTTCTGGTGCTGGGATTTTTGCTGGCCGGCAAGCGGGCGCTGGAGCGGCGGGCGCAGCAGCGCAAAACCCGCCTGGCGATGAACCCCAATCCGGCGGCGGGTCAGACTGCCGCCCTTTGAACCGAGGAGAAACTCATGCAGATTGGCGTCGCATACACCGGGCCGGGCCAGCAAATCTGGCTGTCGCTCGAAGTGCCGGAAGGCAGCACCGTACAGGCCGCGATTGACCATTCCGGAATTCTGGCCCGCTGTCCACAGGTGGATTTAAAGAAGAACAAGGTCGGGATTTTCGGCAAGATCGCCAAATTGACCGCCCTGTTGGGCGATGGCGACCGGGTCGAGATTTACCGGCCGATTACCGTCGATCCGAAAACCGTGCCGCAACGCAAAATCGCGTTGCTGGACGAGGACGACGATGAGGATGATTAGAGCGGTAGGAGTCCTCTTTGAGTTGTGGAAAAAGGAAAATCCCCCCTTTGATAAAGGGGGGCAAAGACAACCGGATGTCAAGCAAAGGCAATGATCCGATCAATGCCTGTCTTCTTCGCCATCCAGCGGCGGCAACCCCACACTACTCGCGTTGCCTCAGGTTGAACCGTCTTCGGCGCAAACCGCGCAGATTCCATACAGAATGATGGAATGGTGCTGAACCTGGAAGTTCGCGAGGGCCAGCCCCTCCAAATCATGCACATAACCTTTTAGATCAAACGCCTGTCGGCAATGCTGGAAGATGAAGTGATGATGGTGACTCCGATCCGTGGGTTCATAACAAGGAGAGACGCCCGGAATCTCGACCTGCACGACTTCACCCCGCGCCATGAATGCCTTTAGGGTGCGGTACACCGTCGCCAACCCAATCCCCGCACGGGCGCGGGCTGGCGGTGGGCGGTGCCGAGGGCGCGGTGTCGGTGTTCGAGATCGCCGCATAAAGCCACCCTCCTATTTCAGCCTGCTGGCGAGCGTGGAGAGCTATAACTTGGCAATTTACCGGAGTGGCATCCTCCAACTGCATTACGCCCGCGCTTAGGAGTTGGGAACGTGGCTGGATCGGGTGGCGGTGCGCGGTGAGGTGGTGGTGCAGTTCTGGCTCAAGCCGAGAGATGCGGCGGTGATGCTGGGGACGGGGGAGGAACAGAGGGAGGAACGGATACCGGAGCAATTGCGGAGGTTTTTGTGAAGAACGCCACCCATTATGACCGGCAAATGTTAGCGGGTATTATATTTACTAACATTCATTGGTATAGCATTTCACAGACATCAATTTCTGCATTGATTCCAGTTTATTACTTAAAATGTTGAATATGACTCAATCAAAGCAAACGGTTTTTCGAGGTGTGGTGCGAATTTTATTAACCCATTCCGAAACTCAGAAAAGCTAATATAATTAAAAGTAGAATATTTATCAGGTTGTATATTGAGCCCGTATCCATTTATTTCTCTTTTTTGATAGTCAATATAGCTAAGATAGTCCACGATCATTTTATTACTTACAAATGAAGGCTTTCCATCAATTCTCTCCTTAGATGGAATTAATGTATTGTCTGTATAATCAAACCAATTAACTTCTTTGTTTACAATTGACTTATTTATTTCATTGCTTGGCGCCAATAAAGCAGCTCTAGCAGTCTTGCCCATTGACTCTAATACTTGGATTAGATTCGAATATTTAGTGTGTTGCTGTAGGGAAAACTTTCCATTGGTTTTTTTTGCTTGTATCTTTAGTTCGATTAAAAATATACATTCCTGGGTTTCGTCACAAAGCACTATATCAGGATCGCCTATTACTGATCCAATATCAAGATTCCATTCTAGAGTTACAAGTGACAAAGGGATCGCTGACTTTAAGCCAAAAAGATATGCAATTAATTCCCCCAAGTGGTTTGGAGGTAAAGTTAATAATATTGCGTTGAAAGATTCATTTATTATTTCTTCTCTTGATTTCCAAACTTCCTGAATATAATGATCCCCTCTTTTCCTAACGTTTGGGATCCTAAGTTCGTATACAGTTTCCTTGCTATCCTCTGATATTAATTTTATTTCAGAATCCCTTAAATATATGTTTTTTATTAACCCAGTAAAATGTGCTCTAGTCAATACCATTTCAGGTATGTCTGCACACGTTAAGAATTTTATTCCTTTCAGCACGTTCCACCTCTGTATCTAAAATTTTTGATATAACGGGGCGGCGGATAAGCCGTGAAGGGTAGGAAAGCTGCCAGCGATTCCGCTCAAAGTCGGCATTTGGCACGGTCGCTCGCCTAACAGGGCATCTACAACCTCCCTACCACCTTCTCCATCCTTTCCTGCCCGACATGGGTGTAAATCTGCGTCGTAGCAATGCTCTCATGACCGAGCAGAGTCTTGATGTCTACCCGTTCGACCCCGGCATTAAAGCATTAAACAAGTTCGTGGCGTAAGTATGGCGCAGCTTGTGCGGGCTGATTTTCTTGTTAATCCCCGCTTTCTGCAACATCAGCGGCGCGGTTGGCCGGTCGCTTTGGCAAACACCAACTCGCCGCGCCGCCGATCCTTCAGCCAAAACCCGAACACATGACTGAACGCAGAGTTGTGGTTTGGACTACCGGTACGCCGAATCATGATCAGGATGCAGGGACAACATGCGCAGCCAGCCCCCGTCATCGCGGTACGCCACGGCCCGAAACCCCTGGCTGATCCGGAGACTGTGCAAGCGGTGTCCGCCCGGTCCGATCCGGGAATGGATCAGTTCCCACTTCAAGCCTCGATCCGGGTACACCTGCGGCCAGCGTAGCTCCGAGAGTTTCCGCAGCGTCGCCAGCACCCCGAGTTGCTGGGCTTTTTCCAGCGCGAAAAGCGGGCGTTGAAAGACGGCGTTGTTGAGATCGAGCCGAACGAGATCGGATTCGTCGGCGCGTACGATCATGGCAGCCGACGTTCCAACTCGTCGAGGTTCGTTTCTGCCGCCGGATGCGTTTCGGCCCAGGCGACGGCTTCATCGAGATTCGCCTTCACGTCCGGCGTGTGCAGCCACCGCTCGTCATCGGGAATAAATGCCCCCAGTTTGACCAGCCAAACACCGGGATTGAGTTGTTCCACCAACACCTGCCGCCTCGCATACGCCTTGCCTAAGGCGATTTGTCCGCTTCGACCCACCGTCTTGACTGTCGCCATGGGATTACCTCACGCCGCTAATTTTGATCATGCTGTATGACAGTACGAAAACACCCACCCGTGCGGCGATTAAGGCTAGGGCGAAATAACGAGCTTTCCGCCAAGCAGAGTGCCACATTAATCAGCCAAATCAAAAAGCAGGGGATGCGGGCGCTGTTTGTGGAAAATAGGAGCGATCCACGTTTGCTCAAGCGGATTGCCGATAAGGCCGACCGGTCAGCCCGGCGACAGCTATATCAGCCTGTTCCGTTACAACGCGCTCGCGATGGCGAAAAATTGACCTGATTTAAGGAGCGGCATGAACGCTGAAATGACACTGGAAAACCGGCTGGCGGCGGTGCTTCGCTACCACCAAACCAGCAAACACCGGCCGGATCGTTATGCGCCGGGGCCGCACGGGCTGGATTGGGCCAATCAGCCAGAGCCATTCCGCACTTATGCCGGTGTACCACGGATTGACCTGAACCTTGCCGCCGATACCCTGCCCGTTCCATTCAGCGCGGTTCGGAGCGGATTACGCGGCGAACCGCAACCGTTCAACCGCCAGACCGTCGGCATCCTGCTGGAATTGTCGCTGGGCCTGTCGGCGTGGAAAGCGCAAGGGCCGAGCCGCTGGGCGCTGCGCTGCAATCCGTCCAGCGGCAATCTGCATCCCACCGAAGGCTATGTGGTCTGCGCCCAGTTGCCGCATTTGGCGGCTGGCGTTTACCACTATGTCAGCCGCGATCATGCGCTGGAACGGCGAGCCAATCTCGATGACGCCGCGTTACCGGATTCCGGACTGCTGCTGGGATTGACCAGCATTCATTGGCGGGAAGCCTGGAAGTACGGGCTGCGGGCTTATCGCTATTGCCAGCACGATGTCGGTCACGCCATTGCAGCGGTCGCCTATGCCGCTGCGGCGCTGGGCTGGAAGGTTCGGCTGCTGGATTCTGTCAGCGATGCCTCGATTGCCGCGTTGCTGGGGCTGGATCGCGAGACCGATTTTGCCGAGGCCGAAGCGGAAGCGCCGGATGTGCTGCTGTGGGTCGGCGCGGATTTTCCGCCCGATTCGCTGCCGTTGCCGACGCCATTTCAGTTTCAAGGCCATGCTAACCGGCTGAGTCCAGAACAGGTGCATTGGGCGGGGATTGATGCGGTGGCGGAAGCGGCTGAGCAGCCGACGGTTCCGCCGGAACCGTGCTTTATTCCGCCGCCATTGCCGCCGTTGACCGCGACCGAACATCCAGCCTTGGCCGTGACGATCTATCGCCAGCGCCGCAGCGCGGTGAGTTTCGACGGCGTGACTTCGCTGTCCGCCGCCGCCTGGTTTGCCATGCTGGATGCGCTGTTGCCCCGCGCCAACGCGCCGCCGATGGATGCGCTGCCGTGGCGGCCACGAGTAGCGCCGGTGTTCTTCGTCCATCGGGTCGAGGAGGTCGCGCCCGGACTGTATGTGCTGGCCCGCGATCCTGATCTGCTGTTGATTCTGCAACAAAAACTGCGCCAGGACTGGACCTGGCAGCGCGTTCCCCATTGCCCGGTTCATATCCCGCTGTATCAGTTAGCACCCGCCGATTGCCGCGACACCGCCCAATTCATTGCCTGTCATCAGGAAATCGCCCGCGACTCAGCGTTTGCCGTGGGCTTTATTGCCGAGTGTGAACCGATCCTGAAACAGCGGCCCTGGCGCTACCGGCAACTGTTCTGGGAGACCGGGTTGTTGGGGCAAATTCTGTATCTCGAAGCGGAAGCGGCGGGCGTGCGCGGCACCGGCATCGGCTGCTTTTTCGACGACGCCATGCACCAGATGCTGGGGATTGCCGATCTCAGTCTGCAATCGCTGTATCACTTCACGGTCGGCGGCCCGGTCGAGGATCGGCGGCTACAAACGCTCCCCCCGTATGCCCACCTTGCTCAGCGGAAACCGAACGCCATCCTTCAAACATCCGTGACAGCAGCCGGTACGCCGCTGCCGCTGGCGGATGGATTAATCGCTGCTATCGCCCTTGCGCATGGCTTTGCGGTAGCCACCCGCGATATCGCGCCCTTTCAGGCTGCGGGGGTGGAAGTGATCGACCCGTGGGAATGGCGCGGCTAGGAACCGGCTAACAAAACCGCTAGCGGTGTGCGACCGTGGAGAATCCGCCGCCGGGTGCGCCGCGACCAGAGTTCAGAGTTTTCATCAGTCAGAGAAAACCAATGGGGACACCACCACCCGAAAACCGAGGCTGACGTTGCGAAAGCCCAGTTCGTCGTTGTCGTGGTCGGCGCAGCGCGCGACCCCCGAAAAGTAGAGGAACGCGCCACCCCGCAGCACCCGGCGGCCGGTGGACACAGTGTCTTCTCGCGCCTGGCGTTCCGCACCTTCCGGGGGGTAGGGATAGCCACCAGACAGACTGCGAGTCCATTCCCAAACGTTGCCGCTCATCTCCTCGCAGCCGTAAGGGCTGGCGCCGCCGGGAAAACAGCCCACGGTATTAGTCGTACCGAGACCGGTCTCGACGTAGTTGACGAGATGGCGATCAGGTTGGTCGCCCCAGGGATAAATCCGGCCGTCGTCGCCGCGCGCCGCTTTTTCCCATTCCGCCTCCGAGGGCAATCCAACCCCCAGGAAACTATCGGCCAGTCCTTGCCAGAATCGGCGTTCGGACTCGGGTAGCGGCTTTGCCGTGGCCAGTCGTTCGCGGGCAAGTTCGCGCAACTTCTCGTTCAGCCAGCGGGAATACGCCATCGCCTCGTGCCAAGTGACGTAGACCACCGGATGGTTCGCGACACCCTTCAAGCAGCCTGGGTCCCTTGGCTTGTAGCCGCTATCCCGCACGAAGGCCGCGAACTGCGCCACCGTCACCGGCCAACGGGTCAGGTAGTAGCCGACCAGGTTTACTTCGTGTTGCGGCAATTCGTCGCCGTTTGCCTGCTCGTCACGCCGCCTGTCGCTGCCCATCGCGAAAGGACCGGCGGGAATTTCGATGAAACCCAACAGCGGTTCGGCGGGCAGATGCCAATGCCCGGCGTCGAAGCGCGGATCGCCCAAGCGCGCCAGGTTATCGCCGGCTAAGGCGCGCTCGGTGGCGGGCAACCGTTCGTCGCGCAGCAGCTTCACCAACCACCCTTGGACGCGCGCCAATTTGCGCTGGTTGGGGGGGCCGACCCTGGCGAGGTTAGCGGTTTCGATCAGGGCTTGGGCGGCGATCTGGGCGCCCCAAGCGTCGGCGGGTTCGACGGGGGAATCGGTCGGATCGCGAAAGCACAGGGCGTCCACCAGTTGCCACAGATTCGCGGGGGTGCCTCGGGCGGTCTTGGCGCCCGCTAGCAAAGCCACTTCTCGCCAGCGGTTGGGTTCGGCGCGGGTCAGTTCGGCGATTGGCTCCGGGTATTCTTCGTCGGTCAGGTGACAGGCGGCCAGGTATTCCTGAAAGCTGCGGTGGGGAAAGGTGTAAACGCCGACACCGCGCGGATACAGCAACCCGGCTCGATCCCGTAGATATTCCACCAGCCGCTTGGGGTTGGCGTCGGGATCGTTGCGGAGATCGAAGAGCCGATAGACCAAGTCTTTCTCGGCAATGTCCGCCGTGCCAGCCAGTTCCGGTTGCGCGCGATGCGCCTCGAAGGCCAGCGATTCCAGCACCGCGCGCACCTGGTCTTTGTCAGTTTTCAGGTATTCGGCCAGGCTGGGCTGAATGCAGTGATACCGGCCCTGTTCGTCGCGGCGGACCAGGCGCTGCTCCCAGCGGTTGAGCAGCAAATCGACCGTTTCGTAGTACAGCGCTTCCCGCTTATCGGGCAGGTCGCCGCTGCGCCAGGCGTGCAGGCTGGCCATCAGGGTCAGCAGTAGTGGGCGTTGAGCGAGTTCGTGTAGGGTGGGCCGGTTGAAAATCGCCCGTTTCAACAGTTCCGCCCGCCCGGTGGCGTCCGGTTTGGGCAAGCGCCCCAGGTCGGCGGTCAGTTCGTACCAGCGGGCGACGAACCGGCGAATTTGCCCGTCGGAAAAGGGGGCGAGCGTGGCTTCGGCGAAACCTTGCAGCCGCCAGCCCTGGTTCTGGTAGGCGTAAGTGCGGCTGGTCACCAATATCCGGCAGTTGCCGAAGCTTTGCGCGAACGCTTCGACCGCCCGCTTGACCTGCTCTCGCCGCCGTTCGGCTTCGGGCACTTCGTCCAACCCGTCCAGCAACAGCAATCCGCCCCGCTCGCGCAGTTCGCGCCGCAACCAATCCACGCATTCGGCCTGACAAGCCGTTTTCAGTTCTTGGGCAACGAAGTTCCACAGGGTTTCGGCGGTCGCTTCACCGCGTTCTGGCAGCCCGGTGGCGGCGAAGTCCCGCAGCACCACCGGCACCGGCAGCAGCGCGCCGTATCGCCAGGATTGCCGTTCTTTTCCGTCCTTGCCTTCTCGGTCCGGCAAGGGCTCGGTCAGGTGGCGCAGGTTGGCTTGCCCGTCCTTCAGCGCTTCGCCGGCCAGGCACAGGGCGACGAAGTTGACGAAAGTGCTCTTGCCGCTGCCGGGGTCGCCTTGCAGCACCAGCCGCTGCTGCCGGTCGAGCTGCTCCAACGCCGAGCGCAAGGGTTCTTCCTCTGCCCGCTTTTTCGACGCGCGTGGTTCGAGACTGATGCCCTCCTCCGGTCGGGGGGACCGGGTGAGCAAGGCCGTGTAGACCGCGTTGAGGCGCAGTTGCGGGTCGGTGTCGCGTTGCCCGGCGGCGGCCGGATCGATGCCGGTCAGGGACAGGATGCCGCAGCGCTCCATGACTCGCCGCAAATAGGCGTCGCGCAGGGCCGGCGAAAAGGGTTCCGGCGCGGGCGGGTTATGAAGGTGAATGTCACCGTGTACGTCTCCGCAATCCGTGTTGTTGACCGTTGTGGGAGGTTGTTCCACCGGCGCATTCGACCGTTTCAGCGGCGTGTGCCGGAGCGCGTGAGCCACGAAGGCAGCGGCGTTGCCAGCGGCCAACTGCTGGCGGGCGGCTTTGTTGCGCTGCTTGTGGTCGGCCCAGTCGCAGATGGCCTTGATCACGATCCAGTCCACCTTGGCATCCTGGCAGGCGACGTACAGGCCCGCTCCTTCCATCTCGCCGCCAATCGCTTCCGGTGCAAACTGTTTCAGTTGCTCCCGATAATCATGGTTGTCCACCAGCTTTTCGCCGGAGAGAATGAGGCCGAAATCAACCTTGGCTTTGGAATCATCCCACTCCAATTCGGCATGACGAAAATGATCGATCAGCTGCGCGGATGCATGCGGTTTATCACCGCGCAAGATAATTTGGTCTTTGCCGACCCGTTGCAAGTCGTAGAGTTGAAGCTGCCGCGAGACAAGAATTTCCCCAATTCGTTGTTTTTTCTCGTCCACACCAAAGGCGATGCCCACGAGGAAAACCGCGCTGGGCCGGAGTGCGTCGATGCCTTTTTGCACCGCCTGATGTGAAGCGCCCAATCCACCCGCACCCATTTCGGTCAGCGCCAGGAACACCCGCATCCCGTTCACCTCACCAAGATCGCGATACACACGACGACCCACCCGCACTGAATTAGCGGATTGGTTGGTCAACTTGGCGAAGGCGGCGATCACCGCCTTACTTTCGACCGGGGTGGCGGTGACGATCAGGACATCAGCGGACGAGACATCGGCGGGCGGAACCATCGCGCTATTTTTCCTTTTGACTTATCGCGGCGTCCCGATTCTAAAGCAGTGTGAGCCGAAAAACAGACCGCGCAGGTTACCGGGCGATGGTGCGCGGCCGACGGGCTGAACGGATCGATGGACAGGAGACGAGGGCGAGACTGCGGTAGTCAGGGATCACGAACTGCACGACAGCGCCGAACACCCGGCCTTGTGGCGCGCCCATTCCGGCCGTTTCCCGGCCAATGCCTCATGTTGCGGTTGCTCGTCATAGGGATGACCCATCACCTCCAATAAGGTCTCGATCAGCGAGGGATCGCCTTTCTCCGCCGCGTCAATCGCCTGCTGCGCCAGGTAATTCCGCAATACAAACTTGGGATTGGCCTGGCGCATCCGCGCTTGCCGAATAGCCGGTTCCAGCGAATCGCGCTGAATGCGAGCGAGATAGCGCCGCAGCCAGCCCACGATTTGCGCTTCATGCCGTGGCGCCAGCGCGTCCGGCGCATAGTAAGCAGCCCGCAGCGGTTCGATCAGCGCGGCATCGCTCTGAGCGTCCACCGGAACATCGGCGAGTTTTCGGAAAAAGATCGCCCAGTCGGTTTCGGCGATCTGGAGCAGTTCAAACAAATCGGCCAGCAACTTTTCATCGTCAGCGTCTTCCAGCGTTGCTAAGCCCAGCTTCCCGGCCATCAGATGCCGGTAAGTGTGATCGAAGGTGTCTCGATACACCGCTAAACCGGCTTCAATCCCCTCGGCGGTTTCGAGCAGCGGTTGCAGCGCCCGCCCGAACTGCGTCAGGTTCCACAACCCGATGCGTGGCTGATTCGCGTAACAATAGCGCCGCCCGCTCTCGTCGGTGGTGTTGGGCGTCCAGGCCGGATCGTAGGGTTCCAGCCAGCCATACGGGCCATAGTCAATGGTCAAACCCAGAATGGACAGGTTGTCGGTGTTCATCACCCCGTGGACGAAACCGACCCGCATCCAGTGCGCGATCATGACGGCGGTGCGGCGGCAGACCTCGGTAAACCACGCGGCATAGCTTGCGGGCGAAGGCGAACCGAGTTCAGGAAAGTGGGTTTCGATCACGTAATCAGCCAATCGCCGCAGCGTTTTGATTTCACCACGCGACGCCAACAACTCGAAGTTGCCCAGTCGCACGAACGACGGCGCCACCCGGCACACAATCGCCCCCGGTTCGGCTTGCGGGTTTCCGTCGTAGAACATATCCCGCACCACCCAATCCCCGGTCGTCACCAGACTCAGGGCGCGAGTGGTTGGAATGCCCAAATGGTGCATCGCTTCGCTGCACAAAAATTCCCGCAGCGAAGATCGCAGAACGGCGCGACCATCGGCGCGGCGCGAATAAGGCGTTGGCCCGGCTCCTTTCAGTTGCAGTTCCCAGCGCTGGCCCGCCGGATTGACCACTTCCGCCAGTGAAATGGCCCGCCCATCGCCTAATTGTCCCGCCCATTGCCCGAATTGATGCCCGCCGTAACAGGCCGCGAACGGACGCATTCCCGGCAACAGCCGATTGCCGGCCAGCGCCTCGACGGCGGGGCTGGTGCTGTCAACCGGACGGGCGATGCCCAATAAATTCCCGGCGTCGTCAGACCAGGCCAGCAGGCGCGGTGTATTGACCGGGGTCGGGCTGACCCAGGAATAGCAGGCATCGCGAACCTGGCGAGGTTGATTGACCCGGCTGGGATCGGCAGGCAATGACCGGACAAAGTGGTCATCGAAGCTCAGATCGCAGAGATCGACCGGGGGCGATGCAGAGGTCAGGACTTTAGCGATAGTGGGGTCGGTCATTCACGTTCCTAAATGGGGATAGCGACGGAATGCTCTTTTGGGCGCAATGCTGACCATTAAGTTTCTTCGCTGCTTTCGCCACGCTCCCACAGCGGAAACGGATCGGGTAATGATTGCTACGCCTTGTCGTCCAGAACAGGCGCGGCGGCGGCGCCCACCAGATAGCCATCGAGACCACAACCGATGTCCTCCACTCCAAATCGCGACAGGATCAGGACTTTCGCTAAGAATAAAGGAAGGGACGTGGGCGCTGGCTGTGGAAAACAGGATCGATCCGGGCTGATCCCCGATCCGGCAGCGGTGCATCGGGCGTCGCCGTTTACCATTGTGCTGCTGAAAGGCGAGTGGGGGCCGGGGGGCAATTTACCGCTCGCCCACGCTGTTGGCGGGCGAACCTCACTCGTGCCTTAGCGCCTCGATGGGATCGAGCCGCGCGGCGCGGCGCGCCGGGAAATAGCCGAAGAGCACGCCGATGGCCGCCGAAAACAGGAACGACACCAGATTGATGGCCGGATCGAACAGATAGGGCACCTGCATGATTCCCGCTAATCCGACCGATGCCAGCGTGGCCAGCGCGATGCCGACGATGCCGCCCAGCGACGACAGGGCGACCGCTTCGACCAGAAATTGCAGCAGCACTTCCCGCTCCAGCGCGCCGATGGCCAGCCGGATGCCGATTTCGCGGGTGCGCTCGGTCACCGACACCAGCATGATGTTCATGATGCCGATGCCGCCCACCAGCAGGCTGACCGCCGCCACCGCACCCAACAGCATGGTCATGACCTTGGTCGTCCCGGTTATGGCGTCCGCAATCTGGCGAGTGTCGAGGATGGAAAAATTGTCGTCCTCGTTGGCGGCGATCTTGCGGCGTTCGCGCATCAGCGACCGCAGGTCGGCCATGACCTGATCGGTGTTACCGCCATCCTGCACCGACACCATCAGGGTGTTGACGTCCTGGCTGCCGGTCAGGCGGCGCTGCAAGGTGCGCAGCGGCATCACGATGGTGTCGTCCTGATCCATGCCCATCGCCGACTGACCTTTGGACTGGAGCAGACCGATCACTTCGCAGGCGAAATTCTTGATCCGCAGCTCGCCGCCCACCGGCGGCTGGTCGCCGAAGAGTTCCTTGCGCACCGTCGCGCCGATCACGCAAACGGCCTTGCCGGCGCGCTGCTCGGCTTCGGTAAACACCCGTCCGTCGGCGAGCCGCCAGTTGCCGACGGCGAAGTAGGCATCGGTGCTGCCGGTCACGGCGGTGGACCAGTTGTGCGCGGCGTACACCACGGTCACGCTTTTATTGGCGACGGGCGCGACCGCGTCTAGCGAACCGATTTGCGCCGCGATGACTTCGGCGTCGCCGGCCTTGAAATTCGGAGAGCCGGCTTCGTCCCGGCCAGGGCCGAGCCGCTTGCCGGGGCGCACCATCACGAGGTTGCTGCCGAGGCTGGCGATCTGGTCCGAAACCGCGCGGGTGGCGCCGTTGCCGAGCGTGACCATGGTGATCACCGCGCCGACGCCGATCACGATGCCGAGGATGGTGAGGAACGAGCGCATCAAATTGCGCCGGATCGCGCGCAAGGCCAGCAGAATGCTGCTCCAAAACATCAGCGCTTCTCCCCGTTGTGGCGATCCGAGTCCACCCGACCATCCACGAAACGGACGACGCGCTTCGCGTACCGCGCCATGTCGGGTTCGTGGGTCACCATCAGCACGGTGATGCCCCGGTCGCGGTTCAGGGCGACCAGCAGATCCATGATTTCGTGGCTGCGCTGGCTGTCGAGATTGCCGGTGGGCTCGTCGGCCAGCAGGATGGTGGGGTTAGTGACGATGGCGCGGGCGATGGCGACCCGCTGCTGTTGGCCGCCGGACAGTTCGGCGGACGTGTGTTGCTCCCACTGCCGCAAACCGACCGCGTCGAGCGCCTCGCGCGCTTTCGCGGGGCGGGCGGCGCGCGGTTCGCCCCGATAAATGAGGGGTAATTCGACGTTTTCCAGCGCGGTGGTTCGGGCCAGCAGGTTGAAACCCTGGAACACGAAGCCGAGATCATGCCGTCGGAGCAGAGCACGCTGGTTGCGGGTCAGCTTCTCGACGTGCGCGTCGCGAAACAGGTAAGCACCCGAAGTCGGGCTATCCAGGCAACCGAGGATGTTCATGGCGGTGGATTTACCGGAGCCGCTCGGACCCATGATCGCGACGAAATCGCCCGCGTCGATGCGCAGGTCCACCCCGCGCAGCGCCGGAAACGCCGCCGGCCCTTGGCCGTAAACTTTGGTGACCTCCCGCAGTTCGATCAGCGGGCCGCTTTCCGGCGCGGTGCGCTCGACGGTCGCGTTCATGGCGTCGAACCCAGGCTCGCGATAATCACCGGCGTCCCCGCCTTCAGTCCTTCCCCCGTCACTTCGGTCATGCGCCCGTCGCTGTGACCGACGGTGACTGGAACCAAGACCGGCTGCCCGTCGCGCAACACCCAGACCCGTTGGGCGGCGGTTTTGTCGGGGATTTCGCTCGCGGACTTGGCCGTTGCCGGGAGCGGCGGACGGGGTAGCAGGCTGGCCAGCAGACCGCCGCCACTCGGTTGCGTGGTGGCTGCCGGCTTCGGCGGCGCGAACCGCAGCGCCGCGTTCGGGACCAGCAACACATTTTCCGGCTCGGCGGTGACGATTTCGGCGGTGGCGGTCATGCCGGGACGCAGGTTGAGATCGTCGTTGTTCACGTCGAGGATGGTCTTGTAGCTGACTACGTTGTCCACCGTTTCCGAACCGAACCGAACCAGGCCGATGCGAGCCGGAAACTGCCGGTTGGGATAGGCGTCCACGGTAAAGGTGGCCGCTTGCCCTGCGTGTACCTGGCCGACATCGGCCTCGTCTACGTCCACCTGCAATTCCATTTGTGCGAGATTTTCGGCGAGGGTGAACAGCACCGGCGCTTGCAGCGAAGCGGCCACGGTCTGGCCCGGCTCCACCGAGCGCTTCAACACCACGCCGTCGATGGGAGAGCGGATGGACGCTTTGGTCAGATCGGTTTCGTTCGAGCGGAGCGCGGCGCGATTTTCCTCCACCGTCGCCCGCGCGCCGGCCTCGTCGGCGAGGGCGCGTTGCAGCGTCGCCTCGGCGGTTTCCAGCTCCGCCGGCGAGGGCACTTTGCCACCGCTAAGCTTGGCCACCTGCCGCAGCCGTCCGAGATTGGCGCGGGCTTCCTTGACGGTCGCCACGGTTTGCAACACCTTGGCTTCGGCCGAAGCCAGCGCGGCTTTCGCTTTCGCGATCTGATCCTGAAGTTTGGCGAGATCGAGGCGGGCGAGCACCTGTCCCTTTTTCACCCGGTCGTTGTAATCGACCAACACGGTTTCGACCGTTCCCGACAACTCGCTGCCCACCTCGACCTCGTTGACCGGCGCCAGCTTGCCGGTCGCCGAAACGGTGACCCGCAGGTTGCCCCGGCTGACCGCTTCGGTCTGGTACTTGGGCGTCGCATGAGTCTCGGCGCCAGAACGGAGGAGCGCGAAACCGCCGATGGCGAGCGCGAGCACAACTATGGAAAGGAACCAGCGAAACAGCGTGCCAAAGCGGCTTCTGGTAGTCCCCGCGCCGATGATTTTTGCCAAATCGGCATCCATGGTAGGTGGGATTTTGCTCATGATGATTTCGCTTGCGCGCTGGCGATGTGGTTCGCGGGCATTGGTGACCAGCCGCCGCCCAGCGCTTTGTAGAGTTGAATCAGGGCGGAAACGCCTTCGGCTTCGCTGGACTTGAGATCATCTTCCAGCGCCAGCACGGTGCGTTCCGTATCCAGAACCGTCTGGAAATCGATGACGCCGGCCGTGTAGCGGTGCCGGGCCAGCAATGCGGCAAGACGCGCGGCGTTGGTGGCGTTTTGCAGACTTTCCCGCCGATTTCGCGTGTTGGCTAGGGCTGCCAGCGCGTTTTCGACTTCTTCCAAGGCGGTGAGCATGGTCGCCTCGTAACCGACCAGTGCCTGCTCCTGCACGGCGCTCTGAATCTCGATCTGTTGGCGGATGCGCCCGGCGTCGAAAATCGGCGCGGTGATGCTGCCCAACAGCGTCCTCGCGGCCGCGTCGCCGCCGGTCAGCGCGCCGACGCTCAACGCTTCCAAGCCCAGCGAACCGCTCAGGGTAAAGCTTGGGTAACGTTCTGCCTCCGCCACGCCAACCCGCGCGGTTTCCGCCGCCAGCGTGCGTTCGGCGGCGCGCACGTCGGGGCGTTGGCGCAGGGTGTCGGCCGGAATGGTCGCGATCACCCGCTCGGGAATTTGGGGGATCTTGGCCGGGTTGGCCAACGTCGGACCGAGCGTGCCGGGTTGCTGACCGAGCAGGATTTCCAACCGATGTTCGGCTTCGGCGCGGCCGGTTTCGAGACTCGGGATTTGCGCTCGGGTCTGCTCCAGATTCGAGCGCGCCTGCTCCACGTCCAGCGCGGTGGTCAAGCCGGCCTCAGCTCGCCAGCGGGTAAGGTTTAGCGTTTCGGATTGGGAAGCGGCGTTGGTTTTGGCGATCTCCAGCCGAGATTGGAAGGCGCGCAGTTCGACGTAGTTGAGCGCGACTTCGGCGACCAGCGATACTTGCACGTCGTGCAGGCTGGCTTCGCTGGCGTCGAGATCGGCTTGGGCGGCTTCTTCGTTGCGCCGAAGTCCGCCGAACACGTCCGGCTCCCAACTGGCGTCGAAGCCGGCGCTGTAGAGATCGAGCGTGGCGCTGTTGCCGGATTCGGCGCTGGCCTTGGTTCGACTCCCCGCCGCCGAAGCCGAGACCGTCGGGAACCGGTTCGCGCCGGCCAGAGCGCGGCGGGCGCGGGACTCGCGCAGTTTCGCCTGCGCGGTGCGAAGGTTCAGGCTGTTTTGCAAAGCCCGTTCGATCAACTCGTTCAAGGTCGAATCGCCGAGTTGCCGCCACCAGTTGGCTAGATCCGCTGGCGTGGTTTGCGCGATGGTAACCTTCGCCGCCGCCGCCCCTTGCCAAGTGGCCGGCGCCGCCGGTTCCGGTGCGAAATAGTTTGGACCTACGGCCGCGCAACTCGCCAACAGGATGGTCGTCGCCAAGGCCGCGACCAGCGCGCGTTGTTGATCAGACATGGCATCGCTCCCGAATTTGCCGGGCTGTCCCGGTTTTCTCGTTGCCGCCACTGTAGCCGGAGCCTTCGTAAACGCGGGTTAGAGTTGTGTAAAGATGGGTAAAGATGGGCAAAAACAAGTAAAAGCGCTTGGTTGCCGAGCGCGGATGGCTATGATGGTCGGCGTGAAGGGCAAGCGAAGCGGTGGGTGGCGATGACTTCGGTTTTGTTGGTCGACGACGACATCGAATTGGGCGAAATGCTGACGGAATACCTCGGGCGCGAGGGTTTCGAGGCGGTCGCCGTGGGCGATGGCGAAACGGGAGTCGCCGAGGCGCTGTCGGGTCGCTACGCCATCGTCGTGCTCGACGTAATGATGCCGCGCGTGAACGGCATCGAAGCCTTGCGTCGCATCCGTGCGCAGGACAGTCGCGTTCCGGTGCTGATGCTCACCGCCAAAGGCGATGACGTAGACCGCATTGTCGGGCTCGAACTTGGCGCGGACGATTATGTGCCCAAGCCCTGCACGCCGCGCGAACTGGTCGCGCGCATTCGGGCTATCCTGCGGCGCACCCGGTTGGAGGAACCATCCGGTTCGCCATCCGGCCCGCTGGCGGCGGGGTTGCTGACGATGTGGCCGGAAAAACGCGGTGCGGAGTGGAACGGCGCGGCGCTCGAACTGACCAGCACCGAATTCAATCTGCTCGAAGTTCTGGTCCGCAACGTCGGTCGGGTGGTGAGCAAAAAGGAGTTGTCGGAACAGGGCTTGGGCCGCCCGCTGGCGCGCTACGACCGCAGCATCGACGTTCACCTGAGCAGCATTCGCCACAAGCTGGGCGGCGGGGAAGGGCGCTCGCCGATTCAGACCGTGCGCGGCATCGGCTATCAGTACGTTAAGGAGTGACCGCCTTGGGCCGACTCTTTTGGAAGTTTTTTTTCGCCTTCTGGCTGACGCTGCTGATCGCAAGCGTAGGGGTCGGTACGGCCGTTTGGCTTCACAGGCAGACGCTGGAGGATCGCGACCGCGCGCTGGCGGGCGGTCCCCGGACGCTGTTCCTGGTCGGCGCAGCGGCGGCGACGCTCCGGCACGGTGGAATCGGAGCGTTGCGCGAGCTACTGGATGAGTGGAATCGCCAGGGCGATACCTCGGTGTATGTGGTCAACGACGCTAGGCAAGAACTGTTCGACCGGGCGGTTCAGCCCGAAGCGCTGGTGCAAGCCGACCGCTTGGCGCGAGAGGATCGGGAACCGCGCGTGGCCCGGCTGGAGACCGCAAACCAGCGGCAATACTTGTTGTTCGTTCCCGCCGAAAGCGAGGCGGCGCCGCATGGTCCACCGCCGTCGCCTTGGGTGCCGATCAGCATCGGCATCCTTGCCAGTCTCGGTTTCAGCGCATTATTGGCTTGGTATCTGTCAAAGCCGATCCGCCATCTGCGCGGCGCGTTCGACGCGGCGGCGGCGGGAAAGCTTGAAACGCGGATCGGGCTCCACATGGGACGGTGGGGCGACGAAATTTCCGATCTTGGCCGGGATTTCGACCACATGGCCGGGCAACTGCAAATTCTGCTCAGCTCCCAGCGACGCCTGCTGCACGATGTGTCGCACGAGATCCGTTCACCATTGGCGCGGCTGCAAGCCGCCATCGGTCTGACGCGGCAACAACCGGAAAGGCTGGACGCCTCGCTGGATCGCATCGAGCGGGAAGCGGGTCGCCTGAATGAACTGGTGGGGGAACTGCTGACCTTGTCGCGGCTGGAGGTTGGCATGACCAGCGCAGCGGACGAGGAAGTCGATGTGGTGGATCTGGTGGCGGGCATCGCCGCCGACGCCCGCTTCGAGGCGGAGGCGACCGGGCGGCGGGTGCTGTTTTTCGGCGCGGGCGCGATTTTCGTCAGAGTTCGCGCCGAGTTGCTGCACCGCGCACTGGAGAATGTAATCCGCAATGCGGTGAAGTACACGCGCGAAGGCACTGCGGCTGAAGTCCGGATCGAGCAGTGGGCAGCGTCCAATTGTCTGATCGTGACCGTTTCGGATCAGGGTCCCGGCGTTCCCGAAACCGATTTGCAGGCGATTTTTGAACCGTTTTTCCGCAGCGAAGCCCACGGAAAAACCGTCGGCTTCGGCTTGGGGCTGGCCATCGCCCGCCGAGCCATTGAAATGCATGGCGGGACTATCCGTGCGCTGAATCGCGACGGGGGCGGGCTATGCGTCGAAATGGTTTTACCGACAATCTCCAGCACTTATGAAACATAGATACTGTTAGAGAGTCAGCCTCACGGCCTGGTTGAAAGCGGGATCCGGGGTTGTTGCCGGGTTGCCGGGATACCGCTCTCATCCACCGCACACCCGCCGATTGACCTCACGATCCAGCGGATCAGGCTCTAATCCCAGATAGATTTTTCGCAAATGATCCCATAGCGCCAACTGCTCCCAGCGTGGTTCCTTGAGCATCTTCTGTTCGATGGTCAGGTAGGGGTGCGGCAGAAAAACCGTCATCTTGGTCAGTCAGGTTCGCCAGCCAGGCGACCTGCTCGGAACCGATTTGCCGGAATTTGGCCTGCGCATCCGGGGTCGCCGCCAACTCAGCCATCAAAACGTAGCAATGCCGCTGCACCTGCACGAGCAGGCCATTGATTTCACGGTCATCAATCAGGGCGCGGGCGAATCCGATCATCGATCCGGCCTCGTCAACTGCGCCAAAGGCTTCCGGTTGCGGATGGTGTTTGGGTACGCGCCCGGCGCCCAGCAAGCCCGTCGTGCCATCGTCGCCCCGCGCCGTGTACCATGGAAATGCCTTGCTCATTGCTCCTCCCGATTTCAAAAATGAGGGTTGAATGGTTCAGCCGTATTTCTGAACCCATTGCCGATTCCGCTCGGCTCTCTCTGCCTCCTGGATCACCGGACAACTGGCGCAAAAATGGCGTTGCTTGCCTTTGAAATACAAACAACAACTGGCGCGAATATGGAAATAATGATGTTTTCCCTGTTCGCGGATGAAGTACCAATGCGGGAGCGAATCGGCCAGCGGTCACGATGCGTCATAAAACAGAGTCAAGTAACGCCTGAACCGGTCTTCGGGTAGTTGCAATCGCTTGCTGATGTTGAGGATTTGCCCGACCCAGGATGAACTGACCATCGCCCACAGCGCCTTGTGGGAAAAGCCTGACCATTCATGCAATGCCTCAACGACCGGTTTTGCATGGCCCGCAAGCTGATGAGCCACCAGATGGATCGCCGCATCCGGGTCCGAATAGCTTAAGAGGCAATGCGGATGGGCGCTGAAACGATGATCCCTGGCGATGAGGAAGCCATCGCTGTTCAGGCAAATCGCCTGAAACAGGGTGTTGTCGGCAAAACACAGATCCCCCTCTTCAGCGGGATACCAGGGTATCGGCTTGTCCATCAACAAGGGCGCAATCACCGCGCCCGCCGACCAGCCATAACGAAGCAGAAAAGAAGCAGCGGCAAACCGCCGACTGGCGATGCGGCTTCGCGTCATCAAGGCTTGCAATAGCCCGGCATAAAAACCCTCCTGTGGTTGGCGCATTGCCGAATGACTCAACCAGAACAACGCCGGAAGTGAACTATTCCCGGTCGCTCCAGTGGTTTGTTCAGTCCTCGCCGGAACCTCAGATCGGTTTCTGACCACCGTCGTATAGATGCCTGAGGCATTGATCGCCGCGATGGTCGCCAGCAAAGGCGCGGGAGCATCATTCTCGGATTGCATCTCAAACATCCCCGAAGAGTGGTCGGAGGGGGAAACGTGGATCATCGGGGCGTTCCGAATGGGTTGCTGAAGATCAGGAGTTGTCGAGAAACAGAGCGGCGATTTCGTGCGCCGCCTGGTCGCGCCGACTTCGATCATTTTCCTTAGCGAGGTGGTGGTGGAGATGCTCGACGAGTAGCCCAGAGCGGATTTGGCCAAGTTCGCGGTGGCAGTCATGTACCCCGTTCAGCAACTCGACGCAGGACAGCCCGCGTTCGAGACGGTCCAGCAGCGCCTCGATGCGATTGCGATGCGCAAGCAAATCATCGCGAAGATGATCCGAATGTTCGATGTGAGCCATGTTTAATATTTCTCCGTTTGGAATGCTTGCTGTAGCAAGGCTTTTTTCAATGAATTTCACTACCGCCGCCGAAGCAAATCATGGAACCGTTCCAGGGTCTGAGCGGGACGGCGGCGTCCTGTTGCACACGTCTTGCAGATACAGGCGATGCCTCGCGCTTCGGGAGGAATTTTTTCGAGCACCTCGGCGGGTATCGGTGTCTCAAAACGCCAGCAGGTTGATTCGCCCGCCGCGATTCCGCATTCGTTGGGCTACCCGCACAGCGGGCAATGGCAAGGATGGACATTCACGGTTGTCACCCGGCTATTGCTGGGAAAAAGCACGCTTTCACGCCGCTCATCGCCTGGGATAGCGTCGGATAGTCCTGCCAGGTTTCCGCATGGCGAAGACGCCAGATCGGCTGTCCACTCTGATTATGGACTTCGATGTGCAGGGCAGACCGAGGGCCATCAGGGCCGTTGACGATGAATCCCTCTCGCTCCAGCGCCCGCCCAGTCCACAAGGCGGGTAACCCTTGACCCGTCAGGTCAACGCAACCACGAGCCGGGTTATGCACTTTGAAATGGCCGCCGTGCGAATCAAATTCGACGCCCGCGCTCTCGAACACCGCCTGAAACGCACCGTCCAGCACCAGTTCTTCCGGCATCCCGGCCCGGATCGGCCCGCCCGGCGGCAACAGCCACAGCCGATCTGCCCCGCGCAACGCCAAATCCAGATCGTGGGTGGACAGCAGCACTGCCCGCCCACTCTCTCGCGCCAGCCGTCGCAAAATGCCCATGATTTCGACCCGGCGCGGCCAATCCAGAAACGCGGTCGGCTCGTCCAGCAACAACAGATTCGGCTCCTGCGCCAACGCCCGGGCGATCAATGCTTTTTGCCGTTCACCGTCGCTCAGTTGGCCGAACAGGCGCAAGGCCAGCGCGGTCGCGCCCACTGCCGCAAGCGCCTGATCAATGCATATTTCATCCGCCGCCGTCAGGCGTCCGGCCCAATCGGTGTAGGGATAGCGGCCCAAGGCGACCAGGGCGCGCACCGACAACGCGCCGACCTCGGCCCGGTCGGTCAGCACCACGCCCAAGCGCCGCGCCCGATCAATCGGCGACAAGCGGTACAAGTCCGTGCCCATGATCTGAATCTGGCCCTGCAACGGCGCTTGCATCCCGGCCAGGGTGCGCAACAGGGTGGATTTACCGGCACCGTTGGGACCGAGCAGGCACACCAGTTCCCCGGCTTCCAGGCGAAGGTTGATCGACGCGACCACTACCCGCCGCGTGGTGGATCGGCTCTGATAGCCAATGGCTAAATCGTGGGTTTCCAGCAGAGGTTCGGACATGGCGCAAGTCGGCTCAGGTGGCGAAAGCGGCGCGCACGTTGTCGCGGCGCAAGATGATCCACATCACCACCGGCGCACCCAACAGCGCGGTGACGGCGTTCAGCGGCAAAATCGCTTGGCTGCCGGGAACCGCCGCGATGACATCCGCCAGCAGTGCGATCAAGCCGCCCATCAGCATCGAAGCCGGAACCAGAATCCGGTGATCCGAGGTGTTGAACAGGGATCGGCACAGGTGCGGAACCGCCACGCCGAGGAAGGCTATCGGCCCGCAAAACGCGGTGACCGCGCCCGCCAGCACCGATGTTCCCGCGATCAGCCAGAAGCGCACCTGCCGGACATTGACGCCCATGCTTTGGGCATAGGCTTCGCCCATCAGCAGTGCATTCAGTGGCTTGGTCAACAGACCCGCCAGCAGCAGGCCCGCGCCGATGACCGGCGCCAGAATCCCCAGTTGTCGCCTGGTGACGCCGCCGAAACTGCCGAAAGTCCAGGCGATATAGGCTTGAATCTGCTCCGGGACGCTGAAATAAATCAGAATGCTGACCACCGCGCCGGTGGCGTAGGCCATCATCAGTCCCAGCAACAGCAGGGTCATGGCCTGTTGCATCCGCTGCGCAATCAGCATCACCAGTCCGGTCACCGCTGCCGCGCCACTGACCGCCGCCATAATCAGCCCCAGATCGCCGAACAGGCCGACGCTGGATAAAAAGCCGGTCGCCGCGCCGGTGGACAGCACCACCAGCGCCACGCCCAGACTGGCGCCGGCGCTGATGCCGAGAATGAACGGATCGGCCAGCGGATTGCGAAACAGGGTTTGCATTTGCAGACCGCTGACCGCCAGTGCCGCACCCGCCAGCACTGCCGTAATGGCCTTGGGCAGGCGAAAGGTCAGCACGATATGGCTCCAACTGGCTTTAGCCGATTCGCCGCCGGTCAGAATCGTGACGATCTCGCTCAACGGAATGTGGATTGATCCCAAAGCCAGACTGAAGACGAAGGCGGCAAGCAACGCTAAAGCCAGTCCGCCGAGGGTGGCGATCTGCCGGCTGCCGTTGTATGAAGGGGCGGAACCAATGGGCATGACTCATTCACAGTTCATGGCAACCACCGGTAATACTTCAAGCGGTGATCAGGCAAACGGTCGGGATGCAGAATTTTGATCACATCGGCTAGCAGCACATCGGGTTCGATGATTCCGGTTTCCCAATAATCATCGGCTTTGTACTCATTGAGCCGGGCGTTGTGGTTATAAACCCGGCGCTCACGAAACGCCTTGAAAGCGCCATAGCGTTCATTCGCCACCAGCAGGTCAGCGCGAGTCAGCCAGTCCAGCCCACTGGTAAACCACACATCCGCCTCTCCCGCCCGCTCAAAAACAGTCTCGAAGCTCAAAGCAACACTGGCCTGATGCGTGTCGTCGGCCCAGCGATAAACCCCGCCCGCATCCGCAACCAGTTGAGCGATATAGCTGTTGCCGCCCGGCACATACCAGACATCACGATGCAGATAGCCGCCAAACACACTCGGCTTCTGCGCGGCGGGTAAATCCCGAAGCTGATGGACATAGCCCTGATAGCGGTCAACCATCTCGGCAAAACGGCGTTGCGCCAATCCGTCCTTATTGAGAAAGGCGGCAGTAAATTTCAGCCATTCGCTGCGCCCTAATAGAGTCGGTTCGACATATTCGGAGTTGATGGCGACATGCACGCCCGCATTGAGCAACAGCGGATGGTTGTTGTATTGCGGTTGATCATGGCCCACGGCGGTAATCAAATCCGGGGCCAGATCGAGAATAACTTCAAGGTTTATACTGGGGCCGCGCCCGATTTCCACCACTTCACCGGCGGCAATTTTGCGCCGCGTCGCGGGAGAATAGACATTCTTGAACGCGCTAATCCCCACCAGTCGATCCAGCGCATCCAATAACTCCAGATGCGGTAAATTGGTGGTGGACAGAATGGCAATGGATTGAATCGGGATGGAGATGATTTGCGCACCAGCGAAACCCTCAGGAACCGGCGCGCCGCATTGCACCAGCACATAACGGAAATTCTCCTGCGCATTCGGCCAGGGCGTCATGACCGTGATGATTTTGTAATGCTTGAAATAGGCCACGCTAAAACCTTTGGCGTAATCCAGCGCGACCTTCTCCGGGAAATAATCCAGTTCCGGGTCATAGCGTTCGATGCAACCGCTGCTCAGATTAGCCGTTGGCTTCTCGGCGGCACTGGAATTGGAAAAGCCGACCACGCTGAATAGAAACAGCAGAGCGAACAGCGGTTGGCGTAACAGAATGGGAATGGGAAATAGCCGGTTCATCAGCTTAACCTTAGCTTAACCTTGGTCGTGCAGCCGAAAAGAAATAGGGACATCCAGCGTGGCGCCTACCGTTTGGCCGGACTGTTGGGCGGGGCGGAAACGCCAGCGTTTAATCGTTGTTAATGCGGCCTCATCCAGCACCGCGTAACCGCTGCTGCGGGCAATGTCAGCGGCTCCGACGATGCCGGTCGGCAATACCCGCACCCGGATAATCACCCGGCCTTCGTGTCCCAGACGGCGGGCAAAGGCCGGATAAGTCGGTTTAGGATTGCCCGGCAGCGGCGTCGCCCGGCTTTCCGCAGCGGCAGAATTACCCATCTCCGCCCCTTGCCCGAGCGGCAGGGATAAAACATAGCGATCCTCAACCTGCTGAATGAGCGATTCCGGGCGAGCGACAGACGCCAGTTTTGGCCTGGATTCCGGCTTGGGTTTGGACTTGAGCGCCGGATCGGGTTTCGGTTTCGGCTTCAGCGCGGGTTTCGGCTTGGGAATCGGTTTGGGGGGTGCAACTTCGGGTTGAGCCGCCGCGAGCGGTGGAATCACTGGCGGCGGCGCGGCTTCGACGACCGGCGCCGCCGACACAGCAGGCGCCGTTGCCACCGCTGATTTCGCAAAGGCTTTAGGCGGAATCAGCGTCACGGCGATAGGAAGCAGCTTCGGCGGCGTTGGCGGCGACGCGAATACCGACGCCAGCAGCAGATAAGCGATGCCCAGATGCGCCAGCGCGGATAAGCTCGCTGCGGTGGTCTGTTGCTGGAAGTTAAGGCGCATGGTTGCCGACCTCCTGCTCAGGGCGCTTTGGCCGTGGTGATGAACCCGATCCGGGTGAGGCCGTGGCGTTGCGCTGCGGCCATCACCTCGGCCAAACGCTGATAAGGCGTATTTTTATCAGCGTACAGGTGCAATTCCGGCTTGGATTCGGTGTGCGCTGCGGCCTGTAATCGCTGTTCAAAATCGGCTTCGGCCAGCGCGATGCCATTCCAGAGCAATAACCCATCTGCCGCAATACCCACTTCCACAATCACCGTTTCCGTCGGCGTTGACTGGACTTGAGCATCGGTCTCCGGCAAATTAACCGCCAGTTGATGCGTGATCAGCGGCAAGGTCAGCATAAAAATCACCAGCAGCACCAACATCACGTCCACCAGCGGCGTGGTGTTGATTTCGGCCACCGGTTGCGCGTGGCGGCTGTGTTGGAAGCTCCCGAATGCCATCAGCCGTTCTCCGCCAGCGCGACGGGCGCGGTCAGGACTTGATCCGTCGAGAGATTCGGGTTCGGACGTGGCTTTGGCGGTTTTCCCGCCAGCAGAAACGCATGGAGATTGAAGGCAAACCCATCCAGTTCCAGCAGCCGGAGCCGATTGGCGCGGGTGAACAGGTTGTAGGCGATCACCGCTGGAATCGCCACCGCCAATCCCGCGCCGGTCATCACCAGCGCCTCGCCGACCGGTCCTGCCACTTTGTCTATGGTGGGTTGACCGCTGCTTCCCAGCGCCAACAGGGCGTGATGGACGCTCCAAACCGTGCCGAACAGCCCGACAAAAGGCGCGGTGCTGCCGACCGTCGCCAACACGGTCAGGCCGTACTCCAGCGCGGCGCTTTCCACATCCAGCGCCTGGCGCAAGGCGCGCGTGACGAAACCATCAAGATCGCCGTGACCGGGAGGTTGAGAATCGTAGCGGGTCGCGTCCAGCCCGGCTGCCGCCAACCGTCCCAACGCATGTTGAGGGTCATGATCCACGGCGCGGTCCGGGTCGCGGCGATTCCAGAACTGTTCTAGAAAGTGGCGCTCGGTCACTCGCTGTCGGCGGTTCTGACCGTATTTAAACAGCATCACCGACCAGGTGGAAAAGGACATGAGCAGCAGAATAGCAGCGGTGATCAGACTCACGCGGTCCGCCTGATCGACATAGTGGATTAGAATTTCCATTCCACCCCCGCAACGCCATAAATACCCGGCTGCTGATAGCCGATTTCTTCGGTGACTTCCTGATCAAACAGATTCTCGATCCGGCCATAAAGGGTGAATTCCTTATTCAGCTTGGCTCGACCAAATACCGAAACACTGGTGTAGCTGTCCGTGTCCTTGTCGCCATTCCAGCGCAGGCGGGGGTCGGTGTAATAGACATTGCCGCCGAGCGAGTAGCGATCCTGTTGATAAGTCAAACCCAGGTTGGCCGTGTTATAAGCGACTTGCACCGTTCGGAATTGTTCGCCGTCTTTCTCACTCCAGGAGTCGGTGTAGGTGTAATTGCCATTCAGACTCCAGTGTTCGTCGAGCCAATAATTGCCGACTAATTCCACCCCCTGGCTTTGACCTTGATCCCGGTTGATGTAGGTTCCTTCATAAGTGCCGTCCGGGTTGACTTGACCGATGAAAGTGATGATGTCGTCCAGTTGGGTATGCCAATAAGTAAGTTCGACATTCAGCCGCTTGTCCAAGAAGGTCTGACGGAGACCCGCTTCGATAGTGCGACCCTCCTCAGGTTGTACGTCCGGATTACCGTATAAGGGATCAAACAGTTGAAAAAAGCTGGGCGCTTTAAAACTCGTACCGTAATTGGCGTACAGGGTAGTATTAACATCCTTGAAGGTATAAGCCGCCCCGATCTTGCCGGTGGTATGATTGCCGTATTGATCGTCCTGGTTGTAGCGCAGACCGGCGCGTAAAACCAGAGCATCATTGAACAGAGTCAGCACATCATTGAGGTAAAGGGCATTGCTATAGTTTTCGGCATCCAGATCGCCATACTCGCCCCATTTACTGCCCTTTTGGCGGTAATACTCGTAGCCGAACAGCGCAGTGTTTTTTCCCGCCGCCAGTTTGGAATCCAGCAGCAGGTTGTAATCGAACTGGAAGTTCTCGTTCTCAAAGAAAGAGGGTTTGCCGTCCCCCGTGTCGTAGACCGGCACGGAGTCGCCCCGATGGTAGTAATTCGTGTAATCCAGAGTGAAATCATCAGTCGGCGCTGTGATGTATCCCAACAACCCATCATTGGCGTCCTTGTTGGAATTCTTTTTCCGGGTCCAGCCGATCACCGCCTTCTGGCGCAGGTTATCAGTCAACCGTTGCTTGAAATTGAGCGCGCCGATGGTTTGCTGGGCTTGGTTATACTGGTTGGGATCGGGCAACTGAAACGCCCACCACGGCGTCGCAGGTGAGTCTTGGGCGTAGGATTCCCGGAGTTCGGCGTAATTGAAATTGGTGTCCATGTAGAGCAAGGTCCCTTCCACGGACAGCCGATCTCCCAAGTGATAGCCAAGTTTGAGCTGGGGAGAAAAATTCCGGTAAAACTCGTTATCATGAACGCCGTCGCTGTCGGTGTAAGCGAGATTAAGCGAATAGCCAAAATCGCCTTGCGTACCGCGCAACGAACCATAACCCTGTTTCCAGTTCAGGGAGCCGTACTCTGCGCCAAGTTCGGATTGGGTGCCCGGCAATGGCCCTTTGGTCGTGATGGCGATCACGCCTGCGACGCTGTCGGCACCGTACAGATCCGCCTCGGGACCGCGCAGAATCTCGATCCGTTCGATCAATTTCGGGTCGATTTGACCGATAAAATTGCCGACGCCTGAGGAGAGTCCTTCATTGATCTTGACTCCATCCACCACAACCAAAAAATAGGCGCTGGGGAGTCCTCGGGCCTTTGGGTAATTGAATTGACCGGGACCGCCCGCCTTCTTGAATTGGACGCCGCCAAGTTGGCGTAATATCTCGGTGGTGTCCGAAAAACTTCTCTCCTTGATTTGTTCTTCGGTAATGATGGTAACGGACTGCGTTGAGTATTGAACCGGCACGTCAATTTTAGTTGAAGTGACCATGATCTCTGGCAATGACTCAGGTGAGGGATCGCTGTCGAATGCGGCAGCGATCTGAGTCGCAAAACACAGGCTGATAAGACTCAGACCGGCATTGCGCCACAGTAGCATTCCGGGTTTTAGCGATGGATGAACAATAGACGGGTAGCCGGAGCGCAATTGCGCCGGGTCATAAGCGATAAGAACTGACATGAAACAGACTCCGTTAGAACTTGTTGAAAACAAGTAGCAACAGCGTCTGCTAGGCGCAGGAATAAAACGGCGATCCAAATCGAACGGACCCCGGCAATGGCCGGAGGCAGTTCATCGTGGACGTGGTGGGGGACCGGCAGAATGTCACCCTTGTAACGGCCTTACGCATAGCAACGCACGAGGCGTCACCCAAACGGCAGACCGCACCCTCGAAAAACCCCGTTCAAAGGTAGGTGACGCAGTGACGGCAGGTCTCCTGGCTGGCGGGTCATCGCCTTTCGCTCGGCCTTCCCAGTCGTTCAAACTGACCAGTGGCGTGTGGTGAGCGTCGGCTCGTCGCGTACAGTTGCGGGGGCAGCCACGGCATCCGCGTTTTCGTCTCTGGCGAGAGGAAGAACGCGCCGTGTTCCCTTTTCATCCCACTTGGGGAACCGTCAAATCAAATGCTACAGTGCAAAGAACCTGATCTCAAGTGTTGTCTTAACGCGCTCATCCTGGAACGTATCGGCTGTCCACACCTTCTGGAAGATGGAGAGCGCCGCAACCCTTGAGGTGGGCGTCAGTATATTCAATATTCAGGAAAAATTTTTATGCAACAGGATTGCTTATCAGGTAACTTATTGAAAATATTGGATGCCTGGGTATGTCGAAATGTCTAAAAAATGAACTTATACCTAACATTGAGCAACCCCCACCAAGCTTTTTTCAATATATATAACTTTTTGATTCTTAACAAAAGTCAACCTGATAAAGCTGACAAACGCGGGGGCCAAACAGCTTGAGGATCTTGATCCGTAATGCAGTGAGTCCTTCAATCGTGATTCGTTTCACCCCTGCGAGAGAGGTGGTGACAA
>JADLEK010000018.1 GCA_020846135.1 Gammaproteobacteria bacterium
GGATTCCCGATCTGGAGCAGCGGCTGAATCAGTCCACTGCAGTGGAACAGGATGAGTTCAAGCTGCTGCGAAATAAAGTCACGGATGAAGAAATTGCCGAAGTCGTTTCCAAATGGACCGGGATTCCCGTTTCCAAGATGCTGGAAGGCGAGCGCGACAAGCTATTGCGGATGGAAGAAGCCATTGCCCAGCGGGTGGTCGGTCAGGGCGAGGCGGTTAAATCGGTCTGCGACGCGATTCGCCGCTCCCGCGCCGGCTTGTCCGATCCCCGGCGGCCTAATGGTTCCTTCCTGTTTCTCGGCCCGACCGGGGTGGGTAAAACCGAGTTATGCAAAGCCTTGGCTGCGTTTCTGTTTGATACTGAAGAGGCGCTGGTACGGATTGATATGTCGGAGTTTATGGAGAAACATTCGGTAGCGCGGATGATTGGCGCGCCGCCCGGTTATATCGGTTATGAGGAAGGCGGGCATTTGACCGAGACCATTCGGCGGCGGCCCTACAGCGTGATTTTACTGGATGAAATCGAAAAGGCTCACCCGGATGTTTTTAATGTCCTGCTGCAAGTGCTGGATGACGGGCGTTTGACTGATGGTCAGGGTCGGACCGTGGATTTTCGCAATACCGTGATCGTGATGACCTCCAACCTTGGTTCGCAGATGATTCAGGAAATGGCGGCGCAGGACAATTACCCGCTGATGAAAAGCATGGTGATGACCCAGGTCGTCGATCATTTCCGTCCGGAGTTTATTAACCGGATTGATGAAGTCGTGGTGTTTCACCCCTTGGGCCGGGAGCAAATCCGGGCGATTGCCGATATTCAAATCGGTTATTTGCGGCAACGGCTGGTGGATCGGCAAATGGGTCTGGAATTAACGCCGGCGGCGCTGGATCAATTAGGCGAAGCGGGTTTTGATCCGGTGTACGGGGCGCGGCCCTTAAAGCGGGCGATTCAGCAGTCGTTGGAAAATCCACTGGCCCGGCGGATTCTGGCGGGTGAATTTAGTCCTGGCGATACGATAGCGGTGGATGCCGGGCGGGATGGACTGGAGTTTCACAAGACGGGCGGAGTGCGGCTGGATAAGGCGGCGTGATTTACAGATTAGCCACGGAATAACACGGAAGAACACGGAAAATTTCTTTTTTCAGGGTATTCCGTGTCTTTTCGTGGCCGGTTTCCGGAATAGTCATCGAGTAAGCATTCAGCCCCCTCCCCTAACCCCTCCCCCGCTGGGGGAGGGGAATGCGCTGATCATTCATCACCGCGCAAGACTCCCTCCCCCAGCGGGGGAGGGCCGGGGTGGGGGCTGAATGCTTACGTCATCGACACTTGGTATGCCCTTTATGATCAATCACCTTAAGCAACTACTGAGGCAGGCGGTGATAAAAACCGTCTGCCTTTCGCCTTAGCCTCTCCCCTCCCATGTCTCATCATCTCCTCATCGTCTACCACACCCAGACCGGCCATACCCGAACCATGGCGCGGGCGGTGCGGCGTGGGGCGCGGCGGGTGACTGAGGTTGAAACCCGGCTAAAAATGGCGCTGCGCGCCACTCTGGAGGATCTGCTATGGGCCAATGGCCTGTTGCTCGGTACCCCGGAAAATTTCGGCTATATGTCCGGGGCGCTGAAAAACTTTCTGGATCGCACCTACTATCCCGCCCAAGGCCAAATCAGCGGCCTGCCCTATGCGGTGTTCATCAGCGCCGGCAATGACGGAACGGGGGCGCTGACCAGCATTGAACGCATTGTTCGGGGCTATCCGCTCAAACCGGTCTGCGATCCGATCATTGTCCGGGGCGAAGTGACCGCTGAAGATCTACAGCGCTGTGAAGAACTCGGTGAAACGATGGCGTCGGGAATCGCATGGGGCATTTTCTGAACGAAGCGCGACTCAAAGCAGTCGCTGATGGGTTGCGGAGTCTGAAACGGCCGTGGCTGGTCCGGATCGGGCGTGGGTTGTGGAAGACAGCGCAGATTTTCATCGCCGGTTCGGTGGTGCTGATCCTGATCCTGCGCTGGTTGCCCTTGCCCACCTCCAGCATGATGATCCAGCATGGGATCAAAGCGTGGTGGGCGGGGGAAGGTGCAGCGACCCGTTATGTCTGGACGCCGTACCCCGATATTTCACCCTACGCCGGGCTGGCGGTCATCGCTGCTGAAGATCAGCGGTTTCCTGATCATCATGGCTTTGATTTCGTGGAGATTCAGGAGGCGCTGGAGGATCAGGAGGAGGGGAAACCATTGCGCGGAGCCAGTACGCTCAGTCAGCAAGTGGCGAAAAATCTGTTGCTGTGGCCGGGGCGCAGCTTCATCCGCAAGGGGCTGGAAGCCTGGTTTACCCTGCTGCTGGAACTGCTTTGGCCCAAGCAGCGGATTCTGGAGGTTTATTTGAACATTGCCGAGTTCGGTGATGCTACTTTTGGGGTGGAAGCGGCCAGCCAGCGGTTTTTCAACAAACCCGCCGCCCGGTTGAGCGCCGACGAAGCGGCGCGACTGGCGGCGGTCTTGCCGAGTCCGCAGCGTTACCGGGTGGATAAACCCTCGGCTTATGTCCTCAAACGCCAGCGCTGGATCGAGAAGCAGATGCGGCAACTGGGCGGCGTCGCCTATCTGGACCGGCTGTAAAAACCACTTAACCCTTATTTCAATCAACCCTGTTCACTGGGGACAAGTCTCATGTCGGATTCGCAAATAACGGCGGCTATTCCCGCCCACGGCGGAACATGGCTCACACGCCGGCGGCTGAATGCCATCGGCGTTCTCATCTGCATCGCCGGGCTGGGGTATGCCGCTTATGCCCAGCAGTATCTGGCGCTGGAGCCGTGTCCGCTCTGTATCTTTCAGCGCCTCACACTGCTGGCGGTCGGGCTGGTATTTCTGGCCGCGCTGATTCACAACCCGCCGGGCTGGGGCGCGAAGGTTTACGGCGTACTCATCATGTCTGTTTCCGATCTCGGCATCGGCATCGCCGCCCGGCATGTCTGGCTGCAACATCTGCCCCCGGAAGAAGCGCCGCGCTGCGGGCCGGGACTGGACTATATGCTGGAAACCTTTCCGTTGAGCCAGACCTTGCGTGAAATTCTGACCGGTGCCGGCGAGTGCGCCAATGTGGACTGGACCCTGTTGGGTTTCAGTATGCCGGAATGGAATCTGCTGCTGTTTTTCAGCCTGGGCGTGGCGGGATTCGTCGGCAACTGGTTGCTACGGCGCTGAATCAACCGTTCAGTGAACCCCGATTTGCAAATTGATTTTTGGAGAACTGACCCATGACGACGACCATGAAAGCGGTGCGGATTCACGCTTATGGCGGTCCCGAAGTCCTGCATTATGAAGATACCCCGCTGCCGCAAATCCAACCCGACGATCTGCTGATTCGGGTGCGGGCGGCGGCGATCAATCCGGTGGACTGGAAAATCCGTGAAGGTCATCTGCAAGGCTTCCTGAACCATCAATTGCCGCTGACGCTGGGCTGGGACGTATCCGGCGAGGTGGTAGAGATCGGCCCGGAGGTCACCCGGTTCAAAGTGGGCGATGCAGTTTATGCCCGACCCAACATCGAACGGGATGGCGGCTATGCCGAATACATCGCGGTCAAGGCCAGCGAGGCGGCGATCAAACCGACCCGACTGGATCATGACCATGCCGCCGCGGTGCCACTGGCGGCGCTGACCGCCTGGCAGGCGCTGGTCGACGCGGCGCAACTGCGGAGTGGGCAAACCGTGCTGATTCACGCCGCTGCCGGTGGGGTCGGCAGCTTTGCGGTGCAACTGGCCAAGGCGCGCGGGGCGAAGGTAATCGCGACCGCTTCGGCAGTGAACGTCGGCCTCGCCATGGAGCTGGGCGCTGATGAATTTATTGACTACACCCGCACCCGGTTTGAAGCAGCCGTCAAGGACGTGGATGTGGTGTTCGACACCATCGGCGGCGAGACCCAGACGCGGTCCTGGTCGGTGCTGAAACCGGGCGGGATCCTGGTTTCAGTGATCAGTCCGCCTGCGGAAGCGACCGCCGCCGAACAGGGGGTGCGCAGCGCTTTCGTGTTCGTTCAGCCCAGCGGCTCGCAACTGGACGCCATCGCTCATCTGATTGATGAGGGGCGGATCAAGCCGATCCTGCATACGGTCTTGCCGCTCTACGAAGCCCGGCAGGCGCAGGTCATCAGTCAGGGCGGCCATGTGCGCGGCAAAATTGTCCTGCATGTCGCGAATTGATGGTTGCCGCCATGCCCACCTGCACCAACCACATTGCCCTGCCCGCCCCCGCGCCCGGCGTTCAACGAACGCTGGCGGTTCACCGTTATGGCCAGTCCGGCGCCCGGCCCAGGGTCTACGTTCAGGCGGCTCTCCACGCCGATGAGATTCCCGGATTGCTGGTTGCGCAACATCTGCTGCTGGGTCTCGAGCAGGCGCACCGCGATGGGCGAATCCTTGGCGAAATCGTGGTGGTTCCGGTCGCCAACCCGATTGGCTTGAGCCAGCATCTCAACGGTCGGTTGCTGGGGCGGTTTGATTTTGAAAGCACCGGCAATTTCAATCGCGGGTTTCCCGATCTGACCGGGCCGGCGCTGGACCAGGTTCGGGGCCGGTTAAGCCCTGATCCGGCTGCGAATGTGGCGCTGATCCGGGCGACGCTGAAAACGGCGCTGGCGGTGCAGAACCCGGTGCGGGAAACGACCGCGCTCAAGTGCGCCTTGCTCGGCCTGGCGCTGGATGCCGATTTTGTGTTTGACCTGCACTGCGACAGCGAGGCGCTGCTGCACCTCTACGCTGCCCAGGATCAACGTGATGACGCGGTGGCGCTGGGAGCGGAACTGGGCGCAGCAGCGATTCTGCTGGAGGAAGAGCCGGGCGGCAGTCCGTTTGACCAGGCCTGCGCGGGTCCCTGGCGACGCCTGCGGGAGGCGCTGGCGGACGAAGGTCCGATACCGCTGGCCTGCTTTGCGACGACGGTGGAATTGCGCGGCCAGACTGATGTGCATGATCAGGATGCGGCCGCGGATGCGGCGGCGCTGTTGCGCTTTCTGCAACGGCGCGGGGCGCTGGCCGGCGATCCGGGGCCGTTACCACAACCTTGTTGTGAACCGACGCCGCTGGATGGGGTAGATGTGCTGACTGCACCGGCCGCCGGGGTGCTGGTTTATCGCAAGAGGTTAGGCGAACGGGTGCAGGTCGGCGAGGTGGTGGCAGAGCTGGTGGACCCGCTCAGCGAACCATTGGGCGCGGCCCGGACCCCGATTTGCGCGGCAACCAATGGTCTGCTGTTGACCCGGATGAGCGAGCGGCTGGTTCGACCCGGCCAGAAATTCTGCAAAATTGCCGGGCGGGAACCGCTCAGTTACCGGCGGGCGGGTCAGTTGCTGGAAGATTGAGCGTCCTTACACCAGCACTTCCCGGCACGGGGGATGGCTAAGAAAAGCAGTTGGACTGGCGGTGAGGCCATAAGCGCCGGACTGGAACACTACGATCAGATCGCCAATGTCGGTTTTCGCCAGTTCCATCCGGTCGGCCAGCACATCCAGTGGGGTACAAAGCGGCCCCACCACGGTGACCACTTCCCGCTCCGTTCCAAATACCCGGTTGCCGACCACCACCGGATAATTCTTGCGGATGACCTGGCCGAAATTGCCGGATGCCGCCAGATGGTGATGCAAACCACCATTGGCGATCAAAAAGGTGTGCCCACGCGAAACCTTGCGATCCATCACCTCCACGACATAAATTCCGGCTTCCCCGACCAGATAGCGGCCCAGTTCCAGCACGATTTCGGCTTCCGGCAAACGCGCCGCGACGATCGGCAACCAGCGATCCAGATTAGCGGCGACAGGCCGCACATCCAGCGGCTGGTCGCCGGGAAAGTAGGGAATGCCAAAGCCACCGCCGATATTGAGCAGCCAGACTCGCCCCGGCGCGGCGTCGGCCAGCCGCAACGCCAGTTCAAAGATGCGATCATGGGCCTCGATCAGCGCTTCGGCCCGCAGGTTTTGCGATCCGGTGAACAGGTGAAAGCCCTGAAAATCTAGGCCAAGCTCGCCGATCCGCTGCAACAAGGTGGGAACCTGCTCGGCATCCACGCCAAATGGTTTTGAGCCGCCGCCCATCTTCATTCCGGAAGTTTTCAGCTCGAAATCCGGGTTGACCCGCACCGCGACCCGGGATTGCCGACCCAGTTTCTGGCCCAGTTGGGCCACCGTCTCCAGTTCGCGGGCTGATTCCAGATGCAAGGTGATCCCGGCGGCGATGGCGGCAATCAGTTCTGGAGGACGCTTACCAGGACCAGCAAAGCTGATATTGGCCGGATTCATCCCGGCATCCAGCGCCACCTGCATTTCAGCCAGCGAAGCGACATCCAGGCCATCGACCTGCCGGGCAAGATGCTGGACCAGCGCCGGCATCGGATTAGCCTTGATGGCATAGTGCAGCTTGATCGCAGGCGGCAGAATCCGCCGCAACCAGGCTACCCGCTCATCGATCAGGCGGCGGTCATAGGCATAAAACGGCGTTTGCCCGACCCGCGCCGCCAGTTGCAGCAGCGACAGCCCACCGACCTGCAAGCAGTCATCGACTACGGGAAACTGGCTCATGGGCCAATGCACGGGGCGGGCAGCATTCATTTTTAACCTTTAGCCTTTAGCCTTCCGAAAACAGCCCGCGCAGCTCTTCGACCAAAGCCTTGCGGTCGATTTTGCCATTCGGATTGCGCGGCAAATTACGGTTCCGGGAGACCACTTGCAGCGGAACCATGAAATTTGGCAAATGCTGCTTGCAATGGGCGATTAACCCGCCGGCGCTGAAATTCGCCTCCCGGAGCGGCTTTACCACCGCCACAATCGCCTGACCCAGCGCATGATGGGGAATGCCCAGCGCCGCCGCTTCAGCAATCTGACCGCTGCCGTACAACACTTCCTCGACTTCAGTGGGACTGACCCGGTAGCCGGAAGTCTTGATCAGATCGTCCTTGCGGCCCAGGAAATACAGAAAGCCGTCCTCGTCCATCCGCACTGTATCCCCTGACCATACCGCCAGTTCGGGAATCGGCAGGCCGGGATTCTGGTTGGGAACCGGGCGAAACCGTTCGGCCGTCTTGGCCGGATCGTTCCAGTAGCCGAGCGCCACCAGCGAGCCGCGATGCACCAGTTCGCCCGGTTCGCCCGGGGCGCAGGTGGTCCCGTCTTCGCGCACCACCAGCACCTCGGCATTGGGAATGGCCTTGCCGATGGAATCCGGGCGGTGCTCCAGCTCCGCCGGCGGCAAATAGGTGGAGCGGAACGCCTCGGTCAGGCCGTACATCAAGAATGGCCGGGTCTTCGGCAACGATCGGCGCAA
This sequence comes from Gammaproteobacteria bacterium, assembly GCA_020846135.1. GTDB lineage: Bacteria > Pseudomonadota > Gammaproteobacteria > Competibacterales > Competibacteraceae > RXIV01. The sequence goes on from JADLEK010000018.1 coordinate 7,323, forward strand.
GGCGTTCAGGGTAGCGCGGGGCATGGCGCCGCCAGAATTGGTGATATAGCGCAACTGCTCCACCGCTTCCTCCGGCCAGGGCAGCGGCGCCAGTTGCACCCACAGCGGCGGCACCGCCGCCAGTCCGGTGATGCCTTCGCGGGCAACCGTTGTGATCACATCGCGGGGCAACAAATAATCCATCAACACCGCCCGCGCCCCGGCGACAAAGGCCGTAGTGAGCTGACTGAGTCCATAGTCGAAACTGAACGGCAGGACGGCCAGGATTCGATCTTCGGCCCGATGGTCCAGATACTCGGCAACACTGTAAGCGCCGGTCAGCAGGTTACGATGGGACAGCACCACGCCTTTGGGTTTGCCGGTGCTGCCGGAGGTATACAGAATGGCCGCCATGTCGGAATCAATGCTCTGCGCCGGCGAACGGCCCGCATCGGCGGTTAATAGCTCCGGCCAGTGGCTGATTTGCACCGGACGAACCGGGCGGTGGGCAACAACCGGACCGTTAACCAGAACCAGACTGTGCAGATCGGGGCAATCGGCCAATAGGGGTTGTAACCACTCCGCCCGGTCGCCGGCGGTCACCAGGACCCGCACATTGCAATCCCGCAGAATGTAGGCAACCTGCTCCGGTTTCAGCAGCGGATTAATCGGAACGAATACCCCGCCGGCCAGCGCGGTCCCAAACAGGACGGCGACGGCTTCCAACCGCTTGGGCAGGTAAACCGCGACCCGTTCGGTCCGGTTCAGACCCAGCGCCAGCAGACCCCGCGCGGTATCCTGAACGAGGCCGGCCAGTTCGGCGTAATCCATGGCCGTCTGCCGATGGACAATAGCGACCGCTTCCGGGCGACGTTCCGCCTGTTCGAGAATGAGTTCATGCAGCAGTCTGGCCATGCGCAGTTCCGGGGGTTGAGCGGCGGCGAATTGAAGGTTGAAGGTTGAAAGTACAAGCATAGAGGAGAAGTAATGAACAATCAGGAAGCTGGCCCGACGCTGGCGCTCTACATGACGAGCGGTTGCCATTTGTGCGAACAGGCCGAGGCGTTGCTTGCGCAGGCGGGTCTGGCGTTCAGCCGGGTGGAGATCGCCGATGATGCGATCCTGCTGGAACGCTACGGCGTCCGCATTCCAGTAGTCCATCGCCTGGAAACCGGCCAGGAGCTGGACTGGCCCATCGATTCCGCAGCGTTGGAAGAACTGCGCTGATTTTATAGCTATAGCAATCGGTTGGAGTGGTGAAATTTCCCCTCCTTGGATAAGGAGGGGTGGCGCGAAGCGCCGGGGTGGCGCGAAGCGCCGGGGTGGCGCGAAGCGCCGGGGTGGCGCGAAGCGCCGGGGTGGCGCGAAGCCGCGATTCCACAACTCAGATCGGATTCCCAGATTATGCAGAATCAGACCGAGTCAGCGCCTTTCATCGGTCCCAGCGTAGAAATCGAGAAGATGCCGGTATCCAGCCAGTAGCCGTACTCATCTTTCAGGGTCTGCAACTTCAACTGCACCACCCCGCCCGGTTGCTGATTGCCGTCGGCGTCCGCCACCCCGGCAATCTTGAAATCCACGTCTACATTCTCATCGGTGGATCGTTCCAGCGTGACCTTGAGCGGCAACTTCCTGGCGTGGGTTTCCTGCGGCTGAGCCAGCGCCACCCGGTACAGCGGCGTTGCCGGCCAGCGTTCGACCGCCAGTTGCCGGAAGCCCAGAAACACCGGGGCGTAGAAATCGAAGGTCGCTTCCGGCAGCCGGGTCTTACGGTCCTCCAGCTCCAGGTTGGCGAACAGCACATCCTCCTTCTTCAACCGGCCGGTTTGCTGCAATACGCCGACGAAGCGGGCGGTAGACTTCATCCCTAACGCGCTGGTCTGCAAATTGAATTTTTCCAGTTGCCCTTCCGATAACGCGCAAACCATCGCCCCGATGACCGCCGTGGTTTTCGGATCGCTGATGAACCGGCCATTATCGGTGCGAAACGGATACCAACTGCCGATCCGGTAGGCGTGCAGGCTGACGATCCGATCCGGGGGAGCGGGCAGTTTAGCCAGAATCGCCGCCCGCACCGCCGGCAGCCGGCAAGGCCGCCCGGAAATCAGCAGGTAGTCGCAATCGTACAGATACGCCACCTCACACAGATCGCTGAGGACTTGGCCGATGATCCGCCGCACCGTGGCGTCCAGCGCTTGCAGGGTGGTGGATATCACTGTTTCGGCCAGCTTGAAATTCTGGCCGCCGGACGCATGTACCGCTTCCTCCAGAAACGCCATCACCTGCTCATGTGGGCCGCCACCGGGCGGATAGGCATCGGCCAGCCGCAGGGTGATCGCTTCATTGCCCATACTGAGATCAGCGTTTTCGTAACGGTGCAGCAACGCCAGCGCCAGCGGCAGGGCGACCTGACTGGCGAAGCGCTGGCGCAAGGTCCGCTCGCGTTCCGCCTGATCGCCGCGATTGGCCCCGAGCAACCGGGCTAGCAATTCCCCGGGATTGGCCGCGCCGCTGTGCTGAATCGCCTCCTGTAGCGCCGGCAATACGTTACGCTCGATCAGTCCGCAGAGAATGTCATCGCCGGCAATGTTGAAGCCTTCGCGAAACTCCTGAGTTGGGCGCAGCGCGGTGCCGCCTTCCAGTTGATAAGTAGTGATAATGAGATCGGTCGTACCGCCGCCAATATCGATGCTTGCCAAGCGCAGGCAGGGCGTCTCACCGTAACCCTCGCGCACCCGCCCGAAGGTCTGAAACGTCAGGCTGGCGTCGCCCTGAAAGCTGTCCTTGATCTCGTTGTACAGGAACACGATCTGGGTGCCGGTAGACTCATCCCAGTTCAGGAACGACTTTGGCGCCTGATTCTCGTCCAGGCCCAGCGCCCGCCAGGTCAGCCGTAGCGCGGTCTGGACCCGCCGGGCGAACAGTTTTCGTTCAGCCAGCGGCATGGCGGTGGGCATGGTCAGAATCACCCGCCGCAACCGGCGCGGCGCTTCGGGATAATGCCGCTCGTAGCGGTGGGCCGGGGAATTGGCCTGGACAAAAGCCTGCAACAGCACTTCGGCGACGAAAAAGTTCATCAGCGCGCTGCGCGAAAACAGCGCGGCGATGGCCGGGGGGTCTTCGGCGGTCTTTTCCTCGCCATCTTCACGCAGGTGACCGACAAAGGGGCCAGCAGTCACCGGACCACCGGCGTCGCTGAGGCCATCCGGGCCGGGATTGAACCGCCAGGGGTGATGACGGACCGCGACATCCCACAAATAGCGCTTGGGGCTGGACAGTCCGGTAGCGCCCTCGCTGTCCTGGCTGAACCAGGACAGCGCACGGGCTTCAAAACCGATCCGGGTCGCGGTCGGCCACAGGAAGGCGCTGGGCCGGCCACTGCGGCGCGACAGCTTGTCATCGCCAAACCCGCCCCGGGCAAATTCGACCTGGCTGGGAAACGGCTCGTTGTAGACCTGTTCCGGGCGGGACAGATCGCGCAGGGTCAGCCGGTAGCTGTCATTGGTGTCCACCATCCGGTCATTGCTGGTTTCCATCAACATCCCGCAGGTGCGGGAATTGCCGATGTCCAGCACCAGATCCACATCGACCGGCTGATTGAGCCGGGCAGTCGGACCCTGATCGGTGAAGGTAAACCGCAGGCGCGGCGGCGACACCGCCCGTTTCAGCAGGGTCAGCATGGTCAGATAGGCAGCAAGGGCGTCGGGACTTTTCCGCAGCTCCGCTTCATCCACCCGGCGCGGGGCGCGGCGGCGCTGTTCAAAACTGAGGAAGCGCCGATACAGCCATTCCTTGACCCAGTCCTGCGTCAGAAACCAGCCGGTATCCTCCTCGGCATCAGTCAGAGCGAATTCTTCCCCGGACTGCATGTCCTGCGGACTGGGGGCGAGATAGGGGCGGCCTTCCTGCGCCGGCAACAGATGAGTGTCGAAGGCCAGAGTTAAACGGTGGGTATCGCCGGCGGCGTCCGGAGTGGGCAGTTCCACCAGTCGCGCCCGCGCCCAGTTGGTCGGCCCTTTATCGAACAGATGATGACCGTCCGGGCGCGGTTCCCGCACCCGTAAAAATGGCAACGGAATCCAGACGCCATCGAGGATGGCGGCGGCCTTGGCGGCGTTCAGCGAATAAACCTGTTCCTGCGGGACGGTCCGGCCGTCCTGAGTGATAAACTGACCCCCGGCGTCATCCGGGTACAGGGCGGTCAGCGCCGCCCGGCCATCAGCCCCGATTTCCGCCAGAAAGGCCCGCGACAGCCGCGTTTCATTGAGATTGAAACCGAAATCGAGAAACTGAACCGCGGTGTTCGGAATCAGGTTGATCAGCGCGGCAAATTTTTTGAGGGGCGCCAGCATCGTTTCCCGCCTGTGGGTAGTAGCCTAAGCGTTGCGTTCGCGGTGCAGACGCAGCAACCGCTCCATGAGTTGTTCGATTTCGGCTTCCAGCGCTCCGCGTTCCTGTTCCGCCCGCTGTTCATGGGCCGCCAGCTTTTCCTCCAGATTCTTGCGTTCCTGGCGTTGCCGTTCCAGTTGCCGGCGCAGTTCCCGCGCTTCTTCGGCATAGCTCGACTGCGGCTCTTCCGAGGTAGTTTCCCCGACTTGCGCCACCCGCTCCCGCAGCGACTGGCGTTCAGCCTGCAACCGCTCAATCTGCTCTTGCAATGCCTGACGCTCATCATCCCAAGCGGTTTGTCGCCGCTTGAGTTCCGCCTCGGCGGCAGCCCGGATTTGCTCAGCGCCCTGGGCGCTATCCGCCGGCAATCCCTGACCAGCGCGGGCTTTTTGCAGCGCCAGGGTATCTTCCAGGGTATTCATCTGAATCTGCAGCGCCAGACGCTCCTCTTCCCAGGCGTCACGCTGCTGATCAAACCGGCTGTCCAGCGTCAACCGGTCCTGCTGCAAGGTCTGCATCTGGTCGTCAAATTGCGCGATTTGCAACAGTAGGCTCTGGCGTTCCCGATCCCACTCCGCGCCTTGGCGGGCAAAGCGATCCTGCAAGGCCTCCTGTTCCTGTTCGAGACGGGCAATCATATTGCGAAGCAGGGCCGCTTCGCGCTCGGCCCGCTCCTGCTGCTGACCAGCGTAGGCCTTGATCTCGGCGCTCTGCCGTTCCAGTTCACTCTGGCGTTCGCCTGCCTCAGCCAGTTCGCTTTCCAGTCGCCGTTGCTGGAGTAACGCCGCTTGCCGCGCCTGATAGGTCTGGGACTGGCCGTCCAGCAGGTTCGATTGCAGTTGGTTATTTTTTGCTTGCGTTTCAGCCAGTTCGGTCTGAAGCCCAGCCTGTTCGCGCCGCACGGTTTGGTAGGGCAGCAGGTAGATCAAGGCGATACCTGTGATCAGGCCCGCAATCACGCCAATAATGAGATAGATGAGGTCCGTCATGATCAGAATCCACTCGCTTTTTTAAGAATATGGCCGTTGTTCCGGCGCTGAACTGATGACCGCGCCGCCGTCTGTTTTACCGGACTGCATAGGCCAGCAGCCCTGCGCAAATCCCGACAGCGGCTGCGCTGCCCGCCGCCAGATAAATCCGTCGTTGAATATCCCGGCGTGCTTCAGCCCATAACCGCTGGACCGTTTGCTCCGCCGCCCCCGCTCCTGCTCCCGCCGCCGCATCCTGATCCCCGGCGCGAGCCGCCGCTGCTTGGTCAATGGCGTGCGCCGCCGCTTCCTGTGCGACTTCAACCGCCGCTTGGCGAGCGGACTCACCGGCTTTCTGCACCGCCTCGGCAAACCGGGCGCTGAGCTGCCGGACCATCCGCCCGGAGAGTTCATGCAGTTGCTCCTTGCAGGTCTGGATCGCCGCCTGTCGCGCCAATGCTTCGAGATCAGCGCGTTCCTGTTGCCGAAACTGCTCAAGCCGATCCTCCAGATGCGGAGACAGCCGGGTCCAGATGACTGCGGGATCTTCCGGTGGTAGCGCGGGGAGCGCCGGCGGTTCCGGCGGTCGCCATTCGGCCAGCCGCGCTGCGCAGATTCGGGCCACAATTTCTTCAACTGCGGGTTGCTGGCCGGTTTCCAGATCCCGCCGCAACTTGGCGACGACATCGTTCAGCAGCGGCAGCACCTGCGATTCGATGGCCTCGTAAAACACCATCTCGGCTTTCTCAACCGCCAGCTTCCCGACTTGCTCGAGGGTGAGTCCCGTTACAGGCGCGATGGGACCGGCAACTGGAGTTGCAGCGGCGTCAACCGCAACGCGCATCTGGTCGAGCATCGCGCCCAGCACCTCGGGCATTGCCGGTTTGATCAGCGTGCCAATCGCGCCAGCAGCGCGGGCCTGCATTTGATAACCGGGTTCATCCTTGGAGGTGTACATCGCGATGGGTACAGTGGCTGTCGCAGGATTGGCCCGGATCTGCCGCGCTGCGGTGAGTCCATCCATGCCTGGCATGGTGTGATCCATGAAGATCGCATCGGTTTGCTGGTCGCGCAGGTAGGCGAACGCATCCTCGGCGGATTCCGCCATATCGACGGTCAACCCGAACCCTTGCAGCATTTTGCGCAACATCAGTCGCGCCGATTTTGAATCGTCCACCACCAGAACATGTTGGATTGGCATAACTCCCTCCCGCCGACTTTCCTGACAGATTAGCAGGATTTATCCCATTAAAGAACGACCGGCGCTCATACGGGACGTGAGCGGAGCGATTTTCGGTGGTAATAGTCCATGACCAGCGCACAGTAGGCGGCAAACAGGGCGAACGGCAGCAGAATCCGCCCGACGCCCTCGACGACCACCAGTTGATCCAGCCAGTTCAGGCCCGGCAGCACGAAACTGTGGGCGGTATAGATCGGCAGAGAGGCCTGGCCGAACAGCGCCAGTGGGTAGGTGAGCCGGTTGCCGTACTCGTTCAGTTTCAGGTCCAGCAGAATAAAACCACCCAGCAGCAACAGCGCCGGCCCGGCGAAGAACAGCCAGTACCAGACCCGGGGCGGGGCCTTGATGTCGCCCTGAACGATATTGTGCAAGCTGAATTCCTCGCTCCACAGGCCGAGCAGCGCCCCGGAGAAGGCCAGCGCCAGCGCCAGCGGCAACATCCGCCAGACGAATTGGGGTTGCTGATCGGTCTGCACCGCCCGGCGCAGCGCAATGCCAACCGGAATCGCCAGAATGGCGCTGCCAGACAGTTGCAGGTAGGCATACGGCCCGGACAGCAAGTTCAGACGCAGATATTCCTTGACCCCGAGCAGATCGGGGGTCTGGGGTAGATAAAGACTGACGTGGGGATAGACCTGGAAGGTCAGAGCCGGGTCCAGCGGCCAGAACTGGAGCCAGGCCCAGGCCAGCAGCCAATGGGCCACGCCCAGCAGGATCGCGTTGCGCAATGGCGTTTGCCCCAGCAACCGCAGCCACAGCGGGGCGGACAGCAGCGCCAATGCGTAATAACTGAGAATCGAGTAGGTGCCAAATAGCCAGTGATTAAACTGGAAATCACCGGCGAGCCATAGGTTGATATAGGTGGGAATGCAAATCGCGATGGCGCAGAGCAGGAGCAGTCGGGCGCGGCTGTACAGCGCCGCCAGCACCCGGGGCCGGGCCGATCCCTGAAAGCGGTCGAAATGGACGAAACCAACGGTGATCCCGAACACCAGGATAAAGGTCGTGGTGGCAAACCGGCCCAGAAACAGGATCGGTTCGGCCAACGGCTCCAGCGCCGGCAGCCGTTGAAATACCCCCGGGCCAAAGTGCATGATCATCATCGAGATAATGGCGAGGGCGCGGGCTTCGTCAATCGCAGTGAAGCGCGATGCGGGCGCAGGCAAGGACATGGGGTGAGGACTCCAAATGGGGGCGCGAATCAATGGCGATTTTGATGCCCGTTATTATTTCGCGAGTGGAATCATAGCGCAGCGCCTTGCTGTGATCGTGACTGATCGAGATCCTGTAACTGGCGCACCAGAAAGTCGATGAGGACCCGGACCCGATAAGGCATGTAGCGATTGCTGGGGAGCAGGGCATAAATGCCGAGCGCCGGCTGGGCGAACGACTCCAGAATGGCTTCAACTTTCCCCGCCGCCAGAAACGGCTCGACAATGAAGTCCGGTTGCAGGGCGATTCCCATCCCGGAAGTCGCCGCTTCCATCAGCGCCTCGCCGTTATTGGCGCTGATGCGGCTGCGCACCGAGACCGGTTCCAGACGACCCTCTATCTGGAACAACCAGGTCGCGTTGCTGGCGTCGCCGGTGTAGGTCAGGCATTCATGGTGCTTCAATTCGGCGGGATGGGCGGGGCGTCCGTGCCGCGCCAGATAATCCGGGGCTGCGATGGTAAATAACCGACAAGACCCCAGTTTGCGCACGATGTCGCCGGGTTCCAGACGTTCGGTGATACGGACGGAGAGATCGAACCCTTCCTCGATCAGATTCAGCCGTCGGTCGGTGTAGTCCATATCCAGGCTGATCTCCGGATAACGCTGCGCAAAATCCAGCAGCAAAGGCAGCAGGCGCTTCAGGCCAAAGACCAGGGGCAGGCCAAGACGGAGATGCCCACGCGGCGTCAGGTGGCGTTCCGCTACATCGGTTTCAGCAGCTTCCACCAGATTCAGAATGACCCGGCATTTTTCCAGGTAGGCAGCGCCGGCGGAGGTCAGCGTCAGCCGGCGGGTGCTGCGCGTCATCAGCTTGACGCCAAGATGGGTTTCCAGCGCCGCGATCTGCCGCGTCACCACCGAGCGCGCGACCCCGAGTTGATCGGCGGCGGCGCTAAAACTGCCCCGTTCCGCCACCCGCACAAACAGGTTCATCGCTTCGAGCCGGTCCATTGTTGCCCTATTAGCAATAAAGATTTGCTGATTGTCAGCTATTTCGCTCCAATCGGGAAGGCTAAACTGCGGCCATCTGATTTTGGAGAACCCGCCATGACCTCAACCCAACCGGCTCTGTTTGTGCCGCATGGTGCGCCGACTTTTGCGCTGCGTCCCGGCGCTGCCGGAGCGGCGCTGACCGCCATCGCCCACACCCTGTCGCGACCCCGCGCCATCGTGATCGTCAGCGCGCACTGGGATACCCCGACCCCGACCGTCGGATTCGCCGACCGTCTGGAAACGATCCATGACTTCTGGGGATTTCCGGAAGAACTCTACACGCTGCGTTACCCGGCCACGGGTTGCCGCGAGGCCGCTCAGGAGGTGGTCGCGGCGATCCAGTCCGCCGGCTTGCCGGTTCAGGCCGACCCGCAGCGCGGCCTCGATCACGGGGCCTGGGTTCCCTTGCGCCTGATGTTCCCGGACGCCGATGTCCCGGTGATCCCGCTGTCGATCCAGAGTCAGGCCGGCCCGGCAGTCGCGTATCGGCTCGGCCAGGCGCTGACCCCGCTGGCTGCTCAAGGATTTTTGATCATCGCGTCCGGCAACCTCACCCATAACCTGCGCGACTTTCAGTTGGCCTGGCGCAACGGTGGTCAGACCCCGGCGTATGTGCGCGAATTTACGGACTGGATGGCTGACCATCTAGCGGCTCGCGATATTCCCGCTTTGCTGGATTACCGTCGGCAAGCGCCAGGGGCGATCCAAGCCCATCCGACCGATGAACATTTGCTGCCGCTGTATGTGGCGCTCGGCGCTGCCGGCGGCCCGGCCACGATTGAACGCTTCCATGCAGGCATCGACGATTACGTCATTGCCATGGACGCCTACGCTTTTCTATCCCCTTCCCAACCCTAACCGGAGAATTTCCATGAAAAAACTGACCACACTTTCCGCCGCTCTCACGCTTGCTGCCACGACCATCGCCACCACTGTTCCCGCGCTGGCCGCGCCGGAAACCTATGTTCTGGATGGTGCCCATACCTTCCCCCGGTTCTCGTATAGCCACTTTGGCTATTCGACCCAGTTGAGCCGCTTCAACAAGACCACCGGCAAAATCATCCTTGACCAGGCGGCGAAGACGGGCGAAGTTGATGTCGTGATCGACGCCAAATCGGTGGATACCGGTTCGATCCTGGACGAACACATTCAGGGGGAGGATTTTCTCGACACGGCCAAGTATCCAACCGCTACGTTCAAGTCCACCAAGGTCGTCTTCAAAGGCGATCAGCCCGCGACGGTCGAGGGCAACCTGACCTTGAAGGGTGTGACCAAGCCGGTGACGCTGACCGTGACTTCCTTCCAGGCCATGCCGAACCCGATACTGAAAAAGGACGCGATTGGCGCTAACGCCTATACCGTCGTCAAGCGTTCTGAGTTCAACGCGGACAAGTACGCGCCTTATGTCAGCGATGAGGTGCGCATCGACATCGCCGTTGAAGCGATTAAGGAATAAGCGATTTGCTGAAAAGCCGATCCCGGCGCAAGCAATTTCTGATGTCCTGATTTCTTTTGGGTACATAACCCGCAGCTTGCTGCGGGGTTGTTCGTTTCCAAATAGCAGAATGCTGGAGTCCAGCATGGCGATGCTAATAAACATTCATCCCGGTCGTTGGCGACCATGGCGCTGGGTCATGCTGCTGGCGGCAATGGCGGCAATGGCGGCAGGTTTCGCGCTGTTCCAGTCGCCGACCCCCGACTGGGAGCCGGCCATCCAGGCGTTCGAGGCGCAAGGCTGTGGACCGCACACCGAACCTGGCCCGGTGCTGTTTGTGGGCAGTTCCAGCATCCGGTTCTGGGACACGCTCGCCGCCGATCTGGCCCCGATCCCGGTACTGAATCGGGGATTTGGCGGGGCGCAATTGCCCGACCTGCTGCGTTATGCCGACCGCATTATCCGGCCCTGCCAACCCCGGGCCGTAGTGATTTACGCCGGCGAAAACGACCTGGGGATCTGGTGGATCTGGCCAGGGCTGGTGATAAATCGGTTCCAGCAACTGGTGGAGCGGTTGCGGCAGGCGAACCCGGATTTGCCCATTCTGCTGCTGGCGATTAAGCCCTCGCCGTATTTCGCCCATCGCCAGGCGCGACAGACCGAAGCTAACCGGTTGCTGCGCGCCTATAGTGAAGCGACGCCGGGCCTGGATTTCATCGATGTGGCCCAGCCATTGCTGAATGCCCAAGGCGGTTTGCGCTCCGAACTGTACCGGGATGGGCTGCATCTGAACGCCGCGGGCTATGCATTGTGGCGGGAACAGGTGCGCCCGGTCCTGCTGGCGCTGCCGGGACTCAGTCCAGAATCCGCCGGAACCGGAACAGCGGCGGCGGTTGCGCCGGTTGCGCCGGCCCCGTCCCCGGAACCGCCTGCTCCTGTCCCACCCGCATATAGCCCTCGGCCCAGCCCGTAACCAGAAACAGCAGGGCGATGGTTTGGTTACCCATGTAGACCGTCGCCACCGAGATAATGTAGCAGACATAGACGCCAGCCAGGGTGAAGGCGAGTGAACTGCCCAGCGGCAGCGGATTAGGCTGGCGCATGGCGTGAAAAATCAGGCGGATGGCCATGCCGATGAGGATGATCAGATACAGCGTCAGCGCGATCAGCCCGTGCATCAGAAACAGCAGCAGATAATAGTTATCGATGGATTCCTGACCCGGCACCTTGGGCCAGGTATTCGACCCCCAACCAAAGTACATTTGCTCTTTGGCAATATCGATGTAGTTCGTAATCAGTTCCAGGCGGTAGGCGGCGGTTTCCTGATTTTCGGTTAGGGCGTTTTCCCGACCGACTCCGGCCCATTGCAGGAAGCCGATGAACCCCGGCAGGCAGATACCGAGCAGAAAGACCAGCAGAATCCCGACTCCGATCCGGCGATCGCGCATCCGGCCAATCGACACGACCACCGCTGCCACGATCCCGGCCAGCCACGGTCCCTTGACCATGGTCAGGATCGCGCCCACCAGCATGGCCAGCGTGTAAAAGCGGGCTTCGCTGATCGGCGGCCAGGGCAACCATTTCAGCAGTGGATGGCGCGGTTGGGTCCAGGCCCCGCTCCACTCCAGCCAGCGCTGAATCCGGTAGCCGGCCACCATCATGATCCCGGCCAGAATCGCATGGCCGTAAGGACCGGCGGTGCGGGCTAGTCCCCAGCGGAAGGTGATGATCCAGCCCAGACCCTGCCCGGAAAAAAACGGTCCCAGCCATTTTTGCCAAGGATTGACCCCGAATCGCGATTCATACAGACAGAGGGTGGCGACGATGACCAGGCAGATCACGATCCGTTTGGCGAATTCCACCCGCAAGCCCAGCGGCTCCACCAGGCTTTTAGCCAGCACATACGGGATGACCATTCCGGTCAGGGTACTGAACATCAGATTCTGGGCGTCGCTGTAATTGGTGGCCCGGTACTCGGAGATCGCGATGGTCGCGGCAAAGCTGATCACGACCAGGTCATAGAAGGAAAACCAGTAACCCGGCGCGCCGCGAATCAGAAAGACGATAAAAATCGCCAGCGCGGCAGCCTGATTAGCGGTCGGATCGGGCAGGCCCGGTGCCATCCAGCGGTAATAATCCGGCATCAATAACAGCGCCGGAATATAGACATTGATGAAGGCGAATTGCGGCGAGCGGAGCCAAGCGAAATAAGCGGCCAGCAGGCCGGGAATCAGGGCGAGGATAGCCATCGGTCGGTTCGCGCCAGCCGGAGCGAGTTGGATTCAGCCCGGCGTTTTGCGGTACACCGGCGCATAGATCGCGGCCAGTCGAATCGCTTCAACCATGCTGAGCGGGTTAGCCTGTCCGGTTCCCGCCAAGTCAAAAGCGGTGCCGTGATCGACTGAAGTACGGATAAACGGCAGGCCGAGGGTAATGGCGATGGTGCGGTAGAAATCGACCATCTTGGTCGCGATGTGGCCTTGGTCGTGGTACAGCGCTAGCACCGCATCGAACTGACCTTGCCGGGCCAGATGAAATACCGAATCGGCGCCGATGGGTCCGGCCGCGTCAATGCCCAAGGCGCGGGCGTCGGCAATGGCCGGTTCCAGTTCGCGCCCTTCCTCATCGCCAAACCGGCCATGTTCGCCGCTGTGCGGATTCAGTCCGGCCACGACCAGTCGCGGGTTAGAAATGCCCAAGTCATGCAAGGCCCCGGCGCAGCGTTGCAGGTAGTCCAGCACCCGCTGCCGGGTGACCAGCCGGATCGCGTTGGCGAGCGACACATGCCGGCTCAGGAAAAACACTTTCAGGTCAAAAACCTGAAACAGGGTCAGCGGATCAGCGGTTCCGGTCAGCCGACCCAGCAGTTCGGTATGGCCAATATCCTGGATTCCGGCGGCGAAGAAGGCTTCCTTGTTAATCGGCGTGGTGGCCAGCGCCTCGATTGATCCGGTCTGCGCCAGTTCCACCGCTTTGCGAATAAACTCGAACGCCGCCCAGCCTGCTTCAGCCTGCACTTTGCCAAAGGTCACCCCATTGGCTTCGACATTGGCCAAATCGACCAGATCGATGACGCCGGGGCGGTACTCGCCTTCAGCCGGATTGGTGATGGGGTTGATCGCCAGGTTCAGGCCAACGATGCGCAAGGCCCGCCGCAACGCCCCGGCCTCGCCGATAACCAGCGGCCGGGCGGTTTCATAAATCGCCGGTTGCGCCAGGGCCATGGCGACGATCTCCGGGCCGACGCCGGCAATGTCGCCCAAGGGAATGCCAATCAGACTGCGGGGAGTTGCCGAGATAGTGTTCATCATGGTCAGGATTTTCCGTGAGAGACCCCAACTTTTACGTCGGGAGGGGTAGCAAAACCATCTCATTTTTGCCAATCGGTCAGATCATAATGACTCAGAATAGCATCCAACTGACCAGTATTTATCCTGGTTTTTTATTCCACGATCAAAAGGTTCCGCCAGTTTATGGGCATCCAGACGTTTCGGAGAAAAAAAGGATGGCGGCGGTCATGGTGGTTACGAATCCCTGCGGTTTGCTACAGTGTAGTCCTGAACCTTGATCCCGATTCGCCAGCCTGACGCGGATCGCACCCCGTCAGTCTGACTGCTGCCCTGTCCGAGAGTGAACCATGCACGAGCGTCAGATTGTCCTGGATACTGAAACCACCGGCCTCGACCCGGCGCAAGGCCATCGCCTCATCGAAATCGGCTGCATTGAACTGGTCAATCGCCGCCAGACCGAACGGCAGTTCCATGTCTATCTGCAACCGGATCGCGCGATTGATGCGGAGGCCGTCAAGGTTCACGGCATCACCAGCGAGTTTCTCGCTAACCAGCCGCGGTTCCCCGACATCGCCGAGCCGTTTCTGGAGTTTGTCCGGGGTGCGGAACTGATTATCCACAATGCGCCGTTCGATCTGGGCTTTCTCAACCACGAATTGCAGCGCTATCAGCGCGGTTCGGCGATGCTGGAGACGCTGTGTACGGTCGAAGATACCTTGCTGTTGGCCCGCCAGCGCCATCCCGGCCAGCGCAACAGTCTGGACGCCCTGTGCAAGCGCTACAACATCGACAATTCGCAACGGGCCTTGCATGGGGCGTTGCTGGACGCAGCCATTCTGGCGGATGTTTATCTGGCGATGACCCGGCAACAAGGATCGATGTTCGGGCAGGATACGCTGAACAGCACAGCGCAGCAGCAGGGCGGGACGCGCCGGACATTATCCCGCAGCCCGATGCCGCTGCCGGTGCTGCGCGCCAGCGCCGAGGAAAGCGCCGCTCACATCCAGTATCTGGCGATGCTGGATAAAAAGAGCGGCGGGCCGTGCGTGTGGCGACAATTGGAAGAACTGGAACCTACGGAAAATGCCCCGGCTTGACGGGGACTTAGACGCGGTAGTATTCCCGATACCAGGCGACAAACCGGGTGACGCCTTCCTCAACCGGCGTTACTGGCCGATAGCCCACCTCCCGCTCCAGCGCTTCAACATCGGCGTAAGTATCCGGCACATCGCCGGGCTGCATCGGCAGCAGATTCTTGATGGCGGTGCGGCCCAGGCATTGCTCCAGCACTTCGATATAGCGCAGCAGTTCGACCGGACGGTGGCTGCCTATGTTGTACAGCCGATAGGGCGCATGGCTGGTCGCTGAATCCGGCGCAGTGCCCGACCAAGCCGGATTGGGCGTCGCAGCCTGATCCAGCACCCGAATCACCCCCTCCACGATGTCGTCAATGTAGGTGAAATCGCGGCGGTGTCGGCCATAGTTGAAAACCTCAATCGGCTGGCCGGCCAGGATGTTGCGGGTAAACAGGAACAGCGCCATATCGGGCCGACCCCACGGCCCGTACACCGTGAAAAAGCGTAGACCCGTGGTCGGCAGGTGGTAGAGATGGCTGTAGCTGTGCGCCATCAGCTCATTGGCTTTCTTGGTGGCGGCGTACAGGCTGACCGGATGATCGACGTTGTCATGCACCGAGAACGGCTGGCGGGTGTTGGCGCCATAGACCGAGCTGGACGAGGCGTACACCAGATGCTCAACGGCGTAATGGCGGCAGGCTTCCAGGACATTGATAAAGCCGACCAGGTTGGAATCCACATAGGCGTGAGGATTCTGGATCGAATAGCGCACTCCGGCTTGCGCCGCCAGATTCACTACCCGCTGCGGGCGATGCGTCTCGAAAGTGGCAGTCAGCGCCGCCCGATCCTCCAGACTGGCCCGCACTTCGGTAAAGCCGGGCTGCGCCTGTAACCGGGCCAGCCGCGCCCGTTTCAGGTTCACATCGTAATAATCGTTCAGGTTGTCATAGCCGATGACCTGATCGCCGCGCTCCAGCAGTCGCTGGGAGAGCGCCGCGCCGATAAAGCCGGCGCTGCCGGTAACCAGAACTTTCATAGCCGCCCGTCCACTTCGCCTGCCGGCAACAGATACTTCACATCGAACAGCACCGCTCCCGGCTTGCCCAGCGCCCGGAGACCGGCAGCGCCCAGTTCGCAAAACTGGTGGTGGGCGACCGCCAGAATGATCGCGTCGTAATGACCCGATTTCGGCGCGGCGACCAGTTCAATCCCGTATTCGTGCAACGCCTCCCGCTCATCCACCCACGGATCATAAACATCGACCTGGGCGTGGTAGTCGCGAAATTCCTGGACGATGTCCACCACCCGGGTATTGCGCAAATCCGGGCAGTTTTCCTTGAACGTCAGGCCCAGCACCAGCACCCGGGCGTCCATTACCGGCATTCGCTGCTGGGTCATCAACTTGACCACCCGTTGCGCCACATACGCCCCCATCCCGTCATTGACCCGTCGTCCGGCCAGGATCATTTCCGGGTGAAAGCCGATTTGCTGCGCCTTGTGGGTCAGGTAGTAGGGATCGACCCCGATGCAGTGACCACCGACCAGACCCGGTCGGAATGGCAGGAAATTCCACTTGGTGCCGGCCGCCAGCAACACCTCCTCGGTATCGATGCCCAGCCGGTTGAACAGCAGCGCCAGTTCGTTAATCAGGGCAATGTTCACATCGCGCTGGGTGTTTTCGATGACCTTGGCGGCTTCCGCCACCCGGATGCTGGAGGCGCGATGGGTACCGGCGTTAATGATCTGCTGATACAGCACATCAACGAACGTCGCCGCTAACGGGGTAGAACCGGAGGTGATCTTACGAATGGTGGTCAGGCGATGTTCCTTGTCGCCGGGATTGATGCGTTCAGGGCTGTAGCCAGCGAAAAAGTCGGCGTTAAAGCGCAGTCCTGATTCCCGTTCGAGAATCGGTACACAGACTTCCTCGGTCGCGCCGGGATAGACTGTGGATTCGTAAATCGCCACATCGCCGGGTTTCAGCAGCTTACCCACAGTGATGCTGGCGCCAATCAGTGGCCCGAAATCCGGGCGTTTGTACTCATCGACCGGAGTTGGCACCGTCACGATATACACGGTGCAATCCGCCAACTCTTCGGCGCGGCTGGCGTAGCGCAACTGCCCGGCCTGACGCAGATCGTCGGGGGTGACTTCCAAGGTGCTGTCGGTTCCGGCCTGCAATTCCTGAATGCGGGCGGCGTTAATATCCAGCCCGATGGTCGGAAAGCGCTTGCCGAATTCGACGGCTAGCGGCAGGCCCACATAGCCAAGACCGATAACGCCGATCCGGGTGGTGGCCAAATCAAACATAATGGTTTCTCCCAAGAGGACCGATTCAGTCAGATTATTATTTAACCGATTGATCATTAGGACTTTCGCTTGGACCCCTATTTCGTCTTTCTATCAAAAGAGCTTATCAGGTAACTTATTGAAAATATTGGATGCCTGGGTACATCGAAATATCTGAAAAATGAACTTATGTATCTAAAAACATGCATTTTAGGCCCTCAAACGAAAGTCCTACAAACAACAAATCTCTTCGGTCTTAAAATTAGAAGTTATCATCTTCATAGCCAGCGCTCTTTTAACTTCAAGATTCGCAGATGAATCAATAATGTCATTTAAAGTTGACATAAAATTTCTCCTGAATTAAGGTCATTAAAATAATAGAGAATAATTGATGATTTTACAACCTGTAACGGACTGCTATATCACCCGCTATTTTCGGGAAGTCGAGCTGGTCGGCGATTATTATGATCACTTGGCGCAAGGCCCAATTGATTTCACCGCATGGCTGGAATACTTCGCCGATGGCCTACTGAATGAACTCACTCGGGTACAGAAACATATCGCCATGCTGGCTATGCCGATCCGATTGGCTCCCTATCTGCAACAAATTCTGGATTACCTTGAAGTACACGGCAGCATCACTCAGCAGGAATATGGGCAAATCAAACGCAGTTTAGCCTCTCGCAAAATCGACTTCAAAACACTCATCAAACTGGGCTTGATCGAAGTACGAGAGGGTGGCAGAAACACCTACTACTGCAAAATCAACGCAGTTTGAAATCATCCGGTTGGTCAGTACATCCGATGATCACTTCACCCGCATTCCGGGTTCCGCACCGCTATCGGGACTGAGCAGATAAATCCCACCATTCCCGCCCGCCGCCAGGACCATCCCTTCGGAGACGCCAAAGCGCATTTTACGCGGGGCGAGATTGGCGACCATCACCGTCAGTCGGCCCTGTAAGTCTTCTGGCGCATAAGCTGATTTAATTCCGGCGAACACTTGCCGGGTTTCGCCGCCCAAGTCCAGTTCCAGCCGCACCAACTTATCCGCGCCAGTCACGGCTTCAGCCTTGGCGATTCGCGCTACCCGAAAATCCAGTTTGGCGAAGTCGTCAATGGTAATCACCGGGCTGATTGGATCGGTCGTCAGCAGACCGGGGGCTGGCGCCGGTGTTTCAGCAACAGCGGCGAAACTTTCCCGCGACTCGTCAATCATTGCGGTAATCTGGGTCATTTCAACCCGCTGCATCAATGGCTTGAATTCGGCAATGACATGGCCGAGCAACGGATTTGGCGGATTATCCCAACGCAGCGGCGGGATTTGCAGGAATTGTTCGACCTGTTCCGCCAGTCCCGGCAGGACCGGTTTCAAATACAGAATCAGCAGCCGGAACAGATTCAGCCCCATGCTGCACACCGCCTGCACTTCGATTTCAGCGCCAGGTTGTTTGGCCAAGGCCCACGGCTTTTTCTCATCAATATACTGATTGGCGCGATCCGCCAGCGCCATGACTTCCCGCATCGCCCGCCCGAACTCCCGGCCTTCATAAGCCAGCGTTATAGAATCAGCGGCAGCGACAAATTCCGCATACAGCGCTGGTTCTGCCAATTCATCCGCCAGTTGGCCATTAAACCGGCGGGTAATAAACCCGGCGCTGCGGCTGGCGATATTGACCAGTTTACCGACTAGATCGCTGTTGACCCGGTGCATAAAATCGTCAAAGTTCAAATCCAGATCGTCAATCCCGTCATTGAGCTTGGTCGCAAAGTAATAACGCAGATATTCCGGGCGTAGGTGCTGAAGATAGGTGCGGGCCTTAATAAAAGTGCCGCGTGATTTTGACATTTTCTGGCCATCGACGGTCAGAAAGCCGTGACAATGCACTGCGGTCGGCTTGCGGAACCCGGCCCCGGTCAGTTCCGCAGGCCAGAATAAAATGTGAAAATAGGCAATGTCCTTGCCGATAAAGTGATACACTTCAGCTTGACTATCCGAACTCCAGAAATCGTCAAATTTCAGGCCGGTTCGGTCACAATAATTCTGGAAACTGGCCATATAACCAATCGGCGCATCCAGCCAGACGTAAAAATACTTGCCGGGCGCATCAGGAATTTCAAACCCCCAATACGGCGCATCGCGGGAAATATCCCATTCCTGCAAACCGGCTTCGAACCATTCATTGAGTTTGTTCGCCATTTGCAACTGAACCGGCCCACTGACGATCCACTCTTTCAACATCGCCTCAAAATCGGCCAGCTTGAAAAACAGATGCAGCGATTCCTTGAGTACCGGGGTCGCGCCGGAAATGACCGAACGGGGATTTTTCAAATCGGTCGGCGAGTAAGTCGCGCCGCAATTTTCGCAACTGTCGCCATATTGATCGGCGGCATTACAGCGCGGACAGTCGCCTTTGATAAACCGATCCGGAAGAAACATCTGCTTTTCCGGATCATAAGCTTGAGTAATCACCCGGCGGCTGATATGGCCGGCGGCATTCAGTCGGTTGTAAATCAATTCCGCGTAATGGCGGTTTTCCGGGGAATGGGTTGAATAATAGTTATCGAACTCGATCAGAAAATCGGCAAAATCAGCGCGATGCTGCTGCCAGACCTGTTCGATCAACTGTTCCGGACTGAGGCCGTCCTGCTCGGCCCGGAGCATGATCGGGGTACCGTGGGCATCATCGGCGCACAGGTAATAACATTCCTGGCCGCGCAATTTCTGGAACCGCACCCAGATGTCGGTCTGAATATACTCAACCAGATGGCCGATGTGGATCGGGCCGTTGGCGTAGGGCAGGGCGCTGGTGACAAGGATGCGGCGGACAAGATCGGTCATGGCGGGCGTCGTTCAGTCGGAAAGGGCGCTAAATTAGCAGGATTGCGGCGGCGCTGTCACCCGCCGGACCGTGATCAACCTACCTGAATAGAGGCGAACATGCAGACTCCATCGTGGTTAAAACTGCTGGTGATCTTGGCCGGATTCACGGCTGCCGGTTCCGGGCGCGCCCAGAATGCGCTGGCCGAGGAAATCTGGAGCCAGAATTTTTGCGAACAGGCGGTGTCTCTGGCGCAACGGCATGGCGAGTCGCCACAGGCGTTGAACATGGTTGATTGCCGGCTGCTCAACTACTATCAGCCTTCCTACTGGCAATGCGTCATTGCCACCCTGAATGCGGATACCGCCCTGAAACTGGACGCTGCCCGTTCCCACTGTCTCGCTCAATACTGAGGATTAATGATGACCGCGATCACCCACGCCGCTGTGGAAACCGCCCTCAAGGGCTATATCGACCCCTATCTTGAACAGGACCTGATCGCCGCCAAGTGCCTTAAACGGCTTCATATTGAAGGTGACCGGGTTGCGGTGGAAATTGAACTCGGCTTCCCAGCGTCCGGCTACCAGGAGACGCTGGCCGCCGCCTTGCGCGAGCGGTTAGCCGGATTGCCAGGGGTGGGTGAAATCAGCATTCAACTGGACAGCAAGATCATCGCCCACGAAGTGCAAAAGGGCTTGAAGCCGCTGCCGGGGGTGAAAAACATCATCGCCGTGGCTTCGGGCAAGGGCGGGGTCGGCAAGTCCACCACAGCCGTCAATCTGGCGCTGGCGCTGAGTATCGAAGGCGCAACGGTCGGGCTGCTGGACGCCGATATTTACGGCCCCAGCCAGCCGCGGATGCTGGGCGTGAACCAGCAACCGGAGTCGCCGGACGGCAAATCGCTGTTGCCGGTAATGAGCCACGGCCTGCAATCCATGTCCATCGGTTATCTCATCGAGGAAGAAACGCCGATGGTCTGGCGCGGGCCGATGGTGACCCAGGCGCTGGAGCAGTTATTGCGCGATACCCGCTGGCAGGATCTGGATTATCTGATCATCGATCTGCCGCCCGGCACCGGCGACACCCAGTTGACGCTGTCGCAGAAAGTACCGGTCAGCGGCGCGATCATCGTCACTACCCCGCAGGACATCGCCTTGCTCGATGCCCGCAAGGGTTTGAAGATGTTTGAGAAGGTGGAGGTGCCGGTGCTGGGCGTGGTTGAGAACATGAGCATCCACATCTGCTCGAACTGCGGCCATGAGGAGCATATTTTCGGCACCGGCGGCGGGTCGCGGATGGCGGCGCAGCACAACGTTCCGTTTCTCGGTTCCTTGCCGCTGGACATCCGCATCCGCGAGGAAACCGATAGCGGCAGACCAACCGTGATCGCCGAACCGGAGAGCCGGATCGCCGGGCTGTATCGGGAGATCGCCCGCCGCGCCGGCGCCCGGTTGTCCCTGCAAGCCAAGAACTACAGCCATAAATTCCCCAGTATCGTCATTCAAAACACCTGAGCTACCGTTATGCGTCTAGCTGATGGCGACATTGAACGCTGGCTTGAACAGGGCCGGATCGGCATTGAACCGCCCCCCACGCCGGGCAAAATCAACGGCGTGAGCGTGGATTTGCATCTGGGCAGCCGGTTTCGGGTGTTCAATGATCACGCCGCGCCGTACATCGATCTGAGCGGCCCGCGTGAGGAGGTCGATCACGCGATCAACCGGATCATGAGCAAGGAGATCCGGATTGCCGATGACGCCTCGTTTTTCATCCATCCCGGCGAACTGGCGTTGGCGGCCACTGCGGAAACGATCACAGTGCCGGATGATCTGGTGGGCTGGCTGGATGGCCGCTCCAGCCTGGCGCGACTGGGGCTGATGGTGCATGTCACCGCGCACCGGATCGATCCAGGCTGGAGCGGGGCGATTGTGCTGGAGTGCTACAACAGCGGCAAATTGCCGTTGGCGCTGCGGCCCGGCATGGCGATTTGCGCGATCAGCTTTGAACTGCTGACCAGTCCGGCGATTCGGCCCTATTCCAAACGGCAGGACGCCAAATACAAGCACCAGAGCGGGCCAACGCCCAGCCGGATCGGCGGCGATGAACCGCTGGATAAAGGCCATTAACCGGCCACGGAAGAACACGGAAAATTTTTCTTTTTCAGTGTGTTCCGTGTTTTTCCGTGGCTAATAATCCTGTCCACCGGATACGCTATCTCTGGGAACGCCCCAGTTGCAGACAACCCTGGTTGAAAAGACTATCGCCCAACTCTCATCGGAGTACGGGGTCCACGCCAGCCAGATCAACGCCTGGAAGCAGCAGGCGCGGGAAAAGTTGCCGGAACTATTCGGGCGGCCGAGTGGAATGGATGACCACCGCCGGGAAGCGGAGCAAGACCTGCCCTACCAGCAGATGGGTCGCCTGCAAGTGGAGGTGGACTGGCTGCGAAAAAAGTCCAAAGCGTTGGGCTTGACGTGAGCGTGAAGCGCACATTAGTGGAGCCTAACGCGAAGAGTCCCAGTCTGCGTCGGCAATGCGCCTTACTGGGACTGAATCGGTCGAGTTGGTATATCCCCGCGTCGGTAGGCGACGAAAGCGCGGAAAATCAGCGGTTGATGGACCGGATCAACGCGATATACCGAATCATGAACGGCGGGAATATTCTGGTATTGCAACGCATTCTAGGCCACCAAAGCCTGACGATGACCCTCCGGTTGCCCACTTGGCGCCGGAACACTTGCAGGAAGCTACCCGATTCAATCCCCTCAATAAGGTTGACGATTTGTTGACACTGGACGCTGATCGACGCCCGAGCAACAAAGCAACCCTCTGATTTTAAAATGGGCCCTGTAGGATTCGAACCTACAACCAAGGGATTATGAGTCCCCTGCTCTGACCGTTGAGCTAAGGGCCCGGAACAGATTGAAATGGAACAGATTGGAATTCTAGCCAGCGATCGGTGCGCCCGTCAGTTGTTGAGTGATCGCATCTACTCCAGATCAAGAAAACTGCGCAGTTGTTCCGAACGGTTCGGATGCCGCAACTTGCGCAAGGCCTTGGCTTCGATCTGGCGGATGCGTTCACGAGTGACATCAAACTGCTTACCGACTTCTTCCAGGGTGTGGTCGGTCGGCATATCAATCCCAAACCGCATCCGCAACACTTTGGCCTCACGCGGAGTGAGCGTTGACAACACCTCCCGCGTTGCTTCGCGCAAGCCCTCCACCGTGGCCGCATCCACCGGCGACATCACGCTGAGATCTTCAATAAAATCACCCAAGTGCGAATCCTCGTCGTCCCCAATCGGGGTTTCCATCGAAATTGGTTCCTTGGCGATTTTCAGGACTTTGCGCACCTTGTCCTCGGGCATCTCCATGCGCTTGGACAATTCCTCCGGATTCGGTTCGCGCCCCATCTCCTGCAGCATCTGCCGGGAAATCCGGTTCAGCTTGTTAATCGTCTCGATCATGTGAACCGGAATGCGAATGGTCCGAGCCTGATCGGCGATCGAGCGGGTGATCGCCTGCCGGATCCACCAGGTCGCATAGGTCGAAAATTTGTAGCCGCGCCGATATTCGAACTTGTCCACCGCCTTCATCAAACCAATGTTGCCTTCCTGAATCAGATCGAGGAACTGCAAGCCCCGGTTGGTGTACTTCTTGGCGATGGAAATCACCAGTCGCAGATTGGCTTCCACCATCTCCTTTTTGGCGCGACGGGCCTTGGCTTCGCCGATCGCCATGTGGCGGTTGATATCCTTGATTTCGTGAATCGACAGCCGCGCTTCCTGTTCGATCGCCTGTAAGCGCCGCTGCGCCGCTATGATTTCAGTGCGATGCTCGATCAGTGCTGGAGCGCACTTCCGTCCGGATTGAATCTGCTCATCGACCCACTCCAGCCGGGTTTCGTTTTGCGGGAACGAACCAATGAAGGTCTTGCGCGGCATCTGAGCCTTTTGTACGCAGATCTGCGTCACTGCTTTTTCATGACTGCGAATGCGTTCGGCGATTTCATGCAGGTTAACGATCAGGCGATCCAGGGTTTTGGGAACCAGTCGGAACTGCAAAAAACGCTCGCTGAGCTGCTGCCGCAAGGCCTGGGTCTGGGGGTGTTGAATGCCCAATTCATCGACGCTGGACAGGGTCTGTTCGTACAGGGCGCGCAAATCGCCGAAACGGCGGGCGGTTTCTACCGGATCAGGACCGGTATCCACTACGCTTGGCGTACCCTCCTCATCCTCATCCTCGACATCGCTGACCACCACCACATCGTCGCCGACCACCACTGCATCGGGATCATCCGCCGCCAGCAACAAATCAACGTCCGGCAAGGGCGGTGCGGGTTCTTCGACCTCTTCGGCGTCCCTGAATCCGCTGATGACATCCGCCAGTCGTGTTCCATTCTCATGAATCGAATCGTAAATCCGCAGGAGTTCGCCAGTGGTAAGCAAATAGCTGGCCAAGGCTGACAACACCTGGGTCATCCCTTCCTCAATGCGCTTGGCGATCTGGATTTCGCCTTCCCGGGTCAACAGTTCGACGGTCCCCATCTCGCGCATGTACATCCGCACCGGATCAGTGGTGCGGCCAAACTCGCTATCCACCGCCGCCAGCGCTGCCGCAGCTTCCTCAGCCACCACGTCATCATCGGCGTTGGCCGGATTTTCGTTGAGCAGCAGGGTTTCCGCGTCCGGGACAAATTCATGGACCTCAATGCCCATGTCATTGATCATGGAAATAATATCTTCAATCTGCTCAGGATCAACGATATCATCGGGCAAATGATCATTCACCTCGGCATAGGTCAGGAAGCCCTTTTCCTTGCCGCGGGCGATCAACTTCTTTAACTGCGATTGTTGCTGCTCGCTCATGCCTGTTCACATCAAGGTAAACTATTAATTATATCACAAGATATCAATTTGGCTTTTAACCGGAACATTAGACTTTTTTAATTTTTCCAAGGTTCCGTAACGCGTCCCGTTCTTCGGCGCTGAGGGCGCTGGGCGCACCACGCTGCAGCAGGGTTTCCAGCAAGCGTTCGTCGGGATCATCGCGGCGGCGCAAATAATCCAGAATGTCGGCGAATTCTTCCTCAAACCGATAATGCCCATCCGGCGATTCCGGTCGCCATTGCGCCAGTTGCTCCAGAATGGCGCCCTCACGGGTATTCCGATACCGCTCCAGCACGGCAGCGGCAGTCAGCCCGGGATGGGCATTCAGCGCACCGACCAAATCAGCGAGTAATTTCGCCCCAGGTTCAGCGCTGCCCCGCAGGATGGCCTCCTCGGCCTGCGCCTGTTGCGCCAGCTCCGGGCGATGTAACAGCAACGCCAGCGCCTTACGCAGCGGGGTGCGGGTTAGACGCAGATTACGATCGCCGGGCGATGCAACCTTGGCGGGTGGTTGGCGCAACCGGGTGTTGATGACTTGCGCTTCCTGGCGCAACCGTTGTTCCAGCAGATCGCGGAAATGACCCTCGGGCAATTTTTCCAGCAACGGTTGGGCTAATTCGGCCAGTTTGACCCGACCGGTCAGCGTGTCAGGCGCATCGATCCGGGCGCGGAGTTCCGTGAACAGGTAATTAGCCAGCGGCATGGCTTGCGTCAAGCGTTGCTCGAACGCCGCCAGGCCATCCCGGCGCACCAGGGTATCGGGATCGTCGCCGTCGGGCAGGAACAGAAAGCGGACCTGGCGCCCCTCGCGCAGTAACGGCAACACCGCAGTCAAGGCGCGCCAGGCTGCTGCCCGTCCCGCCCGATCGCCGTCAAAACAGAACGTCAGATCATTAACGGTGCGGAACAGCCGCTCGACCTGCTCGGCGGTGGTTGCGGTGCCCAGCGTGGCGACGACATAAGTCAGGCCGTATTGAGCCAGCGCCACCACATCGAGATAGCCTTCAACCACCACCAGTTTTTGCAATGGCCGGGTATAAAGCCGCGCCTCATACAGGCCATAAAGCTCCCAACCCTTGTGAAACAGTGGCGTTTCCGGCGAGTTGAGATATTTAGGCGCGGCATTGTCAGCCAGCGCCCGGCCGCCAAAGGCGATGACCCGGCCCCGGCGATCACGGATCGGAAAAATGATGCGGTCGCGGAACCGGTCGCGCAGCCGACCCTGATCGTCGCGCTGAACCAGCCCGGCCTCCAGCAGCGTTGGGGCAGTAACGCCGGCGTTCAGCAAGGCCTGGCTCAGGTTTTCCCAACCAGGCGGGGCGTAGCCGATGCCAAAGGTGGCTGCGATTTGACCGGTCAGACCGCGTTGGCGCAAATAGTCGACGGCCCGCTGCCGGGTGGGATGTTCGCGCAATTGGCGGCGGGACCAGCGATCGGCCTGGGCCAGACCGTCCAGCAACAGCCCGGTGGTGGGGAAGGTTTCCCCGCCGGTTTTTGGCACATCCAGGCCAGCCAGCCGGGCCAGTTCCTCCACGGCATCGACAAACCCCAGCCGCTCGTACTCCATCAGGAAGCTGATGGCGGTGCCATGAGCGCCACAGCCAAAACAGTGATAGAACTGTTTTTGGGGACTGACTGAAAAAGAAGGAGTTTTTTCGGCGTGGAACGGACAACAGGCCATCCAGTCCCGGCCGGCCCGGCGCAAGGGCACCCGGGCGTTGATGATCTCGACGAGATCCGTCCGGGCGAGCAGTTGATCGAGAAAATCCTGAGGGATGCGGCCAGCCATAACCGCAAAGCCTAGTGTAGAACCGCCCGGCCGTCAGCGGTCAGGCGCAATGAGTGAGGGTGCGCAACGATGCGGGGTTTGCCGGCGGCGGCAAATTCAACCGCCAAGCCGGGCCTTGATCCGGGTGCTGACCATGGCCATGTCCGCTCGGCCCTGCGCCTGATCTTTGATGATCGCCATGACCTTGCCCATATCGCGCACCGACTGAGCGCCGGTGGCAGCCATTGCAGCGGCGATCAGCGCCTCGACTTCGGCTTCGCTCAACGGTGCCGGCTGATAAGACTGAATCAGATCAATCTCAAACGCCTCCTGGGCGGCGAGGTCATCTCGTCCGGCGTTCTGGTATTGCGCCAGCGATTCCCGGCGCTGCTTGATCATCTTTTCCAGCACCGCGAGCGTCTGGATGTCGCTCAACACAATGCGTTCGTCGATTTCGCGCTGCTTGACGGCAGCCAGGATCAGGCGGATCGCGCCGAGGCGCTCCTTCTCCTTGGCTCGCATCGCGGCTTTCATGTCATCCTGAAGGCGGTCTTTAATCGACATGAGGGCAGGCTCGCAGGTGGAAAAGCAGAAAGGGGTCAGACTCAGAACAGGCGGGTGCGGCGGGCGACTTCCCGAGACAGTTTCTTCAAATGACGCTTGACGGCGGCGGCCCGCTTGCGTTTACGTTCCTGGGTCGGCTTTTCGTAAAACTCGCGGCGGCGCACCTCGGACAGGACGCCAGCTTTTTCGCAGGAGCGTTTGAAACGGCGCAATGCGACATCAAACGGTTCATTTTCCTTGATTTTCACGGCAGGCATTAAACCTTCACCTCATTCTTCATGGTCTGTTCCAGGTTAGGCGGATCGTGTCCGGTTGTATAATCAAAAAACAATAAATTGTAATCACCCTAGACGCCAAATGCAAAGTTGCGAAATCTCATGCTGATTCTGGGTATTGAAACCTCCTGTGACGAAACCGGCCTGGCGCTCTATGACAGCGCACGCGGATTGCTGGCCCATGCGCTACACAGCCAGATCGCGCTCCATGCTGAATATGGTGGCGTGGTGCCGGAACTGGCTTCGCGCGATCATGTCCGCAAGACTTTGCCCTTGCTGCGGGAGTTATTCCGGCAAGCCGATACGCCGCCCGATGCAGTGGACGGGGTGGCTTACACCCGTGGGCCGGGTCTGATCGGGGCGCTGCTGGTCGGGGCGGCGATTGGGCGCAGTCTGGCCTGGGCTTGGAACGTTCCCGCGCTGGGGGTGCATCACATGGAAGGGCATTTGCTGGCGCCGATGCTGGAGCCGGAACCACCGAATTTCCCCTTTGTCGCGTTGCTGGTGTCCGGCGGGCATAGCCTGCTGGTGCGGGTCGACGAGGTGGGGTGTTATCACCTGATCGGCGAGTCGCTGGATGACGCCGCCGGCGAGGCTTTCGACAAGACCGCCAAGTTGCTGGGCCTGCCGTATCCGGGCGGACCGGCGCTGGCGAAACTGGCCGAACAGGGTGATCCGCGTCGTTTCACCTTTCCCCGTCCGATGACCGACCGGCCTGGTTGCAACTTCAGTTTCAGCGGTCTGAAAACGGCGGCCCTTCATGCCTGGCGCGGCTTGGAGCCGACGCCCGAAAATCAGGCTGATGTGGCGCGGGCATTCGAGGAGGCGGTGGTGGATACGCTGGCGATCAAGTGCGGGCGGGCCTTGCAGACGACCGAACTGGACCGGCTGGTGGTCGCCGGTGGGGTCGGCGCGAACCGGCGGTTGCGGGAGCGGTTGCGTGAACTGGCGGTTGCGCGGGGCGGGCGGGTCTATTACCCCCGGCTGGAGTTCTGCACCGACAACGGCGCGATGATCGCCTATGCTGGCTGGCGGCGACTGGCGGCGGGTCAACGCGATGATGCCGCCATTGAAGTTCTGCCGCGCTGGCCGCTGGATCAGTTGCCGGCGGTCTTGGGCTGAGATGATTATTTTTGGCGGATATTAAGGTACTGGCCTGTGGAAAATCTTCTCGCCGCTCTTTCCGGCATTCGTGATAACCATACCCGTGGCAAAGTCGCTGATTTCCTCGAAGCCAACATTAGGTGCGAGCAGCCATACCAACGGTCTTCAACATCACATTCCTCCCCATTCAGGCTTAATGCTTAATCTTGTGAAACGAGCCATTATCCGGTGGCAACGACTGCACAATAACGTAGTCTTGCATAATCCGCCCATGCATTGAGGCCAGGCAATGCTAAGGGCATAACTACGTTACCAGGCAGACTTGCTGCAGCGGTTCGCCCTGGTGGTGCGTACTAATGTGAATGGCCACCTTGAGGTTGAGCCTGTTGGGAAAGTTGATCAAACGTTCCTGGCTAAAACGGTGAAATTTTGCGCACATGAGCGCCGATATTTCCGGTGGTTTGATGCCCAAACAAGCCGCTGCTTCTGCTGGCGTATAGCCTTGAGCCTTGAGCATCGCAACCACTTGCGCGCCCAGGGCAGCACGCATGTACAGATCCTCAGCGTGGTCCAAGCCCAAATCGGCAAACACATTGCCGCAACTGTTCTCAAATTCAATTTCAGGGGTCATGTCGAGCCAACTCCTGAGCCGCTTGATAACGTTGTTTGATTAAATTCACATCCGGTTGTGGTGTACTGATGCCGGTTTTGGATTTTTTCTGAAAAGCATGCAGGACATAAAATTTGGCACCAAGCTGAACCGCATAGACCAACCGATAAGCATTTTTATCGTGGCGTTCCGCAATTTCAAAAACGCCACTTCCCACACCATGAAACGGTTTTGCGTGTTCGGCCATCCCGCCGAACTGCGCCAGCATCAGCGCACCGCCCATGGAGCGTTGCGTTTCGCTGGGAAATTCCGTGAGGCGCTTTTTCGTATGTAACGGTTGGCAAACGCAAAATGCTGGCCAGCGTACTTCCGGCCTAGTGAAATCTGTCCACTCGTTCCTACGGTCTTCAGCATAGTGGTAGCCTCGATTCACGCATCATTATTCCCCAGCACCACCCGCTGGCGCTGTTGAGCGAACTCCAGCAAGCGGCGAATCGGCAGCGCCGCCCGTTCCCGAATCGCTTCATCAATGACGATCTCATTGCCCCCGGTTTCCAGCACCCGCGCCAGATTGCGCAGGCCATTCATCGCCATCCACGGACAATGGGCGCAACTGACGCAGGTCGCACCCTTGCCGACAATCGGCGCTTCCAGCAGGATTTTATCCGGGGCCGCCTGCTGCATCTTGTGAAACAGGCCATTATCGGTAGCAACAATAAACTTTTGGGCCGGCAACTCCCGCACCGCCTTAACCAGCGCCGTTGTGGAACCGACCAGATCGGCCTGGGCAATCACGTCCAGCGGCGATTCCGGGTGAACCAGCACCAGCGCGCCCGGATGCTCGACCCGCAACTGTTTCAGCCCATCGGCCTTGAACGCCTCATGCACCACACAGGCCCCATTCCACAGCAGCAGGTCAACGCCGGTTTCGCGCTGCACATACGCGCCCAGATGCCGATCCGGCGCCCAAATCAGCTTTTCGCCGCGCTCCGCCAAATACCGCACCAGCTCCAGCGCGATCCCGGAGGTCGCCACCCAATCGGAACGAGCCTTCACCGCCGCACTGGTATTGGCGTAGACCACCACGGTCCGGTCGGGATGCTGATCGCAGAACGCGGTGAATTCATCGGACGGGCAGCCCAAATCCAGCGAACAGTCGGCGTTCAAATCCGGCATCAATACCCGCTTTTCCGGATTGAGAATTTTGGCGGTTTCGCCCATGAACCGCACCCCGGCCACCACCAGCGTGCTGGAGCGGCATTCGGTACCGAAGCGGGCCATGTCCAGCGAATCGGAAACATAGCCGCCGGTGGACTCAGCCAGTTCCTGCAACTCGGCCGCAGTGTAGTAATGCGCGACCAGGGTAGCGTCCTGTTCGACCAGCCGGCGCTTGATCCGGGCGATCAGCTCCGCTTTTTCAGCCGGTTCCAGGCTTTCAACCACGGTCGGCGGCACCTGCGCCGGAGCCAGGCGGTAATCTTTAAGGGTCAATTCGGCAGGGAAGGCGCTCATCGGACTCTCCAAGGTCGCGGCAATCGGTTGGTTAGTTTTATTTTGACACTATTGCGGAAGATTTAGTGACTATTTTACGGCGGATAAAGCCGTAAGCGGGTCGATTTCGGCTAGAATCCGCCGCTTCATAATAACGATCCGGAGAATAACAATGACCGCCCAACGGGAAACCGTGGTGCTGGTGCATGGCCTGTATGTGCATGGCCTGTGGATGTACCTGCTCGAATGCTGGCTGGAACAAGCCGGCTATCGCACCGTCAATTTTTCCTATCCCAGCATGACCCGCACCCCGGGGCAGAATGCCGCCGACTTGCAGGCGTTGCTGGAACACCAGGATACCCCTGTCGTGCATTTTCTGGCGCACAGCATGGGCGGACTGGTGGTAAGGCACCTATTCCATGATCACCCCAAACAGCGGCCCGGTCGGGTGGTCACGCTCGGTACCCCCCATCAAGGTAGCTACGCCGCCCGGATCATGCACTACAGCGGTCTGGGCTTTTTCGTCGGCGAGGCGCTGGAAGAAGGCTTGATGGGCGGCGCTCCGCCCTGGACCGCGCCTAATCAACTGGGATCGATCGCCGGTACGCTGAATATGGGGTTTGGCTTGCTGTTTCCGGGAATGCCGGAACCCGCCGATGGCATGATCGCGGTGGTGGAAACCCAGTTGCCGGGCATGACCGATCATCTTTGCCTGCCGGTTTCGCACATGCAAATGCTGGTTGATCCATCGGCAGTGACTCAAGCCTGCGCCTTCTTCGCGACCGGCCGGTTCCGGCATCCGCGTCAGGACGGCAAACTGCTAGACTGACTCATCAAAATTTTCAGGCAAGAGGCTTCGCATGGCTGGACATAGTAAATGGGCCAATATCCAACACCGCAAAAACACCCAGGACGCTAAACGCGGCAAGCTGTTCACCCGCCTGATCCGGGAAATCACGGTTGCGACCCGGATGAGCGGCAGCGATCCCGCGATGAATCCCCGGTTGCGGCTGGCGATGGACAAGGCGCTGACCGCCAATATGCCGCGTGAGACCATTGAACGGGCGATCAAGCGCGGGGCCGGGACGCTGGACGGGGTCGAATACGAGGAAATCCGTTACGAAGGCTACGGGCCGGGCGGCGTGGCGGTTATGGTCGATACCATGACCGACAACCGCAACCGCACCGTGGCCGAAGTGCGCCATGCCTTCAGCAAGTGCGGAGGCAACATGGGCACCAGCGGTTCGGTGGCGTTCCAGTTCACCGAGCGGGGGGTGTTGAGCTATCCCGCTGGCGGGGATGAAGACCGGATCATGGAAGTCGCCCTTGAGGCCGGCGCCGACGATGTGGTGAGCGATGAAGACGGCGCGGTGGACGTGCTGACCGATCCAGCGGCGTTCCAGCCGGTCAAGGCCGCCATGATCGCGGCGGGTCTGCTCCCGGATGAGGCCGAAGTCACCATGCGGGCCAGCTCCACGATCAAGCTAGGCCTTGAGGACGCGCAGAAAATGATCAAATTGCTGGATCTGCTCGAAGACCTGGACGACACCCAGAATGTTTACTCGAACGCCGACATTCCCGACGATGTGCTGGCGAAACTCTGAGCGTGGCGATCATCCGGTTAATGGGCATTGATCCCGGTTCGCGAATCACCGGTTACGGCATCATTGACCTGGACGGGCCGCGCAGTCGCCATATCGTCAGCGGCAGCATTAAAACCGACAGTAGCCAGCCCGTCCCGGAACGGTTGAAAACGATTTTTGAAGGCATCGCGGAAGTCATTCAGCACTATCAGCCAGCGGAAGCCGCCGTTGAGCAGGTGTTCATGCACCGCAATCCCGATTCGGCGCTGAAACTGGGGCAAGCGCGTGGCGCGGCGATTTGCGCCGTGGTCGTGGCGGGCTTGCCGGTGAGCGAATACGCAGCGCGGGCGATCAAGCAGGCGGTCGTCGGGACCGGGGCAGCGGATAAAACTCAGGTGCAACGGATGATCGCTTTGCTGCTGAACTTGCCGGAATTGCCGCAATCCGATGCGGCTGACGCCCTGGCGGTGGCGATGTGCCACGGTCACACCCGACAAACTGTTCAGCGTCTGGGCGCGGCGGTCGCACTGGCCGGACGGCGGCGATGATTGGCCGGTTGCGCGGGGTGATGGCCTGGAAACAGCCGCCCTATTTGATGATCGACGCTCACGGCGTGGGTTACGAACTGGAAGCGTCGCTGACCACGTTTCAGACCTTGCCGGAGATCGGAGCGGAAGTGACCCTGCACACCCATCTGGCGGTGCGCGAAGACGCCCACACGCTCTACGGCTTCGCCAATCTGGCGGAACGGACGCTATTCCGCGAACTGATCCGCATCACCGGCGTTGGTCCCCGGTTGGCGCTGCTGATTCTGTCGGGGATGAGCGTAGAGCTGTTTGGGCGCAGTGTACGCGCCGGCGACGCCACTGCGCTGACCCGGCTGCCGGGAATCGGCAAAAAGACCGCCGAACGGCTGATTATTGAACTGCGCGACCGGATCGGCGACCTCGGCCTGCATTCAGCAACAGTTGGGTTGGCGGGTGGTTCCATCGCTCCACTTGAGGTCAAGCCGGAGGATGACGCGATCAGCGCCTTGGTGTCGCTGGGTTACAAACTCCCGGAAGCTTCGCGTATGGTGCAGAACCTTGAAACGGATGGTTTGAGCAGCGAAGCGATTATCCGGCTGGCGTTGCAGGCGCAGGTGCGGCGCTAAATGGCCAAGACTTTTAGCCATGGGAAAACACGGAAAATTAAAGGCTAAGGCCACGTTTTTTCAACCTTCAACTTTCAACCATCATTCCAATGGACTCCCCTAACCGCCTGATTTCTCCCACTGCCGGCAGTGAAGATGCTTCGCTGGATCGGGCCGTGCGTCCCCGGCGGTTGGCAGACTACATCGGGCAGCAACCGTTGCGCGAGCAGATGGATTTGTTCATCCGCGCCGCTCGCGCCCGATCCGAGGCGCTGGATCATGTGCTGCTGTTTGGGCCGCCGGGGTTGGGTAAAACCACGCTGGCCCATATCATCGCTGCCGAAATGGGCGTCAATCTGCGCCAGACCTCTGGGCCGGTGCTGGAGCGGGCCGGCGATGTCGCGGCGCTGTTGACCAATCTGGAACCCCGCGATGTGCTGTTTATCGACGAGATTCATCGCCTCAGTCCGGTGGTCGAGGAAGTGTTGTATCCAGCAATGGAGGATTACCAGATCGACATTATGATCGGCGAGGGACCGGCGGCGCGCTCGATCAAGCTGGATGTGCAGCCGTTCACGCTGGTCGGGGCGACCACCCGGGCCGGGCTGCTGACTTCGCCGCTGCGGGACCGGTTCGGTATTGTTCACCGGCTGGAGTTTTATACTGCGGAGGAATTGACCGAGATCGTGGCGCGTTCAGCGCGGATTCTCGGCGTTGAAACGGATTATCCGGCCGGGGCGATGGAAATTGGCCGGCGTTCACGGGGAACGCCCCGGATTGCCAACCGGTTGTTGCGCCGGGTGCGGGATTTTGCGCAAATTCGGGCCGACGGTCGAATTACGCTTGAAGTGGCCGGACAGGCGCTGGATATGCTCAAGGTCGACGAACGTGGTTTCGACGAACAGGACCGGCGCTTGTTGTGGCTGATGATTGACAAGTTCGGCGGCGGGCCGGTAGGACTGGATACGCTGGCGGCGGCATTGGGCGAAGAACGTGGCACCATTGAAGATGTGCTGGAGCCGTTTTTGATTCAGCAGGGGTTTTTAATGCGAACCCCGCGCGGACGGGTCGCAACTGCGCACGCCTACCGGCACTTTGGTCTGACCGCCGCCGCGCCGGTAGTCAGCGCCGATTTGTTCTGAATGTAAGGAAAGGCTAAAGGCTAAAGGAACGCCGCCTTAACCTTTAATTTTCCGTGTTTTTCCGTGGCTAAATTATCTGTTAGTTCAGTGGATTCAAGGTTAAGGGAGATTGCCGGTGGCCCATGATTTATCGTTCTGGAGCCTGATTACCAACGCCAGCCTGATCGTGCAGTTGATCATGTTCGGACTCGTGCTGATTTCGCTGGGATCGTGGTGGGTAATTATCAAGAAGGCGATGGTGCTGTCTTCCGCCAAGCGGGCGACAGATCAGTTTGAAGATGATTTCTGGTCAGGAGCCGATCTGTCCAAACTGTACGCCGAGATTAACCGCCAGCAAGAACCCGTTGGCGGGATGGAAGCGATCTTTCTGGCGGGCTTTCAGGAATTTCTGCGGTTGCGTTCCCAGCCGACCATGGACCCGGAGTCCGTGGTCAGCGGGGCGCAACGGGCCATGCGGGCGGCTGGTTCGCGGGAACTGGACGAGTTGGAGATGTACCTGTCGCTGCTGGCGACTACCGGCTCCACCAGCCCTTACATCGGTTTGTTCGGCACCGTCTGGGGAATCATGAATGCCTTCCGGGCGCTGGGCCTGGCGCAACAGGCGACGCTGGCTCAGGTTGCGCCGGGCATCGCCGAGGCGCTGATTGCGACCGCGATGGGGCTGTTCGCAGCCATTCCCGCAGTGATTTTCTATAACCGCTACGCCCACGAAGTCGACCGGCTGGCCAACCGCTACGAGACGTTCATGGAAGAGTTCTCCAACATCCTCCAGCGCCAGTCCTATAGCCTGCGTAAAAATTACACCGATGCCGCCGCCCGCGCTGCCGCATCGCCCCAGGGTTAACCGCCATGGCCCGGCGCAGTTCACATGGCCGTCTGAAGGCTGAAATCAACATCGTTCCCTACATCGATGTGATGCTGGTGTTGCTGGTGATCTTCATGGTCACTGCCCCGTTGCTCAATCAGGGTGTCGAAGTCGATCTGCCTAAGGCTTCGGCGGAGCCGATCAATACCCATAATCAGGACAGCGAAGTGGTGGTGTTCTCGGTGCGGAAGGACGGTGCCTGCTTTCTAAACGTCGGCGCGGAGCAAGCGCAACTGGTCGATTGCGACACGCTGGAGCCGCAACGCCAAAGTATCGAGAGTTTGCTGGCTCGCAAACCGCAACCGCCAGTACTGGTGCGCGCCGACCGGGAACTGGTGTATGACCGGGTGATCAAGGCCATGACCGCCTTGAACAAAGCCGGCGCGGCCAAGGTCGGGTTGTCCACCGCCCCGCCGGATGAATCGCCCCGGCGATAACTTAAAGCTATGCAATCGCAGCGGCAGGCGCGGTATCAGGATGTGGTGGCGACGGTCATTACCGTGGCCATTCACGCCGTCGTTGTCGTGTTTCTGCTGATGAACCTGAGGATTTCCGGGGCCTTGAACCCTGAACCGGTCGTTGCTGAAGCAATCCCCGCCGAAGTTATTGATGAAGTCGCGATCCGGCAGGAACTGGAACAATTGGCCGAGGAGGATCGTCGCCGGCAACGGGTAGAGGCGGAGCGGCAAGCCCGGCTGGCGCGGGCCGAACGGGAGGCGCGCGAGGCTGAAGAGCGGCGACAAGCTGAACTCCGGCGCCGGAAAGAGGAAGAAGCTCGTCGCCAAGCCGCTGAGGAAACGAAACGCGAAGCGGCCGAGGAAGCCAAACGCGAAGCGGCCGAGGAAGCCAAACGCGAAGCGGCCCAAGAGGCTAAACGCCAGGCCGCTGAGGAAGCCAAACGCGAAGCGGCGCAAGAGGCCAAGCGGCAGGCTGCCGAAGAGGCCAAACGTGAAGCGGCGCAAGAGGCCAAACGCGAAGCGGCCGAGGAAGCCAAACGCGAAGCGGCCCAAGAGGCTAAACGCGAAGCGGCCGAGGAAGCCAAACGCGAAGCGGCCCAAGAGGCTAAACGCGAAGCGGCCGAGGAAGCCAAACGCGAAGCGGCCCAAGAGGCTAAACGCCAGGCCGCTGAGGAAGCGAAACGAGAGGCGGCGCAAGAGGCTAAACGCCAGGCCGCTGAGGAAGCCAAACGTGAAGCGGCCCAACAAGCCAAGCGTCAGGCTGCCGAGGAGGCCAAACGAGAGGCTGTGGAAGAAGCGAAGCGGCAGGCTGCAGCAGAATCAAGGCGCAAGGCAGCAGAGGACGCCAAACGCAAGGCCGCTGCCGAAGAAGCGAAACGCAAGGCGGTGGAAGACGCCAAACGTCAGGCCGCTGCTGAAGAGGCCAAGCGCAAAGCAGCAGAAGACGCCAAACGCCAGGCCGCTGCTGAAGAGGCTAAACGCAAGGCTGCGGAAGACGCCAAACGCCAGGCGGCTGCCGAAGAAGCCAAGCGCAAAGCAGCAGAAGATGCCAAACGCCAGGCCGCTGCTGAAGAGGCTAAACGTAAAGTCGAGGCTGAAGCTGAGGCCAAGCGCAAGGCTGAGGAAGAGGCTAAACGTAAAGTCGAGGCTGAAGCTGAGGCCAAGCGCAAGGCTGAGGAAGAGGCTAAACGCAAGGCGGCGGAAGAGGCTAAACGCAAAGCCGAAGAAGACGCCAAACGCAAAGCTGAGGAAGCGAAAAAACTGGCTCAGGAGCTGGCGACCCGCGAGGCGCGGGAACAGTTCATCAAGGAAGCGATCATCCGCCACGCTAACCTGATCAAGCAGCGTGTAGAGCGCAACTGGGCCTTGCCGCCGGGCAGCAGCGCTGACCAGTCCTGTACCTTGCGCATCGTCATGACCGGGTCCGGCACAGTCACTGATGTTCAGATCGTGCAAAGCAGCGGCGATACGGCGTTCGATAATTCCGCCGTCGCAGCGGTGCAAAAGGCTTCGCCATTGCCGATTCCACCCGATCCAGAGGTGCTGGCCAAGTTCCGCACTTTCAATTTCCGTTTCAAACCGGGAGGTTAAACTTTGAATCCGATAACCCGACTCTTGGCCTTGCTGGTGTTGTTGCTGGGCAGCAGCCTGACTCATGCCCAGTTGACGATTGACATCACTAAAGGCATCGAAGGCAGCGGCATTCCCATCGCCATCGCCCCGTTCAGCGGCGGCGCTCCCGAAGATATCACCGGCATTATCGCCGCCGACCTTCAGCGCACCGGCAAATTCGCGCCGCAACCAGCCGGATCGAGGGCGGACTACTCGGTGGCCGGCCAGGCTAGTTCTGGCGGTTCGCGGGGCTACGTCGTGCAGTTTCAGTTAAGCGGCGCTCAGGGCGGCCAGTTACTGAACCTGTCGTTCGACGCTCCCGCCAACCAGTTACGGGCAGTCGCTCACCGGATCAGTGACCTGATTTACGAAAAACTCACGGGTGACAAGGGGCTGGCCGGTACGCGCATCGCTTACGTCGCTGGCGGCGGCGGAACCTGGTATCTGGTGATTGCCGACGCCGATGGCCAGAATCCCCAGACGATCCTGCGCTCCGGCCAGCCAATCATGTCGCCGGCCTGGGCGCCGGACGGTTCAAAGCTGGCCTATGTGTCGTTTGAAGGCCGTCGCCCGCAGATCGTGGTTCAGGATGTCGTCAACGGTTCCCGCCGCACTGTCTCTGCCGCGCCCGGCATCAATGGCGCTCCCTCATGGTCGCCGGACGGCCAGCGACTGGCTTTCACCCTGTCCAAGGACGGCAATCCGGAGATTTACGCCCTCAACCTGGGGTCGCAAAGCCCGGTGCGCCTGACCAATGGCGGCGCGATTGACACCGAGCCGGTCTGGCTGCCGGACGGCAGTATCGTCTTTACCTCCGACCGGGGCGGTTCGCCGCAGTTGTACCGGATCGGCCCCGGCGGCGGCGCAGCGCAGCGGCTGACCTTCGATGGCGACTACAATGCCCGCCCGGCGGTGTCGCCGGATGGCCGTACTATCGCCATGGTGCATCGGCGCGGCGGCCGGTTTCATATCGCCGTACTCGACCTGCAAACCCGCCGGTTTCGGGTCCTCACCGCCGGCGGACTGGATGAATCACCCAGCTTTGCCCCGAACGGCAAGATGATCATCTACTCCAACGGCCAACGGCTGATGGCAGTCTCGCTGGATGGCAGCGTCAAGCAGGAATTTGCCTTGCGCGGCAATGGCCGCGATCCGGTCTGGGCGCCGTTTGCCCGCTGATTTCGATTTCGATGCTACAACCTGAAACTGAGGAGAAAATTAATGAATTCTTCATTCCGTCCCCTGATCGCTGTTGCCGCGCTCGCGCTGCTGGCCGGTTGCGCCACGACCGAGCAAGCGACTACCGAAGAGCAACAAACCACCCAGGATGCCGCCGCTCAACCTGGGATTACCGCACAGCCAGGCCAAGAGGCATACAGCTACGGCTACGGTCAGGCTCCGGGTGGCGTCGATGCCTATGACGCTAACGGCAGTGCGGCGGGAGGGCGTCCTGGCCAGGCGGTTGCGGGCGGTGGCAGCATGGTTCCCGCTGACCGTATCGTCTACTTCAGCTTTGATAGCGCTGAGGTTCTGCCCGAAAGCCGGACGATCATTGAAGCCAACGCCCGCAAGTTGACCGGGAATCAGCGGACCATTACCCAGCTTGAGGGGCATACCGATGAGCGCGGCAGCCGTGAATACAACATTGCCTTGGGCGAGCGCCGCGCCAATGCGGTGCGGCAAGCCATGATCGCGATGGGGGTTGCGCCACAGCAGATTCGGATCGTGAGTTATGGTGAGGAACGACCAGCAGCCACCGGTCCGGATGAACAGAGTTATGCGTTGAACCGGCGCGTGGAAATCTTGTACTGATGGACACCATCGCCATGCGGCATCTTTGCTCTTTTGCGCTGATCCTGCTTGCGGTGAGCAGTCTGACGCTGCCCGGCGTTAGTCTCGCTCAGCGTCCTCTAGATAGTGAATTGACGCTGGAGATGCTCCAGCGCATCGAGCAACTGGAAGCGGAAGTTCGGCATATTCGCGGTGAACTGGAACTTCAACGCCATCAGCTTGAGCTGCTGCAACGTGAACCCGTTCAGGCGGCGACTCCACCCGCTCCGGTCGGTGTGGATCAAGCGGCAGAGCGGCGTTATGACCCACCGGCGCCAGTTGCTGCTACTACTCCGCAGCCGCCGGCTCAGTCGCCGCGTTCTGCTCAGAGTGGAACGGAACAAGCCGATTTTGACGCCGCCTTGGGCGAATTGCGGGAAGGTCGCTATCCGCAGGCAAGCGCCGATTTGCAGCGCTTTGTCAGCGCCTGGCCGAATAGCAGTCTGGCGGGGGATGCTCAATACTGGCTGGGAGAATCCTGGTACCTGAGCCGGAATTACGATGCCGCCAAGGAGGCATTTATTAACCTGGGGTTGCGCTACCCGAAAAGCGCCCGATTGCCGGATGCGCTGCTGAAACTCGGCTATATCTACGGGGAACAGGGCGAAGCGACCCGGGCGCGGGAGGTGCTGCAGAAGCTGATGCAGGTCTATCCGAATAGCCAGGCCGCGAGTCTGGCCGAACGGCGCTTGCAGTCATTGCGCTGATCGTGGAACTCTGGGAAGCGGGTAGCTGTGGGTGGTGCGCTACCGCTTATCCACTCTACGATGGTGTATCTGAGTATTATCATAAAGGTTATACCGTCTACCAATAGCATCAGGCCACGCCGGTCGCCATCTGGGTTAGCAACGCCACAAAGGCTTCCGCAGGGACCGGCGGGCTGGTCAGATAACCCTGATATCGGTCGCAACCCCTGAGTTGCAGGAACGCCAGTTGTTCCGGCGTCTCCACCCCTTCCGCCAGCACCTTCAAGCCCAGGGTATGACCCATGGCGATGATGGTCGCGGCGATTTCCATCGCTTCGCGCTGGTACGGCAGGTCATCAACAAAGCTCTTGTCGATTTTCAGAACATCGAGCGGGAAACGCCGGAGATAGGCCAACG
Source organism: Gammaproteobacteria bacterium (assembly GCA_020846135.1). Lineage (GTDB taxonomy): Bacteria > Pseudomonadota > Gammaproteobacteria > Competibacterales > Competibacteraceae > RXIV01. Next base: position 47,444 of record JADLEK010000018.1, read on the forward strand.
ATGAATAGCCAGTGCCAAAGTCGTCCATCGCCAGATGCAATCCCAGTCCGCGCAGGCGTTCGAGAATGGTCACCGCCCCGGCCTCGCGCTGCATCAACGCGCTTTCGGTCAATTCCAGTTCCAGCCACTCTGCAGGGAAGCCCGTGTCATTCAGGATTTGCAGCACGATCGCAGTCAGATCGCCGTGATGGAGCTGATGCGCGGAGAGATTGACCGCCAGGGTCAGCGGCGGCAGACCTGCGTCGCGCCAAGCTTTACCCTGCCGGCAGGTTTCCCGCAGCACCCATTCGCCAATCAGGCTGATTAAACCGGTTTCTTCTGCCACCCGAATAAAGTGGCCGGGCGGAATCAGACCTCGTTTCGGGTCCTGCCAGCGCACCAGCGCCTCAGCCCCGACAATGCGCCCACTGGGAATATCTACCTGCGGCTGGTAGTAAACCCGTAACTGACCTTCGCTGATGGCGCGACGGAGACGGGCTTCCAATTCAAGCCGCTGACGGGCGGCCTGGGTCAGATCGGCGGAGAAGTATTGGAACCGGCCCCGCCCTTCGCTTTTCGCCTGATAGAGCGCGGCATCGGCCTGTTGCAACAGGTCTTCGGCGGTCCGCCCATGTTCCGGGAACAGGCTGATGCCGAGACTGGCCCCCAGTCGCACTTCGGCGTCGTTGGCGAGTCGCCACGGTTCGCTGAGAATGCCGATGATGTCCATGGCGACCCGGGCGGCGTCCTGCGGCTGCGCCAGATCTTCGAGCAGCACCGCGAATTCATCGCCACCCAGCCGGGTCACGGTATCCGCGCCACGCAAGCGATTGGTCAGCCGCTCGGCGACCTGCTGCAACAGCGTATCGCCCGCTGAATGTCCATAGCTGTCATTCACGTCCTTGAAGCGATCCAGATCCAGCACCAGCAACGCTAGGGTTCCCCCGTCGCGGTGAGCGACATCGATGCTGTGTTGCAACCGGGCCGAGAGCAGCAGGCGATTGGGCAATCCGGTCAGCAGATCGTGATGGGCCAGATAATCCAGTCGTTCCTCGGAGGCCTTGATCAGGGAAAGGTCGGCGAATACCCCAACATAGTGCGTCACTACCCCGGCGGCATTCCTGACTGCGCTGATGCTGAGCAATTCGGGATATACCTCACCGTTCTTGCGCCGGTTCCAAACCTCCCCCTGCCAATGCCCGGTGTCGCGCAGGCTGGCCCACAGCGCCGCGTAGAACGCTGGACTCTGCCGACCGGAACGCAGCAGGCGCGGGGTTTGGCCCTGCACCTCTTCCTCGGTGTAGCCGGTCAGTTCGCAAAAGGCCCGATTGACTCGCAGGATGCGTTCGTCAGCATCGGTAATGGTGATCCCTTCGCGGGTGTTCTCGAACACCGTAGCCGCCTGACACAGGCGCTCCTCGACCTGCATGCGCTCAGTGACATCGTGGGCCAGCACCACTTCCGCCCGCCGCCCGGCAAATTCAAGGGTGTGGGAGGTAATCTCGACATCGATCAACGCACCGTCTTTTTTGCAGTGCTTCCAGATACCTGCTTCATCATGATGGTTTTGCACCTGCGCGATATTCTCCCGCAGGCGCGGGATGTCTTCGGGCGGGCGGATATCGGCGATGGTCATCGCCAGAAAGTCCGACCGGCTGAAACCGTAGTGCTGGATGGCGGCATCGTTCACCGCCAGGAACCGCAGCGTTTCCAGATCATAGACCCACATCGGATGGGGATTGGCCTCGAACAAAGCGCGATATTGCCGCTCGCGCTGTTGCAACGCCTGTTCGGCATGCAGTCGGGCGGCATCCACCTCGGCAATTTCCAGCGCAAAGGCAATATCGCCGGCCAGTTTCTCCAGGAGCGCGATCTCGTCCGCATCAAAGAATCCCGCCTCGCCGGCATACAGGTTCAGCGCGCCCCGCACCGCGCCCTGCACAAACAGGGGAAGCGCGATAGAGGCCCGGTAGCCCAGAGCCAGCGCTGCTTCCCGCCACAGCGCCATCGTTGGATCCGTGGCGATATCGTTGCAGGCCACGATCCGACCGCTGCGCAGGGCGGACCCGGTGGGGCCTTCACTGTAGGGGCCAACCAGCGCGATGTGGGTTTTTTCAGGATAGTCGCCCGCCTGACCCGCCTGAACTGCTGGCCGCACCTGACCCGTCTCTGACTCGATTATCCCGACCCAGGCCATGCGAAACCCGCCTTCCCGCACCACGATTTGGCAGGCTTGGTCCATCATCCAGGTTGGGTTCTTCCGCCGCACGATGATTTGATTGATATTGGACAGCACCAGATAGATGCGATTGATGCGATGGATTTGTTCAGTGGCGCGCTGGCGCTCAGTAACGATGATTTCACGCCAACTCTGCAACAGGAAATAAAGCAAGCCCGTGGTGACGGTGACGAAAACCAGGCCCTTGATCACGCTGATCCACCCCAGCAGGGCCGGATTGTCACTCGCCAAGTTTAGCAATCCGTCTGAAACGATGATCCACAGCGCGGCAAACCCGGCATACAGCAGCGCAATCCGACCGGGAGTGAGTCGGTGACGCAAAAATGAGAGCATAGGGCGGCGTCCGGTTGAAATCCAGACGGTATTATGACCGGTCAGGCAGGCTGATTGCAGACTCAGAGATCGCAATCCGGCGCAACAAAAAACGGCTTTCCGGTCAGACCAGAAAACCGCTTAAAAGAAAACAGAGGAAATCGAAATACTGGATCCGATCAGCGGGTCGCCTGAGCCGGCTGCAGATAGGAAATCGGCGCATGCCGCTCATCGTTAAAGGTGACTTCTTCCCAGGCGGTGCGGTCGGCCAGCAGGGTTCGCAGCAGGCGGTTATTCAGCGCGTGGCCGGACTTGTAGCCATTGAAAGCACCGATCAGGCTGTGGCCGAGCAGATACAGGTCGCCGATAGCATCGAGAATCTTGTGCTTGACGAACTCGTCTTCGTAGCGCAACCCATCCTCGTTGAGAATCCGGTAATCATCGACCACGATGGCGTTGTCGAGAGTTCCACCCAGCGCCAGTCGCCGTTCCCGCAGGTATTCCAGATCGCGCATGAAGCCGAAGGTCCGCGCCCGGCTGACTTCCTTAACGAAAGAAGTCGTCGAGAAATCAACGACTGCGTGCTGGCTGCGACTCTTGAATACCGGATGATCGAAGGAAATGGTGAATTCCACCTTGAAGCCGGTGAAAGGATCGAATCGCGCCCACTTGTCGTCGTCCTCGACCAGCACCGGTTTTTTAATGCGGATAAACCGTTTGGGCGTGTTCTGTTCTTGGATGCCCGCCGACTGGATCAGAAAGACAAACGGCCCGGCGCTGCCGTCCATAATCGGCACTTCGGCGGCGCTGACATCGACATACGCATTATCAATCCCGAGTCCAGCAAACGCCGACAACAGATGTTCGACGGTGGAAACTCGGATCTTGTCCTTGACCAGCGAGGTCGAGAGCTGGGTATCGCCGACATTCTCCGGACTGGCCTTGATTTCCACCGGTTCGGGCAAATCCACCCGCCGGAAGACAATACCCGCATTGGGAGCCGCTGGCCGCAGGGTGAGATAGACTTTATCGCCGGTATGCAAGCCGACGCCGGTCGCCCGAATCACGTTCTTCAAGGTGCGTTGCCGAATCATGCGAGTCCCCCATGCAATGTAATGATCTGGGCTATGGCGCGGCAGCATGAAACTGGAACGCCATAGGTAAGTTGCAGTAATGATACCGCACTCAGTAGCGAGTTTGCAACTTTTGTTTCCCCTTAACAACGAAATTTGTTGTTAAATTGCAAATTCTGCGCGCAGTATCTCCAGATTAGACCCGACTATTCATTCCCGGCCTGCCGCCGCAGGAAGGCCGGAATATCCAGATAGCCCAAATCATCCACCGGTTCCCGCATCTCGCTGGCGACCTCGCTCACCGCTTTTTGCCGAGGCCACTCAGGGGAGCGCCCACCGGTTTGCGGGGTTGGCATCAGCCTGACATTGACATAATCGCCACCGGCAACAGTATCCCGCGAAAAAATCTCCCGGCCGCGGGAACTGGCAGGTTTGGCTGCGGCGGCGGGAATGTTTTGGCAGAGACCGGTCGCCACAATGGTCACTCGCAACTCATTGCGCATCTCTTCATCAACCGCCATGCCCACCTTAACGGTAGCGTCCTCGGCGGCCAGTTCCTGAATAATTTCGCCGACCTCGTTGAATTCGCCAATGGTGATGTCGAGGCCACCGGTGATATTGACCAGCAACCCCTTCGCTCCGGCCAGGTTGACGTTTTCCAGCAACGGACTGCGAATCGCCGCTTCCGCAGCTTCCCGCGCCCGGCCGTCGCCGACCGCCCGGCCAGTACCCATCATCGCCATGCCCATGGCCGACATCACGGTGCGCACGTCGGCAAAATCGACGTTGATCAGGCCAGGATGCGTGATCAACTCGGCGATCCCCTGCACTGCGCCCAGCAACACCTCATTGGCGGCCTTGAAGGCATCTAGCAGGCTCGCGCTCTTGCCCAGCACCGACAACAGCTTCTCATTAGGAATGATGATCAGCGAATCGACGGTCTCCCGCAGTTCCTCAATCCCATGCTTGGCGACCTCCATGCGCTTCTTACCCTCAAAGGGGAACGGCTTGGTAACCACGCCAACCGTCAGAATCCCCATCTCCCGCGCCAGTTGCGCCACCACCGGTGCTGCGCCGGTGCCAGTGCCGCCGCCCATGCCGGCAGTGATGAATACCATGTCGGCCCCCTGCAACGCCTCGCGAATGCGCTCGATATCCTCCTGAGCCGCTTGCCGGCCTACGTCGGGATTAGCCCCAGCCCCCAGCCCCTTGGTGATATTGACGCCAATCTGCAAGGTGGTCGGCACCAGCGACGTTTTGAGCGCCTGGGCGTCGGTGTTGGCGCAGATGAAGTCCACCTTGTCGATATTGGCGCCGAGCATATGCTGCACCGCGTTGCTGCCGCCGCCGCCCACGCCGATGACCTTGATCACTTCGTTATTCGGCTTGGTATCCATCAGTTCATACATGATTGTTTCTCCTCATATAGGGTTCTCGACCCAATCTGACGTCACTAGATCTTAACCATTAGAAATTACCCTGAAACCAGCGTCTCATCCGCACCCACAACCCGGCGCGACCCACTCGCGATACCGGCCCTGACCGCAATGGCCGGTTTTCATTACCGAACAGCAACAAACCGACTGCGGTGGCGTAGCCTGGATGACACACCACGTCCTGTAACCCGGTCACCTCATGAGGCAGTCCTAATCGCACCGGCATGTGCAACAGGTTTTCGGCCAGATCCACCACCCCATCCATCCGGGAGCTGCCGCCGGTCAACACCATTCCGGCGGCCATCAGATGCTCAAACCCGCTGCGTTGCAGCTCCGCCCGGGCCAAATCAAAAAATTCTTCATAACGCGGCTCCACGACCTCAGCCAGGTCATAGCGGGAAAACACCTGCGCTACCCGGTCGCCGACCCCTGCCACCTCGATCCGCTCATCGGTCCGGGTCAACTTTTTGAGGCAGCAGGCATGGTTAATCTTGACTGCCTCCGCCGCTAGCGTCGGAGTGCGAAAAGTGACGGCGATATCATTGGTGACCTGATCGCCGGCAATCGGGAGTACCGCAGTATGGCTGATCGCCCCGTGGGTGAACACCGCCAAATCGGTGGTGCCGCCGCCGATGTCCAGCAGGCAAACGCCCAAGTCCTTCTCATCCGGGGCCAGCACCGCCCGGCTGGACGCCAGAGGTTGCAGGATGATGTCATCCACCTCCAGCCCACAGCGCTGGACGCACTTGATAATGTTCTGAGCAGCGCTGACGGCGCCGATGACGATATGAACCCTGGCCTCCAGCCGCACCCCGGACATGCCCAGCGGGTCCTGGATGCCTTCCTGACCGTCGATGATGAATTCCTGCGGCAGGATATGCAGAATCTTCTGGTCCGCCGGGATCGCCACTACCCGTGCTGCCTCGATCACCTGATCGACATCTTCGGGAGTGACTTCTCCATTGCGGATCGCGGTGACGCCATCGGAGTTCAGGCCGCGAATGTGGCTGCCGGAAATGCCGGTATACACCGAATGAATCTTGCACCCGGCCATCCGCTCGGCCTCATCGACCGCTTGCCGAATCGATTCAACCGCCGACTCAATGTTGATCACAATGCCCTTTTTCAGGCCCCGCGACGGATGGACGCCAAGGCCAACCAGATTGATCGAGCCGTCTGGCCCGACTTCGCCTACCAGCGCCACCACTTTCGAAGTGCCGATATCCAGGCCGACGATTAAATTTTTGTCTTCTTTTTTGGCCATGCCTGTTTCCTTTCCCGTCTAACCCGCCGTTGGCGCTAGCGTCGGTCCTGATTTCCAGCGCACCGCAAAACCATTGCCATAGCGCAAATCTACGACTGCGATCTGATCGATCCGAGCGGCCAGCACCCGTGGATACAGTTGCGCCAGTAAGCGTAGCCGTGGCTCCAATTGATCACGCCCGACATACACTTCCAGACCGTTATCGAAAGTCAGCCACCAGGCGCGCCGGTCGTCCTGAGTCAGCTTCGCGAGCTTCAGGCCGAGGGGATCGAACAGAGTGCGAATGTCCTGCCAGGCCTTGATCAGCGCCGATTCATGGCCGGCCGGTCCGGCCAGCATCGGCCAGGGACCAGGCTGACGCACCACCTCCGGCGTAAACCGGCGACCCTGGCGATCCACCATCTCCCGTTCGCCCCAGTAGCCAAAGGCGACCCGTTCCTGCAATTCGATCTCGATGGTGTCCGGCCAGCCGCGCCGCACCGCGATCTGCTCAATCCAGGAATTGGTGGCCAGCGCCGTGCGCAACTCATCCAGATTAGCCATAAAGAAGTTCTGGCCCAGATAACCGCTCACCACTGGCTGGAGGTCGGCCTCGGCCAGGTTGCGCAATTCGCCTGCAATGTGTACCTGGCGCAATGGAAATGCGCCCGGATCGCGCAATTTCTGGCCACCCGTCCACAAGCCAAAACCGACGCCGGCCAAGACCAGCGCTACGCCCAGCCAGCGCAATGGCGTTCCCCAGACCGCTTGCCATTGTCCCGGCGCGGCGGGCGTCTTGCGCTTGAGCGGGGTTGCGCCCCGGCGGTGGCCATGTCCAAACAGCATGAAATTCCCCGCTTAGTCCTGCTGCATCAGACTGGTTTCCAGGATCCGCCAGACCAGATCCTCGAAACTCAGGCCGGCGACCTTAGCCGCCATTGGCACCAGGCTGTGATCGGTCATGCCCGGCACGGTATTGACCTCCAACAGCCAGGGCTGGCCTTGTGGGTCCAGCATCAGATCGACCCGACCCCAGCCCGATCCGTCCACTGCGGCATAAGCCCGGCGCACCAGGTCGCGCAAGGTCGCTTCCTGCGCCGCCGGCAAGCCGCACGGACAAAGATAGCGGGTATCGACCGCGTGGTACTTGGCCTCGTAGTCGTAAAAATCGCGGGGCGTTTCCAGCCGGATCAGCGGCAGCGCTTCGCCTTGCAGTAAGGCGCCGGTGTATTCCTGACCCTGAATCCACGGCTCGACCAGCACCGGCGAATTGCAGGCAGCGGCCCGCTCCCAGGCGGACTGGATCTGGTCAGGATCAACGACCCGGCTAATCCCGATGCTGGAGCCTTCACAGGACGGTTTCACCGCCAGCGGCAAACCCAGTTCATCCGCCGCCGCTGCCAGTTCCGCCGGACTATGGACCATCCGGTACGGCGGGGTCGGCAAGCCCGCGCCCTGCCAAACCTGTTTGGTGCGGAGCTTGTCCATGCCCAGCGCCGAGGCCAGCACACCGCTGCCGGTATAGGGCAAGCCGAGCAGCTCCAGCGCGCCCTGAATCACCCCGTCTTCGCCACCGCGCCCATGCAGGATGATGAACGCCCGGTCGAAGTCGCCATCCTCCAGTGTGGTCAGAATGGCGCGATCCGCATCGATCCCGTGGGCATTCACACCCCCCGCCAGCAGCGCCGCCTGCACCGCCTGCCCGCTTCTCAGCGAGACCTCGCGCTCCGCTGACCAGCCGCCCATCAGCACCGCGACTTTGCCAAACGCCGCCGGATCGTTCACCACTCGCTGTTGTATCTGTTGCATTGGCTCTCCTTATCCGAGGCCAAGGAATTCAGGCCACGGAAGAACACGGAAAACACGGAAAAATAAAAGGTAAATAAGACATTAAAACCTTTAGCCTTCTTTAACCAGCCGCGCCGCCATTGCGCCGATGTCGCCCGCGCCCATCAGCAACAACAGATCGCCGTCACGCAGCACGTCCGGCGCAACCGTCGATAACTCTGCTGCCTGCTCGATAAACACCGGATCAACTTTGCCCCGAGTGCGGATGGCCCGACTCAAACTGCGTCCGTCAGCCCCGGCGATGGGTTTTTCGCCTGCCGAATAAACCTCCAGCAGGATCAGCACATCGACCTCGGACAGCACCTGGGCAAAGTCCTCAAACAGGTCACGGGTGCGGGTAAACCGATGCGGCTGAAAGGCCAACACCAGCCGCCGCTCCGGCCATGCCCCACGCAACGCTGCCAACACCGCCTGAATCTCGCGGGGATGGTGGCCATAATCCTCCATGACCGTCGCCCGCCCGCCGCTTGGCAAGACCAAGTCGCCATGCGCCTGAAACCGCCGGCCAATCCCCTGAAAATTCAACAGGGCGCGGCGAATGGCGGTTTCAGAAACGCCCAGTTCCTGGGCAACGGCCAGCGCCGCCAGCGCATTGAGTACGCTGTGCCGGCCCGGCAAATTCAGGGTGATCGGCAACGGCGCTTTCAGGTTGGGCAGATGCGCCACAAACCGGGTGCGCAACCCGTCCTGGACCAGATCGGTCGCGCGGGCGTCACAATCCTCGCTGAAACCATAGGTCAGCACCGGTCGGCTGAGCTGCGGCAGAATGGTGCGCACCTGCGGGTCATCGGCGCATAGCACCGCCAGCCCGTAAAACGGCAGATGGTGCAGAAACTCGATAAAAGTCTCGCGCAACCGCTCGAAATCGCCGCCGTAGGTCGAGAGGTGATCGGCGTCAATGTTGGTCACCACCGAGATCATGGGTTGCAACAGCAAAAACGAGGCGTCGCTCTCATCGGCCTCGGCGACCAGATAGCGGCCCGTTCCCAGCCGGGCATTCGCCCCAGCGCTATTCAATCGCCCGCCGATCACAAAGGTCGGGTCCAGCCCGCCCTCGGCCAGCAGGCTGGCGATCAGGCTGGTCGTAGTGGTCTTGCCATGCGTCCCGGCGACTGCAATCCCGTAGCGAAACCGCATCAGCTCAGCCAGCATTTCGGCTCGGGGCACCACCGGAATCCGCGCTGTCCGGGCCGCGATCACTTCAGGATTGTCCTCGGCCACCGCGCTGGAAATCACGACCACGTCGCAACCGGCGATGTGGTCAGCAGCATGGCCGGGGCGAATGATCGCGCCCAGTTGCGCCAATCGGGCTGTCACCGCGCTGGCCCGCAGGTCGGAGCCGGACACGCCATAGCCGAGATTCAACAGTACCTCAGCGATGCCGCTCATCCCCGAACCGCCGATGCCGACAAAATGCACTTGGCGAATCCGCCGCATGTCGCGCCAGGCTTCCGGGATCATCGTCAACGGTTTATCCACGTCACTGCGCTCTCGTCATAAGTTCATAGTCAAAATCGCGCCTGTTCCAGGCAGACTGTCGCCACCTGATCAGCAGCCTCTATTTTCGCCAGCCGCCGCGCCGCCTCGGCCATCTGCACTAACCGGGCGCGGTCGCTGCCCAACTCCCGCAACAGATCCGCCAGCCGTTCCGCGCTCAGATCCGCCTGCTGAATCAGCAACGCCGCGCCGCCCTGCTCCAGAAATCGGGCATTGGCGGTTTGATGATCGTCCACTGCAAACGGGAACGGGACCAGCACTGCACCCACGCCCGCCGCCGCCAGTTCAGCGATGGTCAACGCTCCGGCCCGGCACAACACTACATCCGCCCAACCGTAGGCTTCGGCCATGTCGTTGATAAACGGCGTTAACCGCACCGTCATTCCGGCCTGCGCATAAGCCGCTTGCGCCGCGTCCTGCAACCGGCCGCCAGCCTGATGCCAGACCTCAGGGCGCTTAGCATCGCTCAGCAAAGCCAGCGCCTGCGGCACGAGTTGATTCAGCGCCAACGCGCCCTGACTGCCGCCCAGCACCAGCAATCGCATCCGACCTTCCCGCCCTGCAAACCGCTCGGCGGGCAGCGGGAGATCGGCAATCGCCTGGCGAACCGGATTGCCGACTGTCAGCGCCTGGCGTTGCGGCGGAAAGGTTCCAGGAAAGGCTTCCAGCACCCGATTAGCCAAACGCGCCAGAATCCGGTTGGTCAAACCGGCAATGGCGTTCTGTTCATGCACCACCAGCGGAATACCGAGCAGCCGGGCCATGACGCCGCCAGGACCGCTGACGAACCCGCCCATCCCCAGAACGACCACAGGTTGCAACCGACGCAACACCACCCGCGCCTGCCACAGCGCCCGCGCCAGCATGAACGGGGTTTGCAAGCGCCGCCGCAACCCTTTGCCGCGCAACCCCGCGACCTCGATCCACTCCATCGGGATGCCAGCCTTGGGCACCAGCGTCGCCTCCAATCCGGTGCGGACCCCCAGCCAGATCACCGGTACACCGCGCTCCCGCAGGCATTCCGCCGCCGCCAGCGCCGGAAAGACATGACCGCCGGTGCCGCCGGCCATGATCAACACGGGACGAGCCGCATTCATTCGCTGCCACCGGCGCGGGTTTCCACATCAATCCGCAACAACAGCGCCAGCGCCATGCACATCACCACCACGCTGCTGCCGCCATAGCTCATGAAGGGCAAGGTCAGCCCCTTGGTCGGCAACACGCCCATATTGACGCCCATGTTGAACAGCGACTGGATGCCGAACCACAGGCCAAGGCCATAGGCCAGCCAGGCCGAAAAATTCATGCCCAGCCGCTCCGCCCGCTGGCCGATGGCGAACGCCTGCCAGACCAGGGTCATAAACAGCGCAATGACCACCAGAATTCCGGCCAGCCCCAGCTCTTCGGCCAGCACTGCAAACAGGAAATCGGTATGTGCTTCAGGCAGATAGAACAGCTTCTCGACACTCTGGCCCAGCCCGACTCCGAACAGTTCGCCGCGTCCAATCGCCATCAGCGAATGAGTCAACTGGTAGCCGCTAGCTTGAGCATCCGCCCACGGGTCCAGAAAACTGATCAGCCGCGCCCGCCGATAGGGCGATGACCACAGCAACACCGCCATCGCCGCCGCCGTCCCGAACAGCAGAACGCCGAATTGCGCGAGATTGCCGCCGGCCAGAAACACCATGCCCATCGCCGCCGCCATCAACACCACGACACTGCCGAAATCCGGCTCCAGCAGCAGCAGCACCGCCAGCACCGCCAGCACCGCCATAGGCCGGAACAGCGCCAGCGCCGAAGTCCGAAAATCGGCAGTTTGCAATTCCGCACCCCGGCGGCGGAGATAGTCGGCGACATAGACCAGCGTAAACAGCTTGGCCAGTTCCGAGACCTGGATGTTGATCGAGCCAACCCCGATCCAGCGCAGGCTACCGTTGACCTCCTTGCCGATGCCCGGAATCAGCACCAGGATCAACATGCCGATCGCCGCCAACAGCAGGAACGAACTGGCCTCGCGCCAGCGTGCGACTGGAACCTGAAAGATCACGCCCCCAGCGAACAGGCCTATCAGTACAAACACGCCCTGCCGAATCAGAAAATGGAACGGCTGACCGGTCTGACGCTCAACGATCGGCATCGAGGCCGAGGTCACCATCAGCAGGCCCAGCGCCACCAGCAGCAACGCCGGAATCAGCACCCAGGGATCGGGGAACGGCAACCCGATCCGGGCTTTAGCAGACGGGGTCGGCTTCAAATCAGCCGCAACCTGAGCAACATTTAACATCCGGCCCACCTCCGCACTGCGGCCGCGAACACTGCGCCACGCTCCTCGTAGCCGCTGAACATGTCGAAACTGGCGCAGGCCGGCGAGAGCAGGACGCTATCGCCCGGTTGAGCCAATTCCGCCGCAGCCGCAACCGCCTGATCCAGATTCATCGCCGGATGGAGCGGAACGCTGTCGCCCAAGGCGGCGGCGATCAACGGCGCATCGCGGCCGATCAACACCACCGCCCGCGCCTTGTCGGCCAGCGCCGCCCGCAGCGGAGTAAAATCCTGATTCTTGCCCTCGCCGCCGGCGATCAGCACGACCTGACCGGGCAAGCCGCGCACTGCCGCGACTGTCGCCCCGACATTGGTGCCCTTGGAATCGTCGAACCAGCGCACTCCATCCCGGTCCAGCACCAGCGCGGTGCGGTGCGCCAGCCCGGTAAATTCACGCAATGCCGCCAGCATTCCTTCCTGTCGCCAGCCGAGCGCCTGCCCCATCGCCAGCGCCGCCAGAGCATTCGCGAGGTTGTGATCGCCGCGGATCTTCAGTTCCGCTGCCGCGATCCAGCATTCCCGACCGCAAGCCAGCCAGGTTTCGCCGCCATCCCGGCGCAGGCCGAATTCACCCTCAGCCGGCTCCGTCAGAGTAAAGCGCCGCACGTCCCGATCCGGTTCCACCATCGCCATGACCGCCGGATCGTCAGCATTGACGACCATGACGCCATCGCCCCGGAAAATCCGCTGTTTGGCGGCGATGTAGTCATCCAGTCCGTCATAGCGATCCAGATGATCGGGGCTGATATTAAGCACCGTCGTCACCCGCGCATTCAGGCTATGGGTGGTTTCCAGTTGGAAGCTGGACAGTTCCAGCACATAGCAGTCAGGCGCGTTGCCCGTCTTGCGTTCCTGCTGCAACCAGAGATCGAGCGCCGGCTCGCCAAGATTGCCGCCGACAGCCGCCCGGACTCCAGCGCGCTCCGCCATCAGGCCCAGTAGCGTCGTTACCGTACTTTTGCCATTGGAACCGGTAATTGCGGCAATCGGGGCCGGGGTCAACCGGGCCAGCAGTTCAATATCACCCCAGACCGGAATGCCGCGCGCTGCCGCTTCCACAATCGCCGGGGTCTTGATCGAAACCCCGGGACTAACCAGCAACCGGGACGCAGGAGCGAAGGCAGCCGGATCAAAGCCGCCCAGAAACAGAGGCGCACCGGGACACTCGGCTTGCAGCGCCGCCAGCCCCGGCGGATCGGTCCGGCTGTCAGTCATGACGAAATCCGCGCCCAGCGCCTGCAACGCCCGCGCCGCCGACAAACCGCTTTTGCCCAGACCGACCACCAGCGTGATCCCCGTCATGTCTTGTTGCTGCATGGATTTTTAACCTTGAGCCTTTAGCCTTTCATCTAATCTTCAACGTCGCCAGCCCAATCAGCACCAGCATGATAGTGATGATCCAGAACCGGACGATGACTCGCGGCTCCGGCCAGCCTTTCAGTTCAAAGTGGTGGTGCAGCGGGGCCATACGGAAGATGCGCCGGCCGGTCAGCTTGAACGAAGCGACTTGCAAAATCACCGACACGGTTTCCATCACGAACACCCCACCCATCACGAACAGCACCAGTTCCTGCCGCACCACGACGGCGACGATGCCCAGCGCCGCGCCCAGCGCCAGCGCCCCGACATCGCCCATGAACACCTGAGCCGGGTAGGTGTTGAACCAGAGAAAGCCCAGCCCGGAACCGACCATCGCCCCACAGAACACAATCAGCTCACCGCTCCCCGGCACATGCGGAATCCCCAGATAGTCGGCGAAAATGCGGTTGCCCGAGGTATAGCAGAACACTGCCAATGCGCCGGACACCATGGCTGTCGGCACAATCGCCAGCCCGTCCAGCCCATCGGTAAGATTGACGGCGTTGCTGGAGCCAACGATCACGAAGTAGGTCAGCGGGATAAACAGCCAGCCCAGGTTGATCGCCACGGCCTTGAAGAACGGCACGATCAGTTGGGTTTCCACGGGGGTCTGGGCGGTGAAATACAGCAGCAGCGCCGCGGTCAGCCCGACCCCGGATTGCCAGGAATACTTGGTTCGCGCGGACAATCCTTTGGAGTTGCGCAGCACTAGTTTTTTGTAATCGTCGGCCCAGCCGATGCCGCCAAACGCCAGCGTGGTCAACAGCACGATCCAGACATAGCGGTTGCGCGGATCAGCCCAGAGCAGGGTCGCGACCGTGATGGCGATCAGAATCAGCGCCCCGCCCATGGTCGGCGTACCGGCCTTGGTGAAATGGCTCTTAGGGCCATCTTCACGGATATGCTGGCCGATCTGGTCACGGCTCAAGCGCCGGATCATGGCCGGTCCGACCAGCAGCGAAATCGACAGCGCAGTAAGAACGCCTAGAATCCCTCGCAAGGTCAAATACTGAAACACGTTGAATCCGCTGTATAAATTCTCAGACAGCCATTCAGTCAGGAGCAGCAGCATCAGCCGTGTCCCTCCGGGCTGGCGGCCAGTGATCCGGCCTCGACCAGGGCGGCGACCACCCGCTCCATACGCATCCCCCGCGACCCCTTGATCAGCACCGCCAGCGCTTCGGTCTTGCCCTGAAGATCGCCGCGCAAATCGGCGATCAGTGCGTCCAGTTCGGTAAAGTGGGTTCCACCGACGCCAAAGGCCAGCGCCGCCGCCTGGCTGTGTTCACCCAAGGTATAGAGCCGGGTAAAGCCGGCTGCGCGCGCGGAACGTCCGGATTCGGCATGGAGTTCTGCGGCAGTCGTTCCCAGTTCGCGCATATCGCCCAACACCAGCCATTTGTCGCCCGGATCGGCTCCGACGGTCTGCACCGCCGCTGCCAGCGAAGCGGGATTGGCGTTGTAGGCGTCATGAATCACCGCCCCGCCATGCCGACCCGGCAAGCGTTGCAACCGCCCATTGACCCCGTGCAGATTTTCCAGACCTTCGCCAATCTCGGTCAGGGTCGCCCCCACCGCCAGCGCCGCCGCCGCCGCCGCCAGGGCATTGCGGACGTTGTGCCGACCCGGCAAGGGTAAATGCACCTCAATCTCGCCCGCTGGAGTGATCAGCCGGAACCGGTTATTCACCGGGTCCAGAATCCTGCCGCTGACTGCCGCTGGCTGATCCAGGCCGAAATCGATGATCCGCCGGCCCGGATTCAGACTGGCCCAGTATTCGGCATGAGGATCGTCGTGGTTAATGATCGCGGCGCCGGTCGAGGCCAGTCCTTGAAACAGCTCGCCCTTGGCCCTCGCTACGCCAGCCACATCGCCGAAGCCTTCCAGATGACAAGGACCGGCGTTGTTGATGATCGCAACATCGGGTTGCGCCAGACTGGTCAGATAGGCAATCTCGCCGGGATGATTGGCCCCCAGCTCGATCACCGCGTAAGCGTGTTCCGCCCGCAGCCGCAATAGGGTCAGCGGCGCGCCCAGATCATTGTTGAGGTTGCCCTCGGTGGCCAAGGTCGGGCCACGCTGGCGCAGAATAGCCGCGATCATTTCTTTCAGCGTGGTCTTGCCGTTGCTGCCGGTCAGGGCAATCAGCGGTCCGGCGAAGCGCGACCGCCACGCTGCACCCAACTGGCCCAGCGCCAGTCGGGTATCCGCGACCCGGATTTGCGGCAACGGATCAGCGACCGTCCGGCTGACCAGCGCCGCGACTGCGCCCCGCTCACGGGCAGCGGCGATAAAGTCGTGACCGTCGAAATTCGGACCCGTCAGCGCCACGAACAGCGCTCCGGATGGCAGGCGGCGACTGTCAATGCCGATCTCGTCAACCGCAGCGTCGGGACCGGTCAGAACGCCATCCAGCAGTCGGGCAATATCCTGCAAGCGCAGGGGCGAAAAACCATCAGTCATTCAGGCAACTTCCTCTGCTGGACACAAAAACTGGTGGGCGACAGCCCGGTCGCTGAAGGGCCATCGTTCGGTACCGATAATCTGATAGTCCTCATGGCCTTTGCCGGCGATCAGCACGATATCGCCGCCGCCCGCCTCGGCCAGCGCCTGAGTAATCGCCTGCCGCCGATCACGGATCACGATGGCGGCGTCAGGACGGCGCATTCCGGCCTGAATCGCGGCGATAATCTGTTGCGGGTCTTCAGTACGCGGGTTGTCGTCGGTGACGATCACCCGGTCGGCCAGCCGTTCGGCAATCGCGCCCATCAGCGGACGCTTGCCGGCATCCCGGTCGCCGCCACAGCCAAACACGCACCATAACCGTCTCCCGTGCTGGGTGCGCAGTGCGGTCAAAGCCTGTTCCAGCGCATGGGGGGTGTGGGCGTAATCAATCACTGCTAGCGGCTGATCCGGTCCGCCGCCGATCCGCTCCATACGTCCGGGTGCGGGAGCCGTTTCGGCCAACCGGGCCAGCGCTTCGGATAACGGCATCTCCAGCGCCAACAAGGTCGCCAGCGCCGCCAGCAGATTACTGGCGTTGAAACGCCCGGACAGCCGGGTGGATAACTCGCCATCGCCCCAGGAAGAACGCACCTGCATCCGCAATCCAGCGGTGGTCAATTCCAGTTGCTCGCCCCACACGAACCGCTCCAGCCGTTGCGGGCGTTCGCCCAAACCGTATGCGATGATCGGCGCGCAACCTTGCGCTTCAGTGGCGAGATGGCGACCGAAAGCGTCATCGTGATTCAAGATCGCCCATCTGGGCTGATGATCGACAAACAGCCGGCGCTTGGCCGCTGCATAGGCTTCGACTGTACCGTGATAATCCAGATGATCGCGGCTCAGGTGGGTCAACGCCGCGACGGCAAAGGCCACACCGTTCACCCGACCCTGATCCAGCGCATGAGAAGAAACTTCCATCGCCGCATAGCGCCGACCTGTAGCGGTCAATCCACCCAGCCAGCGTTGCACCGCCAAGGGGTCGGGAGTGGTATGCAGCGAGGGTTCGGTTTGCCCATACACCCCGCCGCCCAGCGTCCCCAGCAGTCCACAGGGACCGGTCGCGGCATCGCTCAACGCCTGGGCGATAAAGTGGGCGCAGGAGGTTTTGCCATCGGTGCCGGTAATACCGACCACCGCCAGTTGCCGGGACGGTTCGCCGTAAAACCGGCTGGCGATGCAGCCCAGATTTCGCCCCAGAGCCGGCGCGGCCAGCAGCGGCAAATCGCTGTCGCCTACCGGCAACCAGCCATCATCGGGCGGCTCCCAGACCACTGCCGCCGCCCGCACCGCCCGCGCCGCTTCCAGAAATTCCAGCCCATGCCGCTGTCCGCCGCGCCGGGCGAAAAACAGGTCGCCCGCCTGCACCGTGCGACTGTCGGCAGACAAGCCGCTGACCAGCTGATCGGCCCACTGCGCCGGCACGGCAGCAAAACCGGCCAGCAACCGGCCCAGGGTGAACGGAACCGCCCGATTCATGGCGTGGTTCCCGGCGGCGGCGATCCGGCGATCTTCATGCTCGGCATATCGTCGGGAGTGATGTTCAGAATCCGCAGCGCCTCGCCCATGGTCTCGCCAAACACCGGGGCCGCCACCGCCCCGCCGTAATACGCGCCGCCCTTGGGTTCATCAATAATGATCACCATCACCAGCCGGGGTTGGCTGGCGGGAACCATGCCGGCGAACAGCGAGAAATAGCGGTTGCTGGCATAGCGACCGTTGACAATCTTGTGGACGGTGCCGGTCTTGCCCGCGACCCGGTAGCCGGGTACGCCGGCCTTGGCGCCGGTGCCTTGCTTGCTGACCGCCAGCTCCAGCATCGCGCGCACTTGCCGTACCGCCTGCGCCGACAGGATGCGCCGCTCTTCCGCAGGGTCCAGCGGCTGGTCGCGCTTGAGCAGGGTCAAGGGCCGCTTCACCCCATCCGCCGCCAGCACCCCGTAAGCCTGTGCCAGTTGCAGCATGTTGATCGACAGTCCATAGCCAAAGGAATGATTGGCGTGGCCGATCTCGCCGCCCCATTTGCTGAAATGATGGAGAACGCCGGGTTGCTCGCCGGCCAAGCCCAGCCCGCTCAGCGCACCGAAGCCGACATCCTTGTACAGTTTCCAGAGCCGCTCCATCGGCATTGAAAACGCGATCTTGGTGGTGCCCACATTGCTCGATTTGCTGATGACGTGGGTGACATCGATGATGCCGTAGTTGTGAACATCGCGGACGAGGTAGCGACCTACCCGCAGCGGCCCCCGGGCATCGACCGGGGTAGTCGGAGTCCACTTGCCGCTTTCCAGGGCCAGGCTGATGGTGAAGGGCTTCATGGTCGAACCGGGTTCGTAGACATCGGTCGCGGCCCGGTTCCGCAATAAATCGCCCTGCAGCTCGTTGCGGTTGTTGGGATTGCCGGCGGGCTGATCGACCATCGCCAGAATTTCGCCGGTGCGGACATCGATCATCACCGCCGATGCAGCCTCGGCCTTGTTTTCCAGCACTGCCGCCTTAAGCGCGCGATAGGCCAGATATTGCAAGCGTCGATCGATGCTCAAGGTCAAGCGCTGGCCCGGCTGCGGGAGCTTCAGGTTCTCGACTTCCTCGACGATGCGGCCCAGCCGATCCTTGATAACCCGCTTCTGACCGGCAACGCCGCGCAGTTGGCCGTCAAACGCCTTTTCCAGCCCTTCCTGACCGGCATCGTCAATATCGGTAAAACCCAGCAAGTGCGAAGTCACCTCAGCGTCCGGATAGTAGCGGCGGTACTCGCGCCGGGCGTACACGCCCGGAATGTTGAGTTGCAAAATCTGCTGGGCGGCGCTGGGGGCCAGATGCCGGCGTAGATAAACAAACTGGCGGGTCTCTTTGCCCGCCAGCTTCTGATCCAGTTCCGCTACGGTCATGTCCAGCAGCGGTGCCAGCGTCGGCCAGTGATCGCGCTGCTGCAACAATTCCGCCGGTTGCGCCCAGATCGAATCCACCGGCGAGCTGACCGCCAGCGGCTCGCCGTTGCGGTCTACGATCATCCCCCGGTGCGCAGGCGTCTCGACCACCCGCAGATAGCGATCATCGCCCTGATCCTGCAGGAAGTCCTTGTGCAGCAATTGCAAATAGGACGCGCGCGCCACCATGCCGCCGGCGGCGAACAACAGCAGCGTCAGCATCAGCCGGTGGCGGGTCATGGTGCTAAACCACGCCTGCGCCTTGCGCCAAGGCGAATCCGATGGGGGCGATGCGGGAACCGCCCTCTTCACCGGGCCATTGGCGGAACGATTCACCGAGCGATTCATGGGGTGGTTAGTGGGGTAGTTCATGGCGCGATGTAGAGAACTTCTCCCGGATCGGGGGTCAGCATATTCAGCCGGTTCCGGGCGATTTGCTGAATGGCGATGTTCGTAACCAGCGTACTTTGCTCCAACTGCAACAGTTCCCACTCAATATCAATGCCGTCGCGATCGGTCTGGATGGTTTGCAGGCGCGTGAATAGTTGCCGGTTGAGATGGTGGGTGTAAACCAGCCCCACGCCCGATCCCATCGCCATGACCGTCAACAGCGCGATCAGCAGGGTTTGGCTTTTCATGCCAACCGCTCGGCGATGCGCAACAGCGCGCTGCGGGCGCGGGGATTGGCGGCGATTTCGGCAGATCCAGGCCGGATCAGCCGTCCGATCAGTCGCAGAGTCATGCCTTGCGGTGCGCCCATCACCGGCAAACCCGGCGGCAGTTCCTGTCCGTGCGCCTGCTCGCGCATGAACCGCTTGACCATTCGATCCTCCAGAGAATGAAAACTGATCACTGCCAGCCGTCCGCCGGCCCTGAGCGCCATCACTGCTTGCGGCAAGACTGCCGCTAGTTCGCCTAACTCGTCATTAACCGCGATGCGGATGGCCTGAAAGGCGCGGGTGGCCGGATGCTGGCCCGGTTCACGAGTGGGTACCGCCGCGGCGATAAGGGCCGCTAGTTGTGCGGTCGTCGTCACCGGTCCCTGCTGCCGGGCGGCGATGATGGCGTGCGCCACTCGCCGGTGAAACCGCTCCTCCCCCAACTCGACCAGCACCCGATCCAGCGCGGCTTCGCTGATCCGACTTAGCCAGTCGGCAGCGCTAACGCCCGTCGCCGGATTCATCCGCATATCCAGCGGTCCGTTCTGGCGGAAGCTGAATCCGCGCTCTGAATCATTCAACTGCGGCGATGACACGCCCAGATCGAGCAGGATGCCGTCTACCCGCCCAGCCCAGCCCTGCTTAGCGATGACTTCCGCCAACCGGCTGAACGCTACCGGCATAAACGTAACCCGGGGATCGCTACTAAATCGTTCCGCCGCACAGCGGGCTGCGTCCGGGTCTCGATCCAGGGCCAACAATCGCGCTGACGGCCCTAAGCGCTCCAGGATTGCTGCCGCATGACCTCCCCGGCCAAATGTTGCGTCCACATAAAGGCCGTCCAGGCGGGGGTTCAAGCCCTCCAGCGTCTCAGCCAGCAGCACCGGCAGATGCGTGTCCATCGTCATACTCACTCAGAACGCCAGCGAATCCAGATCGGGCAGGGGTTCGCCATCGTCCTGTCCATCGCCGGCCAGCAACGCATCCCGCCAGGCTAACCACGCCGCCTCGTTCCACACTTCAAATTTATTGCCCTGTCCCACCAGCACCACCTGCTTGTCCAGACCGGCGAACTCCCGCAAGGGCGCCGGCAGCAGAATCCGTCCGCCGCTATCCACGCCACATTCCTCGGCATGGCCGATCAATAATCGCTTCAGGGCGCGAGCGCGGGGATTGACGCTGGACAGCCGGATCAGTTGACGCTCAACCTCTTCCCAGACCGGCAACGGGTAGAGCAGCAGACAGCGATCACGGTCGACGGTCAGAATGACTTGACCGCCCGCCTCGTCCTGTAAGGATTGCCGATACCGGGTCGGTATCGATAGTCTGCCCTTGCTATCCAGCGACAGCCGATTGACGCCCCGGAACAATGCCTTATACCTTTTATGCGCCGGGGCGCTCTTGCGTCCCACTTTTTCCCACTTTTCCCCACTCACTATAGGTAGGCGAACCGGTTGCTGTCAAGAAAAGTCACAGAACTGTTTTTTAAAAGCTATTCAAATATATAGTATTGTTTTAACAGAAATTACCGTCGGCGACCGAGTATTGACAGGACGCGGTTACAAGGGCTTAGGACTGAGACTTGTTGAAAACCTGCAACAGATGCGCAAATGGGTCCGATCGATCCGGATGGCATTCACAATCGGCCCCGCCTTGTACAAGACCCAGCAAGCGGGTACCTTGCACCCGCGTTGACTAACCCGCACCTTTGCCGGTTCATTCGCCACTGCTTTCCAACCCGATTCCGCCACTCACGATCTGCTATTGAATCCATGCGTGCGCTGTTTAATCTGTTCCTGGATATTTGCCTGTTCCGCAAGGGGCCACAGGACACACCAGCGTCAGCAGCGTTGCTGAAAATGTGCCTGCTGGCCTATGGGCTGACCAGTCTGTTGGCGCTGCTGATCGGGACGCCGGCCCCGGTCGCCCTGCTGCAAATTCTGCTGGATATGGTGCTGTTGAGTGGTCTGCTTTATCTGGCGCTGATCCTGTACCGGCATCCCCGACGCTTTGAACAAACTCTAAGCGCTCTGACTGGCGTCGGGACGCTGATGAGCCTGCTGGCATTGCCGCTGATCGTCTGGATTGCCCGGCAATCGCCGGATGGCGATGTGCAATTACCCGCACTGCTGTTGCTGGCGCTGATGGCGTGGAGCATCGCGATCATGGCCCATATCCTGCGCTGCGCCTTCAATGCTCCGATCTGGGTTGGTGCGCTGTATGCTCTGGGCTATACCTTTCTATCCTGGATGCTGACCGGTTGGGTGGGACCCTCATCCGGCTGATCAGGTTCGGACTGCACCGATCCGTTCCGCCGGCGGTTCCGGCGGGGAGAGCTTGATGCATATTCACATTCTTGGCGTTTGCGGCACCTTCATGGCCGGAGTCGCGCTGCTGGCGCGGGCGGCGGGACACACTGTTTCCGGCTGTGACGCGGGTGTTTATCCGCCGATGAGTACCCAACTGGCTGAGGCCGGCATTGCCCTGCG
Source organism: Gammaproteobacteria bacterium (assembly GCA_020846135.1). GTDB lineage: Bacteria > Pseudomonadota > Gammaproteobacteria > Competibacterales > Competibacteraceae > RXIV01. Next base: position 69,332 of record JADLEK010000018.1, read on the forward strand.
CGAAGGCTACGATCCGGAACAACTGGCCGAATTTCAGCCGGATATGGTCGTGGTTGGCAACGTCATGAGCCGGGGCCGACCGATCATCGAGGAGTTGCTCAATTCCAGGCGCCCCTATGCTTCAGGCCCAGCCTGGCTGGCGGAGCATGTCTTGCGCGACCGCCATGCTCTTGCGGTCGCCGGCACCCACGGCAAAACCAGCACCAGCAGCCTGCTGGCCTGGATTCTGGAATGCGCCGGCCTGGAGCCGGGCTTTCTAATCGGCGGGATTCCCGCCAATTTTGGCGTTTCCGCACGGTTGGGGGCAGCGCCATTCTTTGTCGTGGAAGCGGACGAATACGACACGGCATTTTTCGACAAGCGCTCCAAGTTCGTCCATTACCAGCCGCGCACCTTGATCCTAAACAATCTCGAATTTGACCACGCCGACATTTTTCCCGATCTGGCCGCGATTCAGCGCCAGTTTCACCATCTGCTGCGCACCGTGCCGGGTCATGGCCTGATTGTGGCGAACGGCGAGGATGTAAACCTAGCCGAGGTGCTGACCATGGGCTGCTGGACGCCGGTCGAGCGCTTTGGCATCGGTGATTGGGAGGCGCGGGACATTCTCCCTGATGGCAGTGGTTTCTCGGTCGACTACTGGGGCGAACCGCAGGGCCGAGCGGCATGGGCGCAATTAGGCTTGCACAATGTGAACAATGCGTTGGCCGCGCTGGCCGCTGCCCATCATGTCGGAGTTGCCCCTGCTCAGGCCATCGCGGCGCTGGCGACTTTCCAGGGCGTGAAGCGCAGATTGGAGCTGCGGGGATCGGTAGGTGGCGTAACGGTTTATGACGATTTCGCCCATCACCCGACCGCGATTGCCACGACGCTGGCGGGATTGCGGGCGCGGGTCGGCTCACAGCCGATCATCGCGGTGCTGGAGCCGCGTTCGAATACCATGAAACTGGGCGTCTTCAAGGACAGCCTTGCCCCGGCGCTGGCTGCTGCGGATGCTGTGATTCTTTATCAAGCGCCGGATCTGGGCTGGGATTTGGGCGCGGTAGCCGGCGAACTCGGTGCGCGTGGACAGGTTTGCCATTCGCTGGAGGAAACGCTGTCTGCGATTCAAACCCGGCTGCAACCCGAAACCCAAGTGCTGATCATGAGCAATGGCGGCTTTGGCGGGATTCACGAGCGGTTGTTGCAAGCGCTCCAAGCCTCTGTCGAGTCCTGAGCCATCGTGATGCCTGAATCCCCGGCCTTTCGTCCCATTATCCTCGGCATGACCGGCGCATCCGGGGCCGACTACGGTCTGCGGCTGTTGCACTATCTGCTGGACGTTGGTCGCCCGGTGCAGTTACTGATCTCGAAAGCGGCGCAGATCGTCATTCACATGGAAACCGATTTGCGCCTACCCGGACGGCCCCGCGATATACAGCGGGTGCTGATCGATCATTATCACTGCGATTCCAAGCAGTTGCAGGTCTACGGCCAGGACGAATGGACGGCCCCGTCGGCCAGCGGCTCGGCCTTGGCGCAAGCGATGGTGGTTTGTCCTTGCACCACCGGCGCACTGGCGGCGATTGCCAACGGCAATAGCGACAACTTGCTGGAGCGGGCCGCCGATGTCAGCCTTAAGGAAGGCCGCAAGCTGATTCTGGCGGTGCGGGAAACGCCGCTGTCGGTGATCCATCTGGAAAACATGCTGCGGCTGGCGCGGGCCGGTGCGGTGATCCTGCCGACCAATCCCGGTTTCTATTACCGACCGGCTACTGCGGCAGAACTGGTGGATTTCATTGTGGCGCGCATTCTCGACCAGTTGGATATTCCGCATACGCTGTTGCCGCGCTGGGGCGAGGAAGAAGGCTAAAGGCTAAAAAATTAATGACTGCGCACGTTCAACGCCATCGCTTCGATCTTTACGCCGCAGGACATCGCCTCCACGCCGAACGGCTGACTTCACCTCAGGCCGCACTGGGTCCCACCCTGATTTTCCTGCACGAAGGGTTGGGCAGCATCGGTCAATGGGGCGCTTTTCCCGCCCAGTTGTGTGCGCTGACCCACTTGCCCGGCCTGGTCTACGAACGCTGGGGCTATGGCCGTTCCGAAGGTCTGACCGGGCCGCGTCCCAATGATTATCTGGAATACGAGGCTCGTCATAGCTTGCCCGAAGTCTTGGCGGCCTGCGGCATCGCCGATCCGCCGATCCTGTTCGGGCATAGCGACGGCGCGTCTATCGCTCTGCTGTTTGCCGCCGCCTTTCCCGACCGCACTCTGGCGGTGATCAGCGAGGCAGCCCATGTGTTCGTCGAGGAGGTGTGTCTAGCCGGCATCCGCATCGCCCGTGCTGATTTTGAGCAAGGCAGGTTGCGCGCGGGTTTACATCGCCATCACGGTGATCATACTGAACTGATGTTCCGGGGCTGGTGCGACGCCTGGCTGCGGCCCGACCGCCGTGATTGGAAGATGCAGGCGGCATTGCGCCATCTGGGTTGCCCGACCTTGATCATCCAGGGTCAGGATGACGAGTACGGCACTCGCGCTCAGGTAGATGCAGTTGCCGCTGGGGTCTCCGGGCCGGCTGAAATTCTGTGGCTGCCCGACTGCGGCCACTCGCCTCACTATCAGGCGCGAGAGGCGGTGCTGGATGCCGCTGGGCGCTTTATCGGCGGGGTATGCGCTAAACTCTCGGTTATCCCACCGTCACCCTTGAACCCCGGCTAAGGAAACTATCATGTCCGAATCCGAACCGACTCTGAGCGCTACGCCGACTCCTGCCCAATCCAGTCTGTTGCGGCGACTGTTTCGCCCCAGGGATGTTGGTTTCTATCTGATGATTGCGCTGGCCTGGATTGGCGCGATCTACACGACCTACAGCGTCGAGAGCAGTCGCTGGTACTGGCAATGGCTGATTCCAGCCTTTGGGTTGATCTGCATCGCTACCCAGTGGAATAACGTCGAACCCACCCTGAAAGCCCGCTTAACCATGGCCGGGCGTCAAATCCTGCATTGGGGCGTGGTGCTGTTGATGGTGCAATTGATCTTTATGGCGTCTGGCCCGGATAAATATCTCGATGCTCTGGACGATCGGCAGGCCAGTTTCATCATCATATTTTCCATGACCTTGAGTACTTTTCTGGCCGGGATTTACTTCGACTGGCGGCTGTGCATCGTTGCGGTTTTCCTGATCATGAGTGCGGTATTGAATGTGGTTCTGTCGAATGTAGCGCCGTTGCTGGTGTGGATAATCGGCATCGGAACCATCATTTCCTATTTTATTTGGGCTTGGTGGCGTGGCCGTCAACAGGAAGCGCCGGCCAGCCGTAGCGAAAGTTAATCCCGGGATTTCATCGGCCAGCACCGGAAACTATGCGCTGGTTCTGAATCGCTGATCGATTTCCGTCAGCGCCTTGCCGATTACGCTGATTCGGGTTTTGGCCACTCCCCATTCGCGAGCTAGGATCGGACTCCCGCTGGCAGCAGGCTGGCTTTTGGATCATCGCTAAACGACCGGCCACCGCACCATCACCCGCAGACCTCGCCCCGGTTCCGCATCCTCCAGCCGAATGCTGGCCCGGTGGCGATGAGCGATCCGCTGGACGATAGCCAGTCCCAGCCCGCTGCCGGGTGCAGTAACCTGAGCGCCGCGATAAAACCGGTCGAATACCCGCACCCGTTCCGCCTCCGGAATCCCCGGCCCGGTATCGCTCACCGTGAGTATCGCCGCATCGCCATCGCGTTGCACTTGAACGTCCACTCGCCCGCCGTCCGGGGTATAGCGCAACGCATTTTCGACCAGATTGCTCAACAAAGTCCGCAGTTCGTCCGGATCGCCGGCGACCGTGACTACAGCGCTGGGCAACAGTCCCAGATCAAGCCGGCGATGATCAGCAATGGGGGCAAACTCGGCCACCACCCGCTTGGCTGAATCCAGAAAATCGACGGTTCCCACCAGGTCCGTCACGGGCGCGGCATCCAGCCGGGCCATTGCCAGCAATTGCTCAACCAAATGCGAGGCGCGCAACAGGCCTGCGCGTAACTCATTCAGCATTCCGGCCTGCTCGGTAACATCCGTCGCCCGCTGCGCCATTTCGGCCTGGAGCCGGACGGCGGTCAGTGGAGTGCGTAGTTCGTGGGCGGCGTCAGCGATGAACTGGCGTTGAGCCGCGAGGGTATCCGCCAGCCGCGTCAACAACCCGTTCAGGGCATCGATCAGCGGGGTGATTTCGGCAGGCAGACGCTCCACCGCGACCGGTTCCAGCGCCTCGGGCCGGCGTTGCCGAAGGTCGGCAGCGAGGCGATGCAGGGGCCGCAGACCCGCCCCCACTCCGAACCAAATCACCAGCGCCATCCCCGGCAACAGCAGCAGGAACGGCGCAACATTGCGCAGGGCAATATCGGCGCTCATCCGCAATCGCAGTCGGGTCGGCTGGGCGACTTGAACAACGCGGTTGCCGGCATACAGCGCGAACAGCCGCCAGCGCTCGTTGCGCCAGAGCAGGTCGGCAAAACCCGGCTCAGTCGCGAAGGGCAGTTCCCAGGCTTGCCGGGAGACGTAGAGCAGGCCACCGCCCCGATCCCAGATTTGCACCAGCAGATCGCCTTCCCCTTCACCCGCCTCGCCGCTGATGGCCAGCGCCAGCAGGTTTTGCCGGCGCAGGGCCAAGGCCGTTTGTCGCAACTGGTAATCGAACAGGGCATCCACTTCAGCGCGGGCTTGATGGTAGGTGGCATAACCAGCAATGCCCAGCACCACGCTCAGTCCGACCACCAAGCCCACCAGCAAACGCTGGCGGATCGAGGTCACGGCGCTTCCCCAAGCCGGTAGCCGACCCCGCGCACGGTGCGGATCACGCCGGGATTGAGCTTACGGCGCAGGTTGTGGATGTGGACCTCAATGGCGTTGCTTTCCACTTCCTCGCCCCATCCGTACAGGCGATCCTCCAGTTGCTCGCGCGATAGCACCACCCCCGGCGCTTCCGCCAAGGCCTGCAACAGCGCGAATTCGCGGACGGAGAGGGATACCGGCTCACCCTGATAATCAACGGTATGAGCAGCCGGATCGATCCGCAATGCGCCAATTTCGATCAAATCCCGCGCCCGCCCAGACTGACGACGGAGCAGCGCCCGCATCCGCGCCAGCAGTTCGGCCAGATCAAAAGGCTTGACCAGATAATCATCCGCCCCGCTGTCCAGACCCTTAACCCGATCCGGGACCGCATCGCGGGCGGTGAGAATCAGCACCGGCAAGGTCAGGCCGCGTTGGCGCCAGCCCCGCAGGACCGCCAGACCGTCCTTGTGCGGCAGGCCCAGATCGAGCAGCGCCAGCGCATATTCAGTCGCCTCGAGCGCCCGCTCTGCGCTGCGTCCATCCTGAACCCAGTCCACGGTGAAGCCTTCGTCGCGCAGCCCTTTGCGCAGACTGTCGCCGATCATCGGATCATCTTCCGCCAGCAGAATCCGCATGGGTTTAGGGGAGTAGTGGTAAGGAAATAGTGAGGGCGGATGCGGCGCAAAACGCCATCATCCGCCCAATGAAGCCTACTGGATTCCCGCTTGCGCGGGAATGACGAAAAGCTCCAGTCAATGAAAGTGCAAATCCCCGCTGGCTTATCCAGCCGATTTGGGACGATCCGGCATTTCCACCGCCAGATACAACGAGCCGTCATTGCGTTTGACCAGCAGCGGCGTCCGCTTGCCGGGCGGCAATTCCTTAACAAGCTGGCGCAGATGGGCGGCATCCTTGATTTTCTGGTTATTGAGGCTCACCAGAATATCGCCCGGTTGCACCCCAGCCTCGGCGGCGACCCCCGGCCCGACCTGTTGCACCAATACCCCGCCCTCGCTCTGACCTCGCTGACCTGCGGGCAATTCGGCTACCGCGATGTTCAGCCGAGGCGAATCGTCATCCGGCGCGCTGTTCAGCGCCAGTTCGCCCTGCTTCTGGTCCGGCAACTGCCCCAGGGTGATCGCGATTTCCCGCTCCTGGCCGTCGCGGATCACCGTCAAGGCCCGGTTAGCGCCGGGCTTGGTTGAACCGACCAGCGGCGGCAAATCGGCGCTGTCGTCCACCGGTTTGCCGGCGTAGGCAACGATGACGTCGCCCGCTTTCAAACCGGCTTTGGCCGCCGGACCGTCGGCACTGACATCGGCCACCAGCGCCCCGCGCGGCTGCTCCAGATTGAACGAGCGCGCCAGATCCTGAGTGACTTCCTGCAAGGTGACGCCCATCCAGCCCCGAGTAACGTGGCCGTCGGTCTTGAGTTGCTCGACCACCGTCATCGCAACATTCATCGGAATGGCGAACGAGAGTCCCATGTAACCGCCGCTGCGGCTGAAAATCTGGGAGTTGACGCCCACCACCTTGCCGTTGAGATCGAACAGCGGGCCGCCGGAATTGCCGGGATTGATCGGCACATCGGTCTGGATGAATGGCACATAGGTATCGTTCGGCAGCGAGCGGCCCAAGGCGCTCACGATGCCCTTGGTCGCGGTGCGCTCCAGCCCGAATGGCGCGCCAATGGCGAACACCCACTGGCCGACCTTAAGGCTGTCAACGTCACCGATGGTCACGGTAGGCAAATCGGTAGCGGCGATCTTCAGCAGGGCGAGGTCTGATTGCGGGTCGCCGCCGATCACCTTAGCTGGAAACTCGCGCTTGTCATTCAGCTTGACGGTGATTTTTTCGGCGCCGTCCACGACATGATGATTGGTGATCAGATAGCCATCGCTGGACAAAATGAAGCCGGAACCGAGTCCTTGAGTGGGCGTCAGCATTCCCTGCCCTTTGCCGCGCGGCATGGGGAACTGCTTGAACAGTTCGCCGAACGGGTTGTTTTCAGCGTCCGGGGTGGGCATCCCGCGCCAGGCCACTGCAGGCGCGCTCTTGCCGGTGACCGTAATATTGACTACCGCCGCTGCGTTTTGCTGAACCAGCGTACTGAAATCCGGGACCGTCATTTCGACCCGGACTGGCGATGCTGAATCAAACGCCAGCGCCGGCGACAGCGCGCCTATTGCCAGAACTGCGCTGCTGGTCGCCAGCGCTATCGCCAGGGTGAGTTTTTTGGGAGTACCGGGAAAGGACATTGATGTTTACCTCGCGCAAGTTGGGCGGTGATCAGGGAAGCGGAACCCGTCCGATCCCTTGGTTGCCCGCCATTGTTCCCGGCGATGCTTAAGGAAAACTTAAGGCGGCATTTGCGGATAGCCCAAAAAACCGGCTGCCGCCTGTTTCGGCGCAACAGCCGCGTCAACCTTTCAGGAACCCTCGGTGCCTGTACACCACGCGGCCAGCCTGCCCGCCGGTGCATAAGGTTGGTTGGTTAATAAAGCACTGATTAAAAAATGAAAGATACGGTGACTTCAATCAGTTAGGGATATCTTTATAGAATTAATTTTTTTATTTTATTTATCAGTTGGTTGTGTATCCAAGAAAAATACCCCCTTAAAAATTAAATAATTAATATAATCAATAATATATATCGATTTTGCAAAATTTCCTCCATTTTTTGGGACACGCCGGGACACTTTTTGTGGAAAGCTATGTTACGCTTTCAACCAGAGAATTTCAGAATCCCGGGATAACCGCAGGCGAATTTCGGTTTCCCGCAACCCATCCGTGGAGGTTGACTCTTGATCGAACGCAACGAATCCCGCTGCCCAGCTCAGTTTCCCCGCCCCAGAGTTGCTGGTTTCCAGACCATCGTTTTAATGGCTGTTTTAGCCCTGTCGACCAGCCTCCCGAACACTGCGGACGCCCGCAGCCCTAAAACGGCCAAGACCACCAGGATGGTGGACGGCCAACAGGTCGGCAAAGCATCCTGGTATGGACCGGGATTTCACGGCAAGAGAACGGCCAGCGGCCAATGCTTTAACCAGGATGCGCTCACCGCCGCTCATCCGCGCTTGCCCTTGGGAACCCGGGCCAAGGTTACAAATCTCCACAATGGCCGGGAGGTCGAGGTGACGATCAATGATCGCGGCCCTCACGGCGGTGGACGAATCATCGACCTCTCCCGCGCCGCCGCGAGGCAACTGGGCATGGGCGGCAGCGCCCGCGTCAGCATTGTAGCGGTCTCGGATTAACTGCTGCATTTGTGACGGCGGGCAGTCCTTGACGCCGCCCAGACTCTAAAGCAACATCCAAGACCCCGCATTTAAACCGAGATTTTTAATGAAGAGAGGTTGCCCATGCTGAATTCACGTCGCTTTGCGACAACCCTGTTATCGCTCGGCCTGGCCGCCAGTTTGGCCGGCGGGTCCATGGTTCAGGCTGCTAACCCCGCGCCACCCGCAACCAAAGCGGCTCCTGTCCAATCCACCCCTACCCAGATCGATCTGTCGTTCCCGGATGGCGAAGATTGGCCTAATGCGACTGAACGGGAAAAAATGGCTTATCTGCTCGGCATCCGCGACATGGCGACCGCCGAGTATCAACTGACCGGTCCCAATCCCAAACGCCGCACCCTGGTGGAAAAGCTGGTCGAAGGGCTGGACGGCATGACCCTGAAGCAAATCATGGAAACCATCGACGGGTACTACAAGTCGAATCCCGACAAGCAGAAACAGCCGATTTTAGAAGTGATCTGGTTCCAACTGGTCGTTCCTAAAGTCGGTCCGGCCAAGATCAAGTAAGGGGAATTTCATGAACAAAATCAGTTATTTAATCGCCATTCCAACACTGGCGCTGAGCGTCGGTTGCACCAACATGACCCCCACCGAGCAAAGCACCCTGAGCGGCGCGGCTATCGGCGCAGTGGGCGGCGCAGCCATCGGTGGGTTGACCGGCGGCAATGCGGGAGTCGGCGCAGTGATTGGCGGGGCCGCCGGCGCGGTGGTCGGCAATATCTACGGACGGAATCAGCAACAACGCTACTAAGGCTGAAAAACCCTCTCCTACTCAGCGGGAGAGGGTCTGGAGCGAGGGTGGTTTTGCAATCGTTTGAGGGGGCCTTAAGGACCCTGATCCGCCGGAACCGCCTCCAGGTCACGGCGCAATTCAGCCGCCGCTTCCTGCAACAACCCAAATACCCGCTTGACCCCCACGCAGTCATAGTCGAAGCGCGGCCATTTGAAGTAACCGCCGCAACTCTTGAGAAACTCACACGTCCGGCAATCCTCCGCAGTCGCTAGCGTCTGCTCAATCCAGGTTGGTAAATCGGCATCCGGCACAATGGTCAGATGAGCGCCCGCCAGCCGGCCACTCAACGATTCTGCGCCATCATCAGCGATGTAGCGCACGACATTGGGATTCTCATCCAAAATCAGCCACAACGGGATCGGTTCGGCGTGGTAGAACCCCAGTAGCGCCCCGTGAAAATACTCGACCGGTTGGGCCACGGTGGGTTGGCGCAGATAAAACTCCAGCACTGTAGCCAGTTCCTCGATCAGCGCCGGATCGGGCTGGCCCGGCTCCAGCCGTACCGCAAAATCAAGCGCCACCGCAGTTTTGACCGCCTTGCCAAAATCCGGCGCTACCGCAATCGCGACCCGTACCGGATGGTTATCGAGCAGATTGGTATGGCGATACAGCAACGGAAACTCGGCGGCGGGGTCGCGCATGACCAGTTCGATGGGCAAACCCGGCGCCCAAGCATTCAGCGGTTCCGAATCCGCCCCCAGATTCAGGAGTTGCACCGCTATCACCCGCTCCGGGTCTTCTGGCTCCAGCGCCGCGATCAGCGCCGCAGGATCGCTGGCCCGGACGATCAGCCCGCCCGCCCGATCATCCGGGAGTCGGTGGGCGGGAATGTTGTAGATCAGTGGATTCATTACGGGTTGCTCCGGTGATGAAATCAGGCATTGCCAACAATCGGGAATCGATCAGCGGTTATACCAACTGCCGCCCCCGCCTCCGCCATTGAACCAGCCGCCATTGTACCAGGGCCGGTTATTCCAGGGTCGGTCATACCAACCCTGGTTATTCCAGGGCCGGTCATACCAGCCGCCGGTGTTGTACCAGCCACCGCCGCCCCAACCGCCGCCCCAACCCCAGCCGCCGCCGCCCAGATTGACCCAACTGCCGCTGCCTCTACCGCCGTTGCCCCAGCCCACTGCCCTAGCGTTACGTTCGGGCGCAAGCAACCCACCGCCCAGCAGCACACCGCCAATCACCGCTTTTGACCAGCGCCCCAGGCTGACCAGGAACTTCCGGCGGCGGTGTTGTTGCTCATCCAGCGCCGCTGGAGCGCCATCCTGTGATTGGGGGTTCACCGACAAGAGTTTGTCTTCTTGATCAGTCATAAATCACCTCTGCCTTTGTAAACATCATGAAATTTTCCCCAGGCTGTATCATTATCCATTGATTATTGATCCATCCTCGCTAAATTTCCGCTGAACGCCAACCTTGTGGGCTGATTCCATGCCTGATCGCACCCTCCCTCGCTGCCGCTTTCCCCGATCCGGCATCCTGTTGCTCACTTTGCTGATATTAATGCTGAGGATCTTTGACCCGGCGCCGGAGGCAGTAGCCGCTGGATCGGGACGCCCCCGTATTGGCTTGGTGCTAGGTGGGGGTGGGGCGCGCGGCATCGCCCACATCGGCGTCCTGAAAATGCTGGAGGAACTGCGGATTCCGGTGGATTGCATCGCCGGCACCAGCATGGGATCGATCATCGGCGGCTTGTACGCTTCCGGGATGACGCCCGACCAGATGAGTGAAGCCGTGCAACGGATCGACTGGCCGATGGCCTTCACCGATGGCCCGCCCCGCGCCGATCTGCCGTTTCGCATCAAACAGGAGCAGCGGGTGCTACTGACTAATTCCGGGGTTGGGATCAAGGATGGGAGCGTGCAACTTCCCCGGAGTTTGTTGCAAGGTCAGAATTTGTCGCTGCTGCTCGAGGAATTGGCGTTGCCGGTGGCGGAAATCCGCGATTTTGATCGGTTGCGGATACCCTACCGGGCGGTGGCGACGGATCTGGCGACCGGCAATCCGGTGGTGCTGGGTTCCGGCAACCTGGCGACGGCGATGCGCGCCAGCATGTCGATTCCCAGCGCCCTGGCTCCGGTGGAGCTAGACGGCAAGATGCTGGTGGATGGCGGCGTGGCCGATAACCTGCCGGTGGATGTGGCCCGCGCGCTCTGCAAGCCCGAGGTTATTATTGCGGTGGACGTGGGCGCGCCGCTGGCGCCGGCCAGCGAACTGACCTCGGTGCTATCGATTACCGCACAACTGACCACCATCCTGACCGTCCGTAATACCGAGCAACAACTGAAAACCCTCGGTCCCAAGGACTTTCAGATCACCCCGAGCCTTGGGGATCTCTCCAGCATTGACTTTGACCGTTCCGCCGAAGCCATCCAGATCGGCTATGCCGCAGCTCAGGCCCAGCGCAGCGCCTTAATCCGCCTATCGACATCGCCAGACGATTATCGGGCTTATCTGGCAGCGCGGCCGGATCGGCCCAGCACCGATCATCCGGTGATCGATTTTATCCGTATCAACAACAACACCCGACTCGCTGACGCAGTCATCGAGAAACAGGTGCACATCCAGCCGGGCGAACAGCTCGATCCGGAACAACTGAACCGCAATCTCAATGTGATTTACGGCATGGGCGAGTTTCAACAGGTCAGCTATTCGCTGGTCGAGGAAGACGGCAAGACCGGGCTGGTGGTCGAGGCCAGAGAGAAATACATCGGTAATGACCGGCTAAATTTCGGGCTTTTTCTGGGCGCTAACCTGAAAGGCGACTCCATGTTCAACATCAGCGCGGCCTATACCATGTCGCAATTGAATCCGCTGGGCGGACAATGGCGCAGCTTTGTCCAATTGGGTAGCGACCTCGCGCTGGAGACTGACTTTTACCAGCCGCTCAATGCCAATCAGACCTACTACATCGATCCTTATCTGAGCTATCAGCAATACAACCTCGATTTACAAGATACAATTTCTGCGGTGGACAGCTCCAGCTATCGGGTGCGCGAAGTCGGATTAGGGCTGGAACTGGGCCGCAACCTGGAGCATTGGGGGCAGGTGTCGCTGGGGCTGCATTACAGCGCCGGGCGAAATGATCTGCGCTTTGGGCCATCTTCGGCTGACGAAGGCGAGTTCAACAACAGTGGCTATTCGCTGCGCTTTGCGGTGGACACCCTAGACAATCTGAACTTCCCGACCTCCGGCTCTTTCGCCAACCTTCGCTATTACAGCGCCCTGACCGGACTGGGTGCCGACCAGAATTTCCAGACCCTGAGTATGGACGCCTTCAAGCCTTACACCTGGGGCCGGTCCACCCTGATTCCGCGCTTCCGGCTGGCAGGTACGCTAGATGGCGATCCCGGCGTGGAAAATCTGCTCCTGCTCGGTGGCTTTCTGAACCTGTCGGGCTATCAGCTCGGCCAAATTTCCGGGCAATACCTCGCGCTTGGGGAGCTGATCTACATGTACCGTCTCAACGATGCCTCGGCCGCATTTACCATTCCGCTCTACGCTGGCGGTTCGCTGGAAATCGGCGGGGCGTGGATGGATACCGATGAGATCGACAGCGCCTCGCTGATTCCGGCGGGCAGTCTGTTTCTGGGCGCCGACACGCCATTGGGGCCGTTCTATCTGGGAGCGGGTTTCGCCGATGGCGATCGCGCCTCGATGTACCTGATACTGGGCAAGCTGTTCTGAGCAGGAGGCAACGTGACGACTGTCAACGACGGCAACCTGTTCGCCGACCTCCCGAATCAGCGAGCGGATGAGCAGTTTGATCTTTTGTTGCGAAAAGATGCCTGCCGACTGGAGCGGATCATCTCCACGGGTCATGCTACCCCGCCCGGCGAGTGGTATGACCAAGATGGGGATGAATGGGTGGTATTGCTGCAAGGTCGGGCCGGGTTGCGGTTGGCTGACGAACCGAATATTCGGGAATTGAAGCCAGGCGATTATGTCTGGCTTCCAGCGCATTGCCGGCATCGGGTGGAATGGACCAGCGACCAACCGCCGGCGGTCTGGCTGGCGCTGCATTTAAAAGACCGCAATGAAGCGGTGGCCGGGTTCAGCCGGATTTCAGCTTAACCTTGTAAAATAGTGGGTCTATGGCATGATCGATTCGAATCAAAATTCGTTTAATTGCAATCAATAAGGAGCGCAAATGAACAAGCAACGGGTGTTGGTTTTGGCAAGTGGAATTCTGGGCGCAAGCATTCTGACCGCAGTCCAGGCGGCGGATCCAAAACCGCAGGATGTGGTTGACTATCGCAAGGCCGTTTACACGGTAGTCGGCTGGAACTTCAAACCCATCGGCGCGATGGTCAAGGGTGAAATTCCGTTTGACGCCGCCGCCGTCGCCCGGCATGCCCAATATGTGGCGCTGATGAGCCAGGCGGCCCCGGAAGGTTTCACTAAGGGGTCGGGACCGGATGCGGTCAAGGACACCGAGGCCAAGGCCGAGATTTGGACCAACGCGGACAAGTTCAAGACCGCCATGACCAACTTCCAGCAGGAATCGGCCAAGCTGGTCGACGTCGCCAAGGCCGGCCAGGAAGCGGACATCAAGGCGCAGTTTGGCAAGACTGCTGAAACCTGCAAGGCGTGCCACAAGGAATTCAAGAAGGATTGATCTTCAGCCGCTACAACGAACAAAAGGCCATGCTCCGGCATAGCCTTTTCGTGTCCAGCGGTTTGATTTGATCAACGTACCAGCAGACCAACCGCGACCACTGCAACCGCCAGCGCCGCCAGGCCCAGCCACGGGCTAACCAGACGCGGCGCTGATCCAACCAGTTCCGGCGAAAGATGTTTACGCCCGCTCAACATCGGGTGGATCAGGTTCTCGCGTTTGACCAGCAGATAGAACAGCACCGCCGAGACGTGAACCGCGATCACCACCAGCAGCAGGTTAAAATTGACTTTGTGAACGGTGGTCAGCCAGTTGCTCATGCTTTTGGAGACCCAGCTGGACAGCGGCCCGTCAAAGGTAATGTCATCATTGGCGAACAGGCCGGTGCCCGCCTGAATCAGCAGCAGAGTCAGCAGCGCCAGAATCGACCAGCCGCCCATCGGGTTATGGCCCACATACAGCGGCGTTTCCCCCCGCAGCAACGCCTTCACATAACCCAGCGCGGTGCCCGGCCCGCGCACAAAGTGGCTGAATCGGGCGGTATCGCTGCCGACGAAACCCCACATCAGCCGGAACAGCACCAGCGTCAGCACTGCATAACCGCCCCAGACGTGAAATTTCATGGCCCCATCGCTTTCGGCGGTCAGCCATTGGACGATCATCAGCGCCACCAAGGTCCAGTGAAAGAGCCGGGTCGGCAAATCCCAGACCGGGACGGTTTGCTGCAGGGAATTGGGTTCTGACATAACGGATTCCTCGTTGCGTTGCGATAAAAAAGCAATTATCCATGGAAGGCCACGGAAAACACGGAAAAAGACTTGAAGGGAAAAACAGAAGAAACCCCATCGGTTTTCTTCCCTTCCTTCCGTGGCTGAATGCTTGACCGGAAATCGCCGCCTGGGTTAATTTGCAGACCATGAAAAATTCGCGATCCATCGAACGGTTTGAACTGCGACTGAGTAGCCCGGCCTCCTGAGAGGAGTCGCCGGGGTTGGTTGTCGCTGTTCACTACTACAAACCGTTTTTCGAGGATTGCTCCCATGTTGGACCCTACCCGTAAATATCGTCCGTTCCCGCCCATTCACCTGCCGGATCGGCAGTGGCCATCGCGGGTCATTACTCAAGCGCCACACTGGTGCAGCGTCGATTTGCGCGATGGCAACCAGGCGCTGATCGAGCCGATGGGCGCTGATCGCAAGCGCCGGATGTTCGAGATGCTGGTGCAACTCGGCTTTAAGGAAATCGAAGTCGGGTTCCCGGCGGCCTCGCAGACCGATTTTGATTTTGTCCGCTTTCTGGTCAATCAGCGTCTAATTCCCGATCAGGTTGCCATTCAGGTGTTGACTCAGGCGCGGGAGCCGTTGATTCGCCGCAGTTTTGAAGCATTGCATGGGGTGAAGAAGGCGATCATGCATCTTTACAACTCCACCTCGCCAATCCAGCGTGAGGTTGTGTTCGGCATGGATAAGGCGGGGATTGTCGAGATTGCCGTCAACGGTGCCCGGCTGATCCGCGACATCGCTGCCGAACATCCCGATACCGACTGGACCTTCGAGTATTCGCCGGAAAGTTTCAGCGCTACTGAACTCGATTTTGCCTTGGAAGTTTGCGAGGCAGTGGTTGCGGTCTGGCAGCCGACTCCGGAGCGCAAGGCCATTCTCAACTTGCCGGCGACGGTGGAAATGGCGACCCCGAATGTCCACGCCGATCAGATCGAGTGGTTCTGTCGTCATCTCAGCCGACGCGACGCGGTGCTGATCAGCGTCCACCCGCACAACGACCGGGGCGCGGCGGTCGCGGCGGCGGAACTGGCGTTGCTGGCCGGGGCGGATCGGGTGGAAGGAACCTTGTTTGGCAATGGCGAGCGCACCGGCAATGTCGATATTGTGGCCTTGGCGTTGAATCTGTTTACTCAGGGCATTGACCCCGGTTTGGATTTCTCCGACATCAACGCCGTGGTGCGTTGCGCCGAGTATTGCAACCAGTTGCCGGTGCATCCGCGCCACCCGTATGCCGGGGAACTGGTGTTTACCGCGTTCTCCGGTTCCCATCAGGACGCGATCCGGAAAGGGCTGGCGGCCAACGCCAGCAGTGCGATCTGGGACGTGCCGTATTTGCCGATTGATCCGGCGGATGTGGGCCGAACCTATGAGGCAGTGATTCGGGTCAACAGCCAGTCCGGCAAGGGCGGCATCGCCTATCTACTGGAAAAGGATCACGGATTGCGCCTACCGCGCCGGCTACAAATCGAGTTCAGCCAGGCGGTGCAGACGCTGGCCGATGTGACCGGTAAGGAACTGACCTCGGCGGACCTCTGGGCGGCGTTCCAGACCGACTATCTCCAATCTGTCGAACCGTTCCGGTTTATCGAACACCGCACTGCGCCGGATCATCATGCCGGTGGAACCTGCAAACTGACCGCGACGATTCGCGAACAGGGGCAGGAACGGCTGGTTTCTGGCAAGGGCAATGGCCCGATTGACGCTTTTACCGATGCCCTGAACCGGCATTGCGGGTTGGCGGTGCGGGTGGTGGATTACCACGAACACGCTATCGGGGCCGGGGCCGACGCAACCGCCGTGTCCTATGTCGAAATCCGCATGAATGGCGAACCCGCAGTGTGGTTTGGCGTGGGCATCGACAACAACATTGTCACCGCCTCGCTGAATGCGGTGGTTAGCGCCGTCAACCGGGCCTTGCGAGTTACCGCTAGCGTGGTTGGGAATAGTGAACGGGTGTCAAGACCGCAGAAGGCGGCTCATCAGCGGTTCTAAGAGATTGTCCAAGAACCCCTCTCTCACCGGGAGAGGGGAATTCTGGCGCACCGGAGAGTTTCTGCGGCTTCGCTAAACCGCTAAGTGCTTTATTTTTGGCGCGCCCGGCGGGACTTGAACCCACGACCTTCGGCTTCGGAGGCCGACACTCTATCCAACTGAGCTACGGGCGCATGGAGAAAGGACGGCTAGAATAACCATGATGACGATCCCGCGTCTAGTCCCCGTCCAAATTTTTCAGAATTCCACTTCGTCGCAGGCATCCGGCAGCCCCAGTAGCCAGCGTGGCGAAATCCGTTTCCGGTCAGGCTGAATAACACTATAATCAGCGCGTCTAAGCCCTTGCCCAACCCCAAAAGACAACCATCCCAAGCCGACCTTCCTCCAACCATTGCCGCTGCAAAGACTCACGCCCGACGGACGGGGGCCTATTCGAGTCGAGTCGGTCGCCGCATACCGGGGAAGCGTCGGTTGATCCAGCATCCAGCGAGGTGAGAGTGTGAGTTCGCACGTTTTACAAGCCGATAAATCCGTTGTTACGACGTCCGTCGCCCTGGTTTCCGCATTAGCGCTGCTGGCGACGGTGCTGTTTCTGGTCGCTGCCCTCATTGGCGTCATCAGCCGGGTGCCTGCCGACGATGGTTCGCGAAAACAGGTCGCTGTGATCGAGCGCATCAAACCGGTGGCGCGAATCGCGACCGCAGTGCCTAAACCGGCTGGTGAAGTCAAACTGACCGGCCAGGAGGTCTACAACAAGGTCTGCGTCGCCTGCCACGCCACTGGCGTAATGGGTGCTCCCAAAGTGGGTTCGAAAGAATTGTGGGAACCCCGTCTGACCCAAGGGTTGACCGGGCTGGTTAATAATGCGCTCTCCGGCATTCGCGCTATGCCCGCCAAGGGCGGCGATCCATCACTGACTGAAGCCAATCTCCGGGACGCCATTAGTTATATGCTGGACCAGACCGGAATCAAGGCCGACGCTACAGCGAAATAAGCCCGTTCCTCGCTGCTATCGAAATACCAGGGCCATCCACTGGGTGGCCCTGGTTTTTTTAGGCTCCTTAATCATGCGCCCCGATTTCCGCCCTACCGAAACACCCCGCGAGCAACGTCGCGACTGGACCAACTTACGCGCCCTGTTGCCGTATCTCTGGGAATATCGCGGGCGGGTCTGGCTGGCGATCGGCTGTCTGGCGCTAGCCAAACTCGCTAATATCTGCGCCCCACTGGCCTTGAAACAGATTGTGGATCAGCTCGATCCCCGGCTGGCGACCATTGTGCTGCCGGCCACTCTGCTGCTGGCCTACGGCGCACTCAGGCTTGGCAACGTCCTGTTCAGCGAATTGCGTGATGTCGCGTTCGCCCGAGTCCGGTATCGGGCGATGCGCCGGCTGACCGTGCGAACCCTGGCGCATCTGCATAACCTGTCGCTGCGGTTCCACCTGGAGCGCAAGACCGGCGCGATCAGTCGCGATCTGGAGCGCGGCGCCCGCAGTCTCAGCACCCTGCTGAATTATCTGGCGTTCAGCATTCTGCCGGTGCTGGTGGAATTTTCGCTGGCAGCGGTGTTGTTGCTGAGCCGCTATCCGGCTATTTTTACCCAGATCATTTTCGGCAGCGTCGCGGCCTATGTGGGTTTCACGCTGGCGATGACCAATTGGCGAATGGAGCATCGTCACGCGATGAACCGGCTGGAATCGCAGGCCGGCAATGAAGCGCTCGACAGTCTGATCAACTACGAAACCGTCAAATATTTTGGCAATGAGGACTGGGAGCTGCGGCGCTGTGACGCCACTCTGGCGCAATGGGAAAACAGCGCCGTTCTCAGCCAGACCTCGATGTCGGCGCTAAATTTTGGCCAGGGCGCGATCATTGCGGTCGGCGTCACCATTATTATGTGGGCCGCTGCTGACCGGGTCGCCGCCGGCCAGTTGACCATCGGCGATTTGGTGCTGGTTAACGCCCTCCTCCTGCAACTGTTCATCCCGCTGAATTTCCTCGGTATCGTTTATCGCCAGATCAAATACGCTCTGGCCGACATGGACGATTTAATCCGGCTGTTTGAACGCACCCCGGAAATCCGTGATGCGCCCAGCGCCGCGCAATTGCACGCCCAGCAAGGCGAATTGCGCTTTGAACAGGTCGATTTCGGTTATCAGCCGGAGCGGCAAATCCTGTTTGGGGTGAATTTCACCGTGCCGCCGGGGCGCAAACTAGCGGTAGTTGGCGCCAGTGGCGCCGGTAAATCCACCTTGGCCCGGCTGTTGTTCCGCTTCTATGACGTGAGTGGCGGGCGGATTTTGATTGACGGCCAGGATGTTCGCGCCGTGACCCAGCAGAGCTTGCGGGCGGCGATTGGCATCGTCCCGCAGGATACGGTGCTGTTCAACGATACGCTGGAGTACAACCTGGCCTATGCCCGACCCGGCGTCAGCCGCGAAGACATTGCTGCTGCGGTCAAGATGGCGCAATTGCACGACTTCATCGCTGCGCTGCCGGCGGGTTACGACACGGTCGTGGGAGAGCGCGGCTTGAAACTGTCAGGCGGCGAAAAACAGCGGGTCGCTATTGCCCGCGCCATTCTTAAACGCCCGCGCATCCTGATTTTCGACGAGGCGACTTCGGCGCTGGACAGCAAGTCGGAACAGGCGATTTTGCAGGCGTTGCGCGCGGTAGCAGCGGAGCATACGACGCTGGTGATCGCCCATCGACTCTCCACGATTGTCGATGCAGATCAAATCCTGGTGCTGGATCATGGCCGGGTGCGGGAGCAGGGCAACCACCGTGAGTTGTTGCAACAGGACGGGTTATACGCCCAGATGTGGGCTTTGCAGCAGCAGGAACAGGCCGCTCACGAGGCCGAGGCGCAGTTACTGAGCGGCGACTGAGGAAACCCGAGCGGGGCCGGTTCCCATTGTGGTTCCCATTGTTAATCGTCCCAAGCGATCTCGCCCAGCGCCAGCAACGCCCGCTCGGTTTCGCCCAGGACCGCCAGCACCCCGGCCTGCTGACGGCTTAGCCAGGCCAGCCGTTCCCGGCGTTCGGCAAGTTCATCGGCGTCCGGTTCACCATCGCGCAATCCGGCAGTCAGCTCGGCAATGACCTCCGCCAAATCGTCCAGCTCGTCACCCAGGTCCCGCCGCCGGATACGCAACTCCGGCCCGATGGAATCAGGCATGGTTTCACCTCCTCACTGAAAAAACCCGGCTTGGCGCCGGCTGCCGCCTGAATTGTGCTTTGCACCATCCGGGTCTGCTACACGTTATAATGCCCACCGGCAGCGGCCTTGCTCACGACCCGCCGCCGCGTCATACCCATGGTATTCAACCCCTTTTATCCAACTTAAGGATAAGCACTCATGCCTATCGGCACTACTATCACCGAATACATCATCGAAGAACAGCGGCGCATCGGCAGTGTTTCGGGCGATTTCACTGCGCTGATCAATGACGTCGTGATCTCCTGCAAGACCATCGCCAGCGCCGTCCGCTACGGCAGCCTGGTCGGCGTACTGGGGGCCGCCGACACCGAAAACATCCAGGGCGAAACCCAGAAAAAACTCGACGTCATCTCTAACAACCTGTTTATCAAGCGCAACGAATGGGCCGGGCACGTCGCCGCCATGGCTTCCGAAGAAATGACTGATGTTTACCACCTGCCGGCCCAATATCCCCGCGGCAAATACCTACTGGTGTTCGACCCACTGGATGGCTCCTCCAATACCGACGTCAACGGCGCAGTCGGCACCATCTTCTCGATCATGCGCCGCCCTGAAGGCTCGCTGGGCGAACCCACCGAGGACGATTTCCTGCAATCGGGCGATCATCAGGTCTGCGCTGGCTATGCCCTGTATGGGCCATCCACCATGATGGTGCTAACCACCGGACATGGGGTCAATGGCTTCACCCTCGACCAGCGCATCGGTGAGTTCATCCTGACCAATCCCGACATGAAAATCCCTGCGGACGCCAAGGACTTCGCGATCAACGCCGCCTATATGCGGTTCTGGGATCCGCCGATGCGTCGCTATATCGACGAATGTCTGGCCGGCAAGGAAGGCCCGCGCCGCCGCGATTTCAATATGCGCTGGGCCGGGGCGATGATCGCCGACGTGCATCGGGTGCTGTGCCAGGGCGGCGTGTTTCTCTATCCGATCGACAGCAAGCTGCGGTCCAAGCATCAGGAGGGCAAACTGCGCCTGTTGTATGAGGGCAATCCCATGAGCTTCATCGTCGAACAGGCGGGCGGGCTGGCGACCACCGGCGAGCAGCGGATCATGGCGCTGCAACCGACCAATCTGCACCAGCGTTGCCCGGTGATCATGGGTTCCCGCAACGAGGTCGAACGGATTATTTCCTATCATCTTGAAGCGCAATGAACCATTGCGAGCTAGCCGGCCTCCAGCGTCATTAACGGGAGGGGCCGGTTGGGCGCGTTCTTGCGCAAATTGTAGGAACGCGAATCAAAAGCCGTACTATACTAATCAGCATCTTGCCATCAGCATCCTGCATCCTCCTGCGCCGGTTCAGGCGCAGGAGAACTCCGCTAGTCAGAACCGTAACAACTAAGACTTGCCATGGAACCAAAATTCGCCTCTTCGGACTCGCTCGCCGGTAAATTGCAACGCATTGAAGATCTCGCCGAAAAATTGGTGTACATCAAATGGAGCCGGGAGTTTTTCGTGTTGCTGCTGCGTTCGTCCCAGGACGTGCTGGCCTTGGCGCGCCCCCGCCCAGATTGTCGCCGCATCGTGGTGTTGGCCAAGCGACTCGAACAGCAGGTCAGCGAAGCGCTTGAAAAAGGCGAGCTGCCCCGAGGCGCGGACCGGGAGCGTCTGATGAGTATCGTTGACGCGCTGTGTCGCGCTACGTCAGATTTGGGCAGCAGTGGATCACCACCCGCGGACGAAACAACCACGATCCCGCTGTTTTCCCGATGGAGCCAAGGTGAATGGCCGTCGCCAGCCGGCGAAAAACCGGCCGTGAGTCTATGGCTGGTCGCCACCCCGGAATCCGCCCGCGATCTGACCCGCCGACTTGAACAGCGCGGCGGTTTTCAAGTTCAGGTGTTTACCCATCTGGCCGAAATTCAGGCGCTACTGACTCAGTCCCGTCCGCCAGTCGCGATCCTGATTGACCTGGACAGTCTGGCCGACCGCCAGGCGGCCTTGCCGGAACTGACTTCGTTACGCCAAGCGCTGATTCCGGAAATCCCACTGTTGTTTTTGGCTGACCGGGGCGATATTACCGCCCGGCTTGATGCGGTCGATGCCGGCGCTACCGGCTACTTCGTCAACCCGGCTGACCTGCCGGTGCTGCTGGAAACGCTCGAGGAACGGGCGCTGCAAATCCACAATCATCGGGTGCTGATTGTGGACGACCACCTGCCGTCTGCGCGTGAAGTGGCTCGCTGGCTGGAAACCCGGGGCATGATCACCCAGGTGCTGGCCCAACCCCTGCAAATTCTCCAGGCGCTCAACAATTTTCAGCCCAGCCTGCTGATCCTGAGCCTGGATCTGAAGGATATCGACGGGTTGATGCTCGCCCAAGCCGTCCAGCAACACGCCTCGTTCCGGGACCTGCCGCTGGCGCTGCTCTCGGCGCAGACCACTATCGGCCCGCGACTGGCCGCAACCGGGCTGAGCGGCGAGACCCTGCTGGGCAAACCGCCGAATCCGGAACTGCTGTTCACCGTCATCGCCAAGCGGCTACATCACGGATCGGGGTTATACCGCAAACTCAGCCAGCTCAGTCATCGGGATACGGTCAGCGGCCTGCATAACCGTCCGTATTTCCTCACCCGCCTGGAACAGGCGCTAGTTGCCACCGCCGCCAATACTCAGACCGTCGCGATCATGCTCATTGCGCTCGACAACCTGCGCGTCATCGAAAGCCAGGATGTCGCCGCCGCCGACGAGGTCGTCGAACAGGCCGCCGCCCGCCTGCAAGCGGCGCTGGGCAATGACCCGCTGGCGGCCCGGTTTGGCGATGCCCTGTTTACAGTGCTACTCAGTTGCATTCATCAGGACGCGCTGCTGTCCACGGCCAAAGCGGTGCAAACCCGCTTGGAAACCGAACCCTACCGGGTCGCCGGCCATGACTTCCAGTTGCGCACCAGCATTGGCATTAGCATCGCGAGTCCTGCGGTGCGCGAGGTTGCCGTGTTGATCCAGCAGGCCGATTTGGCCTGCGGTATGGCCCGCGACAGCAAGGACACCCGGATCCTCATCCAGCATGATGGCCAGCGCGCTGAACCGGAGGTTGAGAATCAGCGGCAGCGCCAGTTGCTGGAGGAAATCCGCGAGGCGGTGCAGCAGCAGCGGATGACCCTGCTGTTCCAGCCCACCGTGAGCCTGCGCGGCGACGCCACCGAACGCTACGAGGTGTTGTTGCGGATCCGTAATAGTCAAGGTTGGGAGCTGTTGCCGGAAACCGTTTTCACCCTGATCAAACGCCATCGGATTGGCATGGTGCTGGATCGCTGGGTGATCGCCCACTCGATCCGGATGCTGCGCGAACGGCAGGCGCAGGGACAATTAGCGATCCTGTATATCAATATCTCGCCGACCATCCTGCAGGATGAGGAATTATTGAACTGGTTGCGAGGCGGCCTGCAAAAAACCGGCGTGTCGGCGGCCAGTCTGGTGTTCGAATTTTCTGAGCCGACCGCCGAACTGAACAAGCAGGCCTTGCTGCCGTTTTTGCAGCAAATCAAGGAACTCGGTTGCGGACTGTCGCTGGATCATTTCAGCGGCCACGAACGTTCCCAGGCGCTTGCCCAGTTGTTGCAGGTCGATTGTGTCAAGCTGGATGCCAAGTTTGCCCATAACCTGATCAACGATAAGGAACGTCAGCAGGAACTCGGCCAACTGGCCCGGTCCCTGGCTCACCAGGGCATCACCACGGTCGTCACCGGGGTCGAGGACGCGAATGTCCTGCCCGCGCTGTGGGCGTGCGGTATTGACTATGTGCAGGGCTTCTTCCTGCAACGACCCCACACCGATCTGAGCTACAACTTCGGCCAGACGGTGTTTTAGACAGCCATGCGGGTCGATCCGGCGACCGGGCTGCTGGATGCGGCCCATTATCTGCCCTCGCCAAATGGCGATGATCGGCCGCTCGGAGTGGCGATCGATCTGATCGTGATCCACGGCATCAGCCTGCCACCCGGCGAGTTTGGCGGCCCCTGGATCGATGCCCTGTTTGCCAATACGCTCGATCTTGCTGCGCATTCCTACTTCCAGACCCTGAGCGGGCTACGGGTGTCGGCGCATCTCCTGATCCGCCGCGATGGCGAGTTGACTCAGTATGTGCCCTTTCACCGTCGGGCCTGGCATGCCGGCGCTTCGGAGTATGCCGGGCGGTCTCGCTGTAATGATTTCAGCATCGGCATCGAGCTGGAAGGCGCAGACCTGATTCCCTATACCGATCAGCAATATCCACAACTGGCGGCGGCAATTCGGGCGATGTGGGCGACTTATCCGGCCATCACGCCCGACCGGCTGACGGGTCATACCGACATCGCCCCGGGCCGCAAGACCGATCCGGGGCCGGCGTTCGACTGGGCGCGGCTGCGCCGGTTGCTGGAAGAGACGCGGTAACGACCCGACACTGCGGGTCTTCCCAATGATCCAGTGCTTTCAGCAGATCGTCACAAAGACAGTAACCGAATACAATTTGAAGGTCCGTCGGGGTTCCGCCTATCGTTGTGTGGTAGAGGTACTCACAACGCTAGCAAACCCCGATGGATCTTGTTCTGTTAAGGTGGCAACTTGGATTATTTACCAATCTCAAATTCACGCAAACAAACTGGGTGCTGCCGTTTATACGGTTCCCTCCCAGTTTCCGATTCTGGACTGCCCATTTGAAAACAGCCGCCCACGGCTCGTACTATCTCAGGCTTAAATGATAAACGCGACGGAGCAGGTATCGGAGTTGGCTATATAGCGCCCATTCAACACGGTGCGTGGCGGTAGATACAACCCACCGCCGGTTATCGCCTGACTCTCGGCAAATCCGCACTGCGGACACACCGCCGCGCCACCGGTCTCGGCCATACAGCCCATGCACAGGTCTTGTAACCCCATGAAATCATCCCTTAAATTTGACGAATGGCGACAAGTGCTGAGTTTAACGTTTTTTAAGGCAGGTGTAGTAGGTAGTTACAGAAATTCTTACTTTTTTATTTCCAGCTACGTTTATCTAACATTGCGCAACCCCCCACCAAGCTTTTTTCAATATATATAACTTTTTGATTCTTAACAAAAGTCAACCTGATAAAGCTGACAAACGCGGGGGCCAAACAGCTTGAGGATCTTGATCCGTAATGCAGTGAGTCCTTCA
>JADLEK010000019.1 GCA_020846135.1 Gammaproteobacteria bacterium
AATCCTCCAGCCGGGTCTTGGCGTCGGCGGCGAGGATCGCGGCTTCCAGTTCCGGCGTGAGCTGATTCTGTTCGCGGATGCTGGTCAGAATCACCCCGCGCCGCTCTTCCAGTTCGCGCAGATAGCCAAGCCGCTCTTCCAGCAGGCGCAATTGGGTATCGTCGAGGCCGTCGGTGGCTTCCTTGCGGTAGCGGGAAATAAACGGCACGGTCGCGCCACTGTCGAGCAGGGCTACGGCGGCTTCAATCTGGCGTTCTTGAACAGCGAGTTCACGGGCGAGGGTTTGGGTGATGATCATGGCGCAGGCATCAGATTTTTGGGCAGAGGAGCATTTACAGTAGGAGAAAAACCGCGTGCGTCAAGTAAAATGCCATGAATCCGCCCTGCCGGCGCCCCTGATCCGAACTCTTGCCAAGGAGCAATGACCGATGCCCCGTCGACCCCAATCGAAAGGTTGCTGTACCTACTGCGGATTCGAAGCCGCCAAGAGCGGCATGAGCAAACATCTGGCGGCCTGCCCTCAGCGCCGGGCGGTGATTGAAGAAGCGAATGGCAAGAAAGGCGAGTCCCAGACCCTGTTGCACCTGCGGGCGCAGGATAACTACGGCGGCGATTACTGGCTGGATCTGGAAATGCGCGGCAACTCCGCCCTGTCCACGCTGGACCATTACCTGCGGGCGATCTGGCTGGAGTGCTGCGGACACTTGAGCGAGTTCTCCATGGGCGGGCGGTATGGCGAAGAAATTTCCCAGGCCCGTAAAGCCAAAGCGGTTTTTACCGTCGGTGAATCGCTGGTCCATCTTTACGATTTCGGCACGACTTCGGAGACGCTGATCAAGGTGGTCGGAACCCGGGAAGGCAAGCCGACGACCAAGCATCCCATGGCCCTGATGGCGCGGAACCGGATGCCGGAAGCGGCCTGCATCGAATGCGGCAAGCCGGCGGCATGGCTCTGCCGGGAATGCGTGATTGAACACGATGTGCGGGGTGTTTTATGTGATGAACACGCCAAGACCCATCCCCACCATGACTATGGCGAGCCGATACCGCTCTGCAATTCGCCCCGCATGGGGATGTGCGGTTACGACGGACCGGCAGAACCGCCTTATTAGCGGGGACAGCCGGTCAAGCATCCATGATCCACACCGCCACCGCCGAATAGTGGTCATGATCGGCCAGGGTGCGGCTGAGTACCCGATATTCCAGCAGTTCCAGCCATTCCGCAGGCGTGGCGGTTTTGAGGCGGTCAGCGATCATTTCCAGCTCGGTTACTGGTTCCCACAAGCCGTCGCTGCAGAGCAGAAAGGCGTCGCCGGCTTGCAACGCCATGGGTTCCGGCAGGGTGGTCAGGCGCAGATCGCCCGGTTCGCCGAGCGCCGCCAGCAGTTGGTTGCGGTCCTGGTGATAGCGAATTTGGCTTGGATGGAGATCGCTGGCCCCGACCAACCGCTGCGGAACACTGTGATCGCGAGTCTGAAAGGCGACCGCGCCGGCCCGAAAATGGTAGAGCCGGGAATCGCCGCTATGCGCCCAGGTCGCCCATCCGGAGTCAATCAGCAAAGTCACTGCCGTGGTCCGCATCGTCGCCAGTTCCGGATGCTGCTGTTGCCTGGTCTGCACTGCGCGGTGGGCCGCTTCCAGGTAGCGACGGACCGTGGCCGATCTGGGTTCGGCCTGTTGCGCAAACGCCGCCCGCACCGTGGCAATGGCTTGTTGCGCGGCCTGTTCCCCGCAGTGCTGTCCACCCAAACCATTGGCCAGGACCGCGCATAATCCGCCCTGCCCGTTGGCAAAGACCGCGCAGGCATCCTGATGGTCGGCGCAACCGCCGGCGCAACTGAGCGTCGCAGTGCTCAGAATCAGACGGGCCGCCGGGTCACTGGGCATGGTCGCGATCCTGCTGGAACTCCGGCCCGCAGCGCGGCAGGAACATCAGGATGTCCAGGCGCGGGTCGTCGATGGTTGAGTCAGCACGGACGGACGTGGTGAACGCCAGGATCAGAAACAAAAGCAGCAATACCACGCTCAACCCGAACAGTCGCCGGTGGTGATATGGGACGGGTTCATCCGGGTCGCAGGCCAGAATGACGGCGGTGACGTTGTCCTGGTGAGGATGTTGCTGATTCAGGGTTTCTTTAACCAGCCGGGCGGCGGCGATTTGCGGGTCGGCGGGCAGGATCGCAGCGATGATCTCCGCCGCCAGCATCTGGTACAGGCCATCACTGCATAACAACAGCCGGTCGCCGGGTTGCAAGAGGAGCGGTTGGCGGTTGTAGTCCAGTTCGGGCAGTTCGGGCAGCCCCAGATAGCTGGTCAGCATCTCGCGCTCGGGGTGATCCCACAGCTCAGGGCGGTCCACATGACCGGTCGCAACGCCTCGCCACAACTCACGGGCGAAGATGTGTTCCAGGTTCAGTTGCGCCAGTTCGCCATGCCGGTAGAGATAAATCCGACTGTCGCCAACCGCTGCCCAGTACAGCCGCGCTTCATGCGCCACCACGACCGCCAGCGTTGCGCCGGCGGCCCCTTGACTGAGACCGGCGGCATGGGTGAGTTGGTTGACCGCGGCATTGGCGGCGTGTACGGCGAGTTGCAGCGCGACTTCCGGCGGGGTAACCGGGTCTTTGGCGGCGTAATGCCGGAGCAGTGCGGCGATAGCGGATTGCGCGGCTTCGCGGCCCAGGGCCATGCCGCCCATGCCGTCAGCCAGTGCGGCCAGTACTCCGCCATGCACAGTGAACGCCCGATCGTCGAGATCGCTGAAACCGAAAGCGTCCTGTTGTTCGCGGCGAGTGCCGCGGTGCTGGGCGTTGCCGAGACGGAGTTTCGTGGCGCGGGGCATGGCAACAGGCGCAATTCGAGGCCGTCGTTCACCATGCGCTGACCAATGTTGGTCGAACTGGTTGAGATAGGCGGTGAGTGTGGGTAATACCGCCGCGCCACCGGTTTTGGCCATACCGCCCATGCACAGGTCTTGCAACTCCATGAAATCATCCCGTGAATTTAGCGAATGGCGACAAGTATAGCCGCGGCGTGACAAGCGGGTAAGGGAAAATATGAGGAATCGCAGGCGATCCCGCAACCGCCCAAACTGCTTGCGTCAATGCCCGCCGGTACAACGCTTCACAAACTGGCCGATCCGCTCAAACGCTTCTTCCGCTTCCGGCAGGATCGGCCCGAACAGATGCCAGACATGCAGCAACTCCGGCCAGGTTTCCAGTTCAGCCGGCGAACCCGCTGCATACGCCTTGTTCACATAACGCCGGGCATCGCCCAGCAGCATTTCCGCCTCGCTGGCCTGAATCAGCACCGGCGGCAACCCGGACAAATCGCCGAAGATCGGCGAAACCAAGGGATTAGGCGGCGTCATCCGGGTCATCGCCCAGGTCAGCAATAACCGGATTGAAGCCGGTACTTTCAGAAACCCGCCCAGACTCGGTCCCAGCATCAGGTCGGTTTTGAGATTACCTTTGACCGTGGGACTGGAAAGGGTCATGTCCAGTCCCGGCGACAAGGCAATGACTCCAGTGGCGGCGGGTAGTCCGGCATCCCGCGCCCAGGCGATCAACATCAGCGCCAGATTGCCGCCTGCCGAATCGCCGGCGATGAACAGCTCTCGAACCGGGGCCGGCCCAACAGGACCGTGATCCACAATCCAGCGATAACCGGCCTGAGCGTCGGCGATCAAATCCCGGCGCAAATGCTCCGGCATCAATCGGTAATCCAGCGCCAGCACCGCCGCGCCGGTCACTCGCGCCAGTTCCGTCGTGATCACCCGGTGGCCTTGCGGGCAACCACTGAGGAAACTGCCGCCATGCAGATAGAGCAGGCGCCGGTTCGGATCGGCGCTCGGGGCCAGCACCCACTCGCCCGGCACTCCGCCGGCATCGACCGCCAGCACCCGATAGCCGGAATCGCCGGCCAGCAACGGCGGCTCGACAAAACCTCGCGCCATGACCCGCCGGATCGTCGCAATCCGCTGTTTGCGGGGCGCAGCGCGAATCTCCGCTGATGCTTCCGCCAACAGGACCAGCGTCTGCTGATGCTCGGGACTAGCCCGTTCCCGCACCCGGGTACAACGAGCCGGCGGCGAATCGTAAGCTCGCAGCGCCGGGCCGTTGAGGAAAACCCGGATCAGCAGCCAAGCGATAAAAAAAATGACGGCCAGCAATCCAGCCCAGTGAGTCCAGTCCAGCATGAAGCTTTACTCCTCTCGGTTCAGAAACAGGCGGAACCCTGCGCAACGCAAGTCCGGTTGAAATTGATGGGCAGGATTTTCTTTGAGCTTACCGGATTTCCCCGGTAAATTTACCCGCAGCTTAATAGGCGGGCATCCTTCGGTTTTCCACACTCCGGCCAGTCCTGCTCTTTTCCAGCAAAGTCGGGGCGCGGCTGAGTGGTGAAATAAGCAGCAACGTCGAAGGTTTCCTGATCGGTGAGCGTACCGCCCTGTCCAAGGGGCATCTTGGCTTTTACAAAGGCTGCCACATTATGTACCCGGTCAGGATCCGGGCGATGGCATCCATGTGTTGCTGCTGAATAATCCAAGTTGATTAGAGCCTGAACGCTCCTTGAAATCCGGGATCAAGGCAGCGATTGCACTTACATCTACATTTCCTAATTCACTTGGTTCGAGCTTGTGCAATCCCCCTCCATAAACACGACCTTGACCAAGTAGTTGGTCAGGGCTAATGCGATTCAGGACATCCTGAATTCGGCCAATGAGGGTGGAATCACCTTCCAGCGCCTGCGCCAAGCGCGGTTTTGGGTACATGGCGAGATAGACATTGGCGACTGTGGCTTTCGATGAGTTCAGGATAAAACGAAATGGCCGGCCATTTTTTACATCGCCACGTCCCATATAGGTGCAGACAATGGGAGAAGGTGGACGATGTTCTTGTGAATACCACGGGGTGCGATGACGGCAGATATAGCGCTGGTGGATGCCGCAGGTTTTCCCCTCTTCGAGATAGGCGAAGAGCGTTGGAAAGCATTCCCGGATTTCTTCTTCAGGGAGTTGCGTATCCAACAGGAAAATGGATCGTTCAAGCAAAGGCAAGCCGTTGCTGTCAGAAATAATTTCATTATCAGGCAGATAACGCGGGCTTGGAAGTATCGGGCGAAAGACCTCCATGGGCAGATTACGAGACGCAATCTCTTGACGCTCAAGGATAAAAAAGCTGTTATCGCCGGTGACCAGACCACGCTTAATCTGAAAGAAATCAGAGAGAACAGTTGTCGCGTTCTGGCGGGGTGCGCTGGCCTGCGGGAAGCGGCTCCATTTGGACTCATGAGCTAATAGGTCGACAGAAATTTCCCGCGAGACTTTCGGTTCATTCAGAGTGCCGCCAAAAGTGAATTTAACCTGGTGGTTTTTCGGGGGCGGCGCTTTTCTGAACCAGACGACTGCCGATGAAACCAGAGCATCGGCGAATTGAATATCACTCGGGTCGAAACGGTGAATATGGAGTAGGGTGACTTTTTCCAGAAGGTAGTGCTTGATCGCTTTGCCGTAATTTACATCCATGAATTCGCTGGGAATCAGCCATCCGCCGATACCACCCTCCGTCATCCAGGGATGTGCAAGCCCCAGGAAGTGGCAGTAGAGTCCAGCCAACCCACTGATCCTCATACCGCTCACCTGGTGGGTGCAGAGCTGCAGGCGAGTTTTGTCACTACTGGACAAGTGGTGATGGCGCACATAGGGCGGATTGCAAATCAACAGATTAAACCGGCATACCGGCGATTCGCGGGTAAAATCCGCCATTCTGATCGTAAACCCGGATTGCGCCCAAAGTGGCTTAGCCGGCTCTCCATAATGAGGATCAATCTCGAAACCAAGGGTTTGGGCGATCCGTTCTCGCGGAAAGACCTTGAGTAGTGCTGAAAAAAACGCGCCAGTGCCGACCGCGGGATCAAGGAGGCGAACCTTTTCGTTTTCTGGAATCAGCGTTGCTGCGTACTTGAGGATATCGACGGCGAGAAGGGTAGGTGTTGCAAACTGCCCAAGACGATTTCGTTCAGTGGGCGTCTTGCGGGAATCAAGTTGGCGCTGTAGAAAAAGGCGTTGATTTTCGAGATAGTCGATGGTTTGCAACATCGTCAAATCCCGAAAAGAGCCAGATCATCGACACGGTGTTCCCAGACCCAATCAATGCCTTCAGCGGCTTCATAGCCGAGATAGCCACTATCAAAATAGCCGCACAGGAAGAGATTAAACTGCACTTTCTTCCCGTAAGTGGAGCGGAGTTGCGCCATCTTTACGGCTTCTTCTTTGCGGCGCTTGTTGGTGTTGGCGAAGTCGCCTGCGGACTTTGCTTCAAAGAAAATCGGAAATACGCCCGGTTTTCCAGTCTTGGGCATGATGACCACATCAATGGGAATGTTGACAGTTTTTACGCCATCTTCGAGTTTGACAGGGACGTTCATGCGGAATGAAAAACTACCGAACGGCATCGCGTTAAAATGCACAGCATCGCGGCTGAATAATTGGGTATAGCCACGGGCTTCGAGCCATGACTGAATGACGTTCAGTTGCCGTTTTTCCTGAGCGTTGCGAATAATAGGATTCGCTATAGCGCCACAGAGACGGTCGGCAACGATAGTGGCAGCACGGTGAATTTCAATCTCGGTCGGAGGTTCTTCACACCCCAGCCAAGTGAAAATATCAGGATCCGCCATCTTTTGGATCATGTTGGTAATTTTGATGATCTCGCTGTCGACGTCCGTGGAGATCATCCGGGGAGGGAATTTCTTTTTGAGTTCGATACTCTTTACGAGGTTAGGTGAAACCCCAGTTAGTCCGATCAGGCGATCTACCGCGAGTGGCGGACAGGTGGACATGCGGAGCGTAGGAAGGATTTCTGGATGCTGCCTCAGGATGACTGGATCGATACGGGTCATGTTGCCCGTCGAGCGCAACGTAGCTTCAACATCCTGGGTTGTTTGAAGCCGCGTAGTTCGGAAAGCCTGCGGTGCGAACTTCATAAACCAGTCGTTGTACATATCCACTGACTTTGCAATGTCAGCTTTCCATTGCCCTGGCTTATTGAGGTTAGCTGCCATGTTGATCCGGCAACTTTTGATCTGATTGATCTGATTTATTTTTTGCGTCAGTTGTAACTGCTTTTGTATGTTTTATTATTTTAGGAGTTTTGAACAAATCAACATCTTTTTCTTCTGATAGAAGAAATTTTAAGAATGATTTTTCTTGGAATCGGCAGGATTGTGCTATACCTAACAATAAAAGATATTGAGAGATGAGGCTGTCGTAAAATGTTCCTGATATTTTTCTTTGTACGGCCAGATGTCTTATTGCTCTTTCTGCCATATTGTTATTCCAAGGTATGTCATCTCCTTGGAGAAAGGTAAACAAGCTATCTTTGTATTTTTTGAACCGTTTTTGATATTTATTAGTTACTTCACAAGTATAGCTTTTGGTATCAATATTTTCCTCGTAGAATCCATCAACCAAGACCTTAAATTTTTCTAAATGCTTTCTCTTTGATCCATTTTCTTGGATTGATTGAAAAATTGGTACAATTAAATTTTTTACTTGCAAAACAAATAGCTCAAATTCTTCGTTAAAGGGTTCTTTCCAAAGATCATCATTAATATCTCGAATTAAATGCGACCAACATTTTTGCTGTTTGCATTTAAAAGAATCATAACCAGGGTAGAAATCTGAAACCAATATTCCATTATAATCAGATAAAACCTCATGGGCAATTAGCGATTCTCTCGTTTCTGTTTTTCTAAATATTACGTGTTTTCCATCTGTGAAAACCCATACATATTGATTGCTTCCTTGAATGTTAATTTTCGTTTCATCAACGTGAATAAAAGGACTTTTCAGAATATGCTGGATTAATTTATCTTCGGTTAGCGAATAATATTTTGCAGAATGCCTGATAAATTGAGCTATTTCGCCTGGGCTGATGCTTTCTCCAAAAAGATCTTGAAGTAGTTGTAAAATTGCTTCATAGGGTATTCTTAGGGTAATTCGTTGGTAAATTACCCACGCACGAATATTATTACCAAATATTTGACGGCTTTTAAATTTTGCTATTATTGGCGGAAAAAAATAAGCCCCACATGTTTTACAGTAAGCCTTATTGCCTACATATTTAATTACTTTCTTTCTACATCCGTTCTTATTAAAGTCAAGGTCAATAATAACCTTTTCCGCAACTTGCTTTGATTCCTCAAGCCATCCGCATTGGCCACTATGCCTTGGGCATTCACCTTCTCTTGTCTTAACCTTAACCACAGTTCCTACTTTAGATGGAATAACTCTTCTAAAAACTTGGTGTCTTTTCTGACCTACATGCTTTTTTTCACCCACTTCTCCAATTTTTTCCTTCGACTCCAATCTGATTTTATTTTTATCGTAATCAGCGTGAGCAAAAACAAGAATCTTTTCTAGTTCTTTATGAATTTGACCGCCAACCATTGTCGTGTGTTTTTTGGGCTGATTTGCAAAATCAATATTATCGTTAGAATCAGCAGTCTGAATAATTCCTGAAATTTTTTTCATCAACAAATACAAGGCATTGCAATCTTCCTTGTTATACGTCAGCAATAATTGTCGATACATCTCGTTTTGACTTTTATCCCAATGATATCTCCATACTAAACTTTGTAGCCCTGACGCGCTTGGGTCAGTCCAAACTGCTCCTAAAAATTTCCCCAATTCCTTAAGATTGTTTGATTTAACTGGAAAATAGATTTTCCCATAAGTAAATGATGTTACATTAATTAACCGTTTTTCAATAGTATCTGTGTCTTTTCCGTAACGCTTTTTGAGTTGGTTAATCGCTTTTAGATCATAATTACCGTAGTGATAAATTGGCGAATTAGGATATTTATCTACTTCATTGATAAAGCTATCCCAAACTTTTTGCTCATCTTTTGTAGAGTCTGCCCAAAAATAATAATATGATTGTTCTTCACCGCTTGAAACCAATAACCCAATAAGATAATAAAAGTCTTGGTCGGGAACTCCTTCAATATCTAAAAATAACTCAACTTCATTTTTCGATACTTTTGGAAGTTCCTGAATATAGGTTTTTCCAGTCCGTATGGCTAATGCCTGCAGTTCCGGACGATGGCGCAAAGGAATTTTTGATTTTTTACGTCCTTTTGCCTGTTTCCTTGGTCTATATAAATACGATAGTTGCTCAACAGTAAAAATGCCTTTACGATGATATTTTTGAATGCTTTTTAAAGTCAACCCACTCAATAAGCTTAAATCATTTTTTTCTACTGCCTTTTCTTCACATTCTTTTTTAAACTGACAGTAGGTGCAATGCTTATTTAAAATAACAGGAGGCGACCGAAGAGATGAATCTTGAATCCATGCATTCAAATTTCTGATGGTTTTTTCAACTTCTTTATAAGAAGGTTCTAGTTTTATTTCGTGATTATTTTTCTCGAAATTTAAAATAATTCCTGATATTATTTTTTCATTTTGAATGTTTGATAAAATATGCCCTATAAATGCTAACTGAAATTTTAGTTCCTTACTAATTTTATAGGTTCCAGTTATAAGCATTGGAACATAGAAAGAAACATTATTTAAAGAGTTTTTGCCTATTTTTACAATAACATCTGAATGGCTTTCCAAATTATTAAAACACAGATCAGCGTTAAGCAGAAATGGAATTCCATCTTTCATATTTTCAGGAGAATAATATTTAAATTTTGATGTCTGCTTTTCAATTAAATCAAAATATTCTTCTCTATTTTTTATCGTTTCTTTTTCTAAGACAGAGATATACTCATTTTGGATACCCTTTCTATCTGTAAACATCAACAGGTAAGCCTTTAGCTTACATTGGGTATAAGCTAATGCAATCTCATTAGAAATCATTATTGCTCACCGAATGCCTAAGTTGATTCGTTCAATCCAGTTCAAAATACTGCTTGATCCGTTGCTTCAGCGAAAGCGTCGTCTGGTCGAAGTGTTCGACCGGGGCGGGCGATGTTCTGCGCGGGGTCTCAGCAACCCATTCGAGGGGTTCAAACCTGAAACCAAGGATCTCACTCAGCATCGGGATCGCCTGATCCTCAAGCAGTCGCCGTTCATATCCCGCAAGCCGGTAAAAATAGAGATTCAGCTCTTCGATATAAAACTGCTTCGTCTCCGCGAAGGTATTCAGCGGCACCTCGATCAGCATCTCGAAATCAGGACCGAGTCGGGCCGTTAAAACATCCTGATCGACGCGACGAAACTGTGCTTGCAACTCTGCGCGGCGATGCGCGTTACCCTCCAGATCGACAACAAAAGTCAGCGTCAGATACCCGCCGCCATCCGGGCGGGTGAAAGCCGCAATCTTGAGTACGCCTTCACCGCCTTCAGGATTCTCCGCATCAGCCACCGTGAAGCCGGTGAAGGCGATCATCCCCTCGCTGGCCTTGGCCGAGAACAGACTCTGGGTAACATCGTAGGACTTTTGCATGACCCTATTCCTTGACCGCGACGTGTGGGAGATGAGGCAAATAATAAGGGTCAAGCGCCATTTCCGCCATGTTTTCAGCATCAATACCCGCTTTGTTCAGCAGCCCCAAGGCCGCATCGTATGCCCATGATTCAGCGGACCGCGCCCTTGACCAAGACCAGGCGCAGTCCGGATCGCTTCCCGCACATAGGTCAGCGCCCGCCGCACCGCCGCATTGAGCGCCAGCCCCTGCGCCAGTCCCACCGCAATCGCCGAAGCCAGAGTGCAGCCGGAACCGTGGGTATTGCGACTCGCCAAGCGGGGCGCAGTAAAGACTTCTTCACCCCCCCACCATCCCAGCCAGTCGGTGACCGCCTCGCCGGCCAGATGTCCGCCCTTGACCAGCACCGCCGCCGGCCCGAGTTCCAGCAAGCGCCGACCTGCCGTCGCCAGATCGTCCGGAGTCCGGATCTTCAGCCCGCTCAGCGCTTCGGCCTCACGGAGGTTGGGAGTGATCAAGGCCGCGCACGGCAGCAGACGCTGGATCAGCGTATCCCGCGCCGCCGGGTCGAGCAAACTGTCGCCGCCCTTGGCGTACATCACCGGGTCCACGACCACCGGAATGCCTGCCGCGGCATGGTCCAGTACCTCGACCACTGCGGCGATGACCGCGGCGTTATGCAACATGCCGGTCTTGATGCAATCCGCACCGAGGTCTTCCAGCACCACCCGCATCTGCTGGGCGATGAAAACCGGCTCCACCCCAACAATACCGAAGACGCCCCGGGTGTTCTGCGCGGTCAGCGCCGTGATCGCGGTCGCCGCGTAGCCGCCCAGCGCCGTCACGGTCTTTAAGTCAGCCTGAATCCCGGCCCCGCCGCCGGAATCGGAACCCGCCACTATCAGTACTCGCCCATTCATCCGGCATCCCCCGTTCTATCCAGCGTTTCAAGCAATTGCGCCCCGTGGCAAAAGCAGGTAGCGTACCGCGCTTTCTTCGCGACTCTCGATGATTATAACCATGCGGATTGAATCCCCCCTGTGTCTGTATACCGGCGTCGTACCCCCCGAATGGATGGACTACAACGGTCACATGAACGTCGCCTACTATGTCCTGGCCTTTGATCGCGCCACCGACGCCTTCATGGACACGCTGGGCATGGGGCAGGATTACCGGGATCGCTGCCAGTGTTCGGCGTTTGTGGTGGAAACCCATGTCAATTATCAGCGCGAACTGGTCGCCCATGATCCAATGCGGATTAGCACCCAGTTGCTCGGTTTCGATGGCAAGCGCATCCACTGTTTTCACCGCCTGTATCATGCCGCCAAGGGCTTTCTGGCCGCTACCACGGAACTGATGCTGATACACGTCGCTCTGGCTGAACGCCATAGCGCGCCGATGCCGATGCCGGTGCTGGACCGACTGGGCGCGGTCATGACCCAGCATATCCAGTTGCCTCGACCGCCCCAGTCAGGCCGGGTGATGGGGGTGCGCGCCAAGTCGCCGACCTTGCAACTGAAAATGCCGGCCCTGCGGCGAGCATCCTGCTGAGAGTAATCAGCCCGTTTTTGTTATGCTGAACCGATGCTTATACCCATTCTCAACAGGTTTTCGTCATTCCCGCGAATGCGGGAATCCAGGCAGCCCCTACCTCATTTCATCACTACCGCAATTCGGACCTCGGTGAATTTCCCACAACCCGCCCTGCTGGACATGACGAAACTGCGACTGGTTCTGCCTCGTCCTGAGCTTGGGCAGCGATTGGCCGTAACCGTAGTGACAATCACCCTGGTGATCGCGCTGGCTCGTGGGTTGGCGATCCTGACCTTGGCGGTGCTGTTCGGCCAGTCATCGCCATCGCTTGGGCTGACGCCGCCAGCGCCGGATTCAGCCGCTGCTGGACGGGCTGCCAGTGTTCCATCCGCTGATGATGCGGCCATCGCCGGCTGGCATTTGTTCGGGCGGGCGGAAACCGGTCAGCCAGTCAAAGCGCTGCCGGCCGCAGTGCCGGTCACGCCGCTCAATCTGCGGCTGGTGGGCGTCTTTTTCGCCGAGCGGGGCGGCAATCGGGCTTTGGCGCTGATCGCTGAAGGCAGTGGGATAGAGCGCGGCTACCGGATCGGCGAAGCCTTGCCCGGCGGCGCTCGCCTGGAACAGATTTTGCGCGACCGGGTCATCGTTTCCCGCAACGGCCGCCAGGAAGCGATCCATATGCCGAAGATGGACGAATCTGGTCAGACCCTGCTTCCAACCAGCCCTGCACCGGAAACGCTAGACGAGTCGGAACCTGATCCTGATACATCCGGCACCCCGCAGATCATTGATGCCAGCGCGATTGCCGGACGATTGCGGGGCGAAATCACCGCCCGGCCCCAGGCGCTGGAGGACATCGCCTTCGCCAGTCCCTATATGCAGAACGGTCAGTTTGTCGGTTTCCGACTGCGTCCGGGACGCGATCGGCAGATCTTTCAGCAATTGGGCTTGAACGGCGGCGATGTGCTGACCGAGATCAATGGAACCCGGATCAACAGTCCCGCCCAGGGGCTGATGATGCTGCAGGAACTGATGAGCGCCAGTCAGCTCGAGGTTCGGGTGCTGCGCAATGGCGCCGAGATTCCGTTGACCTTTTCCCTGGATGGCTCCTTTCCGAAATGAGCGGAACCAAGCGCTGATTGCCGCCTCCTGCCGTAAACTGCGGCATCCACCGACCCCTGATGATTGATAATGAACCACTGGCTGAACCAACCAATCCTGTTTTGCAAGCGCGCGCTGGGCGGGTTGCTGCTCGGCGCGATCCTGACCTTGCCGGCGCTGGCAGCCCCCGTAACGCTGAATCTCAAGGATGCCGACATCAATGCGCTGGTCGAGAGCATGTCGGTGCTGACCGGCAAGAACTTCATCGTAGATCCGCGCGTCAAGGGCCGGGTGACGATCATTTCCGCTAAGCCCATGGATGAAAAGGAACTCTATGAGGTGTTTCTGGCGGTGCTGGGCGTCCACGGCTTCGCCGCCATTCCCGGCGGCAATGTGATCAAGATCGTGCCGGCTGCCGGGGCCAAGCAGGAGAATGTGCCCACCGTAGACCGGCGGGGCGGCGTTGAACCGGATCAGATCGTGACCCGGATCATTCAGGTCCAGAATGTCTCAGCGGCCCAGGTGGTGCCGATCCTGCGCCCGCTGATTCCGCCTCAGGGTCATCTGGCGGCTTACACTCCGACCAATGTCCTGATCATTTCCGACACCGCCGCCAACGTGGAGCGGATCGCCAGCATCATTGCCCGGATCGATCTGGCCAGTAATGAAGAAGTCGAGATCGTCACCTTGCGCCATGCGACGGCGACCGAAATCGTGCGGGTGCTGACCGCATTGGAGCAAGGTAAAAGCCGGGCTGATCCGGCGGCGGCGGTGGGAATGCCGCCACGGATGGTGGCCGATGAGCGCACCAACAGCATTTTATTGAGTGGCGACAAAGCCTCACGCCTGCGGTTCCGGGCCTTGATTACCCATCTCGATACGCCGGTGGACAGCGGCGGCAATACCCAGGTGGTTTATCTGCGCTATGCCAAGGCTAAGGATCTGGCGACCGTGTTGCAGGGGGTCAGCAAGAATTTGAGTACCGAAGCCGCCCGTAATGCGCCGATCGCCGGCGGGCAGCCAGGAATGCCGCCCGGCGGCGGCGCCAGCAGCAGCGGTGGGTCCAGTCTGGTGGACATTCAAGCCGATGAATCGACCAATGCGCTGGTGATTACCGCCCCGCCGGATTTGATCCGCTCGCTGCGTTCGGTGATCTCCCAGTTGGACGTGCGCCGCGCACAGGTGCTGGTTGAAGCGGTGATCGCGGAAATCTCCATTGAGAAAACTGCCGAACTGGGGGTGCAATGGGTGGCGTATGGCAACAGTGTGATTGGTTTCACCAATCTGGCTTCCGGCAACGCCGGTTTGGCCAGTGTTGCTGCCCTGGCGGCGCAGATCGATGCGGGGGTTGGTTCAGCCGTCACCTCGCTTCCTGATCCCAGTCTGGTTCCACAAGGAATGCACATGGCAGTCGGCGATTTTTCCGGGGATAACAAGTTTGGAGCGTTAATCAGCGCCTTGGCCAAGGATGCCGACACTAACGTGCTATCGACGCCAACCATCGTTACCCTGGATAACGAAGAGGCGGAGATCATCGTCGGCGAGAATGTCCCGTTCGTGACCGGCAATTACACCACCAACACCAGCAGCGGCGGCACCAATAACAACAGCCAAGTGGGTAACCCGTTTCAAACGATTCAGCGCGATGATGTCGGCATCAAGCTCAAGGTCAAACCGCAGATCAACGAAGGCAACGCCGTCAAGCTGGAAATTTCTCAGGAGGTGTCGGCGGTCGTGCCCTCAGCCAATGCCGCCAGCCAGGGACCGACCACCACCAAGCGTTCGATTAAGACCAAGGTACTGGTGGAAAACGGCCAGGTGTTGGTGTTGGGAGGGCTGATCAGTGACGATCTGTCAGAAAGCGCGTCAAAAGTGCCCTTTCTGGGGGATATTCCCCTGCTGGGTAATTTGTTTCGCTACCGCGGCACCAAAAAACTCAAGCGTAATTTGATGGTGTTTCTGCACCCGGTCATCCTGCGCGATTCCGCCCAAGGCACTCTGCACACCAACGACAAGTACAGCTATATCCGCGATCAGCAACTTACGGCGCGGGCGCGAACCGATTACCTGCTGTCCGATGTGCAGCCGCCGCTGCTCAAGCCGGAGGCGGAGGTCAAGACCCAAGGCACGATTCTCAATGTGCAGCCGGCGGTCAGGGTTGAACCGGAACCGCCGCCCGTAACGGTGACGGAAACCAGCGGATTTGGCGATAAATGAGCATCGAGTTGTTGCCCGACGTTGCCGCTGAGCTGGACGCCGGCGCGGTTCGGCATTTGTCCTATGCCTTTGCCAAGCGCCACGGGGTGCTGGCGCTGGAAATCGCTGCTGATGGCGGAATTGCCGTCGCCTGCCGCCCGGACGTGAGCGCGCGGAGCCTGACCGAGTTGCGCCGTTATCTGAATGCGCAGATCCATCCGGCCCTGATGCCGGCGGCGCAGTTTGAGCGGCTGTTGCAGGATCGCTATGAAGGCGACAGCAACGGCGCGGCGCGGATGATGGAAGACCTCGGCGAAGAAATGGACCTCAACCAGGTGGCGATGGCGCTGCCGGAGCCGGAGGATCTGCTGGAAAGCGCCGACGATGCGCCGATCATCCGGTTAATCAACGCCTTGCTGACCGAAGCGATCAAGGAAAACGCCTCGGATATTCATATCGAATCGTTTGAAAATCGGCTGCTGGTGCGGTTCCGGGTCGATGGGGTATTGCGCGAGGCTTTGCAGCCGCCGCGGGCGCTGGGGCCGTTGCTGGTCTCGCGGGTCAAGGTCATGGCGCATCTGGACATCGCCGAAAAGCGCCTGCCGCAGGACGGGCGGATTTCGCTGAAAGTGGCCGGGCGACCGGTCGATGTGCGGGTCTCGACCCTGCCGGCCGGGCATGGCGAACGGGTGGTGTTGCGGCTGCTGGACAAGCGCGAGGGGCGGCTGGATTTGCAGCATCTGGGCATGGAGTCGGGTGACGAAACCCGGTTGCTGAAGCTGATTCACCGCCCGCACGGCATTCTGCTGGTGACCGGCCCGACCGGTTCCGGCAAAACCACCACGCTGTATGCCGGACTGACTCAGCTCAACGACCGAAAGCGCAACATCATGACGGTCGAGGACCCCATCGAGTATTACCTGGACGGCATCAGCCAGACCCAGGTCAATACCAAGGTCGAGATGACCTTTGCCCGTGGATTAAGGGCGATCCTGCGCCAGGACCCGGATGTGGTGATGGTTGGCGAAATCCGCGATCTGGAAACGGCAGAGATTGCGGTGCAGGCTTCACTGACCGGTCATCTGGTGCTGTCCACCTTGCACACCAACAGCGCGGTGGGCGCGATGACCCGGCTGCGCGATATGGGGGTGGAGCCGTTTCTGCTGTCGTCGTCGCTGATCGGGGTGCTGGCGCAACGGCTGGTCCGCAAGCTCTGTCCCCATTGCAAACAGCCGCATGTCGCCAACCCGGTGGATTGCGCCACGCTGGGCGTTGATCCGGCCACGCCGCCTACCCTGTATACCCCGGCGGGCTGTGATCAATGCAATCAATCCGGCTATCGGGGCCGCACCGGCATTTTTGAACTGGTCACGGTGGACGATGCGATGCAAACCCTGATTCATGAAGGCAAAGGTGAACAGGAACTGGAGCGCCACGCCCGGTTGTCCAGTCGCAGCATTCGCACCGATGGCCGCCGTCGGGTGTTGGCCGGTGATACCGCGCTGGCCGAGCTGGTGCGAGTCACGCGGGAAGATTAATTAATGCCCGCCTTCCAGTACACCGCCCTCAATGCCAGGGGTCGTCAAAGCAAGGGCCTGATTGAGGCCGATACCCCGCGCATGGCCCGGCAAATGTTGCGCGAACGCGGCTTGAGTCCGCTGGGCGTTGAAGAAGTCGCCAGTCAGGAGCGGCGGCGGGGCCGGCAACTGTGGGGCTTGCGGATCAGCGCGACGGATCTGGCGCTGATCACCCGACAACTGGCGACCCTGGTGGCTTCCGGGTTGCCGCTGGAGGAAGCAGTAGGCGCAGTCGCCCGGCAGGCGGAACAAACCCGGTTGAGCGGCTTGCTGCTGGCAGTGCGGGCGCGGGTGCTGGAAGGGCATACCCTAGCGACCGCGCTGGGCGATTTTCCGCAGGTATTCCCCGAGCTGTACCGGGCGACGGTGGCCGCCGGCGAACAGTCCGGTCATCTGGATGTGGTGTTCGAACGGCTGGCGGATTACACCGAAGCCCGCCAGCAAATGCGCCAGAAAGTCGGGCTGGCGCTGTTTTATCCATTGCTGCTGACCGGCGTCGCCATTCTGATTGTCGCTGGCCTGTTGACCTATGTGGTGCCGCAGGTGGTGCAGGTGTTCAGCAGCCTCAATCAACAGTTGCCGCCGCTGACCCGAGGTCTGATTGCCCTCAGCGATTTTCTGCGCCAGTACGGCTGGCTGTTGTTAATAGCGCTGGCGGGCGGCGCGGTGGCCTGGGTCTACGCGCTGCGCCGGATCGGGTTCCGGCGGCGGGTGCATCAAACCCTGCTGAAACTGCCGCTGCTGGCGCGGCTGGTGCGGGGCGCCAACACGGCCCGGTTCGCCCGCACCTTCAGCATTCTGATGGCCAGCGGCGTGCCGGTGCTGGAGGCGTTGCGGATTTCGGCGCAGGTGATGAGCAATCTGCCGATGCGCGAGGCGGTCGAGCAGGCCGCAGCGCGGGTCAAGGAAGGGGCCAGCCTGTTCAAGGCGATTAGCAATAGCGGTTATTTCCCACCGATGACCTTGCAACTGATCGCCAGCGGCGAAGCCAGCGGCCGGCTGGAAAACATGCTGGAGCGAGCGGCGGTCCAGCAGGAACGTGAAACTGAAACCCTGATCGCGGCCCTGCTGGGGATTTTCGAACCGATGCTGATTCTGGTGATGGGCGGGGTGGTGCTGATCATCGTGCTGGCGATTCTGCTGCCGATTTTTGACCTCAATCAACTGGTGCATTGAATCAGGCCAAGATTCTTTGATATTCACTCCAACCAAACCTAAGGATATTAGCCACGGAAAAACATGGAAAAACACGGAAATTTTTTATTTTTCAGTGTATTTCCGTGTTCTTCCATGGCCGGTTTCTGGAATGATGATCGGACGCCCGGTATGGCCTTTTTCAAAGGGGGAGACCAGCCCGATTCGGTATAACCTTTTCCATAAATCCGCTTAAACGCCTTGCGCCTTCAGGGAAGCCGCATCAATGACGAAGCGGTACTTCACGTCACTCTTCACCATGCGCTGATAGGCCGCATTGATGTCCTGGATCTGGATGATCTCGATGTCCGACGTAATCCCGTGCTGGCCACAGAAATCCAGCATTTCCTGAGTTTCGGCAATGCCACCGATCACCGACCCCGCGACGGACTTGCGGCCCAGGATCAGCGGAACGCTGCTCAGCATCGGAGTCAAGTCCCCCAAATATCCAACCAGCACCAGCGTTCCACTGAGCGCCAGCGTCGGGAGATAAGGATTGATGTCGTGGACATTGGGAACCGTGTCGATGATCAGATCGAAGCGGCCCTTTACCGCAGACATCTGCGCCTCATCGGTGGACAGCACGACGCGGTCAGCGCCCAGACGGCGGGCGTCAGTCTCCTTGCCGGGCGAACGGGTGAACAGCGTCACCTCAGCCCCCAGGGCTTTGGCCAGCTTGAGGCCCATGTGGCCCAATCCCCCTAAGCCAACCACAGCCACCCTGGTTCCGGGACCGACCTTCCAGTGGCGCAACGGCGACCAGGTGGTGATCCCGGCGCACAGCAGCGGCGCGGCGCCGGCCAGGTCCAGACCGCCCGGAATCTTCACCACGAACTTTTCGGAGGCGACGATCTTCTCGGAATACCCGCCGTAGGTCGGCTTCTGGTCATGCCGATCATAGGAGCCATAGGTCAGGGTGCTTCCCGCTTCGCAATATTGTTCCAGCCCCTGTTCGCAAGGCGGGCAATGCTGGCAGGAATCCACCATGCATCCGATCCCCACATGATCCTCAGGCTTGAAGCGGGTGACATCGGCGCCCACCGCCATGACTCGCCCGATGATTTCATGGCCGGGAACCAAGGGATAAAAGCTCCAGCCCCAATCGTTATGCGCCATGTGCAGATCGGAGTGACAGACCCCGCAGTACAGAATTTCGATCACAACATCGTCAGGGCGCGGTTCCCGACGATCGAAACGGAAGGGAGTCAGTTCGTCCGTTGCTGACTGTGCGGCATAGCCAAATACGTTCATCGTCATTTCGTTATCTCCGGGTTTGATTTCATTATGAGGTCAGCAAAGCCAATCCGGTTCGCACGAGGTGGGCTGGTTGACGAGATAG
Organism: Gammaproteobacteria bacterium; assembly: GCA_020846135.1. Classification (GTDB taxonomy): domain Bacteria; phylum Pseudomonadota; class Gammaproteobacteria; order Competibacterales; family Competibacteraceae; genus RXIV01. Next base: position 19,381 of record JADLEK010000019.1, read on the forward strand.
AGTATACATAGGGAGAAACCGCCTTTCTTCAGCCTCTGATCCGTGCCATGCTTTTTGATCCGTGCCATGCTTTTTGAGCATCAGTCGCTACCGCCCATCGTTGCCCATGATCAACCTTGAACCGGCCTTGCTGGATACCGTTCGCCATCTGGAAACCCCCGAAGGCATTACCCTGAGTCTGCGGGTAGCCGGGCCGGTGGCGCGAGCGCTGGCCTGGAGCATCGATCTGCTGATCAAATATACGGCGTTGCTGATGTTGTTGCTGGCGCTGACGATCCTGAGCCGGGGCGGGTTTGGACTCTGGCTGATCGCGTTGTTCCTGACCGAGTGGCTCTATCCGGCGCTGTTCGAGGTCTACGCCAGCGGCGCAACTCCCGGCAAAAAGGCGCTGGGCCTGATCGTGGTTCACGCCAACGGTACGCCGGTGGCCTGGCCGGCGGCGCTGATTCGCAACCTGTTGTGCGCGGTTGATTTCCTGCCGGTGCTGTATGGGTTCGGGGTGATCGCCATGTTCAGCAACCGCGATTTTCAGCGCCTCGGCGATCTGGCTGCCGGCACAGTCGTGATTTACCGCGACTCACCGGTGCTTGCGCCCAGCTTCCCGCCTGGTCTGGCCTTGCCGCCGCCGCCGCTGAGTCTGGCCGAACAGCAGTTGATGATCGATTTCGCCGACCGGGGCGCGACCCTCAATCCCGACCGGCAGGCGGAACTGGCCGGCTTGCTAACCGGTTTGACCCGGCAATCGGGGATCGCCGGCGTCGAGCGGATCCGCGCCTACGCCCGCTGGCTGACCGGAGCGCAATCGTGAAACAACGCCAGTTTGAAACCCATCATGGCGCAGACTGGCAAGCCTTCGCCGCCCAACTGGATCGGCTGGAGCGGCGGCCGGTTCCGAAAAACGCGCCCAAATCCGCGCCATTGCCGGTGCTGGAACTGCCTGCCGCCTACCGGCAACTGTGTCAGCACCTGGCGATTGCCCGCAGCCGCCGCTATGGCAGCGCGTTGCTGACCCGGCTGAATCAGTTGGCGTTACGCGCCTATCAGCAACTCTATCGCGGTCCCCAGGGACGCTGGCAGGCGGTACTCGATTTTCTGACCCGCGACTTTCCGCAGCGGGTTCGGGCCGATGCTGGGTTGTTCTGGCTGTGTACGGCGCTGTTTTACCTGCCGTTGCTGGGCATGGGACTGGCGGTTTATCAGGCTCCGGAGCTGATTTATAGCCTGCTGGAGCCGGAAGCCGTCGCCGATCTGGAGGCGATGTATGCGCTGGAACGCCCCACCGTCGACCGGGCTGCGTCCAGCGATCTGGCGATGTTCGGCTACTACATCTACAACAACATCGGCCTCGGTTTTCGCACCTTCGCCGGCGGGATGTTGCTGGGGATCGGGGCGGCGTTCATGTTGCTGTTCAACGGGCTGTTTATCGGCGCGGTGTCCGGCTACCTGACCGCCCGGGGTCTGACCGAGACCTTCTACACCTTCATCGCCGGTCATGGCGCATTTGAACTGACCGGGGTCGTGCTGGCCGGAGTAGCCGGACTGAAACTGGGCTGGGCGGTGGTCGCGCCGGGCCGATTGCGTCGGGGCGAAGCCTTGCGTCGGGCGGCGACGGGTGGAGTGCGGCTGATTATTGGCGTGGTGGCGCTGCTGACCCTGGCGGCGTTCATCGAAGCGTTCTGGTCGTCCAACCACGCCATCCCGTCCGAGGTGAAATATGCGGTTGGCGCAACCGGCTGGTTGCTGGTGATCCTCTACCTGAGCCGGGCCGGTCGCCATGCAGCTTGAAGCCGCCGCTGCCGAATTGCGCCCGCGTAACCCGTGGGAGGCGACCGATCTGGGGGTGGCGATGGTGCGCCGCTGGATCGGGCCGGTTTATGGCGCGTGGTTTACCGTAACCTTGCCGCTGTTCCTGCTGCTGCATCTGCTGTGCTGGGACCGCTGGTGGCTGGTCCCGTGGTTGCTGTGGTGGCTCAAGCCCTTGCTGGATCGAGCGCCGCTGTATGTCCTCAGTCATGCCCTGTTTGGCGATCCGCCGCATCATCGTCAGTTCGAGCGGGCCTTGCCCGGCCTGCTGTTCCGACAGGCATTGGCCGCGCTGACCTGGCGGCGCTTTGATATGGCCCGTTCGTTCACCCTGCCAGTTACGCAGCTCGAGGGGTTAACCGGCAAGACCCGTCGGCAACGGCTGCGCGATCTGGGTCAGCCGGGCCGGGGACCGGCGGTCTGGTTGACCGTCGTTTGCGCCAATCTGGAACTGGCGCTGGATTTCGCTCTGGTGATGCTGATCTGGTTCCTGATCCCCGACTTCGTGGCCCTGCATTTCAGCGATCTGGTCGATGACAGCAGCGAGTGGGGGCAATTGTGGCTGAACGTGGTGGGCCTGTTCGGGATGAGTCTGGTGGAACCGGGCTATGTCGCCGCCGGTTTTGCCCTGTACCTGAACCGGCGCACTGAACTGGAGGCGTGGGATCTGGAACTCGGCTTCCGGCGACTGGCGGCGCGGCTGACCAGGGTCGGACAAGTGGCGGCGGGACTGGCGATGCTGGCGGTGGCGCTGAGTCTGCTCACCATGCCGGGGATTGGCTGGGCCAATAATGCGGATTCAGCCCTTTGCGAGCAGCGGCGCACTCGGGAAGCGGAACTGGCCCAATCCGCTAGTCCGGTACAACAGGCGCTGGCGGAAACCTTGCGGGAACCGGAATTGCAGGTCTGCGAAACCCAGGAACGCTGGCGCTGGCGGGAAGATCAAACGCCGGAACCGCCGTCGGAACCGGAACCGCGTTCTGACGGATTCGCCCACTGGTTCGCGGTCGTGGTGGAAACCCTGCTGTGGTTCGCCTTTGGTCTGTTCATTGCGGTCGCGGGCTGGTGGGCCATACGGAAAGCGCCTCGGACCCTGGCCCGCCTTCGCCAGCGTCCGGTCCGGTTGTCCTCATTGCCGGTCCAGGGTCGTGATGAACCGCTCTCGCCGCCGGCCGCCGATCTGGCCGATCAAGCCTGGCGGTTGTGGAATGCCGGCCAATCCCGAGAGGCGTTGCTAATGCTGTATCGGGGCAGTCTGGCCGGGCTGGCGACCCATTACCGGTTGCCGGCCCCGGTCAGCGCCACTGAGGATGAATGCCTGCGGCTGGCAACAACCCATCTGGCCGATCCGGAACTGCTCGACTTTTTCCGCCGCCTGACCCGCAGTTGGCAAGCCGCTGCCTATGCCCATCGTGCGCCGGATGCGGCAATCGCGCAGGCGCTGTGCCAACAATGGCCCCGCTATTTCGCCGCCAGTCACGAGTTGCCGGCATGACCCGCCGCTGGCTTTGGTTGCTGCCGTTGACGCTGTTGGCGCTGATTCTGGTGGGTACGCTGGCGCTGTGGCTGAGTCAAAATCTGGTGCAGCGCAGCGAAGAGATGTACACCGGCGCTGGCGAGGCTGCCCGGCGCAATCCGTTTTACACCGCCGACCGGTTGTTGACCCGGCTGGGCCGCACCGTTCACAGCGTCCGCCGGCTCGATGATCTGCCCGATCCGCCGAATCCCGCCGACACCGTGTTGATCGCGATCCCGACTTACGCCCTCAGCGCCGCCGCCAGTCAACGGTTATTGGACTGGGTGCAACAAGGCGGGCATGCGCTGATCGGGGTTCAGCATGAACACCAGCCCGGCCAGGGTCTGGATCATTTGCTTAACGCACTGCAAGTCCGCAGTCATCGCGTGGAATCGACCACCAGCGAACCTGTTCCGGTATTGCTGAATCAGGCCACGCCGCCGCTCCAGGTGCGCTTTCAATCGGCGCTGCTTCTGAATGATGCGCCGTGGCTGCCGCTGCGCTGGGGCCAGGGCCGGATTACGCTGCTGACCGATCTGAGTCTGTTCGATAACCGCCGGCTGGCCGATCACGATCACGCCGAGTTCCTGTGGGCGCTGCTGGAGCAGCATCCGGGCGGCGCGATCTGGTTGCAATACCGGCTGTTGACGCCGTCGCTGGCGCAACTGTTGTGGCAACACGCCTGGATGCCGCTGTCAGGATTGATCTTGACCCTGCTGGCGGCGCTGTGGCATTACAGCCGGCGGCTGGGGCCGGTGCTGGTTCCCCGCGCCAGCGAACCGCGCCGGCTGGTCGATCACCTGCAAGTCAGTTCCCGATTCCTCTGGCGACATGGCGCGGGGCCGATGTTATTGCACGCCGCCCGCCAGTATGCCCAACGTCGCCGGGCGGGTGGGCCGCCCGATCCTGCGCTCATGGACGCTTCCGATCAGCCGCTGACCGAACGTGAACTGGTCAATCTTCTCCAAACCCTGCAACGTCTCGATATCCGCCCCCATGAATGAAACCACGACACCTCCCGACCGGACGCCACCGACTGAGCTAGAACTGCAAGGCGCATGGGACTTGCTGCACACCCTGCGCGAAGCCATCGGTCAGGCGCTGATCGGTCAGCGTGCGGTAGTCGATCAAGTGCTGATCGCGCTGTGCGCCGCCGGCCATGTCTTGATCGAAGGGGTGCCGGGACTGGGGAAAACCCTGCTGGCGCGGGCCTTGTCCACCGCTATTGCCGCCCGGTTCGCCCGGATTCAGTTCACTGCCGATCTGATGCCGAGCGACGTCACCGGTCATGCGCTCTATAACCTGCGCGAGGAGCGGTTTGAAATCCGCCGGGGACCAGTGTTTTGCAATTTCCTGCTGGCGGATGAAATCAACCGCGCTCCGGCTAAAACTCAGGCGGCGCTGCTGGAGGTGATGCAGGAAGGTCAGGTCACGATTGAGGGCCAGTCTTTCCCGTTGCCGCCGCCGTTCATGACCCTGGCGACTCAGAATCCGATTGAACACGAAGGCACTTACCCGCTGCCGGAAGCGCAACTCGACCGGTTTTTGCTGAAAATCCAGATGGACTATCCCACCCCGGCGGAAGAAGCCGCGCTGGTGCGCGCGATCACCGGTGGGCAGGTCGGCGACAAGCTGGATGTCTCGCAAGTGCCGGCAGCCGCTGATGGCGATGCGGTGCTGGGCTTGCAGCGGATCGCCGCCCGGTTGCGGCTGGATGATGCAGTGCTGGACTATGCGGTGCGACTGACCGCAGCGACCCGGACCACGCCCGGTTTCGCGATTGGGGCCGGGCCGCGCGGCAGTCTGGCGCTGGTGCGCGCCGCCCGCGCCCAGGCTTTGCTGAATCAGCGGGATTTCGTGACTCCCGATGACCTGAAGGCGATCGTCAAACCGGCTTTGCGGCATCGGCTGACTTTGGCGGCGGAGTATGAAATGGAAGGAGCGCAGGTCGATGAAGTGCTGGATGATCTGTTGCGGCGGGTGGCTGCGCCGCGAGTTTGAATCGGTTTCAACCCTGTAGGGTGGGCACGACCCACCATTTGATGCACGGCGGATCGGCGATGAAGGCAGGCCGTGCCTACCCTACACGGCTACTTTTCTTGATTGACTGGAGAATGAAGCAATGGAATTCATGAACGAATACGGGATGTTTCTGGCCAAGGCCGCCACCTTTGTCGCGGCGATCCTGGTTGTGGCCGGTGGGCTGGTCGCCATGATCGGGCGCGGCGGCGAGGAAGGCGGCAGTCGGGGGCGGCTGGATATCCGCCATCTGAATGAGGATTACCGCCAGATAACGGCCATGATCAAGGAAGCCACCTTGTCGAAAAAGGCGCTCAAGCGGTTTAACAAGGAGCAGAAAGCGAAGGAGAAGGAACGGGAAAAAACCGAGCGCCGCCGGATATTCGTCCTGAACTTTAATGGTGACATCCGGGCGGTCGCGGTCGCGTCATTGCGCGAAGAAATCACCGCAGTGCTGAATGTTGTCCAGCCGGAAGATGAGGTCATGGTGCGCCTGGAAAGCGCTGGCGGGCTGGTTCACGCCTATGGACTCGCAGCGGCGCAATTGCTGCGGATTCGTGACCGGCGGGTGAAACTGACCGTGGCGGTGGATAAAGTCGCGGCCAGCGGCGGCTATATGATGGCGTGTGTCGCTGACCGGATTATTGCCGCGCCCTTCGCTATCCTCGGCTCGATTGGCGTGATCGCGCAGTTGCCCAATTTCAACCGGCTGCTTAAGAAACACGATATTGACTATGAGCAGTTCATGGCGGGCGAATTCAAGCGCACCGTCACCATTCTCGGCGAAAACACCGATCAGGGCCGGCGCAAATTTCAGGAAGAAATCGAGGAAGCGCACACCCTGTTCAAGGACTTCGTGAAGACCCACCGGCCACAGGTTGATTTGGAGCGGGTGGCGACCGGCGAACACTGGTATGGGAGTCAGGCGCTGGAATGTCGATTAGTGGATGAATTGCGCACTAGCGATGATGTGTTGCTGGATGCCAGCGCCGGAGCCGATCTGTACGAAATCGCCTATACCACCAAAAAACCGTGGCTGGCGCGGCTGCTGGCGCATACCAGCGAGGCGCTGGGGACAGGTTTAGGCCATTTCCTGAAATGAAGTTTCCCCTGATAAATTTAAAAATCAATAGCTTATTTGAGATAATGTGCGCAATCGCGGTTATAAAACAAAGGATGCCTTGTTGCAAACGGTGCTGCCGCCCACCAAAATCCCGCACTTTGATCATGGCGCGGCAGCGCTGAGGCCCCCTGACGATGGCGACAATAACCCCAGGTTCGCGCTTCAGCCATGATCAGCCCGGCTGCGTCGGCGTCCTGCTGACCAATCTGGGTACGCCCGATGCGCCGACTCCGGCTGCGGTGCGCCGCTATCTGGCTGAATTTTTATGGGATTCACGGGTAGTGGAACTGCCTCGCCTGCTGTGGTGGCTGATTTTGCATGGCGTCATTCTGCGCATCCGCCCGGCCCGCTCAGCCCGCAAGTATCAAACCATCTGGACCCCGGAAGGTTCGCCGTTGCTGGCGATCACCCGCCAGCAGGCGGCGGCGATCAGCGCAATGCTGGCCGATTCATGCCCAAGACCGGTGCGGGTTGCGGTGGGAATGCGCTACGGCAACCCGTCCATCGCCGCAGGGCTGGCTGAATTGCGGGCTGCCAGCGTGCGCCGGTTGCTGATCTTGCCGCTGTATCCGCAATACTCCGCTACCACCGTTGCATCTACTTTCGACGCCGTCGCCGCCGAACTGCGAACCTGGCGCTGGCTGCCGGAAGTGCGATTTATCAGCCATTATCACGACGATCCCGGCTATCTGGATGCCCTGGACACCAGCCTCCGCGCCGCGAATCTTGAAACGCCGGACGAACGGTTGCTGTTCTCATTCCACGGCCTGCCCAAACGGAATTTGCTGGCCGGTGATCCCTATTATTGCCAGTGTCATCAAACCGCCCGGTTGGTTGCGGAACGGCTGGGACTTGCGCCCGACACTTGGGCGGTCGCGTTCCAGTCCCGATTTGGCCGGGCTGAATGGCTGCAACCTTATGCGAACTCGTTGCTGACCGAATGGGCGCGAACCGGGGTCAAGCGGGTGGCAGTGGTCTGTCCCGGATTCGCCGCCGATTGTCTGGAAACCCTGGAGGAGATTGCGATGGAAAATCGCCAGACCTTTCTGGATAGCGGCGGCGAGCATTACCGCTATATTCCGGCGTTGAACGCTGCGCCGGATCATATTGCCGCGCTGACTGCCCTGATCCACCGCCATGCCGCCGGCTGGCCGGAATTCAGTCCTGATTATGGCGCTGGAGCCGTCGCCGCTGAAGCAGCAGCTCGCTGTCATCGGGCGCTGGCGCTGGGCGCGGCTGCCTGAGTGATCGGGAGAATATTGCCATGAGGATTCGCTTCCATTTCCGGTGGTTCTGTGTTGCGCCAGTCCTGTTTCTATCCGTTGTGGCGAATGCCCAATCCGGTCAGGAGATTCCCAAGGATGGCGTTTGTCCCACCGGCTATCACACCGAAGGTCATTATTGCGTCGGCAACCGGCGCTGATCGTTTAGCGTCTGACCCGAAAGGGGTAGAGCGGGTTAGGCGTTTGGGATTTCCGGTAATCCACTAGCGCATCCAGATGCGTGATCCAAGCCCGTCTCATCGCGGCAGGCTCAAGCCGGACTTTTTTTAACCAGCCCAGTTCGATTTTCAGTCGCCCGATCTCGCTATCCAGATGATCCGCATACAGATGATCCGCGTCGCCCACTTCCGCTACGGGTTGGGGACCCCGTTTGCCTTCAACCAGGCTGCGGGCTTGGTCAAGAATCGCTTTTTTCCAGCGCCCCCTGGTTCAACCGCTTCCCTCAAAACCTGACGCTGAATCATGAATGAACCAAGCGGTTACGCCGTTTCCGACTCCGCAACGGGTTCCCACCATCAAACAGTCATAGCAACGCCATCATTCTGTTATCACCCGCTTTCACACTCCCCGGCCAGTGTTCGGCAACCTTGGCTCAAAGCGGATGGTTAAGCAACTCAGCGCCAAACTCGGCAATCACGCCCACGATCTGTTGTTCAAGACGATTCACCAGCGTTATCTGATCTACAACATGTGCTGGGAAGACCCGCGCATCGACCGGCAACTGCTGGGTCTGGATCAGCACAGCAAGGTGGTGGTGCTCACCAGCGCCGGCTGCAACGCGCTGGACTATCTGCTGGATGCGCCAGCGGAAGTTCACGCGGTCGATGTCAATCCCCGGCAGAACGCCTTGCTGCAGCTCAAGCTGGCGCTGATCGCCCGGGGTGATTTCGGCGATCTGGAGCAAATGTTTCGGCAGGGATCGCATCCGCGCTTCCGGGAGTTGTACACCGCGCTGCGCCCGCAGTTGCCCCACTACGCGGCGGCGTTCTGGGACAAGAAAATCGCCTATTTCGACGCCGACAACCGCAAGCACTCGTTCTATTACCACGGCACCTGCGGCATGGTGGCCTGGCTGGTCAGCCGGCAACTGCTCAGATCGGGACGCAAGCTGCGCGGCTATCTGTTTGATCTGCTCGACGCCCAGACCCTCGATGAGCAGCGGGCGCTATACCAGAAGATCGAACCGGCGCTGTGGGGACGGTTCAGCGTGTGGCTGCTGCGGCAACCGACCGCGCTGGCCATGCTCGGGGTGCCGCGCCCGCAAATCCGGCTGATTCAGCAACAGTATCCCGGCGGCATCATCGGCTATGTGAGCGACAAGCTGCGCCATGTCCTGACCGAGGTGCTGATTCATGACAACTACTTCTGGCGGGCTTATCTGACCGGTTCCTACACCGAACGATGCTGCCCCAATTATCTGCGCGAAGAAAACTTCACCCGCTTGCAGAGCCATCTCGACCGGGTGCATAGCCATGACGCCACCGTCAGCGATTTTCTCCGCGCCCATCCCGGCCAGTACAGCCATTTTATCCTGCTCGATCATCAGGACTGGCTGGCCTGGCACCAGCCACAGGCTTTGGACGAAGAATGGCGGCTGATTCTGGCCAACAGCCGTCCGGGCAGCCGGATTCTGCTGCGCTCGGCGAGCGACGATGTCAACTTCCTGCCGGACTGGACCCGCGAGGCGTTGCGCTTCTTTCCGGCGCTGACCGAGCCGCTGCACCTTCAGGATCGGGTCGGCACTTACGGCAGTCTGCATTTTGCGGAGGTGGTATGAGTCTTTCTGAACAGGTCTGGGGCGCCGTCACGGCGGATACTGCGACGCTGACCCGTTACTACCGCTGGCACGCCCGGCTGTATGACGCCACCCGCTGGAGTTTTCTGTTTGGGCGGACGGCGCTGATCCGTGCAATCGCTGCTGATTCGCAGCCGCGCCGGATTCTGGAAATCGGCTGCGGCACCGGCAGCAATTTGCTCTATCTCCACCGTCAGTTTCCCGATGCCGCCATCACCGGGCTGGATTTGTCGGCGGACATGCTGGCGCAAGCCCGGCGCAAGCTGGCGACCCACCCGGCGTGGGGTCAGCGGATCAAGCTGATCCAATGGCGCTATGACCAGGCGCTGAACCGGGAGCCGGGCTTTGATCTGATCGTATTTTCCTACTGCCTGTCGATGATCAATCCCGGCTGGGAGCAGGCGCTGGAAGCAGCGCGGCGCGATTTGCAACCGGGCGGACGGCTGGCGGTGGTCGATTTTCACGACAGCCGGTTTGCCGGATTCCGGCGCTGGATGGGCGTCAACCATGTGCGGATGGACGGTCATCTGCTGCCGCGCCTGACCGCGCTGTGCCCGCCAGTGACCCAGAGCTTGCACAACGCCTATGGCGGCGGCTGGCGCTACTTCCAGTTCATTGGGCAAAAACCGGGCGGGTGAAATCATGGCGTCCCTGCATTGCCGTTCCCTGTGGATTTCCGATGTGCATCTCGGCTTCAAGGAATGCAAGGCCGAGTTTCTGCTTGACTTTCTACGCCAGAGCGAGTGCGAGCGGCTGTATCTGATCGGCGATCTGATCGACTTCTGGAGCCTGCAAAAAGGCGGACGCTGGTCAGCGACGCACGGCGAGGTGCTGAAAGCCATTCTGGCCAAGGTGCGGGCCGGAACGCGGGTGATCTATGTGCCGGGCAATCATGATGAAGTGGCGCGGGATTATCTCGGCCTGCGGATCGGCGAGATTGAGATTGTCCCGGAGATCATTCACGTCACCGCCGATGGCCGGCGCTTTCTGGTCACGCACGGCGATGAATGCGATAGCGCGGTGCGCTGTGGCGGGCCGTTGCTGAACGGGCTGGGCGACTGGGCCTACGATCTGCTGCTGTTCCTCAACCGCTGGTACAACCGCTGGCGACGGCGACTGAATTATCCCTACTGGTCGCTGGCCAGCTTCCTCAAGCAGCGGATTGGCCGGGCGACCGCTTATATCGCCCGGTTTGAAGCAGCGGCGGCTCATGAAGCGATGCGGCGCGGGTTGGACGGGGTGATCTGCGGCCATATTCATCATGCCGCCTTGCGCGAGCTTCACGGGGTGTTGTACTGCAACGACGGCGACTGGGTGGAAAGCTGCACGGCGCTGGCAGAACGCCAGGACGGGACGTTGGAAATCCTGCACTGGACTGAGCAGCAGGCGGTGGTGATGGCGCGGGAGCCGCGCGGCTTGCCGGAGACTGCGCCGGTTCCGGGCTGGGCGGCAGGGTGAGGAGGCTTATTAGTTGTGCCGCATCAGCAGTTCCCGGCACAGTGACGGTCGTTGGGCATAGCACTCCTCAACACTCTGTTCTCTCAGCTCAATAGATATCCAGAGATATCCAGAGATATCCAGGCAACGTCATCAAGGATGCCTAAGTCCATAATGCCCGAACGCCAAAATAGGCGACGTCCTTGAAGCGGCGCAGCGCGCCTTTGAGCAATGAGGATTGTGGCCGGGTGCAGAAGGTCATGCTGAGCATGATCCGCAATTCGTTTTCCTGTAACCGGGTGACCTTGTGAAACACCCGTGCGCCTTCAAACACAATCAGCGTATTGGGCGGAGTCGGTATCGTCACCTCCTGATCGTTCTGGCGGATCGCCAATTGCGCCGAGGACAGTCGATCCTCCTGCAGATGGTGATTGACCAGCGGCAACAGTACCGTGAAATGGCGACCCTGGTAGAAGTTGTAGTCGTAGTGCCAGCCAATGTGATCGCGTGGCCGGGCATAAAACAGCAGCGAGCAGGAACTCTGATCATTGATCGGCGTCGGCAGCACCGGTTCGCCGATCACCGCTGAACATAGCCGGCGCAGGTAGTCCGACTGGTAAAGAGCGACGATTTCCGGGGCGGTCTCATATAAATTCTCATAGGCGATGGTTCCCCCCTGTTTATGCGCCGGGAAATAGCTGCGTTCGGTCTGCCCGAAGCGCAGCGCGCAGGTTTGCACCATCGCAAAGGTAGATTCCGGCAGCGGCTTGGGGAGAACCGCGATCCGCTGCTGAAAGTCCGGCAACGGTTCGGGCAGGCCGGTGGGCAGGTTCAGTCGGTTCCCCGTGGCAACGATGAGATCGCGCTGGCGGGTCTGCAACTGATGATATTGATGTTGCTTGTGCAGCTTGAGGCCGGTAAAGGCCAATGCACCGGCGACCGTGGGGATTAGCAGAATTTCGGTCAGCATGGGAAATTTTGATCGTGATGGAGTTGTTACTGTCTCGGACTTTCGCCTGATTCCCTCAGCTGAAAAAAGCCAGGCTAAAACCCGCACCGCGAATTTCAGAAACCCGCTTTATTCCCGCAAATAACCCCAAGTATGCAGCCATTGATTGCGGGCCTCTCGAGTACCAAGCAAAATAATCGGATATTTTTATGACATTCTTGTTGCGGAGAACTCATTCAAGATGACGACAAAGGGAAATTTCGCCAGTGCGAGATTCCTCTTTGAGTTTAAATGGCATATCACACATAAACCGGCACCGATAATCCGAAACAAGCTTGGAGCCATCACACGCTGAGTAACACGCGCTGAGTAACACGCGCTGAGTAACACGCGCTGAGTAACACGCGCTGAGTAACCCAAGCGCCGGGAAATAATCTGCTCTCGGAAACTAGAACCCATGAAAATCCTAATGCTAACGGATGTCTATTTCCCGCGCGTGAACGGCGTTTCCACTTCAATTCAAACCTTTCGGCGCGAATTGCGGGAATTGGGGCACGAAATTTGGGTGGTGGCGCCAGAGTATGGCCGGCCGACAGCCGATGAACGGGATATCGACCGGATTATTTCCCGCCGGGTCTTGTTCGATCCCGAGGATCGGATGATGCGGCCTCGGTTGCTGGCCCGCCGATTGGAAAGTTTTCAACATTCCAATTTCGATCTGGTTCACGTTCAGACGCCTTTTGTCGCTCACTACGCGGGCCTGCGGCTGGCCCGACGGTTGGGAATACCTTGTGTTGAGACCTATCACACTTTTTTCGAGGAATACCTGTTTCATTACCTGCCAATCCTGCCAAAGGGCGTCTGGCGGGCGGTGGCTAGATGGTTGTCGCGCCGACAATGCAACCACCTGGATGGACTGGTGGTGCCTTCGCAAGCGATGCTCGAGGTATTAGTTCGATATGGAGTGCGGACGAAGATGCGAGTGATTCCGACCGGGATGCCAGAGGATAACTTCCAGGAAGGGGATGGCGTCGCGTTTCGCGCCCAGCACGGTATCGACCGCGATCAACCGGCGCTGGTGTATGTGGGCCGGGTGGCGTTCGAGAAAAACATCGAGTTTCTACTGCGCGTGGTTCATATACTGAAGCGGACGACCCATCCCGAGGTCATGTTGATCGTCGCCGGCGAGGGGCCTGCGAAAAACCGGCTGCGCCGTCAGGGAAGCGCGCTGGGGTTGGAAAACAATCTGCGCTTCGTCGGTTACTTGGCGCGCGGCGCCGATTTAAGCAGTTGCTATCAGGCCGGCGATGTCTTCGTCTTCGCCTCGCGGACCGAGACGCAAGGACTGGTGCTGTTGGAGGCGATGAGTCTCGGAGTGCCGGTGGTCTCTACCGCCATCATGGGCACCCGCGATATCCTGGCGGCGGGACAGGGTGCGCTAATCGCCGAGGAGGACATCCTGCATTTCGCCGCCCAGGTTCGCCGGTTGCTGGACGATGCGGAATTACGGCGGCGATTGGGCGAAGAAGGCCGAGTTTATGCCGGACAGTGGACGGCGCAGGGGCCAGCTCAGGCATTGCTGGCGTTTTATCAAGACCTTCTGGACCAGCGATCCAGGGCTGAATAAGCAACCATTTCCTGTGAATGGCTTTACACTAGCCCAATGAGTGCTGGCGCAACGGTTCCTTAGGCGGGATCGGATCGGGTGTGGCCAACGGCGTAGGCAGGGATTCGGTAGCCCCATAGCGATATGCGGGCCAGGCAATTTCGCAAAATTCGCTTCACATCGAATGACTGGCTCGAAACGAGCCGCCTTGCGCTCCAATCGGAGTTCGAGCTGATCCGTGCGTCGACTTCGTTCAGAACTCGCTCCACCCAAGCCGGATCGTCGGGTGAAACGACCAGGACCGCGAACTGATGGTCAGCTCCTTCCATCGCGACCCCCGGCGAGTCGTCGATGTGCAGATCAATCAGGAAGGCGGGCGGGTATTTCGACGGCCCGCGTCGTCCGACCGTCCGTTCATGCAGGGTCTGATTGATCACCCCCTCAACCGGAATCCCCATGCTCCTGAACCAGGATTTCAGGTAGTGCGCGGGGCGATTTGAACTGGTGTAAATCCAGATTCGACATCCCCTGCGAGTCAACTCTTTCATCAGTGCGTGGGTGCCGTGCCGGAGCCGTTCGGGGTACCGCCAGCGCGACCACCAGCGGACATATTGCTCAGCAGGCACGGACGGCCCGCAAATCAGCGTATCGTCGATATCGAAGGAAATTCGCACATATTCACCAGGTTGACCGCGTTTGAAGATGGCCGGCTGAGGGGTGGCAGCCGGCAGTTCGTTTCTAATCAAACCGCCGACGCCCGGCGGCGGGTCAGATCCATCAGCCAGGCATGAATGCCCATCGCCGCCGGGCTGACGGCATCTTCCGCTGGTTGGCTCTGCACATAAGCGCCATCGGGCTGCATCAGCCACGCCTGGCGATTATCCCGCAAACAGATGTCCAGAATCTCCCATAACCGCTCACGCGCCGGGCGATCTTCCACCGGCGTCGCCGCCTCGACCCGGCCAGAAAGATTGCGGTGCATCCAGTCCGCCGAACCAATGAAGAACTCGCCGGTCAGCGGATCGTCCTGGCCATTGGCGAAATAGAAAATCCGCGAGTGTTCCAGAAAGCGGCCAATGATCGAGCGCACCCGCACATTTTCGGTCCAGCCGGGCACGCCAGGAACCAGACAGCAGAACCCACGCACAATCAGATCAACCGGTACGCCCGCCTGAGAGGCTGCCGCCAGCGCCCGCGCCATCTCCAAATCCTCAACCTGGTTCATCTTGGCGATGATGCGGGCGGGTCGCCCGGCGCGATGATGTTCAACTTCCCGTTCGATGCGCTCCAGAAACCGCTGGCGCATGTTGATGGGCGCGATCAGCAACTTCTCGAATTGGGGCGCCCGCGAGCGGCCGGTCAGGTAATGAAAGAGCTTCACCACGTCGGCGGTGAGGATCGGATCGCACGTTAGCAGGCCGACGTCGGTGTAGAGCCGCGCGGTCTTGACATGATAGTTGCCGGTGCCGATGTGAGCGTAACAGCGCAGGTCGCGCCCTTCCTTGCGCACCACCAGCGCCACCTTGGTGTGGGTTTTCAGCCCCATCACCCCATAGGTCACATGTGCGCCGACCTGTTGCAGTTCCTGCGCCCACAGCAGATTGCGCGCCTCGTCGAACCGCGCCTTCAATTCGATCACGCAGGCCACCTGTTTGCCGGCTTCAGCCGCGCGGATCAGCGAGCGCACGAACGGCGTATCATCGCCGACCCGATACACCGTCATCTTGATCGCCACCGTTTGCGGATCGATGGCGGCATCGCTGATGAAGTCCTCGACGCTCATGTCGAAGCTCTCATAAGGATGATGAAGCAGAATGTCGCCGGCCTGGATGGCCGCGAAAATGTCCACTTCTTCACTGGGCAGGCGGGGTGGGGGCAGCGGCGACCAGTGCGGATCGCGCAAGGCTGGCACGTCGAGACCGGCGATTTGGAACAAGCCGGTGCAATCGAGCAGGCCGGATAGTTCGTAGACATCGTCATCGCTCAGTTCAAAGTGTTCCATCAGCCCCTGGCGGAGCGCAGGGTTGGCGTCCGGCGCCAGATCCATGCGCACCACCGACTGGAAACGCCGTTGCTGCAACGCTTCCGTCACGGCCTCCCGCAGACTTTCTTCTTCCTCGTCCAGTTCGATCTCGGCGTTGCGCAGAATGCGAAACATCGTGGCGTCGATCAATTCCATGCCGGGAAACAGTTTGTCGGCGCTGTGCCGGATCAAATCATCCAGGTGCAGGAACCGGCGCTCGCCAGACGCCATATCGGCCTTGAGCGCAATCCAGGACGGCAGCAAGGTCGGAATTTTTACCCGGACCGGGACGTACTCTTCAGTATCGGGGTTGCGGAGAATGAAACCCCAGTTGGTCGACAGATTCGATACGAACGGAAACGGATGGGCGGGATCCAGACCGAGCGGGGTCAGCGCCGGGGAGACGTTGCGGTCGAAAAAGTTCGATGCTTCCTCCCGTTGCGCCACAGTCAGCTCACTCCAGCCGGCGAGGATGATCCCATGACCGGCCAGGATCGGGATCAGGTTCTGGTAGCAACGCGCCTGCTCCTCCAGTTGGCCCAGAACCGTCTTGCGGACTTGCGTGAGCCGGTCGCGAGCGTCACCGCTGCGCGCCGCCAGGCCAGCCCCGCTCTCGACCTGCGCCATGCCACGCAATAACCCGACGCGCTTCATGTAGAACTCATCGAGGTTCGAGGTGAAAATCGCCAGGAACTTCAGTCGCTCCAGCAGAGGGGTACGTTCATCCAGGGCCTCATGCAGTACCCGCCGGTTGAATTCAAGCCAGCTCAAATCCCGGTCGATCCAGGCATGAGCCAGCAGACCTTCGCGGGGGGCCAGCGCTTGATCAGCCAAGGTTGCGGCTGGAACCGGCCGGACCTTGCCCCGTTTGGGTTTGCCCCGCGTCAGGTTAATGTGGGTTGCGGATTCATGGGTCTTGGCGGACATGCGGATTTTCCTTGATGAACGGCGCTGCAAATGGCGCACAGCGTTGTTATGGTCCGGGGTCGGGTTGGAAAAATGGAGCCTGTGGGGAGACATTAATGGATCGCGGTGGTCCCGAAATAGCGTGCGGGTCCGGGGCGGTCAGATAGTCAGGGTTGGCCTGGTCCTCCAGGAATCGGGCAAAGCGCCTTTTAATGCCCGGTAGCCGGAACAGCGCCATTGGCCCCAGCTTGTCGATATTGCGGATCACGGTCGAAGGATCGAAATAGGCCACCGCATTTTCCACGGTGAGAACGAAGGGCGGCTTGCCTGCCTTCAGCAGAACGTAGCTTGCGAGCAACGCGCCGGTGCGATGATTGCCTTCGATAAACAGTTGCGGCTTGCTGAGCGCCCGCACATAGAGGCCAGCAGCCAGCTTCCAAACCGACTCGCTCAGATAGTTGGCGCGCCACTCGACCATATCCTCAATTCCACCCCCAGGCTCTTCGTAAAAGCGGTCGTAAGTGGCTTTGATATGCTGGGCGAATTCGGCGCGCAGTTCCTGATCGGGGCCGCACAGGACGATATTATTCAGTTCAAGCAGGTACTTATGCTTGCCTTTGGCAAAAATATCGATATCCCACTCAATCAGGATATCGATATAGGCATAACCGGCCAGCAGATTTTCGACGACTTCATCGCTCATCGGATCCCGCTGCCCGGTCAGTTGCTGGTTGATGGACTCAAAACCCTGTTGAACTCTGCGCAGGGAGGCCTCAATCGCCGGGAGATTCAGCAGCCCCATGGGGGTTACTGCACACGATTCACCGCCGCGCGGGCGAGGGCAACGACATCGGCAGGCAATGGGATATAGCCCATGTCGATGCTGTAACTTTGGCCTTCGATCAGCGCCCAGTTCACGAATCCCTTGAGCGCCGTGCTTTGCTGCGGATTTGGATAACGGTCATACAACAGCAGCCAGGTGAAAGTAACGATCGGATACGAGTTTTCGCCATCGGGATCAGGCAGAAAAACCCGCAGGTTGCCCGGTATCTGGCTAACATTGGCGGCCAGCGCCGCCTGACCGCTGTTCAGGTTGGGTTCTACGAAAACCCCCGCTTTGTTTTCCAAGTGGGCCATCGGTAATCCGAGTCGCTTGGCGAAGCCATATTCTACATAGCCGATCGATCCCCAGCTCCGCTTGATGCGGCCGGCGACGCCTTCGTTGCCCGGAGCGACCATGGAAATGCCCGGCCAGTCAATCACCTTACCCACGCCCGGACCTTGATTGCGCCATGCCGCGCTGATCGCGCTCAGGTGGTTGGTCATCGCGTAGGTGGTGCCGCTACTGTCCTGACGGGCGACCAGGGTAATGGTCTGGTTCGGCAGTTTGAGATCCGGGTTGAGCGTCTGGATTTTCGGATCGTTCCAGTTGCGGATCCTGCCAAGGAAAATGTCGGCGTAAACCTCCCGGCTCAGCTTGAGCGTTCCCTTCACATCCGGCAGGTTATAGGCGAGAACGATGGCGCCGGCCGTAGCCGGAACCAGGGTGGCGCCCCCCGGCGCCTTGGCGATTTGCTCATCGCTGAGCGCCGCATCGCTGGCGCCAAAATCAACCGAGTTCTCCAGAAACCGCTTGACGCCTTCGCCGCTGCCGACCGCCTGATACTCAATGGCGAGGGTGGGGTTCGCTTTGGTGTAAACAGCAATCCATTTCTGGTAGAGCGGGGCGGGGAAAGTCGCTCCGGCGCCGCGCAAAGCGACGGGGCCGCTGGCGACGGGGATCGTGGGCGCTGCGGTCTGGGCCTGAACGGCGGGAATCAGACCGACGAACCCGAAGGTGGCGATTGCCGCCAGTAAGAATCGAGTAGCCATCATCCTTCCTTTCGGCATCAACTGAATTCGCCCCGGACGTATTCCCCGGTCAATTTCTCCTGGGGATCCTCAAAAATCTGCCGGGTCGGTCCCATTTCCACCAGATAGCCGGTGCGACTGCCCTGGGAGATATCCACCCCAAAAAACGCGGTCGTATCGGCAACCCGCGTAGCCTGCTGCATGTTATGGGTGACCAGCGCGATGGTGTATTTTTCCTTGAGTTCGAGCATCAGTTCCTCGACCCGCCGGGTTGCAATCGGGTCCAGCGCCGAACAGGGTTCGTCCATCAGCAGCACATCGGGTTCGGTGGCGATGGCGCGGGCGATGCACAGCCGCTGTTGCTGACCGCCAGACAGCGACAAACCGCTGTTTTTCAGCTTGTCCTTGACCTCGTTCCAGCAAGCCGCGCCTTTGAGCGCTTTCTCCACCCGCTCATCCAGGTTGCCCTTGAAGCCGTTCAGGCGCAGGCCGAAGGCGACGTTGTCGTAGATGCTCATTGCAAACGGGTTGGGTTGCTGGAACACCATCCCGATATAGCGACGCACCACCACCGGATCGACTTTCCGGTCGTAAATGTCCTGACCGTGGTAGGTCACCTTGCCCTCGAAACGGAAGATCGGGATCAGGTCGTTCATGCGGTTGAGGCTGCGCAGCACCGTGCTTTTACCGCAGCCGGAGGGGCCGATGAAGCCGGTGATCTTGTTCTTCTCAATCGGTACTGTGCTGGCGCGCACCGCGAGAAAGTCGCCGTAAAAAACCTTGTCGATCTGACAATTCATCACAATGGCGCCGGTGGGCGCGCTCGCGGACGCGGCGCCAGCCGCTGTCATTTCTGCTGTTGCGTTCATGTTCGATGGCCTCGAAAAAGCCTTAGTGTTTCTGGCGCCCGATGATGCGGGCGAGGATGTTGAACACCAGGACAACCATTACGAGCACTAGGGACGCCGCCCAGGCGAGTTCGATCTGGTTGTCATAGGGCATGCCCGAGAAGTTGAAGATCAGAATGGCCAGAGAGGCGGTCGGCTCGGTCAGGCTGGTCAGGTAGTAGCCGCTGAACAGCGCGGTGAACAGCAGCGGCGCCGAGTTTCCGGCAGCGCCGGCAATCGCCAGCATCACGCCGGTCAGGATGCCCGGCGCGCCGGTGGGCAGCACCACCTTCCAGATCACTTGCGCGCGGGTGCAGCCGATGCCAAAGGCGGCGTCCTTCATCTTCTTCGGCACCATCATCATGGCTTGCTCTGCGGCCAGCACCACGGTCGGCAACATCAGCACCGCCAGCGCGACCCCACCGGCCAGCGCCGAGTAGGTTTTCATGGTGACCACCAGCACGGCGTAGACGAACACGCCGGCCAGGATGGAAGGAAAGCCCGTCAACGCTTTGGACAAAAAGCGCACGCTGTGCGCCAATCGGCTGTCGGGATCGAGAATCGCCAGATAGATAGCGGCGAAGATGCCAATCGGCACACTGATCAACGTGGCGAGGCCGACCATAACCAGCGTGCCGACAATGGCGTTGCCGAAACCGCCCCCCTGCTCAAAGGCGGAGGGTGGCAGTGCCGTCAATGCTTCCCAATCCAGGCGTGAGCCGCCCTCGATGGCCAACCGGTAGATGACGGAGAACAGCGGCACGCTGGCGAGAAGGGCTGCGATCCAGGTGAGCGCGGTCAGGAATCCGCTCTTGAGCGCGCGGATCTCGAAGGGCGCCCGATTGAGGTTGGGCAGACGGCGCGGAGCCTCTGGAACGCCCAGGGCGATCAATTCAGCGGTAGCGGTCAGATTAGGCTCACTCATCGTTCGGCCTCGAATTTCCGGGTGGCGAATTTCATCACCGCCAAGCCAATGGCGTTGACGATCAGGGTGATGGCCAGCAGCACCAGGGCGGCGTACATCAGAGCGCGGACTTCGACCGGGCCGGCCTCGGGGAAGCTGGACGCCAGCAACGCGGCTAAAGTGTTGGCGGGGGAGAACAGCGACAGACTGATTTGGTTGGAATTGCCGATCAACATGGCGAGCGCCATGGTTTCGCCGAGGGCGCGGCCAAATCCCAGCACCAGCGCGGCGAGGATGCCGGAACCAGCGGTCGGCAGCATCACCTTGAGGATCGCCTCCCAGCGCGTGGTCCCCATGCCATAGGCGGCCTCCTTGACCTTGTAGGGAACCTGATGCAGCGCATCGACCGAGATAGACGCTACCGTCGGCAGGATCATGATGGCCAGCACCAGCGCGGCGGGACCAAGACCCGGACCGCTGAGCGAGGTGCCGAAAAAAGGAACAAAGCCAAACTCCCCGTGCAGCCAGTTCGCCACCGGGCGCAGCAGCGGGATCAGGACGTAGATGCCCCAGAGGCCGTAAACGACCGAAGGAATAGCGGCCAACAGTTCGATGATGGTGCGGAAAACCGCCGCCAGGTGGCCATGCAGGAAATCCTGGGTCAGGAAGATGGCGATGGCGACGCCAAAGACGCCGCCGATAATCAAGGCCAGCAGCGAACTATAAAGAGTGCCCCAAATTTCCGGGAGGATGCCGAACTGCCCGGTCTGAACATTCCAGGTCGTCGACGTCAGGAAGCCGAAACCGTATTCAGAGAACGCCGGCAGCGCCTTGCCGCCGATCTCGATAACGATGTAAACCACCAGCGCCAGAATGAACACGGCGCTGAGCCAGGCGACGCCGCGAAATCCCCGGTCGAAGATGTAATCGCCGGCGGACGGCGGGCCGGATACCGATCCAGACCGATCAACATGATCAAAGTGATGCGATGCCATGATTTACCCATCAAATTTTGGCGTTGCCAACGCAGGAAGCGAACGCGGAGCCTCGGCGGTGTTGTAACCGATGAATCCGGTTCGCTTCGGGCGGCGGGCGGGTTTACTGGATCAGCGCAGCGGCTTTCCTGACCCGGGCGATGACGCTATCGGGCAAGGGGATGTAGCCCATCTTCGGCGCTATCGTCTGGCCCTTGGTCAGGCTGTACTCGACCAGATCGCGCAGCACCTTGGCTTTTGCGTCGTCCTGATCCTTATAGAACAGCATCCAGGTGAAGGTGGCGATGGGATAGGCTGTTTCGCCGGAGGGGTCGGAGATCCAAACCCGGAGATCGGGCGCATCGGAACCCGGCAGGGTTTTGGTCGGAAATTCGGCGCTGGCCAATGCAGCCTTGCCGGATTCATCGCTGGGCGCAACGAACTTGCCGGCCTTGTTCTGCAGGATGGCCATCGGCTGTTTGGTGGCGATGGCGTAACCGTACTCGATGTAACCGATGGCGCCGGGGGTCTGCTTGATGGTGGCGGTGACGCCGTCGTTTTTCGGCGCTTTCACCACATTCTTCGGCCATTGTGCCGTTGTGCCGTGACCCACAGCGCTCTTGAACGCTTGACTCACCGCGCTCAGATGGCCGGTGAATACGTAGGTGGTGCCGCTGGAGTCAGAACGGGCTACGACCGTGATGTTCTGGTCGGGGAGCTTGACGCCGGGGTTGGCGGCGGCGATTTTCGGATCATTCCATTTTTCAATCGCGCCCATGAAGATAGCCACATACACCTCGCGCGGCAGCTTCAGCTCATTGACGCCAGCAAGGTTGTAGGACAGCACAATTTCGCCGGCGGTCATCGGCAGCAGCACGACGCCCTGCTTGACCTTGGCGATATCCGCATCTTCCATGGCCGCGTCGCTGGCGGCGAAATCGACGGTGTTGTTGATAAAGTCCTGAATGCCGGCGCCGCTACCCTTGGCTTGATAATCAACGGTCACCCCTTGGGTCTGTTTGCTGAAATCCTTGAACCAGGTGGAATAGATCGGGAATGGAAAACTGGCTCCCGATCCGGTTAGCCGGAGTTCTTGCGCCAAGGCCGGGGCCATGCTGGCGACCCCTAATGATAGAGCGACTATCGCGGCTGGAATAAACGGCTTTTTCACAGGGCATTCCTCTTCAGGTATGTATTTATTCGTTAAATCAGTCGTTCACTCTCGCTGTTTACTGTTACCGTTTGATGACGCGCCAGAAATCCATTCACTTTCTGAGCTGTTGGATTCACAAAAGAGTCATGTGAATTTGGCATTTTTAGCGCACATCTCCTGCCTGAAAAACGCCATGCCTCTGACCGAACCGTATCTGTTGACCCCCGGCCCGCTCACCACATCCCTGACCGTCAAGCAAGCCATGCTGCGCGACTGGGGATCATGGGACAGCGACTTTAACCACCTGACTGCTGATATTTGCCGCCGCCTGCTCCAGGTCGCGCATGGCGAAGACCAGTTCGTCTGTGTCCCTTTGCAAGGCAGCGGCACCTATGCGGTGGAAGCGACGCTGGCGACCCTGATTCCCTTCACGGCCAAGGCGCTGGTGTTAATGAATGGCGCTTACGGCCAGCGCATGGCCAAAATTCTCCAGTATCTGGGTCGTTCGTTCGTGACCCTGGATATGGGCGACTACCTGCCGCCGCCGCCGGATCGGGTGGATGCGCTGCTGGCCGCCGACCCGGCGATCACCCACGTTGCGGTGGTGCATTGCGAAACCTCCTCCGGGATTCTTAACCCGGTTGAAGCCATCGCCCAGGTTGTGGCGACGCACGGGCGGCGCTTGATCATTGATGCGATGAGCGCCTTTGGCGCGTTGCCGACCGATCTGCGGGAATTGCCCTGTGATGCGCTGGTGGCCTCCGCCAACAAGTGCTTTGAAGGCGTCCCCGGTTTCGGTTTTGCCTTGATCCGGCGGGAGGCATTGGTCGCCAGCGCCGGCAACGCCCATTCCCTCAGTCTCGATCTGTACGACCAGTGGGCCGCGATGGAACGCAGCGGCCAATGGCGGTTTACCCCGCCGACCCACGTTGTCGCCGCGTTCGCCCAGGCGTTGACCGAGCATGAAGCAGAGGGCGGCGCCGTTGGCCGACTGGCCCGTTACACCGCCAACCGCGATCGGCTGGTGGCGGGAATGCGGGCGATGGGTTTTCACACCCTGCTGGCGGATCGCTGGCTGTCGCCGATCATCGTCACCTTCCACTCGCCCGCCGATCCCCGCTTCGACTTTGCCGCGTTCTACCGGCTGATCAGGGAGCAGGGCTTCATTATCTATCCCGGCAAGCTCACCGTGGTGGACAGCTTCCGGATCGGCTGCATCGGCCAGTTGTTCGCCGCCCAAATGGACGGGGTGCTGGCGGCGGTGCGGACTGCGCTGGATGCTCTGGGCATCGCTGACGGGTCGCCGCGCCCCGAAGACCTGAATACCGCTGAATTTTGAAGGAATCCCGCCATGCACTTTCATTATCAACGCAGTTATCGCGGCCCGGTTCAGGCGGTCATTTTCGACTGGGCCGGGACTACGGTCGATTTCGGCTCGCTCGCCCCGGTCACCGCGTTTGTCCGGCTGTTCGCGGCGAAAGGAATTGAAATCACTCCTGATGAAGCGCGGGGGCCGATGGGGACCGAAAAGCGTGAGCATATTCGCCGCCTGTGCGTCTTGCCGTGCATCGCTGAGGCCTGGCGCACCCTGTACGGTTCGGTCCCGGATGACACCGCGATTGACTGGCTTTACGAGGCGTTCATTCCCTTGCAGGTGGCCGCCATCCGCGATTCGGCGCAACTGGTTCCCTGCTGCCGGGAGGTCGTCGCCGCCCTGCGGCGTCGGGGAATTCGGATCGGAGCCAATACCGGCTACAACCGGGAGATGCTGGATACGCTGGCCGCCGCCGCCGCTGAACAGGGCTATCAGCCCGACAGCAACGTGTGTGCGACCGAGGTTCCCCGGGGTCGCCCGTTCCCGCACATGAGCCTGAAAAACGCCCTGGAACTGGAACTCGAAACGGTCCAGGCCTGCGTCAAGGTCGATGACACGGTACCGGGCATTGAAGAAGGGTTGAATGCCGGAATGTGGACGATTGCAGTCGCCATTTCCGGCAACGAGATTGGATTATCCCTGACAGACTGGGAAGCCCTGCCTCCGCTTGAGCAACAGCAACGCCGCAGCGCCGCCTATGCCCGGTTGCGGGCCAGCGGCGCACATTATGTGATCGAGTCCATCGCCGATCTGCTGCCCACGATCGAGCTGATCGAACGGCGACTGGTGCGTGGAGAGCGGCCTTGAACGAAGGCGGGCCACCGCTGGCGGAAAGTGAAATCAATCGGTCCTCCCGACGGACCGAGTGGCAAGCCGGGCATCTCGATGAACCGACTCGCCACTTGCTGGCCGAAGACGCCCGGTATTTCCTGCATCAGTCGGTGTCCACGCCCTGCCTGTCAGCGATCCGCCGCGCTGAAGGGGTCTGGATCGAGGATTTCACCGGGCGGCGCTATCTGGATTTTCACGGCAACAACGCCCACCACCTCGGCTACGGTCATCCCCGGCTAATCGCGGCGCTCCAGCAGCAACTGCATGATCTGTCATTCGCCCCGCGCCGCTTCACCTGTGAACCGGCGATTGATCTGGCCCGCAAGCTGGTCGACATCAGTCCGCCGGGACTGGATAAAGTCCTGTTCGCCACCGGCGGCTCCGATGCGGTGGAAATCGCCCTGAAAATCGCCCGCGCCGCCACCGGACGGTTCAAAACCGTGTCGTTCTGGGACGCCTTTCACGGAGCCGGTTTCGGCGCGGCCAGCGTCGGCGGCGAGGCGCAGTTCCGCTCCGGCCCCATCGGCCCGCTGTTGCCGGGGACTGAACATGTCCCGCCCTTCGCCTGTTATCGCTGCCCCTACGGCTACCCCTGCGACGCTGATGGTCAGCCGCGCCTGGACCTTTGCCGCCTGACCTGCGCCAAGCTGGTTCGCTATGTGCTGGAGCGGGAGGGCGATGTCGCGGCAGTGATCGCCGAACCGGCGCGGGCGACGCCTTACATTCCGCCGCCGGGCTTCTGGGCGATGGTGCAGCAGGCTTGCCACGATCATGGAACCCTGCTGATTTTCGACGAAATTCCTACCGGGCTGGGTAAAACCGGGCGGCGGTTCGCCTGTGAACATGACGGAGTGACGCCCGATCTGCTGGTGCTGGGCAAGGCGCTGGGCGGCGGGGTGTTGCCAATCGCCGCCGTATTGGCGCGGGCTGATCTGGATGTGGGCGGCCACTGGGCGTTCGGCCACTACACCCACGAAAAGAACCCGGTCACCTGCCGTGCCGCATTGACCACGCTGGAGATTATCGAGGACGAGCGGCTGGTGGAAAACGCCCACCGTCAGGGCGAACGGGCGTTGCAGCGGCTGCGGGAAATGCAGGCGCGGCATTCTCTAATCGGCGATGTGCGCGGACGCGGCTTGCTGCTGGGGGTGGAACTGGTCAGCGACCGGGAGGACAAGACGCCGGCGAATGACGCCGCCGAAGCGGTGCTGTATCACGCCCTGTCACGCGGACTGAGTTTCAAGATCAGCCTCGGCAATGTCCTGACTCTGACCCCGCCGCTAATCATCACCGCCGCGCAAATGGATGCGGCGCTGGCAATTCTGGAAGAGAGCATCGCGGCGGTAGCGGGTACTGTGAGCCAACCGACTCCGGGCCGTAATACTAATTCTGGTTAGTGGGGCTGATGCCAATGAAAGCTAGTGGACTGTTGCAGAAGTTTTGATAGGTTAGAAAGCGTAGGGTGGATAAGCGTAGCGCATCCGCCAGGTCAGGCCACTGGTGGATGCGGCGCAAGCGCCTTATCCACCCTACGCCAGCTCAAGACCTGTCAGAATTTATGCGGTACTCCATTAGTGATGCTGAGCTAGGGGAATTAAAAACTCAAAACCGGTGCCTTTTTCAATTCCGGATCTGATCCTGATTTTACCACCTAATCGTTCCAATTCAGTCTTGATCGATGAAAAACCGACTTTCTTGCTAGAAATCATTGTGACATTGTTTTTAATAGAGGGTGGTACCATCAATAGCATTTCATAGATTTTTTCATGACTGATCACGGCTGTGTCTTCCGGGCCGATAATCGCTTTTTCAATCGCTTTTCGGTAGATTTTTTCATTATCAGGGTTATAACCATCATTGAAAATACCCAGAACAAAGCTACCACCCATATTGGTAATGTGGCAATGAATTTTACCGATCTTATTTTTGCCAGCGCTGACTCTTTCCTCAGCGCTTTCAATGCCGTAGTCAACCATATTTCTAAAAACATGTTCCAGGGACTTAATAAAAAGACTGTAAATATGTATATCAACCACAAGATCATCTCCAGTAATGATCGGCTCAACATGCTTGGTCAAATGTTTGGCTACCGCACGTACATAACACTCGTATTGACCCAGTAAATTTTTAAGATTGCCGTACCGTAAGGAGCGAAGCTGTTGCAAGGTTTCGCTTCGTTCTTCCCCAGTCAGTATCGCTTCTATTTTACGCTCAGCTTCTAATAGCTTTTCTTTGCTGATATACAGTCTTTGGTACTTATCGAAAAAGTCTTTCCCCAATGCATTATTCAAAATCAGCATATCGTTCTGCAGAATCGAGTCCGCATTCCAGGTTGTTATCACGGCCTGGAGGACAGCATTGTTTTGCTCATTCAGATGAAGCCTCATTGAAGCAAGAAAATCCTCCATCTCATCTAATGTTTTGACTGTATTATGCAACCCTAATTGGGCAAAGTCACTCTTATGTACCCGGATCAGTCGATATAACTCAGTAGCGGGTTCGGTAGCAGAGGCAATAATGACCGGGATTCTTTCGTGAATGAAATGCTTAAATTCTTCGATAGCCAACTTGACGTCAGATTTTTTGGCAATAGCTTTCACAATCATCGCCAGATTCTTTTTCTCCTCAGCTACTTGTATTTCCAGATTTTTTCTATCAGTAACATTCATCAAAATTAGCATCACTCTTTTCTGCAATGAATGCTCAATGATTTTGTAATCAATCCTGATGGTTTTATCGTGGATACTGATCTCAGCAGGCATCAAGGAAAGATAGATTTTCTGCTGCAAGGTTTGTGATGAAGAAAAAACATTACACAAGAGGGATAACATAGTCCTCTTGACATCATCTGGAACATGTTTTTCGATGAGATCCATAAATTTTTTTCCACCGATTTGTTCTCCAAAAAGTTGTACACACCCTGAGCTGTATTCTTCGGAAATAACCAAGTCAGCGCTAAAAGAAAAAAAGCTTTGGCCGGTGTTATCGAGAAGGTTCTCAAATGAGTGATTTTTCTCATTAAGTTCGCTATTTTTTGATTCAACTTCGAGCTTCGATTTATACAGGATATCTTTTTGTTCACGGAGTTGTTCGATTTCCTTTCCCCTGTTTTTAGAAAGCTCAATCATAAAGCGCTTGATGCTGACGACTCCGATATAACAATCATCATCGGTAATGATAATGAAATCATAAAGAGCATTCTGATCCCGATTCATTGCGATCAAACCGATGGTCGCGATATCTACTGAAATATCAACAATCAGGGGATGGATATTCATAATCAATTTTATCGGTCGATTCATGAAGAGTTCGCGGCCGTAGCGGGTGCCGACTTTCTGGTAGAACTCATTACGCATCACCAAACCGACTGGCTTTTCACCATCCATGATGACTACACCCTCAATTTCTGGATGTTCATTAAAAAAATCATTTACAGCACTGCCATGCTGATGGAGACTAAAGGTTTGCGCTTTTTCGACCAGTTTTCCGATGGTTTCATCTTCAGTTGAACCGCTTTCGAGAGTATCAAAAGCGATAGATAACAAATTAATGTCTCTCTCAGGGATAATGGTTTTAACCGTTTCAGCATTCATAATAGCCTGGGTGGCCTCGTAAGTTGAATTCATCTTTCCTGTAACCTAACCAAGGATGCTCATTAGGTCAATGGGCGAATGGATACCACAGGAAACTTTATGGGCGCAAATGTACTACTGAATGGGTTAAGATTTAATTAATTTTAAATGTATTTTTGATTTCCAGGCCGGTTTAATCCAGGTCTTTATACTCTCGATCGGACATCCTCGCAGTGGTTCAGTGTGGAGCGTGGCCTGGACGATCTTGGGTTGAGGGGGCCGCTGGCCTTGCCCACCGTTTACCGCCGGCGTTAAATCACCCACCCCGCGCCCGTTCAGGGCGTGGGGTGTTCCAATCGCGCTTCGGTCGCCGCGGTCCGTTCGACCCCCTGCCAGACCACCCGCTCCAATCCAATCCCCACCACTGCGTATCAGCTCATTGCTCCAGCGATAGTCCCGGTTGGACAGGATCGGGAAGTAGCGCTGTTCGATGAACTCCACCAGTGGGGTCGGGTCGCCGATCTGGCAGAAGTGTTTGCGTACCTGCGGGATGCGGGTTTTGTCTTCGTTAAGTGTCCAGCCACATTTCCTGTAACTGCTCCACATAGAGCGAGCGGGCCACCCGGTTGGGAATGTTCAGGATGCTCTCGATAAAGTCGGTCTGACCGGTGAG
>JADLEK010000020.1 GCA_020846135.1 Gammaproteobacteria bacterium
ACTTTACTCTAACTTCAACTTTTAACGCCTCTTCGCTTCTTCTCAGAAGCAGGAGATAACGCACAACTCGATCCTCCAAGCCGTACTACCCCCTCCCTAACCACTGCTCTCCAAGCTCTTAACGATCCGCCTTTCCCCTCTGCCCAACGACAGGGGATGTCTAATATAACCTTAAAAAAACCTGCTTGCAATACCCACTGCAAAATTCTAAGCCGACCGCCATCGCTGCAATCCCGCCATACCCTGATAAAGTTAAGGGATGAGCGATCTTTCGCCGACAGCCGGAACGCCGCTCGCCGGTATCATGAATCAAGCCAAGAACCATCACTGGAGGAAAACCCATGCAGCGTCGTGATTTCATCAAACAAGCCGGCCTCGGCCTAGCCGCCGCTACCGCTATCCCGCTCATTGCCCAGGCCCAGTCACAGCCGGCTGTTGCGCCCCCCGTGCCTCCACCCCAGCCGGAGTCGTCGCCACCTGCGCCAACCGGTGGATTGCCGGTCATCAAATGGCGACTAGCGTCCAGCTTCCCCAAGAGCCTGGACACGATCTACGGTGCGGCGTCGGTGTTGGCCAAGCGGATCGCTGAGTTGACCGACGGCAAATTTGAAATCCGGGTGTTTGCTGGCGGCGAGATTGTGCCGCCATTCGGGGTGCTGGACGCAGCGCAGCAGAATACCGTCGAGTGTTGCCACACTTGCGGCTACTACTACCACGGCAAGAACAAGGCGTTTTCCATTGATACCGCCATTCCGTTCGGCTTGAACGCCCGGCAGATGAACGGCTGGTATTACTACGGCGATGGCCTGACCTTGAGCCGCGAGTTCTTCGCCAAATACAGTCTGGTCAATTTCCCTGGCGGTAACACCGGGACACAAATGGGTGGCTGGTTCCGCAAAGAAGTCAAAACGCTGGACGATCTCAAGGGCCTGAAGATGCGGATTCCCGGGTTTGGCGCGGAGGTGTTTTCAGCGCTGGGCGCAGTGCCGCAAGCCTTGCCCGGCGCGGAAATCTATCCGGCGCTGGAGCGCGGCGCGATTGACGCTGCGGAATGGGTCGGGCCTTATGACGACGAGAAGCTCGGTTTTTACAAGGTCGCCAAGTTCTACTATTACCCCGGCTGGTGGGAAACCGGACCGCAGATCAGTTTCTATGTCAATAAGGAGCAATGGGAGAAGTTGCCCAAGCCCTATCAGGCGGCGTTTGAGACTGCTGCGATTGAAGCCAATTTACTCATGATGGCGGCCTATGACGCCAAGAATCCGCCGGCGATCCAGCGCCTGGTGCAAAACGGTACGCAGCTCAAACGCTATCCCGACGATGTGATGAAGGCGGCTTACGATGCAGCGCAGAAAATCTATGCCGAAGAGTCCGCCAAGAACCCAGATTTCAAGAAGCTCTACGATTCGTTGCATGCTTTCCAGCAACTCTCCGACATCTGGATGAGCTTGCCGGAAGGCGCGCTGGCGAATTTCATGCAAGCGCAGATGCGGGTCAAAAAATAATTGGTGAATTAGCGAGTTAGTGAGCAACGAAACCTCGCTCTCGCTATCTCGCTGACAGTCCGCCAATAAGGAAATCCAGTCATGCCCTTAGGGTTTGCTGGAGAAATAGCCCCGCCCCGTTCACGCCAGCGCGTAACCGACCCGGAACCCGCCCCAGTGCTGATCGCCGACGAAAATCGGGACTGACAGATCAAACATGATCTCGCCGGTATCGCGCCGGTAGACCTGGAGCCGATAGGGATCGGTGTGCGAACCCACGCTGCGGCCCACCCGGTCGTCAAAAATCCGCTTGGTCCGGTTGCCTACCAGATCCCGGGCCGGATCGCCGGTCAGCGGTTGGGCAAACCGCAGGTTGTGAGTGGGAACGTAGCCGTCATAGTTTGCGCAAATGGCATACGCGATCCACGGTTGCGAAGCCGCTGCGGGTTCCTGGATCGGCGGCAGCAGCTCGTCGCACAGGCGATCAAAGGCGGTGTGGTACTTGGGCGGCTGGGTGTCGGGGATGGGTTGGTAGTCGCGGGAGAACAAGCCGTCCACAGGGATCGCGCCCGAACGCAAGGCCGCCGCTAGGGTCGTGCTGACCGCCTTGGCCGAGGCGGTCGCCAGATCAAAAGCGGTGGCATGGCGAATTTCGTACAGCGGATCGTCCGGCAGCCGGAACAGACCCACACAGTCGCGCAGCGTGTCGGTTGCCTGCTGGAGCGCTTCGCTCCGTTCGGCAATCCGCCCAGCGTTCTCCAGATTATTCCGACCCAAGGTCAAAACCTGGTTGAGCGAATGGTCAATCGCGACCAGATCCTGCCCCTGCCCAGTCACCCGCTCCGCCATCGATTCCATGGCGACGCCCGCCCGCGTCATCAGCTCGCCGAGACCGGTCAGCACCTGCTGGGTTGCCGCCGCCGAAGTGGCGCCATTGTGTACGGCGGTATTCGTCTCGCCGATGATCCCCCGCACGTCGCGGGCGGCAGCAGCGGTGCGCACCGCCAGTTGCCGGATTTCCTGGGCGATCACCGCAAAGCCTTGCCCCAGCTTGCCAGCATGAGCCGCCTCAATGTTGGCATTGATCGACAGGATGTTGGTCTGGAAGGCGACGGTATCGATTACTTCGACGATCTCGTGCGCTCGCACCGACCGCGATTCCACCTCGGTCATCGCCGTCGCCAGTTCCCGCGCCGCATCACTACCGGCTTGTGCGCTCTGGTTGGCCTCCTTGGCCAGCTCAATCACCTCGCGCAGTTCATTACGCGCCCCCTGCAAACCTTCCAGCAACCGCTGGGTCGCGGCGAAAATGGCGGTCAGTGCATCCAGTTGGGCTTGGGACTGGGTCGCCAATTCCCCGTTTTCGCGGCTGATCTGAGGGACTTCCTCGGCAATTTGCACTGAGAGCGCTGCTGCTTGCCGAATCGCTTCGGAGAGGTTGCCGAAGCCGGCGGTCAACCGGCGGCTTATCTCGGTCTCCGCTTCGCCCGAAGGTGTCGAGAAATTGAGATCGCAGCCCTTCAATTGATTGGCCACCTGATCGAGCATGGCGCGCTCGCCGCCGAGTATGAGTTTGTAGAGGTAATCGAACCAGAGATTAACCATTGCTTGCCTCTTCAGAATAAGTCATTGGGGCCACACGCCTTGCGCGGCTATTGCGGTGGCGGTTTAGGCAATTGCCTGAACAAGTCCGCTGCATCCTCCGGAGGCGAATCCGCACCCGCCCCACCCTGATCCTCCGGTGGAGCCAAAAACTGTACCGGAGTTGACCCGCTGATCGGCGCTGGACGATCCAGCCCGACCGTCACTATCCCTGGAAAGGCAATGATCAGCGCCACCATTACCACCTGAATCCCGACGAATGGCATTGCGCCCCAGTAAATCTCACTGGTTCGCACCACCGGCGGTGCGACGCTGCGCAGGTAAAACAGCGCAAAGCCGAAGGGCGGGTGCATGAACGAAGTCTGCATATTCACCCCGATCAGAATCCCGAACCAGACCAGATCAATGCCGAGCTTTTCCGCCACCGGGGCCAGCAGCGGCAAAATGATGAAACTGATCTCGAAGAAATCGAGAAAAAACGCCAGCAGAAACACCAGGATATTGACGATAATCAGGAAACCGAGCGCCCCGCCCGGCAGGTTGAGCAGCAGATGCTCCACCCACAAATCGCCACTGACCCCGCGAAATACCAGGCTGAATACGCTGGATCCGATCAGGATGAAAATCACGAAACTGGTGATTTTGGCGGTCGCTTCCATCGCCTCGCGCAACAGTTTGGTATTCAGTTTGCCCTTGAACCACGCCAGACCCAGCGCTCCGACCCCGCCCAGCGCTCCGCCTTCGGTCGGGGTCGCCCAGCCGATGAAGATGCTGCCCAGCACCAGGAAAATCAGCAGCAACGGCGGAGCCATCGCCACCATCACCCGCTGGAACAACCACCAGCCGCGCAAGGTCCGCGCCTCCAGAGGCAAGGCCGGAGCGACGTGCGGACGAAATACCGTATTCAGGAACACCCAGCCGACATACATCCCGGTCAGGATCAAGCCGGGAATAAACGCGCCTTTGTACATATCGCCGACCGAGCGGCCCAGTACATCAGCCATGATGATCAGTACCAGCGACGGCGGGATGATTTGCGCTAGGGTGCCGGCGGCGGCGATCACGCCTGACGCCAGCGCCCGGTCGTAGCTGTAACGCAGCATGATCGGCAGCGAAATCAGCCCCATCGCAATCACTGAGGCCGCGACCACGCCGGTAGTCGCCGCTAGCAGCGCCCCGACGAAAATCACTGCATAGGCCAGCCCGCCGCGAATCCCGCAGAATAACTGGCCAATGGTGTCGAGCAGGGCCTCGGCCATGCCGCTGCGTTCCAGGACCAGCCCCATGAAGGTAAAAAACGGGATCGCCAGCAGAATCTCGTTTTTCATGATCCCGAACACCCGATCCGGGAAGGCTTGCAGCAGATTCGGGGTCAGCAAGCCCAGTTCCATCCCGATCAAGCCGAAGGTCATACCGACTGCCGCCAGCGAAAACGCCACCGGATAGCCGATCAGCAGGAACAGGATCAGCGCCGAAAACATGATCGGCGCTATGTTGGCGATCAGAAATTCGGCCACCTCAATGCCCTCCCTGCCATTCGGGCAATGGTCGGTCGCCGGTGAGTACAGCAATATTTTTGATGATTTCGGAGATGCCTTGCAGGCTGATCAGGATGAAGGCGACCGGAATAGCGAACTTGAGCGGCCACCAGATCAGGCCGCCAGGATTGGGCGAAGCCTCGCGGGTTTGAAAAGCAATCAGGAAGAAATTCCAGGAATCGACCGCGATCAGCAGGCAGACTGGCAACAGAAAGAACAGACCGCCGAGAATCTCGATCCAGACCCGAGTGGCTGACGGCAACCGCGAATAGAGAATATCAATACGGATGTGACCACCGATCCGCAGGGTCCAGGCGGCGCAGAACAGAAAGATCAGGCCGAACATGAACCATTGCGCCTCCAGCAGGGCGTTGGAGCCCCAGTCGAGCGCGTAGCGCAAGGTAGCGGCCAGGGCGCTGATCAGTGTGCAAAACAGGACCAGCCAGCTCAGCCAGCGACCAATCGCCGTGTTGAGGGCGTCAATCGTTGCCGCGAGGCGAAGCAGAAACTTCATGGGGTCTCCCGGACTACGGATTACGGGTTGCAGGTTTCGATCAAGTGTAGTAGGCACCGCCGGGATTAAACCGGTTTGCTGCTAAACTGCCGGCCCCGATTGCGCGAGACGCCCGCCATGCACTATCAGGATTTACGCGATTTCATTGCCCAACTGGAGCGCCTGGGCGAATTGAAACGGATTCAGGTCACGGTCGATCCGAAACTGGAAATGACTGAGATCGGTGACCGGGTATTGCGGGCCGGTGGCCCGGCGCTGCTGTTTGAACATCCCAAAGGTCACGCCATTCCGGTGTTGACCAACCTGTTCGGAACGCCCAAGCGGGTCGCGCTGGGGATGGGCGCGGAGAATGTGGCGGCATTGCGGGAAGTCGGCAAGCTGCTAGCGTTTCTCAAGGAACCCGACCCGCCCAAAGGCTGGCGCGATGCCTGGGACAAGCTGCCGGTGTTTAAAAAGGTGCTGGATATGGCCCCGAAAAAGATCAGCCGGCCGCCCTGTCAGGCCCAAGTGATTGAGGGGCCGGAGGTGGATTTGGCGCGCTTGCCGATTCAGCACTGCTGGCCGGAGGACGCTGGGCCATTGATCACCTGGGGGCTGGTGGTCACTAAAGGACCGCACAAGCCACGGCAGAATCTGGGCATTTACCGCCAGCAAGTTATCGGGCGCAACCGGGTGATCATGCGCTGGCTGGCGCAACGGGGCGGGGCGCTGGATTTCCGCGACTGGCAACAGGCCAAACCCGGCGAGCCGTTTCCGATTGCGGTAGCGCTGGGCGCTGATCCGGCGACGATTCTGGCCGCAGTAACGCCGGTGCCGGATACCTTGGCGGAATATGCGTTTGCCGGATTATTGCGCGGCTCCCGGACGGAATTGGCGCAATGTCTGGGCAATGAATTGCAGGTTCCGGCTTCAGCCGAATTTGTGCTGGAAGGTCATATCGCGCCAGGCGATACGGCATTGGAGGGACCGTTTGGCGATCACACTGGCTATTATAATGAGATGGATCGATTTCCGGTGTTCACTATCGACCGGATCACCCATCGCGAGAACCCGATTTATCACAGCACTTATACGGGCCGGCCGCCCGATGAACCGGCGATTCTCGGGGTAGCGTTGAATGAAGTGTTTGTGCCGATCCTGCAAAAACAGTTTCCAGAAATCGTCGATTTTTATCTGCCGCCGGAGGGGTGTTCCTATCGGCTGGCGGTGGTGTCCTTGCGTAAACAGTATCCCGGTCACGCCAAGCGGATCATGCTGGGCATCTGGTCTTTTCTGCGGCAATTCATGTACACCAAGTTCGTGATTGTGGTCGATGATGATGTGAATACCCGCGACTGGAAAGACGTGATTTGGGCGATGACGACGCGAATGGACCCAGCGCGAGATACAGTGATGCTGGAAAATACCCCGATTGATTATCTCGATTTCGCCTCGCCGGTATCCGGGCTAGGATCAAAAATCGGCTTTGACGCCACCAATAAATGGCCGGGCGAAACCACGCGGGAATGGGGCCGACCATTGGCGATGAGTCAGGTGGTAAAGCAGCGGGTGGATGCGTTGTGGGGGGAGCTAGGTTTGTAGATCGTTGTGGTTAATCGGTTGAAAATTCGATATTCAGATAACTCAAGGATCGCTCATGGATTCCGCCCAAGCTCGACAACTATTTCTTCGGCTGCAACAAGCCTGTCCCAAGCCGACTACTGAGCTATGCTACAAAACCCCGTTTGAGTTATTGATTTCAGTCATTCTATCGGCGCAATCCACGGATAAGAAAGTCAATGAAGCCACAGCCCGACTGTTTGTGGTTGCCAATACCCCACAGGCCATTTTGGATTTAGGCGAAGCCGGGCTAAAGGACTACATCAAAACGATTGGGCTTTATAACACCAAAGCCGCTAATATCCGTAAAACCTGCGCCCTGCTGCTGGAGCGGCATGGTGGTGCAATTCCCCGCAGCCGGGAGGCGCTGGAAGCCTTGCCTGGGGTCGGTCGCAAGACTGCGAATGTCATTCTCAATACGGCGTTTGGCGAACCGACGATGGCGGTGGACACCCACATTTTCCGGGTCGCCAATCGCACCGGATTGGCGCCGGGAGTCAATGTGCGTGAGGTGGAAGACGGACTATTGGCGGTCATCCCGGCGGAATTTCAACTGGACGCGCATCATTGGCTGATTCTGCACGGCCGCTATGTTTGCACCGCCCGCAAGCCCCATTGCCCGGAGTGTCTACTCCATGATCTTTGTGCGTATCCACAGAAAAGCGAGGTGAGTTGAATGTTTGGCAATGATCGCAACAGTCTGCGCCGCTACTATTGCGCTGTTTGGGAAAAAGCCAATGCAGGTCAGGACCTGGAACCTCTGGAGCGGCTGATTGCCGGCGTGATTCGCGAGCATCCGGAATATCAGCCGATGCTGGTTGATACCGAGGCTGCATTAGGTCGGGAGTACCTGCCGGAGATGGGCCAAACCAACCCGTTTCTGCATTTGGGGATGCACATTGCCATTCATGAGCAACTTGGCAGCAACCGTCCGGCGGGTATTCTCGATCTTTATCAGCAGCTTTGTCGGATTGCGGGCGACAGTCATGACGCTGAACACCGAATGATGGATTGTCTGGGCGAAACCTTATGGGAGGCGCAACGCAATGGCCGGGAGCCAGATGAGTCGGCGTATCTGGAGCGGTTGATGAAGAAGGCTCAAGGTTAAAGGCAAAAGGCTTGGGTGCTTCAGCCCGCCCGTTTCCGGCACGGGGTTTTGTCAGGTTCCAGTGGACTGCTGATCTGCTGATAAAATCTATCGGGAAACGGTATTATTTCCGACGTCCTTTTTCCAGAAAAGAGTTAAATCACTTTCGCCAGATGGGCAAGAATCGCAACAATCAAGGTTGTTTGCAAAACGCCAACGCCTACTACCCAATGAATCAATTCTGCTTTGCTCTCGGCAACACGCCGATTAACTTCAACAATATCTTTCTTGAGTTCAGTGCGCAACACTTCAATATCTCGCTTTATATCAGCGCGGAGCGATTCAATATCCCGGCGCAGATTTTGTTCGTGGTCGTCCACGTCCCGCTTGGTCGCTAACTACTTCTCGACTACATCAGCGAATGCGCGGACTTGAGTCTCAGCCTGTTGATCGGTGAATCCACCCGCTTTAAGCCTGGTCGCAAACTCCAGGGTGTCCATTACGATAGCGCTTATGGCTGCCTCTGTTTTTGATGGGTAGATGCGCTGTTGATAAAATAACTGGGTCAGCAGGTTATGACGTGGTATGACCATAAAAAACCGCCGCCGAAGTGGTTCGGCAGCGGTTTTTTGCTTTCCGTAGCAGCAGGTTTTACAGATTGGCTGACCGCCACCAACTGTTGTGTTCGCGGCGCAGCGCGTCATGCGACGGCATCGGGTAGAAGGCCAGATCGGGACCGTTACCCATGTAGAAACCGCTCTTGATCATTCGGTACGGGAATTCCAGCGAATGGACCCGATGCACCAGCTTGGTGTGCTTGTCTTTCGGGTTCACTTCCAGCAGCGCCTCGCGCAGGTGGTGCATGAACGAGTAAGGCAGATCGCCCACCGGGCCGTTTTCCGGATCAGTCGCCAGTGCGCCCAGCCCCAGTTCGACAAAGCATATGCCGGGGAAGCGAATGAACTTGGCCGGTTGACTGGTGACGTCCTGGTAGTAAGCGGCCGGACCCTGGGTGCTGACCACCAAGCTGTTGACCGGCGCCAGATCCTGGTACATGTGCAGACCGCCAGATGCATCCGGCGGCGCAGCTTCAGTCCTGCTCAGGCCGAGAGTGTGACCGTAGGCGGTGCTGAGATAGAGCTTGCCCAGGGCGCTGACTGGAATGTGTTCCAGCACTCGGTAAATCGAGATATACACTGAATTTTTCGGGGTGCCATCCGGGTGCGCGGTGCAGCGGCCAATGCCTTCATCAATCGGGAAGAAGCCATGCCGGAACGACGGATCGACCTCGAAAAAGATCGCCTGGCCCTTGGATTTGTACTTATGGCCGGTCGCGTAGTACTGGCCGAACTGTTCCGGCGGCAGCATCGAGGCGATCAGCGCTTCGGGGATCAGCGAGAAGTAAAGATGGACAGTCATGGTGGTTTACCCTCTCCGGGATGTGGGAAGCGGTTGGCCCCGACCTTGACAGACCGGGGATGATTTTTCAGGCAATGATCCTTTGCCAATTATAGAAGCGCGGCGGCAAAACCGCTCAATATCATAAATGACCGGATTTTTGCTTCCAGCTCAGTCCAGGACCCGCTCCAGATCGGCCAAGGTGGTGATTGGGGCCAGGCATTGCGTACCGAGGCAAAGATAGGCAGTAACCGACGCCGGCCCCGCCCGCCGCTCCGCCAGCAACCCGGCGGGCAGAACCGCATCGACGGGAATCGCCAGCGTCAGCCGGCGCGGCGTATAGGAGGTAGCACAGCGAGCTTGCCATTCCGGCAACGCCGCCGGGTCGCCACGCAAGACAATGATCGTGGCCGGTTTCAGCCACTCTTCCAAAGCGGTCAGCAGGGCGTTGCAGGCGGTGGGAATCTGCCCGACCGTTGGCGCAGCCCAGCGCAAGGTGCGTTCCGCCGCATCCAGATAGTCCAGCCGTCCGACCAGATGGCCGAGTTTCAACAGGACTTGTACGGCGATGCCGTTGCCCGAGGGAAGCGCATCGTCGTGAACCGGTTTCGGGCGCTGAATGAGTCGCTCATGATCGCTGGCAGTGAAATAGAAGCCGCCGTTTTCCTGATCCGCGAACCGCTCCAGCAGTGCATCGGCCAGGGTCAGAGCGAAGTCCAGATCGCCATCCCGCCAGCGGCATTGCAGCAGTTCCACAATGCCGTCGATCAGTAAAGCATAGTCGTCCAAAGTGCCGTTGAGGCGACTTTGCCCGTCTTTATGGGTCGCCAGCAGTCGCCCATCCCGCCAGAGTTGGGCGCGAATGAAATCCAGGGCGCGTTCCGCCGAGGCTACGAAATCGGCGCGGCCCAGATGCCGTCCGGCCAGCGCCATACCCCGGATCATCAGCCCGTTCCAGGCGGTCAGAATTTTCTCATCGCGGCCCGGCCAGACCCGTTGTGACCGGGCGGCGAACAGTTTGGATCGCGCCGAGGCCAGCCGGGCCGAAACCTGCTCCGGATCGGCATTCAACTGCTGCGCCAGTTCCGGGAGTTCCACGACGACCCGCAAGTGCCAGGCGTGGTTTTCAAAGTTGGGCAGTTGATCCAGACCATAATGGATGGTGACTGCGGCGTATTCATCGGCATCCAGCAGCGCCCGAACCTGATCGGGTGTCCACAGGTAAAACCAGCCTTCCTCGCCCTCGGAATCGGCATCCCAGGTCGCGTAATAACCGCCGGTCGGGGCCTGCATTTCCCGCAGCGCCCAATCGCCGGTTTGCTCGGCAATAGCGCGGAACAGTGGAGCGCCGGTGGCTTGCCACGCCTGGGTATACAGCGCCAGCAGCGGGCCGTTGTCATACAGCATCTTTTCAAAATGCGGAATTTGCCACTCGGCATCCACCGAGTAGCGGCAGAAGCCGCTGCCGAGTTGATCGTAAAGCCCACCCAGCGCCATGTTGCGCAAGGTGAATAGCGCCGCGTGTTCGGCCTCATGATCCGGATTGCCGCGCTGAAGACTGGCGGCCCAGTGCCGCAGCAACCGCTCCAGACCGGTCGGGTGCGGGAATTTGGGCGCGCCGCCGAAGCCGCCGCGGACTGGATCGAAGCTGTGCAATAGGTGATCGCGAACCTGTTGCAATAACGCAGCAGTCAATTCAACTGGACCAGAGGCGGGCGCCGTCATTTCAGCGTTCAGCGCTTCCAGCAAGGCCTGGTTCTGCTGGCGGATCTCGGATTGATGCTGGCGATAGTGATCGCTGACCCGTTGCAAAATTTCGCGAAACGCTGGCATCCCATAGCGGGGCGTATTCGGGAAATAAGTCCCGCCGACAAACGGCAGTTGATCGTCGTGGGTCAGAAACATCGTCAGCGGCCAGCCACCGGAGCGCCGGTGCAGCAGTTGAAAAGCAGTCTGGTAAATTTTGTCCAGATCGGGCCGTTCCTCGCGATCCACCTTGATGTTGATGAACAGCGCATTCATCAACCGCGCGGTGGCCTCATCTTCAAACGATTCGTGGGCCATGACATGGCACCAGTGGCACGCGGAATAGCCGATGGACAGCAGGATCGGCTTGCCTTCGCGGCGGGCCTGCTCCAACGCGGCCTCGCCCCACGACTGCCAGTCCACCGGGTTATGCGCGTGCTGGCGCAGATAGGGGCTGGTTTCGTGAATCAGGGGGTTGGTGTAATGCGGTTCGGTTTGGGACATGGGCGTCGCTCAAATTATTCACGATGGTTGAAGCCTTCTCTCAATTTTCCCACAGGTCAGCGAGACTACCGAGCAGTCTCCACCCGATTGGTATGCTGTCCACATACGCAGTCACCCCAGAACCTGTCAACCCCCGCAATGACGTCATTGCCCCGATCTTGCGCCCGCCGCCTGTTTCCCTCAGAGTTTCAGTCAACTATTATTCCGCTCCCTGAATTTAACGATGGCCGCCGCCCGGTTCGCCGGGTCTTTGATGACTGCAGGAACCCCCATGCACCCGAATTTGATTAACAATGTGAACATCGCTTCCCAGGATGTGCTGCTGACTCCCGATGAAATCAAGCAGCGTCTGCCGCTGACCGATGCCGCCGAAGCCACGGTTCTCACCGGTCGCCAGACTGTGCAGCGCATTCTTGACCGGCAGGACCCCCGGCTGTTCGTGGTGATCGGCCCCTGCTCGATCCACGATGTCGTTGCCGCTCGCGACTATGCCTTGCGGCTGAAAACGCTGGCCGACGAGGTGCAGGACACGCTGTTCGTGATCATGCGGGTCTATTTCGAGAAGCCGCGCACCACGGTCGGCTGGAAGGGCCTGATCAACGATCCGCACATGGATGACACCTTCGATATTGATCAGGGCTTGCAGGTCGCCCGCAGCCTGTTGCTGGAGTTGGCGGAACTGGGCCTGCCCGTCGGCACTGAGGCGCTGGATCCGATCATCCCGCAATACATCGCCGATCTGATCACCTGGACTGCGATTGGCGCCCGCACCACCGAATCGCAGACCCACCGCGAGATCGCCAGCGGCTTGTCCACCCCGGTCGGTTTCAAGAACGCCACCAACGGCAGTCTGGAAGTGGCGATCAATGCCCTGCAATCCGCCGCCCGGCCACACAGTTTTCTGGGCATCAACTCGCACGGGCAGTCTGCGGTCACCCGCACTCTGGGCAATCGCTACGGCCACGTCGTGCTGCGCGGCGGCGACCGGCCCAATTACGATTCGGTCTCCATCGCCTTGTGCGAAAAGACGCTGCGCGATAAAAAGCAGCCGCTCAACATCGTGGTCGATTGCAGCCATGCCAATTCCTTCAAGGACCCGGCCATGCAGCCGCTGGTGATGCGCGATTGCGTCCATCAGATTCTGGAGGGCAACCAGTCCATCGTCGGGCTAATGGTCGAAAGCAACCTGGGCTGGGGCAGTCAGGCGCTTCCCGCCGATCTGAGCCAGTTGAAGTACGGGGTCTCGGTGACCGATGCCTGTGTGGACTGGGTCACCACCGAGACGATGTTGCGCGAGGCTCACGCCAAGCTGAAAACCATGTTGCCGGGGCGGCGGACGGTCTGATAGAGGGCCGTCTGATATAGACTGGCGCTATTTCCGACTTTCCCGGTGACGCCATGAATTCATCCACGCTGTCCTGCGGCGACGGTACCGAAATCATTATTGCCGCCGCCTCGTCCAAACTGCGGGTTCAATTTGAAGCGATTGAGTTGCGGGTGACTTCCGGCGCGGATGCGGGGCTGGAGATCAGTCTGGGTTTGCCGACCGTGCGCATCGGCTCCGCGCCTGACAATGATGTAGCGCTGACCGATCGGGCGGTTTCCCGCCGTCACGCCGAAATCCGCATGACCCCGGATGGGTTGCTGCTGCGCGATCTGGGTTCCACCAATGGCACGTTTATCAATGACGTGCGGATCACGGAAGCCTATCTGCCCCCGGAAGCGGAATGCCGGCTCGGCTATACGCACCTGCTGATCCGGCAGCGCACCGAAGAACGTAAGGTGGCGGTGCCGCGTCAGGCTCATCTGGGCGAACTGGTCGGATCGAGTGAACGGATGCGGGAGTTGTACGGCCTGATTCGGGCGGTCGCGCCGACTCCGACCACGGTGCATCTGCATGGCGAATCCGGCGCGGGGAAAGAACTGGCGGCCCGCACCCTGCACACGTTTTCCGGGCGCACCGGACCGTTCGTGGTGTTTGATGCCTCGGTCTCCGATCCGGAGATGGTGCGTAACGACCTGTTCGGCCACATCAAGGGCGCATTCACTGGCGCGACCGGTTCCCGCGAGGGCGCGTTCCGTCAGGCCCATACCGGCACTCTGTTCATCGACGAGATCGGTGAGTTGCCGCTGGATTTGCAACCGCGCCTACTGCGGGTGCTGGAAACCCGCGAAGTGATCCCGATTGGCGCGGACAAACCGATCCGGGTCGATGTGCGGGTGATCACGGCCACTCACCGCGATCTGGAAGCGATGGTGCAAACTGGCGCGTTTCGCACCGATTTGTATTACCGGCTGTCGGTGGTGCCGATTGATGTGCCGGCGCTGCGGGAGATTCGCGAGGACATTCCGTTGATCGCCCGCCATCTCTGCGAGCGGCTGCAACTGAACTGCCGGCTGTCCGCGGCGGCCATGACCGCCTTGCAGGACTATGCCTGGCCCGGCAATGTGCGGGAGTTGCGGAACGTGCTGGAGCGAGCGGCGGTGTTATGCAGCGAGCGGGAAATCCAGCCCGAAGACTTGCGGCTGTCCCGGGAAATCCGCTTGCCCAGAGAATCGATGCCAATGCCCGCACCTGCACCCACGCCGGTATCCCGACCGGCGGTGGTTGCAGAGCCAACGGCGGTCGCCAAACCCGGCGCTGCCGATGCCCGCGCTCATCTCAAGGACGTGGAGCGCCAGATGATTCTGGAGGCCATGACCCGCAATCAGCACAACAAGGCAGCGGTCGCGCGGGACCTGGGCATTCCGCTGTCTACTCTGAAACGCCGGCTCAAGGATTACCAGATTGGTGATGAAGATGGATAGCGCCACATGTTGAACGGATCGTCTTTCCACATTCAGAAGACCACTTGGCTTGTGCTGTTTCTGCTGATTAGTGTTGCTCTTGTTATGCACTCCAGCGCCCTTGATAACTTTTGGCGCTTTGACGATGGCTGGCTCCTGGGCTTTGCTTCCTGTTACGCGCCTTGGGAGTATTTTTTTGTTCTCGCAGTCACGCGCGAAATTTCGTATGCCTTTGTTACGCCCTGGCATCCACTGATCTATGACATTAACTTGGCGCTCTTTGGCCTTAATCCGGTTGGGCATTATGC
Organism: Gammaproteobacteria bacterium; assembly: GCA_020846135.1. Taxonomy (GTDB): domain Bacteria; phylum Pseudomonadota; class Gammaproteobacteria; order Competibacterales; family Competibacteraceae; genus RXIV01. Next base: position 14,568 of record JADLEK010000020.1, read on the forward strand.
GCATCAGTTGAGCGCACTGATCCTCGCCGCCTATATGAGCTTTCTGCTGCTGCGGTTATGGATTGGCTTAGGCTGGGCTATCTTTGGCGCTGTGCTGTTTCTGATCGGTACACCCACCGTTCATGTAGCTCATGAACTAATGACTGGTCATTACCTGGAAGGCTTAATCTTCGCCTGCATGGCCATTTATGGATTTGTGCGCGCCATGCGCAGCAATAACCAATACTGGCTGTTATTTGGCATTCTAGGTTATGGGTTGGCGTGTACCTGCAAGGAAATTTATATACCTCTGCCGATTTTTCTTATTGCGCTGCCGGAAGGCGACTGGAAAAAGCGCATACGGTTCATCGCGCCGTTTCTGGCGGTCACTGTAGGTTATCTTTACTGGCGTTTCGCCGTTATCGGCACTGTTATTGGCGGCTACCATCATCATGAGAGTTCTGTTGAATTTCCGCTGAAAGCCTTTTTTCTTGCCTATATCAAATTGCCGATGGTTTTTTTTCTGCATAATTTCATCGGCTATCTGGCTCTTTTTGCCCTTGCAGTCCTGCTGATCGTAAAAACAAATCGTCGCAATTGGTTGATACTGCTTTGTAGTATAGCGGTAATTTCTTTGCCTCTTGTTCCAATCATTATATTGCCAGGAATTTTCAAGCCAGATCGTTACCTATTTGTAGCTTGGTGGGCGGTTGCGCTGGGAATCTCTGTTCTTTGCAGCAAAAAAGACGGTTATCTCAATAGCTCATTTTTTTCCATTTTTATCGCGGTCATCATCGGCATTGCAGCCTTGCAAACGAGTCAGTCTGAGTTGAAGGCGCTCCGTGATGACGCCAAGCCTTTTGAATCTTTATATCGCCTTCCTTTTAACCACAAAGCTGAGGATATGATATTGCCACCTTTAGGGATCAGTGGCTGGTATGCACAGTTTCTGTACAATGGATTGATTTCCGCCGTTTCAAGTTGCGGCGTTTCAAAACCTCATCCAAAGCTGCTGTCCAGTGTCGAAGCCATCACCGCAATTGATCCAGGAAAAACTCCTATTTATCGTTACGATGTTGATTGCAACTGCATGAAAGAGGTTTCCTCGACGATCCCGGCGCTTTTATCGGCTTTTGCGGCAAATCGCCAAAACCGGGAGTTGCTCATCCGATATTTACCACTCCCCTATCGGCCAAGGCGCGATCAGCCACGGGTTACCTTTCCCTACGCTGATGGAGGAGTTATTGAAAATATCAATGTTGTTGGCAACGCTATCGAGATTAATGGATGGGCTCGCCTAAGGGACGATGAACCCAGTCAGCAGATTGCCATCTTCGTTCCTGTTTTGCCCGTCGGACAATCGCTAACTTCAATTGAGCGAATGGATGTTGTTGAATATTTTGATAATATGCATTACCTAGGAGCGGGTTTTCGCGCAACTCTGCAATTTTCTGATTCAGCGGACGCAACCTATGTAGCAGCCCACTTTTGCGCCCAGAAACTAGCCGGTGGCTCCTTTGCACCGATTAAGAATCCATTTAATCAGGATTGCTCAGTATTCTTCCAGTCATACCCCTGAATTGATTTAAATCGTGAAGGCAGTAGTTTGGGTTATTGATTCAAACCGCTGATCGGTCGCTCCGCGATGGCCTGCTCCGCCAACGCCCAAATCACATGCTCCCGCACCCGTTCTGAAGCTGACGCCAACCGCGCCTGCAAGGCTTTGATCACTACCGGTGAATGCGGCGCATTGCCCAAGGCTACGGCGATGTTGCGCAACCAGCGCTCATGGCCGATCCGGCGGATGGCGCTCCCTTCGGTTCGGCGCAGAAATTCCGCCTCGTCCCAGCTCAGCAGTTCCACCAGACTCGGCGCATCCAGACCATGCCGGATCCGGAAATCCGGCTCTGCCGTCACTTGGGCGAACCGGTTCCACGGACAGACTATCTGGCAGTCATCGCAGCCGTAAATCCGGTTGCCCAACGTCCGGCGAAACTCCAGCGGAATCGGCCCATGCCATTCAATGGTGAGATAGGAGAGGCAGCGCCGGGCATCGACCCGATAGGGGCCGACAATCGCGCGGGTGGGACACGCCTCCAGACAGGCAGTGCAGCGCCCGCAATGGGCGGTCACCGGCTGATCAATCGGCAGTGGCAGGTCAACGTAGATTTCACCGAGGAAAAACCAGGAGCCGGCCTGCCGATCCAGCAGATTGCTGTGCTTACCGATCCAGCCCAGTCCCGCCTGTTCGGCCAGCGCTTTTTCCAGCACCGGGGCGCTGTCTACGAACACCCGGTAGCCGAACGGGCCAATGGCGGCAACAACCCGGTCGGCCAGCCGCTGCAACCGGTTGCGCAATACCTTGTGATAATCGCGGCCCAGCGCATAGCGGGAAACATAGCCGAGCGTCGGATTGCGCAACACGGCCCACGGGTCGGCGGCAGCGGGCGGCAGATAATCCAGTCGCGCTGCGATAACCCGCACCGTGCCGGGAACCAGCTCCGCTGGGCGACTGCGCTTGATCCCGTGCCGGGCCATGTAATCCATCGCGCCGTGAAATCCGGTCGCCAGCCAGTCCCGCAGCCGCGCCTCAGCTTCAGCCAGGTCGATGCCGGCGATCCCGATCTGCTGGAAGCCTAGTTCCCGCCCCCAGGTTTTGATGGTGGCGGTCAGGTCGGCGAGGGCTTGATCGGACAAGGCAACGGTCATGGCGACGGCTGGAATTGGAGAAGAAAACTGGCATATTGTGCTTCAATCATTGCCTTTGCAGCCAAGGAGTTTTCCCATGAGCGAACTGCCTGTTGAACTGTACCGCGCCGCTCAGGTGCGGGAACTGGATCGGATCGCGATTCAGGAGCGTGGCATTCCCGGTTATACCTTGATGAGCCGGGCCGGGGCGGCGGCGTTCGACCTGCTCCGCCAGCGCTGGCCTGATGTCCATCGGATCGTGGTGGTCTGCGGCAGCGGCAACAATGCCGGCGATGGCTATGTGGTCGCTCGGCTGGCCCGGCAAGCGGGACTGGAGGTGCGGGTGCCGACCTTGGTTGATCCCACCCTGCTGGGCGGCGACGCCCGGACCGCTTGGCAAGACGCCATTGCCGCCGAGGTTCCGGTCGCGCCGTTTACCGTCGCTGGACTGGTTGATGCCGAGCTGCTGGTGGACGCCATTCTCGGCACTGGCCTGGAGCGCGAGGTCAGCGGGCCATGGCGGGAGGCGATAGTCGCGATGAATGCTCACCCCGCCGCGACTCTGGCCCTTGATATTCCCTCCGGCCTGCACGCCGATACTGGCGCAATCCTCGGCGCGGCAACTCACGCGGCGGCGACCATCACCTTTATCGGTCTGAAGCCGGGGCTGTTCACCGGACAGGGGCCGGCCTGTTGCGGCGCGGTGGAGTTTGCCGATCTCGACGTTCCGCCGGACATTTATCGGGCGATGCACCCGGCCTGTTGGCGCTATACCGGGGCAGACTTGCCGGAGCTGTTGCCGCGCCGCTCCCGCAGCGCCCACAAGGGTCATTTCGGCCATGTGCTGGTAGTCGGTGGCGATAGCGGGATGGTCGGCGCGGTGCGCATGGCGGCTGAAGCGGCCGCCCGCTGTGGCGCGGGACTGGTCAGTATTGCCACCCGCGCCGCTCATGCGGGTTGGCAGGCGGTAGCCCGGCCGGAACTGATGTTTCATGGCGTCGAGGACGAGGACGATTTAGCCCCGCTGCTGGATCGGGCGACGGTGATCGCCATCGGGCCGGGACTGGGGCGCAGCGACTGGGGGCGGACCATGCTGGGCGCGGTATTGGCTTGCGATAAGCCGCTGGTCGTAGACGCGGATGGTTTGAATCTGCTGGCGATTGAACTCGGTTATCGGGATGGCTGGATTCTGACTCCCCATCCCGGCGAAGCCGCCCGCTTGCTGAAAATGACCCCGACTCAGGTCGAGGCTGACCGCTTCGCCGCCGTTGAAGACCTGGCGTTGCGTTATGGTGGGGTCGTGGTGTTAAAAGGCGCTGGTTCGCTGATCGCCAGCAAAGTGGACGGGCAGGTGGCGCTGGGTACAACCGGCAATCCGGGCATGGCTAGCGGCGGGATGGGCGATGTGTTGACTGGGGTCATTGCGAGTTTGGTGGCGCAGGGACTGCCGCTGTTTGCTGCGGCTAAAGCAGGAGTTTATTTACACGGACTGGCCGGGGATTGGGCGGCGCAGGCCGGTGGCGAACGCGGGTTGCTGGCCACTGATTTGCTGCCCTGGCTGCGGCAAGCCGTCAATCGCTGACATCATCACCACTGGCCGGAATTAAGCCTTATGCCGACCCATTATCTGGATTCCGCCATCGCCACTGAAGCACTCGGCGCACAGTTGGCCAAAGCATTGCCGCCGGGTTGCGTCGTTTATCTGCGCGGTGATCTGGGTGCGGGTAAAACCACGCTGGTGCGGGGTCTGCTCCATGCGCTCGGTCATCGCGGCAGCGTCAAAAGTCCCACCTACACCCTGGTCGAGCCGTATCAGGTCGCTGATCGACGGCTGTTTCACTGGGATTTGTACCGGCTGGCCGATCCGGAGGAACTGGAATTTCTCGGTCTGCGGGAACAGATCGACGGCGAGGCGATCCTGTTGATCGAATGGCCGGAGCGCGGTTTTGGCGAGTTGCCGGCGGCGGATTTGGCGATCACGCTCGATTATGCTGGGGAGAGCCGGAGTTGCCGGATGGAAGCGTACTCAGCGATTGGTCAAGCGATGGTGGTTCAGGAACGGCCTTGATCGGCCTGCTACGGTTCAAAACCCCCGGCCTGGCCAGCTCGGTTATACTTTCGCCCTGTCATGCAATTCTTCCGCTTTCCCTGATCTTGAACGAGCGCCATGGACAAGACTTACGAACCGAACGCTATTGAAGCCCGCTGGTACGCCTTCTGGGAGGAGCGCGGCTGTTTCGCCCCCAGCGCTCAGGGCGCGCCCTACTGCATCATGATTCCGCCGCCAAACGTGACCGGCACCCTGCACATGGGCCACGCCTTCCAGGACACGATTATGGATGCGCTGACCCGCTATTACCGGATGAAGGGCCGCAATACGCTGTGGCAGCCGGGCACCGATCACGCCGGGATTGCCACGCAAATGGTGGTCGAGCGGCAATTGACCGGCGAGGGCAAGACCCGCCATGACCTGGGCCGCGAGGCGTTCATTGACCGGGTATGGGCGTGGAAAGCGGAGTCGGGCGGCACCATTACCCGGCAGTTGCGGCGGATGGGCGCATCGGTGGACTGGGCGCGGGAACGCTTTACGATGGATGACGGACTGTCGGAGGCAGTGCGGGAAGTGTTCGTCCGGCTGCACGAGGAAGGCCTGATCTATCGCGGTCAGCGGCTGGTGAACTGGGACCCGGTGCTGCATACCGCGGTTTCCGATCTGGAAGTGGTCAGCGCCGAGGAAAACGGCTTTCTCTGGCACATCCGCTACCCGCTGGCCGAGGGCGGCGGCGATCTGATCGTCGCGACGACTCGCCCGGAAACCATGCTCGGCGATAGCGCGGTCGCAGTGCATCCTGACGATGTGCGCTATCAGCGCCTGATCGGCCTGAAGGTCGCGCTGCCGCTGACCGGTCGGCAAATCCCGATCATTGCCGATGAATATGTCGATCCGGCTTTCGGCACTGGCTGCGTCAAGATCACTCCGGCCCATGACTTCAACGACTACGCGGTCGGCCAGCGCCACCAGTTGCCGCTGATCAACATTTTCACGCCCGACGCCAAAATCAATGAGAACGGCCCGGAAGCCTATCGCGGGCTGGATCGGTTCGAGGCCCGCAAGCGGATCGTCGCCGATCTGGAAGCGTTGGGACTCATGGACGAGATCAAGCCGCATAAATTAATGGCCCCTCGCGGCGATCGCAGCCACGCCATCGTCGAACCGTTCCTGACCGATCAGTGGTATGTGAAAACCGCGCCGCTGGCCGGCCCGGCCATTGCTGCGGTCAAGACTGGGAAAATCAAGTTCATCCCGGAAAACTGGGAGAAAACCTACTTCGACTGGATGAACCGGATCGAGGATTGGTGCATCAGCCGGCAGATCTGGTGGGGGCATCGCATCCCGGCCTGGTATGACGAGCAGGGCAAGGTCTACGTTGGCCGCAGTGAAGCGGAAGTCCGCGAAAAAAACCGGCTTGGCCCCACTGTCAGTCTCACGCAGGACCCGGACGTGCTGGATACCTGGTTTTCCTCGGCGCTGTGGCCGTTCTCGACCCTCGGCTGGCCGGAGCAAACCGACGCGCTCAAGACTTTTTACCCGACCAGCGTTCTCGTCACCGGCTTCGACATCATCTTCTTCTGGGTGGCCCGGATGATCATGATGGGCCTGAAATTCATGGGCGATGTCCCGTTTCATGAGGTGTACATCCACGGCCTGGTGCGCGATCACGAAGGCCAGAAAATGTCCAAGTCCAAAGGCAACGTGCTGGACCCGCTGGATCTGATCGACGGCGTGGCGCTCGATGAACTGGTCGCCAAGCGCACCACCGGGCTGATGCAGCCGCAGATGGCTCCGAAGATTGAAAAGGCTACTCGCAAGCAGTTTCCCGCCGGCATTCACGCCCACGGCACCGATGCGCTGCGCTTCACCTTCGCGGCGCTGGCGACCACGGGTCGGGACATCGTGTTCGACATGGGTCGGGTCGAAGGCTACCGCAACTTCTGCAACAAGCTGTGGAACGCCGCCCGCTATGTGCTGATGAACACCGAAGGCCAGGACACCAGCGTGAACGGCGGCGCGATGGAATTCAGTCAGGCCGACCGCTGGATTCGCGCGCGCTTGCAGGAAACCATCGCCGCGACTCACGCGGCCATGCAGGATTACCGCTTGGATCAAGTCGCGCAGGCGCTTTATGAATTCACCTGGAACGAGTTCTGCGACTGGTATCTGGAACTAGCCAAACCGGTCTTGACCGATCCCGCCAGTCCCAAAGCCGCGCAACGGGGAACTCGGCAAACCCTGGTGCAAACGCTGGAAACCTTGTTGCGGTTACTACATCCGCTGATGCCGTTCATCACTGAGGAAATCTGGCAGCGGGTCGCGCCGCTGGCCGGCGTGGCGGGTGACTCCATCATGCTCCAGCCCTATCCCGACGCTGATCCGGCGCTGATCGATGCGGCGGCGGTAGCCGAAATCGAATGGCTACGGCAGGTTTTAAGTGGAGTGCGCCGGATTCGCGCCGAAATGAACATCGCTCCAGGAAAACCCTTGCCGGCGCTGCTGCAACATGGCTCGCCGGTGGATCAGCAACGGTTGGAACGGCATCGCCGGGAATTGCTGACCCTGGGCCGGCTGGAATCGCTGGCCTGGCTCGGTGAAAACGACCTCGCCCCGGAAGCGGCCACTGCGCTGGCCGGCGCAATGAACGTGCTGATTCCCATGTCCGGCCTGATCGACAAAGCGGCGGAAAGCGCCCGACTGACCAAGGAAATCGCTAAATTAGGCAAAGAGGCGGAACATGGCGCGGCTAAACTGGGCAATGCCGATTTTATCGGTCGCGCTCCGGCGGCAGTGGTCGAAAAGGAACGCGCCCGCGTGGCTGAACTCCAAACTGCCGTCGCTAAACTGGAAGAACAACTGGCCCGCATCCAGCAACTGTAAAGCCTTCAGAGCCCTGTTTCCCGACCACTAAAGCCAAGGAAAATCCATGGACACTCAACCCACTCCCACCCCGGCCAAGCCTAAGCTGGCCACCAAAGTCACCCAAGTGGCCACTTTCTACAACCCGCGCACCTGGAAAGAGAAAGGGTTGTGGTGGACGCTGGGCCTGTTTCTGATCACCTACTGCATCATCGTGATCGTGCTGGGCTTCGTCTGGTCGCGCTCCCCCGGCGAATTTGATCCGCAAACCAGTGCATTGGCTATTGCCAAAAATGATCAGAAAAAACTGGTGCCCGGTTATGTGACCACGGCCACTGCGATTAGGATTGCAGAAACCCTGCTAGACAAACCCGGCGGTTACCTGAGCAACGACAAGACTCCACCGGGAGTTTACCTGGACAATATCCCGAACTGGGAATTTGGGGCGCTCACCGAACTGCGCGATCTGACCCGCTCGCTGCGCAATGATTTCAGCCGTTCGCAAACCCAGTCGGTCGAGGACAAGGACTTGCAAGTGGCCGAGCCGAAGTTCAATTACGACTCGAATTCCTGGATTCTGCCGTCCACCGAATCGGAATACCGTGCGGGAACCGAGGCGCTCTATCGTTACCTGAACCGGTTATCCGATGAGAAAGCCCTGGACGGTCAGTTTTTTACCCGTGCTGACAATCTCAGCGCCTATCTGGCGATTGTCGAAAAGCGGCTGGGCAGTCTGGCGCAGCGGTTAGCGGCCGGCGTCGGACAAACCCGCCTTAATCTCAATCTGGCCGGCGATCCCAATGCTCGCCAGTCCACGCCAACGCCAAGTCAAGTAGATGTTAAGACCCCGTGGCTGAAGATTGATGATGTGTTTTTTGAGGCGCGGGGCTATACCTGGGCGTTATTACACACCCTTAAGGCGCTGGAAGTGGACTTTGCTGATGTGCTGCAAAACAAGAATGCGCTGGTGTCGCTTCAACAAATCATCCGCGAACTGGAGAATACCCAAGCGTTTATCTGGAGTCCGATGATTCTGAATGGCACCGGTTTTGGCATGATGGCGAATCACTCGCTGATCATGGCGTCTTATATTTCCCGCGCCAACGCCGCTATCATCGATCTGCGCAATCTGCTGATTCAAGGCTAAAGGCGAAAGGCGAAAGGCGCACATGGCGGACTTTAAAACTCACTTGCTGGGAGCGGCACTGGTCAGTGGACTAGCTGCTACTGTAGTGGTTATGAGTGGACAATATTCCCAGCAGGCGGTGATCGGCTATTTTACTCTCGGGGTTATTGGCGGTTTATTACCGGATATTGATTCGCCAACCTCGATTCCGATTCGGATCGCCTTTGCTGCGCTATCAGTGATTGCCGGTTTTCTAGTGGCGTTTACGTTTGGAAAACACTATTCGCTGCTGGAGTTGATCGCGCTGTGGACCGGCTGTTTTTTAATCATCCGCTATGGACTGCTTAACCTGTTTACTTGGTTGACGACCCATCGTGGGTTGATTCATTCCATTCCAGCAGGGGTCGGTTTTGGTTTGGCGACGACGGTCCTGGTTTTCCACGCCTTTGGCGGATCGGCAATGGATGCCTGGCTGTGCGGTCTGTTCATCACCCTGGGTTTTATCGTGCATTTGCTGCTGGACGAGTGGTACAGCGTCAATCTGTACGGCAAAAAGCTGCTGAAAAAATCCTTCGGCACCGCTTTTTGTTTAGGCAGTTTGAAGCAACCGCTCGGTACCGTGGCGCTTTATTTGACGGTGATTGGACTGCTGTTGTGCTGTCCATCCCCCCGCCCGGTTGCATTGATGGCGGATCGAACCCAGAACGTCCTTGCTCAACGGTTGTGGCCCGGAGCAGCCTGGTTTCAGGGTTTTCTGCGCCGGGTGACGCCGGCCAGCCTGACCAATCAGTAACTGAGAATTTCTGCGAGCCAGGATGTCCGGTCGCCGCTCATCTGGCCGCCACTAAACTTTTCCGCTTTACCCTTTTCCAAGGAACCGCTCTCAACGGTGAGGAACGCCATGCTCCCCAATTTTCCCCCGGACTCGGTCGGACTGGTCACGCCCCAGACTGCGCCTTTCACCGAACCCCTGGCGCTGGACTGTGGCCGGATTTTGCACGGCTACGATCTGGTTTACGAAACCTATGGAACCTTGAACGCCGACCGTAGCAACGCGGTGCTGATCTGCCATGCGCTATCGGGCGATCACCATGTTGCCGGCTATCATGAAGACGCCGATCTGAACAAGCCGGGCTGGTGGGATAACGGCATCGGCCCCGGTAAGCCGATGGATACCCGCGAATTTTTCGTGGTCTGCTGCAACAATCTGGGCGGCTGCAAAGGCTCGACCGGCCCGACCGCGATCAATCCCGACACCCGCAAACCTTACGGCCCGGATTTTCCCATCGTCACCGTCAGAGACTGGGTCCTCAGTCAGGCCCGGCTGGCCGACCGGCTCGGTATTCAGCAATGGGCAGCGGTGATCGGCGGCAGTCTTGGCGGAATGCAGGCCATGCAATGGGCGATTGCCTTTCCGGAGCGGGTCCGCCATGCGCTGGTGATCGCCGCCGCGCCCCGGCTGTCGGCCATGAACATCGCCTTTAACGAGGTCGCCCGGCAGGCAATTTTGTCTGATCCCGACTTCCACCACGGCCACTATTACGACTTTGGCGTCGTGCCGCGCCGGGGACTGATGCTGGCCCGGATGCTCGGTCACATCACCTATCTGTCGGAAGAAGGAATGCGGGCCAAATTCGGGCGCGAACTGCGCGAGGGCAAGCCGAACTTTAATTTCGATACCGAGTTCGAGGTCGAGAGCTATCTGCGCCATCAGGGCCACGCCTTTGTCGACCGGTTCGACGCCAACACCTATCTGCTGATCACCAAGACCCTGGATTATTTCGACCCGGCGGCGGATTTCGACAACGATCTGTCCGCCGCCTTTCACCGGGCGCTGGCGCGGTTTCTCGTCATCTCGTTCACTAGCGACTGGCGGTTTGCTCCGGCCCGGTCGCGCGAGATCGTGCGGGCGCTGGTGCGGGCCGGGCGCGAAGTGAGTTATGCCGAAGTACCCTCCCAATACGGCCACGACGCTTTTCTGATGCCGATTCCGCTGTATCACGACATCCTGCGCGATTATCTGGCGCGGGTCGCCCGCGAGGTGAACGCCCATGCGGCCTGAACTGGATTTGATCAGCGAGTGGATTCGCCCCGGGGCGCGGGTTCTCGATCTGGGCTGCGGCGATGGCGCTTTGTTGGCCTATCTGCACACTCACCGCCAAGTCAACGGGTACGGCCTGGAAATTGATTCCACCAACCTGGTCCAGTGCATTCGCGCCGGGGTCAATGTGATCCACGCCGATCTGGAGGCTGGGCTGGCCGACTTCGGCGACAGCAGCTTTGACTATGTGATCATGACCCAGACCTTGCAGGCGGTGAAACACACCGAGGCGCTGCTCGATGAAATGCTGCGGGTCGGTCGGCAAGGGATTGTCACTTTCCCCAATTTCGGATTCTGGCGCTGCCGGCTGCAGATTGCCCTGCACGGGCTGATGCCGGTGGTGAAAACTTTGCCCTACCACTGGTACGACACGCCCAACGTGCATCTTTTCACCCTGCGCGATTTCGAGGAGTTGTGCCGGCGCAAGCGCATCGACATTCTGCAGCGCATGGTGTTGGATCACGCCCATCAACCCCGGCCCTGGCCGCACTGGTGGCCCAACCTGCTGGGCGAAATCGCCCTGTACCGGTTGGGCCGCGCCTGAGCCGCCACTCTCAACATTTCCGGCCAACCCGGATTTTGGAGATTTCCCATGTCGCCAACCGTTCGTCCCCGCAGGCGAATCATCAAGCCGCATTCACCCGGCTTCACGTTGATTGAAGTGATGGTCGTGGTGGTCATTCTCAGCATTCTGGCCGCAGTGGTAGTGCCGCGGATCATGGATAACCCCGACAAGGCGCGGGTGGTCAAGGCCAAACAGGATGTCCGGGTGATCAAGAATCAGCTCGATCTCTATCGCCTGCACAACTACCGCTACCCCACCACCGAGCAGGGACTGGAAGCGCTGGTGCAAAAACCCGCCGAAGCCGCGCACTGGCAGGACGGCGGTTATCTGGACAAATTGCCCAAGGATCCGTGGGGCAAGCCGTACCAGTACCTCAGTCCCGGCCAGCATGGCGATATCGACATCTACTCGCTGGGCGCCGACGGGCAGCCGGGCGGGGAGGGAACGGATGCTGACATCGGCACCTGGAATCTGGATGAATGACGCTTGACGAGAATGATGCTTGACGAAGGAGCTGGGCCATTCTAGTGAGCCGCGCCATTAATTCTCCCACCCTCAGCCGACCCGCGCCCGGCTTCACCCTGATTGAAATCATGGTGGTGATGGTGCTGATCGGCATCATCGCCAGTTTTGCGGTGCTGTCGGTGGGTGGCGGACCTCGGGACCGGCTGGCCGAGGAAGCCAGGCGGCTGGCGGCGCTGGTGGAACTGCATCAGCAGGAGGCGATCCTGAGCGGCGAACTGCGCAGCATCCGCTTTACCCGCACCGGTTATGCCGTGCTGAGCCTGAACGAGCGGGGCGAGTGGCAGCCGCCGACTGCCGACGCCCTGCTGATTCGCCACGAACTCCCCGCTGATCTGACCCTGGGCCTCTGGGTCGAAAACCGGCCAGTCGATTTGAGCGCCCCGGCCTGGCCGCAGGTGCTGTTGCAGAACAGCGGCGAGGCGACCGAATTTGTAGCGGTATTCGGTCTGGCTGATAACCAGACCCCGGACCCGCCGCGCTACCGGGTTGCTGGCGATCCGCTGGGCCGACTGACGGTCAGCGAGGTCAAGCGGTGAAACGCCGGGCTGGTTTCACCCTGCTGGAGGTGCTGGTGGCGCTGGCGGTGCTGGCCATCGCCATGAGCGCGATCATTCATGCCGCGACCCAGAGCATTCAGGGCGTCACCATCCTCCGTGAGCAAACCATCGCCAGTTGGGCGGCGCTGAATCAGGTCAATCAACTGCTGCTGGACCCCAAACCCTGGCCGGACGAGGGCAGTCAGTCCGGCAAGGCCGAACTGGCTGGACGGACCTGGCGCTGGAAAGCCCGCTTCGCCAAAACCGGGGATCCCGATTTGCGCCGGGTCGAGGTGACCGTGCGCAGCGCTGAAAATGCCCCGGAACTGAGCAAGCTGCTGGCCTTCAAAGCCGTTCCGCCCGAGAAGCCGCCGCCCAAAAAGCCGCTCGATCCGAACAATCCGTCTCCCTCCGTTCCGCTTAAGGAGAAATCTGCGTCATGACCACTCCGGCGCGGGGCTTTACCCTGCTCGAACTGCTGGTGGCGATGGCGGTGTTCGCAATTATGGCGATTGCGGCTTACAGCGGCTTGCGCAACGTGCTGTTCACCCACACCGCAGTGGAAACCGAAAATCGCCGGCTGGCGATGGTGCAACTGGCAGTGTTCCGGCTGGAACAGGACCTGAGCCAAATTCTGCCGCGCGGGGTTCGCGATGAATACGGCGATCCGCAGCCGGCCCTGCGTGGCGATATCCAGGACAGCGAGGCGCTGCTCTTTACCCGCGCTGGCTGGGATAATCCGCTGGGCCAGCCCCGCGCCACCTTGCAACGGGTGGCCTATCGGCTGCGTGATGGGCGGTTATGGCGGCTGTACTGGAACGTACTGGATCGGGGCGGGTTGGCCGAACCGCGCGAAATCATGCTGGTGGATCGGGTGCGGGACCTGAGGTTGCGCTTTCTGGGTGAGGACGATGCCTGGCGCACTGACTGGCCGCCGCCGGCGAATCAGACCACCGGTCCGGATGGCAAGGAGCGCAAACTGCCCCCCAATCCATTGCCCCGCGCCATCGAAATCAGCCTGACTCTGGAGGACTGGGGTGAAATTACCCGCCTGTTGCCGCTGCCGGGCTGAGTGGCGCCGCCGCCGCTTCGAACCACCCCGGCGCTGCGCGCCACCCCTCCTTATCCAAGGAGGGGAAAGTTCAGCAATTAGACTAGTCGGGCGGTTGTCGCCGTGTCGTCAGACCGGGGTCGCCCTGATCACGGTCCTGCTGATCGTGTTTCTGGCCAGCATCGCTGCGGTTAGCCTGGCGGCTATGCAGCAGCTCGCGATTCGCCGCAGCGGCGCGCTGTTGCACCAACAGCAGGCGCGACTCTACACGCTCGGTCTTGAACAGGCGGCGATGCTGATCCTGACCCGTGACCGCGCGAACAGCAAAACCGATCATCCCGGCGAAGAATGGGCCACTCTGCCGTTGACCCTGCCGGTGGAGGGTGGCGTTCTCACCGGGCGGATTCGCGATATGCAGGGCTGCTTCAACCTCAACAATCTGTGGCAACCGGGTTCGGACGATGCCAATGCCCCGGCGCCCAATAAAAAACCGGACAGTGCGCCCGCCGAGGGGGAAGAGCCGGATGAGCAAAATTCGGACACTCCGCCGAAAGCGCCGGCCAAACCCAAGTCGCCAACCGATCCGGGCAAGCCGAAAACCGGCAAGGCCGGACTCAATGAGCCGCAACTGAAACTGTTGCAACGATTACTGACTGGCCTGGAGGTGAAGCCGGAACTGGCCCAGGCCATCGCCGACTGGATCGATCCAGACCCTGACCCGCTGTTTCCTGACGGGGCCGAGGATGGGCATTATCTGGTGCTGAATCCGTCCTACCTGGCTGCCAACCGGCCGTTCTTCACCGTCTCGGAATTGCGGCTGGTCAAGGGCGTGGATCGCGAGACCTACGCCAAGCTGGCCCCGCTGGTCTGTGCGTTGCCGCCCGGAACGCCGCTGAATGTCAACACCGCCCCGGTGGCGGCGCTGGCGGGCTTGACCGAGGATGCCGATCCGGAGGAGCTGGCGCGGCTGCTGGAACAGCGGCCAGATCAAGGCTATGAAAAAGTTGATGAATTTCTGAATGCAGCCAAGCTGACCGTGGACGCGCCGACCAAAGCCCTGCTCGGGGTTGAGAGCCAGTATTTCTCACTGCGGGCTGAGGCCCGGGTGGGCGACGGGCGGGCGATGCTATACAGTACGCTCTATCGTGATGAGAACGGCGTCCGCGTCCTGCGGCGCAGCTTTGGCAATCAGGACTGAATCGACGTGCCTGCCCCGCTTGGCTTATTCCGCTTACTGTCTCCCGATCAGGCCGAATGGCTGCGCCCCGACGGCGCTGTCCAGCGCGGCTCACTGGCTGAACTGGCTGCGCTGACCAGCACTGTCCGGCTGCTGCTGGTCGCGCCGGGCGAAACGATCACCCTGCATCCCGTCCCGTTGCCCAGCCGCAAACGCTCAACCTGGGCGCGGGCCGTTCCCTATGCGCTGGAAGATGTCCTGGCCGACGACATCGAGACCCTGCATTTTGCGCTGGGCGCTGCTCCCGATCAGGGCCGGCTGCCGGTCGCGGTCGTGGCCCACGCGGAACTCCGGGCCTGGCTGGAAACCTGTAGCGCGGCCGGATTAAGTCCGATTGCTATCGTCCCTGAACCGCTGCTGTTGCCCTGGCAGCCTGGCGACTGGAGCGTTCTGCTGGAGGAACGGCGGGCGGTGGTGCGGACTGGGCGCTGGGACGGCTTCGCCGCCGACCGGGACACCCTGGATTTTCTGCTGCAACAGGCGCTGGCCGAAGCCGGCGATGCCCAACCGCAGCGGTTGCGGGTCTGGGGCGGGTCGCTGCCGGAACTGGTCGGGGCGGATCTGAACGGGCAGATCGAAGCGAGTTCGATGGAGCCGCTGCAAGTATTTGCGACGATGGCTCAACCGGTGCTCCTTAACCTCCTGCAAGGCTCCTACAGCCGGCAGGCGCACTGGGGCAGGCGGCTGCGACCGTGGCGGGCGGCGGCGGCGCTGGCCGGTCTCTGGCTGCTGGTTCAGGGCGTTACCCAAATTTACGACTACCGACGGTTACGGCAGGAACTGGTCATGCTGCAAACCGGCATGGAGCAGGTTTACAAGGAGGCTGTTCCCGGCGCAACCCGGATCGTCAACCCCAAGGCGCAACTGGAAGCCCGGTTGCGGGAATTGACGCCTAGCGGCGGTGGTGGTGGCTTCCTTGATCTGCTGTATCGGGGCGGGCAGCCGCTGACCGGGTTTACCGAACTCACCGTGCGCGGCCTCAGCTATCGCGATGGCCAGTTGGACCTGGCTCTGGATGGTGGCAGCCCGGCGGTGCTGGACCGGCTCCGGCAACAACTGGATCAGCAGCCGGGCTTGCGGGCCGAGGTGCGCACCACCCAGCGCGAGGGTCAGGTGGAAAGCAAGGTCACCCTGAAAAAGGCGACGTCATGAAAGCCTGGTGGGAAAGCCTGACGTTGCGCGAACGCAGTCTGATCGGTGGCGGAATGGCGCTGACCCTGGCCTTGCTGATCTACGCGCTGGCGTGGCAGCCGTTTCGAGCCGGCTATCGCCGCCTGCAACAGAGCGTGATTGAGCAACGGGCGGATCTGGCCTGGATGCGGCAGGCCGCCCAGGAGGTCCAGCGGCTGACTGGGAGTTCCAATAATGCCGCCAAAACCGCCGGCGAGGGCCAGTCGCTGCTGACCCGGGTCGATCAGACCGCGAGAGCCGCAGGCTTCGGCCCAGCGCTGAAACGGATCGCGCCGCAGGGCGATAATCAGCTTAGCGTCCAGCTTGAAGCCGTCGAGTTCGACCAGCTCATTCCATGGCTGGGGACGCTGGAGCGCAACCACCGCATCCAAATCGTCAACCTGAGCGTTGATCGCACCGCCGCCGCCGGGCGTGTCAATGTCCGCCTGATTCTAGGTTCCTCGCCATGAAAATCTTCCGCTACGGCTTGTTGGGACTGCTGGCCTTTCTACTGTTTCTGCTGCTGTTGGCCCCGGCCTCGCTGGTGACTGATCAGCTTGGCGAACGGCTGCCCGGATTCAAAGTGCAAACGGTTGAGGGCGCAGCCACCGATGGCGCGGCTCAAGGTCTGCAATGGCGCGGAGTGCGGATCGATAAGCTGGGCTGGGACTGGCGGCCGCTGGCGCTGGCGACTGGCTCGCTGAAATTCAGCCTGGCGGTGGACGATCCCGATTTGAACCTGACCGGAACCGCAGCGACCGGCTGGGATCGGCAATGGCGGTTTCAGGTGCTGGCCGGGCGGGCGGCGCTGGCCAAGCTGTTCGCCCTGGCCGGCCAGCCGAACCTGCCGGCGCAGGGTGTGGTGGAGTTAAATCTGCGGGAGTTGCACCTCAATGCAGCCGGCTGGCCGGTGGCGGCGGATGGCGTCGTTCATCTGCGCAACCTGCGGACTACGCTGGGCCAACCGCTGACTCTGGGGGATTTCACCGCCCAGCTCACGACCACCGAGCCGGTGGGGATTCAGGGCAAGGTTCAGGATGAGAACGGGCCGCTGGCGCTGGAAGGCGCTTTTAGCCTGTTGCCCGACGGTCGTTACCGGTTCAACGGCCAGGCCGCAGTGCGCGATGCCGGTAACCAGGCATTGCGGCAGGCCATGAATCTGCTGGGACCGCCGGGCGCCGATGGCCGGTGGGCATTAAACTTTTCCGGCGTCCTGGCCCGGTAGGGTTGCTGGCAGGACCGATGGATTGAGCAATCCGTCAGGACTTTCATTATTTCGTCATACCCGCATTCGCAGGTATGACGAACTCAATATCTGATTAACCACATATTCTGATCAACCACGGGAGAAGGCGCCCATGCTATTCCGACTGCGCGGATTCTTGACCATCCTGACGCTGCTTTTACTGGCTGCTTGCGCCACTCCGCCAGCCCCGCCACCTAAAGTTCCCGTCGTTATCGACTCCGACACGGTGTTTCCCGCACCGCCGGAATTGCAACCACAAATCGCGTTCTGGCGGAATGTCTATGCGGTCTGGGGGCGTCATCAGGTCGCGTTCCACGACAATCGCCACATGGGCCTAATTTACGAGGTCGTCACCCTGCCGGGCGAGGTGCGGGAAGGCTATACCACTGAACAGCAGGCGCTGGTCAAGGGCCGCTACGAGAGTCTGAAAGCAGCGTTGCGCCAGCTGGAGTTCAAGACCGCCGCCAATGCGCCGCTGACCTCCCAGGAACAGGAGCTGGCGACTCGCCTCCAGCAATATGGTTCCGGAGCCTTCGCCGGGGCCAGCGAGCGGTTGCGCAGTCAGCGCGGTCTGCGCGAGCGGTTCAAGCGCGGTCTGGAAATCAGCGGGCGCTACGATGCCGCATTCCGGAGCGTGTTCCACGAAGCCGGTCTGCCCGAAGACCTGGCCTATCTGCCGCACGTCGAATCTTCGTTTCAGACTCACGCCACTTCATCGGTCGGCGCAGTGGGCGTCTGGCAGTTTATGCCCGGCACTGCCCGGCAGTTCATGACGATCAATGCGGCGATGGATGAGCGCCGCGATCCAGTGGCGTCGGCGCAGGGCGCGAGTCGCTATTTGGGCAATGCCTATGAACGGTTGGGTAACTGGCCGATGGCGCTGACCTCCTACAATCACGGGGTCGGCGGCATGGCCCGCGCCCAGAAGCAGTTTGGCGATGATTTCGCGGCGATTGTCCGTAGTTATTCGGGAACCGGTTTTGGGTTTGCCTCGCGGAATTTCTACGCCGAATTTCTGGCCGCCCGCCAGATCGCCCGCAACCCGCAGCAGTTTTTTCCAGAAGGTCTGGCGTATGAGCCGCCGCTGAATCTGGACCGGGTGCGGGTGCGGCAAGCGGTCGCAGCCCCGACGCTGGCCAATTACTACGAGGTCAGCTTGTGGGAGTTGAACAGCATTAATCCGGCTTGGAACCCGCCGGCTCAGACCGGGCGACTGGCGTTGCCGGGAGGAACCCGAGTCTGGCTGCCGGCTGGAGCCATTACGCGCATGGCGCAACGGGGTATGTCGGGCGGCTCGATCGCGCTGGCGGATCCGGTCTCGACCGCACAACCGCAGTAGGGAATGGCCGTTTCGAACCACCCCGGCGCTTCGCGCCACCCCGGCGCTTCGCGCCACCCCGGCGCTTCGCGCCACCCCGGCGCTTCGCGCCACCCCTCCTTATCCAAGGAGGGGGATTTTCAATTCAATCATTTGTTCTATAATTATATTTTAGTATCAGGACTAGCGTCGCCGTAAAAAGCGCAGCACTTCCAGGGCGAAGGATTCCGCCCGCCAGGTGTTGGAAGCAGTGACGTGGGTCGCATACGGCATGACCCATAATCCGGCGTTGGGCATGGCCTGGAACATCTCCAGGATCTGCTCCAGCGGCGCCACCGGATCGCGGTCGCCGACGATCAGGAGAGTGGGCTGGATAATCCGTTTCAGCGCCGCCAGATCGTGGGCATGATCGGTGGTCTCCGGCTCCAGCGCCTCGGCGACCCGCCGGATGACGGTTTGCCAGGCATTCGGTCCGCCCTGCGGTTGGTGGATGTCGCTCAACCAGCGCTGCATTCCGACGCTGCGCCAATAGGTCGGATCGGCCATGCTGCGGGTCCCGGCGTGGGTGGCCGAATCCTTGCGATAGCCCACCCGGTAGAGCGCCAGCTTGCTCACCCGGTCAGGATGATGGACGGTCAGCCACAGCGCCACTGCGCCGCCCAGCGAAGAACCAACCAGACTGGCCTGCGGCAGCGCCAGTTCATCCAGCACTTCCAGCACTGCCCGGCCCAGATCGGCGATGGTCAGCCGATCAGCGATCATCGGGCTGCGGCCATGACCCAGATGATCGGGCGCAATGACCCGGAACTGGCGAGCGAGATGGGGGATTTGCGGCGTCCATTCCGCCCCGCTCATCCCGCCGCTGTGCAGCAGAATTAGCGGTTCGCCCTGGCCGGCCTCGGTGTAATGTAGCGTCGCCATGCTGGTTTTGCTCCCAATAGCGCGATGACTACTCATGGCGCTTCACTTTCCGTCATTCCCGCGCAGGCCGGAATCCAGTCGCTCGCCGGAACGGCAAGTCCTGCATTATAGCCACCCTGCGGTGCTTGTCTGATAATGCAAAAAACCACCACCTACCGGAGCAATCAACTGATGGCCATGTCCTCCCATTCTTATCGCGCCCTCGGCCCCCACGGTTTCCACCGGGTTCATTACACCGAATGGGGCGATCCCGCCAATCCGAAAGTGTTGATGTGCGCACACGGGTTAACCCGCACCGGGCGCGATTTCGATTTTCTGGCCGCTGCGCTGGAAGCGGATTACCGGGTGATTTGCCCGGACATCGTCGGACGCGGCCAGAGCGACTGGCTGGCGGATAAAGCCGATTACACCTATCCGCTGTATGTCAACGATATAGCGATGCTGATGGCCCGGATCGATGCCGAGCGAATCGACTGGGTCGGCACCTCAATGGGGGGGCTGATCGGGATTTTCCTGGCCAGCCATGCCGGTACCCCGATCCACAAGCTGGTCATCAATGACATCGGGCCGCGGGTTCCCGCTGCCGGTCTGCAACGGGTGGCGGTTTATGTCGGGAAGGTGGTGACCTATGAAAGCATTGCGAAAATGGAGCGGTTCATGCGGACCATCGCCGCCCCGTTCGGTAATCTGACCGACGAACAATGGCGGCACATGACCGTTCACAGTTCCCGGCAACTGGAGGATGGGCGCTATGCGATGGCTTACGATCCCGGCATTGCCGAGAATTTCAAGACGCTGGATTTAAAGGATATTGATCTGTGGCCGGTGTGGGAGGCGATTCACTGCCCAAGTCTGGTGCTGCGCGGCGAGTATTCGGATGTGCTGGATCATGTCGATGCGATCGCCATGACCGAGCGCGGACCCAAGGCGAAGCTGATCGAATTTCCCGGGATGGGCCATGCCCCGGCGCTGATGGCCGATGATCAGATTGCGGTCGTGCGCGACTGGTTGCTGGCGGACTGAACGGTTGGGTGGAAATCGCTCCTTTCCTAAATCTTCAGTGTGTTTATGGGTCTGGCGCCGTCTTTATTGGAAATCGCCTTAATCACCAATCTGTCTATTGTTCAGGCCAACGGGGCAAGAATGAGCCAGGGTGAATTCGCTTCCTGCTGAAAAATCCACAAGGCCGGTCAAATACCTTTAGAATTTCGGCCTCAACTTTTCGCGTTTCAGTGGTGACCCGCAACTATGATCTATAAAGGCATTATTCTCGCTGGCGGCTCCGGCACCCGATTGCACCCGCTGACAGTTTCAGTCAGCAAGCAGCTCATGCCGATTTACGACAAACCGATGATTTATTACCCGGTCGCCACCCTGATGCTGGCCGAGATCCGGGACATTCTGATCATTACCACGCCCCGCGATCAGGAGGCGTATCAGACCCTGCTCGGCGATGGCCGGCGGTGGGGCATCAATTTCCACTACGCCGCACAGCCGAGTCCCGATGGTCTGGCGCAGGCGTTTCTGATCGGCGAGCAGTTCATTGGCGACGATCCCGCCTGCCTGATCCTCGGCGACAATATTTATTACGGCCAGGGTCTGTCGGGAGTGTTGCGCCGGGCGACGAGTCGCGACCGGGGCGCGACCGTGTTTGGCTACTACGTCCGCGATCCGGAACGCTACGGGGTAGTCAGCTTTGACGCGCAGGGTCGGGCGATGGATATCGAAGAAAAGCCGCAACGGCCCAAATCCAACTACGCGGTGACCGGACTGTACTTCTACGACAATGAAGTAGTGAGTATCGCCAAGACCATCCGCCCCTCGCCGCGCGGCGAACTGGAGATCACCGATCTCAACAAGGTCTACCTGGAGCGCGGCGATCTCAATGTGGAACTGCTGGGGCGCGGTTATGCCTGGCTGGATACCGGCACCCATGAATCGTTGCTGGCGGCGGCTAATTTCATGCAGGTCGTTGAACAGCGCCAAGGCTTGAAAATCGCCTGCCCGGAAGAAATCGCCTGGCGGATGGGCTTTATTGACGATGCGCAACTGGCGCAACTGGCGGGTCCCTTGGCTAAAAGCGGCTACGGCCAATATCTGCTGGAATTGCTGGATCGGAGGATCGCGTCGTGAAGCTGATTGAAACCGGCCTGCCCGGAGTGCTGTTGCTGGAGCCGAAGGTGTTTGGCGATGCGCGGGGGTTTTTCATGGAAACCTGGCAGGCGGCGCGCTATGCCGAAGCCGGGATGCCAGAGCGGTTCGTCCAGGATAATCATTCGCGTTCCCGGCGCGGGGTGCTGCGCGGTCTGCATTACCAGTTGACGCAGCCGCAGGGCAAGCTGGTCTGGGTCACGCGGGGCGCAGTGTTTGACGTGGCAGTGGACGTGCGCCAGGGTTCGCCACAGTTTGGACGCTGGTATGGTTGCCAACTGGATGACGTGAATCACCGGCAACTGTATATCCCGCCCGGTTTCGCCCACGGCTTCTGCGTAGTGTCGGAAGAAGCGGACTTCTTCTATAAATGCACCGACTACTACCACCCGCAATCCGAGCGCGGCATTGCCTGGAATGACCCGGCGATCGGCATTGACTGGCCGCCGTTGCCGGAAGTCGCGTTGTCGGGCAAGGATCAGCAGAACCGACCGCTGGCCCTGCAAGCGCCGGACGATTTACCAGTTTACGAGGGCTAAACGATGCGGATCGTTATCATCGGCGCTCAGGGCCAGGTCGGATCGGAACTGACCCGGCGCGCTCCCGCCTTGGGTTATGAGGCATTAGCCTGGGATCAGGCGGAACTGGATATTACCGACGCCGCCGCAGTGGATCGGGCGCTGGCGGCTAGCGGTGCGGGCTTGGTGATCAACGCCGCAGCCTATACCGCCGTGGACAAGGCTGAGCAGGAACCGGAACTGGCTTTTGCCGTCAACCGCGACGGTCCAGCCCATCTCGCGACCGCCTGCGACCGCCTGCAGATTCCGTTGCTGCATATCTCCACCGATTATGTCTATGACGGCCGCAAGCCCGGCCCCTACGTTGAAGACGACCCGACTGCGCCGCTGGGCGTCTATGGCGCGAGCAAGCTGGCGGGCGACGAAGCAGTGCGGCGGTTACTGCCCCGGCATCTGATTCTGCGGGTGAGCTGGGTGTTCGGGCTTTACGGCAACAACTTCGTGAAAACTATCCTGCGGCTGGCGCGGGAGCGGGAAGAACTGCGGATTGTCGCCGACCAGCGTGGTTGCCCGACTTACGCTGGCGACATTGCCGATGTCCTGCTGGAGCTGGCAGGCCGCATCAGTGCAATAGACGCCGGGAAGCTGTGGGGAACCTACCATTACTATGGTGAACCGGCGACCACCTGGCACGGTTTCACTGAAGCGATTGTCGAAGAAGCCCGCCGTTATGAAACCTTGCCGGTCCAAACTATCGTTCCTATCGCCACAGCCGACTACCCGACCCCGGCTGCGCGTCCCGCCAATTCCGTGCTGGATTGTGCCAAGCTGACTGCCCGATTGGGCATCCAGTCAAGACCGTGGCGGGAAGGACTGAAGGCGATGCTGGCAGTCCGCTAAAACTTTAGCCACGGAAAAACCCAAAAGGTTAAAGGTGATGTTCTTAACCTTTAACCCTATAACCTTTAACCCTATAACCTTCAACTTCCTTCAACTTCAAAACCTCCAAATGTCCGCTGATCTAGGCGAATTACTGGTCGCCCACCAGAAACTGACCGATGCTGATCTGCAACGCGCGCGGCGGGTGCAGGACAGCACCGGCGAGGGGCTGGACACGCTGCTGGCCAAGCTGGGACTGGTGTCGGAACGCGATCTGGCCGATGCGCTGGTCGCCCAGTTGAACCTGCCGCTGGTCAAACCGGCTGACTATCCCGAAGCGCCGATCACGAATATCACCATCTCGCCGCGCTTTCTCAAGGAAGCCCGCGCTATTCCCCTGGCGGAAGATGAGCAGGGCTTGATCGTGGCGCTGGCCAATCCCGCCGACGACTATGTGTTGGCGGCGCTGCGTCTGGCTACCGGCAAGATCATCCTGCCGCAAGTGGGCATTCCATCCGAGATGGAAGCGGTTCACGAACGGCTCTATGGCAGTGGCCGGTCAGCGATGGGCCAGATCGTCGATTCCATCGGCCTGGCCGACAACCTGACCGACGAAGAGCAGATTCAGCACCTGAAAGACCTGGCCAGCGAAGCGCCGGTGATCCGGCTGGTCAACCTGATGGTCGCTCGCGCTATTGAATCGCGGGCTTCCGACATTCATATCGAGCCATTTGAGAACCGGCTCAAGGTACGCTACCGGGTGGACGGGGTGCTGCGTGAAGTGGAATCGCCGCCGTCGCGGCTGTCGGCCGCGGTCATCTCCCGCATCAAGATCATGGCCAAGCTCAACATCGCCGAGCGCCGTTTGCCCCAGGACGGGCGAATTCAGTTACGGGCGCAGGGCAAGGAAATCGATCTGCGGGTTTCCACCGTGCCGACCTTGTGGGGCGAAAGCGTGGTCATGCGCATCCTCGACAAGGCCAGCGTGGTGCTGGATTTCGAGGTGCTGGGTTTCAGTTCGCGCACGCTCAAACGCTTTCGGGACGTGCTGGAGATGCCGCATGGCATTTTGCTGGTGACCGGCCCGACCGGTTCCGGCAAGACCACTACCCTCTACACCGCGCTGCAAACCCTCAATACCCCGGAACGGAAAATTCTCACCGTCGAGGATCCGGTGGAATACCAACTGGAAGGGATTAACCAGATTCAGGTCAAGCCGCAAATCAACCTGAGTTTCGCCAACGCCTTGCGGGCGATTGTCCGGCAGGACCCGGACGTGATCATGATTGGCGAAATGCGCGATCTGGAAACTGCCGGGATTGCGGTGCAATCGGCGCTGACCGGCCATCTGGTGCTATCGACCCTGCACACCAATGACGCCGCCGGCAGCGTTACCCGGCTGCTGGACATGGGTGTCGATGACTATCTGCTGACTTCGACCATCAACGGGATTCTGGCCCAGCGGCTGGTGCGCCTGCTCTGCGTCCATTGTCGCCAGCCGGCGCCGGCCTTGCCGGAGCTGGTCGAAGAACTGCGGCTACACCGGTTCAGCGAAACCGGCGACATCACCTTATATAAGCCGGTTGGTTGCGAACACTGCGGTGGGACGGGCTACCGGGGCCGGGCGGCGATCATGGAATTTTTGGTGATCACCGATCCCTTGCGGCGACTGGTGCTGAAACACGCCGATGCCGGCGAATTGCAGGCGGAAGCTCAGCGCGGCGGCATGGACACCATGTATGAAGACGGGTTGCGCAAGGCAGTCGCGGGACTGACCACGATTGAAGAAGTGTTGCGGGTCACCACTCAACAGGAACAGGACGGCTAAATGCCCCGCTACCGTTATGAAGCCGTGGATGCTGCCGGCGAAGTCTTGCGCGATGAGGTGGATGCGGCCTCCCCGGAAGCGGCGGTCGATCAATTGCGCGATCAGGGTTTATTGCCACTCTCGGTGGCCGAGGCCAAGGGTGGCTTGCTGGGCGGCGGCCTTGGTCAGCCGCTATTCAGCAAACGCCGGACATTATCCAGAAAGATGATCATGCGGCTGACCCAGCAACTGTCCAGCCTGCTGCACGCCGGAATGCCGCTGGATCGGGCGATCACCATTTTGATCGGCGTGGCTGAGGATGAGCCGGCCCAGGCGCTGTTGGCCCGGGTTCAGGAGAAAGTGCGCGGCGGTTCTTCGCTGGCCGACGCGCTGGAAGCGCAGGGCGCATTTTCCCGCTTCTACCTGAACATGATCCGGGCGGGCGAGGCGGGCGGGGCGCTGGATGTGGTGCTGAAGCGGTTGACCGAGTTTCTGGAGCGGGCGCAGGCGCTGCGGGAAACCGTTACCTCGGCGTTGATTTACCCAATGATCCTGTTGTCGGTTTCGGCCCTGTCGGTGATCGTGCTGCTGACGTTTGTGGTGCCGCAGTTTCAGCGCCTGTTCGCCGATGCCGGCAAAGCCTTGCCGCTGGCGACCCAGATTGTGATCGCGACCGGCGACGGGTTCCGCAATTACTGGTGGGTGGGAGCGATTTTGATCGGGCTGGCGGTGGCTGCGATGCGCCAGCAACTGAGTCATCCCGAGAGCCGCACCCGTTGGGATCGCTGGTTTCTGCGCATGCCGCTGTTTGGCGATCTGATCGCCAAGGTGGAAACCGCCCGGCTGGCGCGGACTCTGGGAACCCTGCTCGGCAATGGCGTGTCGTTATTGAGCGCCCTGGCTATCGTCCGCGAGACCTTGACCAATCAGGTGCTGATCGCAGAACTGGGCGAAGTCGCTGAACACGTCAAGACCGGTCGAGGCCTGGCGGATCCGTTGCTGGAAGCAGGCGGCTTCCCCAAACTGGCGGTGCAGATGATCCGGGTGGGCGAGGAAACCGGCCAGTTGCAGGAAATGCTGTTGCAAGTGGCGGATGCCTACGATGGCGAGGTGCAAACGGCGGTGAAGCGAATGCTGACCCTGCTGGAGCCAGCCTTGATCCTGGGTTTGGGCGTGATCATCGCCGGCATCATCATGTCCATTCTGGTGGCGATCCTCAGTCTGAATGAACTGGCGTTCTGATGTTTTAAGGTTAAAGGTTAAAGGTTAAAGATGAATCCGTATTCTTCCCGCCGTTTGCGCGGTTTTACCCTGATCGAATTGCTGGTCGTGTTGGTCATTCTGGGGCTGCTGGCCGGGCTGGTCGGGCCGCAGGTGATCAAGTATCTGGGCGGCGCTAATACCAAGGTCGCCAAGCTGCAAATTGAGGATTTTAGCACCGCGCTGGATGCCTTCCGGCTGGACATGGGACGCTATCCCACGACCAGCGAAGGCTTACAGGCGCTGGTCGTCCAACCTTCCAACGCGAACCGCTGGAATGGACCCTACCTGCGTAAAAACACCCTCCCCAAAGACCCTTGGGGGAATGATTACCAGTATCGTTCTCCCGGTCAGCATGGGGCGTTTGATCTGCATTCGCTGGGCGCCGATAACGCCGACGGCGGCGAGGGCGAGAATCAGGATGTGGTGAGCTGGTTGTGATGAAAAGTTGTAGGGTGGGCATGGCCCACCTTACCCCAATCGTCTATTACAAGGTGGGCCGTGCCCACCCTACCCGGCTTCATTTCAGAAAGTCGCCTTAATGTGGATGGATAGCAGACCTTGACAGGCCGGTGGCAACGCGGTTTTACCCTGCTGGAAATGCTGGTGGCCCTGGTGATTGGCGTCTTGCTGGTCACCCTGGTTCCGCCGTTGCTGTCCGGGTTGAGCGGCGGGACTGAGTTGCGCGGCGCCGCCCGGCAACTGGCCGCCGGTTTGCGCAGCGCTCGCAACCAGGCCGTCTCCCGCCAGCAGGAAGCCGTATTGACCATCGATTTGGCCCAGCGCCGGTTTGGCGTGAGTGGCGATCCCCGCATCATCGCCTTGCCGGGCAGCCTCGTGTTCAGGCTCTTTACCGCGCAGTCGGAGCTGCTGAATCAAACCACCGGCAATATCCGCTTCTTCCCCGATGGCAGTTCCACCGGCGGCGCGATCACCGTCAGCGGTCCCAAACTCGCCTATCGGGTCAATGTCGACTGGCTGACCGGAGCCGTCGCCATCGTCGACCAGGATGCCCAGCCATGATCGTCCGCCGTCGCCAGTGCGGCTTTTCCCTGCTGGAAGTGCTGGTCGCCTTCGCTATCCTCAGCGTTTCGCTCGGCGTGCTGCTGCAAGTGTTCGCGACCGGTTTGCGTAATGTCAGCTTGTCTGATGATTACAGCCAGGCGACGCTCTACGCGGAATCGATTCTCGCCGCCATGGGCCGTGAAGCGCCGCTCAGTGAAGGCGTCCGTTCCGGGCCGGTCAATGATCGGCTGTCCTGGCGCAGTACGGTCAGCGCCTATACCGAGGGGCTGCCGGATCCGGAAAAAACCCAGGTTCGGGCCTATCGGGTCAGCGTCGAAGTGTACTGGCCGGGTCTGGTTCAGAATCGTGGGGTTACGCTGGAGACGCTACGGTTGGCCCCGGTGGATCCACCTGAAGGAACACCCCGATGACGGAGGCGATCGGTGTTCCAGCGCGGCGGCAGACCGGGTTTACCCTGATCGAACTGGTCATCGCCATCACGCTGATGGGGTTGACCCTGGTAGCGCTGTACAGCGGTTTGCGGCTGGGTTTGAACAGTTGGAATAGCGGGGAACAGCACGCCGAGGCCATCAACCACTTGCGCGCCGCCCAGGAATTTCTGCGCCGCCAACTGGCGCAATCGATGACGGTCTACCAGACCAACGAGCAACAGGAGCAAACCGTCGTCTTTAGCGGCGGGCCGGACCGCATTGAGTTTGTCGCGCCCATGCTGACCCATTTGGGCCAAGGCGGCCTGTACCGGGTTCGGGTTGAAACCGCCGATGGTCGGTTGTGGCTGCGCTGGCGGGTTTATGTGCGCGACGATCCGGAAGCCGGGGAGTTGCAGGAAACCGTACTCCTGAATAAGGTGTCATCGGTAGAGTGGGCCTACTTCGGAACGGATCCGGAAGATCAGTCGAGGCCAAAGCCGCAGAATCCACCGCGCTGGCGTTCCGAGTGGACCATAACCGGACATCGGCCGCTGCTGGTGCGGCTCACCCTGAATCTGGGTGGTCAGCCGTGGCCTGATTTGGTGGCGTCCTTGGTTGAAGGGCCGCAGCGGTGAAGAACCCAGACCTTCGTCAACTGCGGACGGGTGATCAGCGGGGTATGGCGCTGGTGATCGTGTTGTGGATTACCGCCCTGCTGGCGGTGATGGCCGGTGGTTTTGCTTATTCCATGCGCATTGAAACCCGGCTGGCGGTCAGTGCGGTGGAAAGAGCGCAAGCGCAGGAATTGGCTGAGGCTGGCGTGGCTTACGCACTGGTCTGGCAACTGGATCCGGAAGCCCGGAAACAATGGCCGCCCAACGGTGATGAACACGCCTGGTCATTCGGCGCGGGCCAATTGCGGATTCAGGTCGCAGACGCCAGCGGTCTGATCAATCTCAATACCGCTGAGGTCGAGTTGCTGAAGAAACTGCTGGCGGCGGCGGGCGTGGCCGATGGGGATCAGGAGCAAGTCGCGGACGCCATCCTGGAGCAGCGCAACCCGGATGGCTCACAACGGTTAGGCGCAAAACCACCTGTGGCAGGCCTTAGCCCCCGGTTGCGCCCGGCCGGGTTTGAAAGCATCGAAGCGTTGCAGCAGATTCCGGGCATCACTCCGGCGATTTACGCCCGGATCGCCCGCCTGGCGACGGTATTTTCCGAGCATCGCGACGTCAATGCCGGGCTGGCGCCGGCCCGGGTGCTGGTGGCGCTGGGGATGGACGAACAGGCGGTTGCCGGTTATGTCGAGAGCCGCGCCCGCGCCGCGGCGGACGGGTTGCCGCCGCCGCCGGTGGCGCTCAATCAAACTCAATTTATTGCCTCGATGGGCGAAGCCAATGTTTATCATGTCAGCGTCGCGGCAGAGACGGCGACTGGCGCCACTGCGCGGGTGGAAGCCGTCATCGATGGCCGGCAGATGAATCTCAGCGGCAAACTGCCGCGCTGGCTGACGTGGCGCGATGGCCGCTGAGGATTATCCAATGTCGGTTATGGCCTGGAGGTGGAATTTGCGCTCAGCAGGATGGTTCTGATATGGCGGCGTTGCATTTGGATTTGAAGATCAACCCGCGCCTGGATTGGCGCGCGGCATGGCGCTGGTGGCGGGACGGTTTGTTGGCCTGGCTGCCGGCGCGGATGCGCCGCTGGCTGGCGGGTTCGTCGCGGCGGCTGGTCATCCATCTGGATCATGGCGGTTATGTGCTGGTGCGGGAAGCCGCCGGGCAAGCGCCGCTGGAGCTGGAGCGGCTGGATCGGTTCTCCCCGGACTGGAGCGCATTGACCCAGCGGTTTAGAACCGAACAGGCCCGCCTGTTGGTATTACGGGTTCCCGCTGATCAGGCCCTGATTCGCACCCTGCCGCTACCCCTGGCTGCCGAGAAGAACCTGCGCCAAGTCATGGGGTTCGAGATGGACCGGCTGACGCCCTTTGCCGTCGCCCAGGTGTATTACGATGTGATCCTGCTGGAGCGCCAAGTCGAACAGCGCCGGTTGCGGGTCGAACTGACGGCGTTGCCACGAACGGACGTCGATCCGGTGCTGACCCAGTTACGGCAACAGGGCTTGCCGCCGGATGTGCTGGACGTGGCAGGCCGCCGACCAGAGTTGAATTTGTTGCCGCTGGAGCAACGCCCGCGTCGGGGTCAGTGGAGTCGAGGACTGCGCGCCAGCGTCATGGCAATCAGTCTGCTGTTGATTGGCGCAGCCGTCGTGCTGCCGATCTGGCAACAGCGCCAGTTGGTGATTGAGGTGATGGCCAACGTAGCCCGAATCCAGAAATCCGCCAGTCAAACCCTGGGCCTGCGCGACCAGCTCGATCAGGTGTTGGCGACCTCGCGGATGCTAGCTCAGAAGAAACAGGCTATTCCCGCCCGGGTAGATTTGTTGCGGGAATTAACCATGATTCTGCCAGACGATACTTGGGTGGAGCGCTTGCAGATCAACGGCGATGCTATACAGATTATCGGTCAGTCGGCCAAGGCCTCCGCGCTGATCGGACTGATCGAGGCCTCGTCGCTATTGAGCGGTGTGGCATTCATGTCGCCGGTGACGACTGATCCGCGCACCAATAAGGAACGGTTCGTGCTAGGTGCGCGGATCGGCAAGGAACCTTAATGACGGCCACGATCGGGTGGGGACAGCGGGTGGCGGCGTTGTTGCTGTTGCTGCTGCTGGCGGGGGGGATACTTTACCTGCTGGTGGATCGAGTCTTGAGCGCTCGCTATCACGACTACCATGATGTGCTGGAACAGCAGCAGGGCCGTTTCGAGCAGTTGGCGCGGATGGCCGCGATCCGTGAACCGATCCAGCAGTTGATCACGAGCGTTCAGCAGGACCGTACCCTGACCGCGCAGTATCTGCCGCACTCTGCGCCGGCGCTGGCGGCCGCCGATCTGCAACAACGGATCAAAGCCGTCGTTAAGGCCGCAGGTGGAACCTTGCAAAGCACCCAGGCGTTGCCGCCGGTTGAGGAGGGCAATGCGGTGAAAGTCGCGGTCAGCGTCGTCATGAACGGCGATACCGGCAGCTTGTGGAAGATTTTGCATGATCTGGAATCACAGACGCCGCTGCTGTTCGTGGACAATTTGCAGGTATCGGCGCGCGAAACCCGACCCCGGCTCGCCAAAGGTCGCATGGCGAACTACACCCGGATTCAGTTGAGTGTGCAGTTCGAGGTTTTTGGCTATTTGTATAAGGAGGGTGGTTAGATGTCGGCCAGAACCGTGGGGCTGTGGTTGTGGCTGGCAGCGGGCGGATTGGCCGCCGCCGCCCTGGTTTGGCAGTTGCGCCATCCGCCACGCTTGCCAACAGCGGCAGCGACCGGGGTGACTGCCCAGATGCCGGAGTTGCCGGCGGTGACCCCGCTGGAACCTTTTCATTTACCGCCCGCAGAGCAGTATGCGGAGACCGTCGCCCGCCCGTTGTTTATCCCCGCCCGCCGGCCTGAACCGCCGCCGCCGCTCGATAAAGCGCCGCCGCCGCTGGCCACGCCAACCGGTTCGGAACAGAAGTTTTTGCTGCTCGGCGTGATGATTACTGCACAGACCACGGTCGCCCTGTTGCGGCCTGAAGAATCCAATGCCAAAACAATACGGGCCAAGGCAGGCGATAGGGTCGGAGAATGGCGGCTGGAGACGGTTTTCCCCAACCGGGTAGTGTTGCAGAAGGGGGCCGAAAAACAGGAACTGGGGCTGGCGCGGCCAAGGAAACCCGTTGGGCCGCGCCTCGGGAAACGCAATGGCCCCGGCCCTGCTGGACCCAAGCCGGCCCCGGTTGCTGCGCCGCCGGATGCGCTGCCGCAACCTGTTCCACCCCCTCTGTTGATTGCGCCCAACCCGCCGCAACAATGAACGCAACCAGGCTCGCTACTTCATGAACAAAATGTTGTCCCTGTCTGCCGCCAGCATGGTGTTGGCGGTATTGCTGAGTGCGTGCGCAACGCCGCCGCCTTCCGAGGTTAGTCTCCAGGAAACCACGCCGGGCAACGCTTCCCCGACTGCCGGATCGCCGCGCTTGACGGCAAAGCCGCTATTGACCACTGACCGGGCCGGTGCGGAGGTGAAAGAAGCGTCCAGAACCACGACGATTCTGCCGGGGACCGGCAACTTCATCGACCTGAAAGCGGAGGTCAAACCAGTTCCGGCCCGGACCCAGGCCACGCCGGGTGAAATTACGTTGAACTTCGAGGGCGCTGATATCCGCGATGTCGCCAAAGTGGTGTTCGAGACCCTCAAGGAAAACTACCTGGTTGACCCGCAGGTGCAGGGCGAGGTCACGGTGCAAACCAGCCAGCCGCTAGCGCCCAATCAGTTGTTGCCGACCTTGGAGACGCTGCTGCGGATGAATAACGCGGTGCTGGTGCGCGAAGGCGGCTTGTACAAGATTCTGCCGGCGGCTGGCGCGGTCAAACAGGGCAGTCTGACCCCGCGACTGGGCGGAACCGGTGGCGGTTATAGCGTGCGGATCGCGCCGCTGCGCTATATCAGCGCCACTGAAATGCAGACGATTATTGCGCCGTTGCTGCCCGATGGGGCAGTGCTGCGGGCTGATGTCGCCCGCAACCTGCTGATGCTGGCGGGTACGCCGCAGGAACTGGCCAGTATCCAGACCACTATCGACACTTTTGATGTGAACTGGCTGAAAGGCATGTCGGTCGGGATGTTCCGGTTGCGCAATGTCGACAGCCAGGCGATGGCGACCAATCTGAACCAGGTGCTGGGCGAAGGCTCCGGGACGCCTATCGCCGGTCTGCTCCGCTTTATCCCGCTCAGCAAAATGAACGCAGTACTGGTGATTACTCCGCAGAAAGAGTATTTGCGCGAGGTGGCGGCCTGGATCGAACGGCTGGATGGGTTTGGCGGCGAGCGGTTATATGTCTATCACGTCCAGAACAGTCGAGCTGAATACCTTGCCGATTTGCTGAATGGTCTGTTCAACCTGGGCGGGGGCGGCGGCAGTGGGCGCGGCGGTGAAGTGGCGCCGGGCTTAAAGTCGGCTGAGGCGTCCAGCGGCCTGTCCTCGGGCGGCGGCCTGTCCTCGGGCGGCGGTTTATCCTCAGGCGGTGGCTCGTCCTCAGGCGGTGGCTCGTCCTCGGGCGGTGGCTTGTCCTCGGGCGGCGGTTTATCTTCAGGCGGTGGCCCGTCCTCGGGCGGTTCCTCTCCGGCTTCGGGCGGACGTCCCGGTGGTCGTGCTGGCGCTACGGCGGGTAGCAGCATGGGCAGCGGCGGACCGAGCGCTGGTATGGAGGAAGTCCGGATTGTCGCGGATATTGAAAATAACTCGCTGTTGATTTGGGCGACCAACCAGAACCATGAGCGGATTGTGAACACCCTGGGAAGAATGGATGTCCCGCCCCGGCAGGTGCTGATTGAGGCGACGATCGCCGAGGTGACTCTGACCGGCAAACTGTCGTATGGCGTGCAATGGTATTTCAATAACGATCTGGGCAAGGACTATACCGGGCACGGTTTTCTGGGCCTCACCGATCGCAATACCCCACTGGATGGAACCACGACCGGTGACACCGTGACCGAAGGGCTGGCGATTGCCGCCGACAAGTTTACCTATGTGATCACGGGCGGCAATCGAGTGAAGGCCTTGCTCACCGCGCTGGCCAGCGATGGCAAGGTCCGGGTGCTGTCGGCGCCGCATGTAATGGCGCTGGACAGTCAGCAGGCGCAGATTCGGGTAGGGACGCAACAGCCGACGCCATCAGGAACCTCCACTGTGAATAATGTGACTACGAGCGGTGGAGTCACCTATAAGGATACCGGGGTGTTTCTGAAGGTGTTGCCCCGAATCAATTCCGGCGGCATGGTGAACATGGACATCCTGCAGGAAGTGATCGATGTAGGGGCGCTGGTGGATGTGACCTCGGGTTCCGGGGATGGGGTGACGTTGAAACAGCGCGCCTATCTGCAGCGGAGCGTCAACAGCAAGGTAGCGGTCAAGAGCGGCCAGACGGTGGTGCTGGGCGGGCTGATTCGGGATAATCGCAGCGAGGGGGAGAGCGGTATCCCAGTGTTGTACAAGATTCCGGTGCTGGGTGCGCTGTTCGGCAATACTGAAGAACAGGTCGACCGCACCGAACTGATTGTGCTGATCACGCCCCGGGTGGTGGAGAGCAGCCAGGAGGCCGAGCAGGTCACCGAGGAGATCAAGCGCAAGATGCAGAGTATTACGCCCTTGTTGCCGCCGCCGGCGGGTTGAGTCCGAAACGACTGATTGGCAACGAACCGAGTAGTTTGTTGTTTTTTGGCAGTGGTTGTTGCATGGTTGACAAGAGGGTTTGCTGGATTTATAGTTATAGCCAATAGGGGTTTGTGGTGGTAAAGATAGAGGTTGTTGTTTTTTTTTTAATCGCTTGTTGCTTGGTTGACTTGTGAATATTTTCAACATACAGTGAACGCTGTTGTTGGAACTCCTCCCGAGTGATAGTGTTTCTCCCTTGTCTTAATTGAAGGAGCTAGAGATGATCGAATTTAAGAAAACTGGCATTGCCGCCGCTGTAGCAGGTGCTTTGCTGGCAATTTCGGGCGTTGCCCAGGCTGCCGTCCTGTCCGATGGGCATAACGAAGTCATTTTATCGGCCCCCGATGACGTGATGCTTGTTCCTCTCGTGCTTTGCAACAAACAGAGTACTATTGAAGAGACGGTTAATACCTTGGTCGGTCTTACGACCGTTTTTCCTAACCGCCACAGGATAACGACCTCTGCGGATAATCGCCCTGAGCGCCAAAGCAAGAAGCCGACAAGTGGTGCGTTTGTAGGTAAGGTACACTGGCGTTGGTACAACACACGCAGCGAGCACAAGCTCGATGGGATCGTTGATGTTACCGACAATGACTTCGTACGGTTCGACTGGTGCAGTGTTCTTGAGAAGACGGGCAAGCTGGCCGAGTTCAACGGCAAGCCTGGGTATCTGCTTTTTCATGCAGATTCTCTCAAGTTCAATACATCTCGCAATATTCTGATTGGCGACGGTATCAGTCTTGCGAATGATGCGATCTATGATGAGTGCACTCGCAGTGCTCATGGTTGCACTCTGCCTACTTGGCAGAGTCTAAGCTATACCACAGCCGACGATAAGGTTGTTTCCTTCGATACGGCTGTTCTGAATAAGGTGGCGGATATTGGTAGTATAGGATATTACAACTTCGATCAGCGGATCTGGTTGTATGGGCACAGCTACATGATTAAGGGTAACTGGGCCTCCCAAGCCTTTATCCCGATCCTGTCAGCGCCGACTTGGGATACCGTGGTTCGTAATGGTTACCCGGCGATCGAGCGGTTGGTGCGGGGGATCGATTTCACCAATGCTAGCAGCGCTCCTTCGACTTATCAGGATATCGTGATGCGGTATTTCCTGGACCCGGCGCTGTCTAACGGGAACGACATGGTGTTCTGGTTCAACTCTAACCAGGATACGGTTCGCGGGGCGGTGCCGCTTGAAACCTTCGATAGCGAGCAGGT
Source organism: Gammaproteobacteria bacterium (assembly GCA_020846135.1). Classification (GTDB taxonomy): domain Bacteria; phylum Pseudomonadota; class Gammaproteobacteria; order Competibacterales; family Competibacteraceae; genus RXIV01. The sequence continues at coordinate 49,524 of JADLEK010000020.1, forward strand.
TTATCAGTACTCTTACACAACCGGGTTGCCCAATGAGTTGAATGTCGTTGCCAGTACCCCAACTGCGCCCGCTTTTCCCGGCATGATTCATACCGAGACCGAGGCAAATGGCGCGACTGTAGTCAACACCGGCCTGACCAATTTCTATGTTGGCCAAGTGAACAGTTCGGTTGACTGGCTGTCTTCGGGTGTTGCGTTCAATATGTTGGCTCTGGGTGCGGGTGACAACGCGGCGCAGGTTCAGACCGAAATGGCTACTGCCAGCGCTGATCTGGTCGGCCCGTTCTAAGATGTTGCTGATCTAGAATCAGCTTTGACTTAAGCAGTTAAAAAAACGGCGCCTCTCGGGGCGCCGTATTTTTTTCGGTAAGCAATCCATCCTGAATTCCTTATGAAAACTGATTATTGGCTGAACTATGTCTTGATGGCGTGGGTGCTAGGTGTCGCGATCCCGGCCCAAGCGACAGAGCTACCTTCATTCTCCCAGGGACTGCCGGTCGAAGGCAAGGTGTTCGACGCAGTAGTAGACGATGTTGATGAGGACGGGCGGCTGGATCTGGTGTTAACCCTCCGTAGTCGAGAGGTCGCCTTGATCTTGCGCCAAAAGGAACCGCGGCGCTTTGAAGCCGGATCAGCAGCCAGCGTGACCGGAGTTCACGCTGATCGCCTGAGCTTATTAGCGTCTCCTCCTCATCGTTATTTGTTGTGCGCCGAAGGGGAGGGATTGCTGAAAGTGTTGGCTCCCGATCCAAAAACGGGATTGAAAGAGATTTCGCGCTATCCTCAACCCCCGGCATTCGCCGGGGCGGTATTTCAGTGGCCAAACTGGGGGCAATCCTTGGCTGTTTCCCCGTATGCGGGCGAAGAAGTGACGTTGGTGCGAAATTTCCAGGCCGAAGCCGGTGAAGCGGAAGCCAGTTATGCACTGGGGGTTGAAAAACACTCAGTACCGGGTGAGGTATCGGTAGCCGACCTCGATGCTGATGGCGTCGATGATCTGGTGTATGCGACTCGGCGCACCCGCACGATCTGGCGGATTAGCCACCCCCCGCAGGGTCAGGATCCAGTTCCGGTCGTCTTGTGGACGGTGCCGGAGGGACATCCGCGCAATGTTGCTATCGCTGATCTGAATGGCGATGGCGCATTGGATATTGTGGTGCCCTTGGATGCGGCGCGCAAAATTGCCGTTTTGCTTAATAACGGCAAGGGAAAATTCACGCCAGGGCCGGAATTGCCGTTTCCAACCCGATTCTGGGGGCCGGCGAGTGTAGTCGTAGGCGCTGGACCCCATGGGACATCCTTGGTTGTTGCCCGCAGTGAGCAATCGCTGGTTTTTGTGAAAGTGGAGAAAAATGCCGCGATGCGAAGTGAGGCCGTTGAATGGCCATTAGGTGCGCCATCAGGTCAGCTTTTGTTATTGCGCGATATGGATAGCGATGGTTCCTTGGATTTAGTGATGAATACCAATACCGCCACTAACAATATGCGCATCCTTTATGGCCCCTTGTGGGAAAATGTCAGTCAATGGGCGCAACAGCAGCCTCGGCCTCAGACACCGCCGAACGGGGAGATCAAGTGAGAGGATTACACCAAACCGGCATCAATTTGAGCCACACAAGCCGTTCCTGCCAAAGATTGATTCGGTTAGTGGTAGTCGCTGGCTTGGCGTTATCCGGGATATTAACGGGGCCCCAAGCAGTATGGGCGCAGGCGCAGTCGGCTGCTGAATCCCCGGCTAACCCGCCTTCCCTAGTCAATCCGGCGCAGGCGCAGTCGGCTGCTGAATCCCCGGCCAATCCGCCGTCTTCCCCCGTCGCTGAAAAGCTTGCAGTAGAAAAGGCAGTATTGGCCAAGGTCGGAGAACGGAATCTGACGGTGGACGATTTCCGGCGATTCGCTATTTCCGCCGGGTTGGGGGACTTGGCGCGGGTTCCATCCGGACAAGTCAAGCTGTTACGGTTAATGATCGAGGAGGCGCTACTTGACAAGGCGTTGGAACTGGAGGGGCTGATTAAATCGGATGCGGCAGAACCCGGCGTACGCACGAATGCCATGGGCAACCTGCAGCAGAAATATTTTCCCTTGCCGCCGATGCCCGATGAGGTTGCGATGCGCGCCTACTATGAAGCCAACCGCGAGCAGTTCGGTATCCCGGAACAGGTCCGAATTGTTCAGATCCAGTTCCGTACCGATCAGGATAAGCCAACCGGTCTCACTGCTCGGGAACGCGCTGCGCAGGCGTTGAAGCGACTTGAGAGCGGTGAGGATTTTCGTAAGGTCGCTACAGAACTCACTGAGAGTCCACGCGGACGTGAATTGGGGCCTGACCGCGGGTTTCTGCCACGCAATGCCGAGCCGTGGCTGCGAGACGCGGTGAAAGAACTCACTCCGGGTCAGCGCACGGGTATTGTGCAATCGCCGGCAGGATACGAAATTCTGCTGATCTCGGACTGGCGCACACCCCTGATCGCCGATTTCGACGTCGTCCGAATAACGGTCGGAGAGCAGATGCGGCAGGCTATCCAGAAACAGGCCCGGGAAGCTTACATAAAAACGGTCGCTCAAAAAGTTGAGGTCAAAATCCTAAAGCAGGGGATGAACGATGCTAATCCAATCGCGCATTGATGTTAACAGACTCGTCAGTGTATTAGGGGGAATTATTCTGGCGCTGACCGGGTGGACTGCCTTGGCCGCCGGTGAGGTTTTGGAGCAGCGGGTGCGCCAATACTGGGAGGCTCGCCAAATCAACGATATTTTGACCTATTACCATCTGGAGTCAGCAACGTTACCTGGGGGCAAATTGACCCCGGATAAATACCGGTTAGCCGTGGGATTGCCGGTCCGCGATGTCAAAATTCAGAACATTAAGGTGGAAGGCGACAAAGCTGAAGTGCAACTTGAAGGCAAGGTTGAAGTGGGAGCGCTCGGTTGGGTTCCACAACCTCTGACGGATGTTTGGGTTTTAGTCAATGGCGAGTGGTACCATCGGACCTCGGGTTTTTGAGAAACCTACTGAAATCGGGTCATTTTATAAAGCTCGAATGGATGACTGATGAGTTCATCGCAGACGGATACCCAAGCGCTATTGTTACAGGCTGAGGACTGTTTGAAGAGCGGTCGCTACCAGGCAGCAGCCGATTTTTATCAGGACATCGTGGGTATGGAACCGGCGCGGCTCGATGCTTGGCTTGGCTTGGCTATGGCGCAGTATCGTTTAGGTCGATTCCAGGATGCATTGCCTGTTGTGGCGCACGTTATTGCCCATGATCCAAAACAGGTACGCGCTTATCTCGTTAAAGCGGCTGTCCTAAATGCAGTAGGTAATCCTGTTGAAGCGGTACAGGCAGCGGACGTAGCGCTCCAAATCGATCCAAACAATCGGTTTGCCCTGTCCAGCCGGATTCAAGCGCTGTTAAGTCTTAAGCGATATTCCAAGGCGCTGACGACGGCGGAAAAGCTGGTGCAATTTGAACCCGGCAATCCCATAGCCCACCTGAACCGTGGACTCGCCCTGCATGGTTTAGGGCGGCCACTGATCGCAATACAAGCCTTTGATCAAGCGTTAGCCGTTGATCCGCGTTGTAGTGACGCATTGGTTAATCGTAGTTCAATATTGTTGGAACTTGAGCGTCCTGATAAAGCATTGCAGTCAGCAGATGCAGCTTTGACGATTAAAGTAGAGGCTATTGCCTTATTAAATCGCGCTGCTGCGTTGTTGCGTCTTGGGCGTCCACAGGAAGCCTTGGCGACAACTGAGCATTTGTTGAAGCTGAATCCTCATCATGTTAAGGGACTGCTTAATCAAGCCAGTGCATTGCTGGAGTTGGCAGACTACCAGAGTGCTTGGTCCGCGGTAAGCGCGGCGCTGGTTATTGATCCCGCTAATCCCATCGCTCTGGATATTAAAATTAAAACGCTATCCAGATTGAATCGTTTCAGTGAAGCGGAAACTGAAGCCCGGGCAGTGCTCATTCGAAACCTGAATCCTTGCCAATTTAAATTCAGACTTGTTGAGGCGTTGATTGGACTTAAAAACTATATTGAGGCAGAACGATATTTGGATGAAATCCTGGCGGCCACCCCTGAGCGACTTGATGCCATCCTGCTTAAAGTACAAGTGTTATTATGCAATAACCACTGGCAAGTTGCCTTGGATATCATTGAACAAGCGCAACGCAATGATCCCGATCATATGGGTCTGTGTCTGGCGCAGTCAGCGGTATTATTAACGCTCGAACGATATGCTGAAACCTTGACTGTAGTAGATAGAATTCTAAAGCTAAATCTGAAGCAACCTCAGGCGGCAATCAACCGAATTGCTGCGTTAAACGGATTGCATCGTTTCGCCGAGGCGCTGGACGACATACAGAAGTTGCTGGAATCCGGGATGATTGATTGGCAACTTTATGCCAATCAGGGGGGCGCTCTGGCCGGTTTGGAGCGCCTCGAAGAGGCGCAGCGAGCGTTTACGCAAGCCGACCATCTGGATCATGAAGCATTTCAGGCGTTCCGTTGGCGTCACGAGGTCTACGGAGTACCGTCCGACGCACTGATGCCTGATCTGGACCCGCGCGCTGAGTTTCTTGCGTTACGGTTGAGTCGGTTGGAAGGTGCTGATTGGAATGGCTATGATGAGGCCATAGAACGGACGGAAGTTCTGATCGAACAGTGCCTTGGCGAAGGATGCCTCACCCCGTTACCCACCTTCAAAGCGTTATCCCTGCCCTTATCGCTCGAATTAACCGCCGCTATTAGCCGTAGCCGTGGCGAATTCCTGGCATCGGGCATGGCGTCTGCGCGCCACTCACTCGCGTTCAGTGCCCCGGCCTCTTCGGTAGAACGTCTTAAAGTGGGTTATGTATCGGCGGATTTTCGCAATCACCCCACTGCGCATCTGATCAGTGGTTTGTTCCGGGTCCATAATCGCGATCGCTTCGAAATTCACATTTACGCCCTGTGCAAGGATGACGGCAGCGCCTATTACTCGCAGATTAAGCTTAATGCGGATCGATTTACCGACCTGACCGGAATGAGTAATACCGAAGCCGCCACTCGAATTCATGCCGACGGCATTCATATTCTCATTGATTTGATGGGCTATACCGCTTACGCACGCACCGAGATATTTGCTTTGCAACCTGCGCCGGTGCAAGTCAGCTATCTAGGTTATCCCGGAACCATGGGCGCCCCCTTTATCCCCTATATCATCGCTGATCCGGTGACCCTGCCGGAAACGCTGCAACCTTTCTTTACAGAGCAGCCGGTTTATTTACCCGAATCCTATCAGGTCAATGATCAGGAACAGACGATTGCCACGACCGGCATCGTGCGGAAAGACCAGGGTTTGCCCGAGACCGGCATGGTGTTCTGCTGCTTTAACAAACCCTCCAAGTTCGATCCAGTGATGTTCAGCGTATGGATGCGCATTCTTTCGCAGGTTCCCGGAAGCGTGTTGTGGTTGCTTGCTGCCTCGAAACCGGACGTGGCCAGCAATCTGCGGCGGGAAGCTGAATCGCGCGGTATCGCCGGCGAACGCCTGATTTTTGCGGAACGGCTGCCTAAAGATCGGCACTTGGAGCGCCATCGGTTAGCGGATCTATTCCTCGATACACGCATCTACAACGCCCATACTACCGCCAGCGATGCCCTGTGGGCGGGACTGCCGGTTTTAACCGGTATCGGTCAAACCTTCCAGGCGCGGGTCGCCGCCAGTCTGCTGCAAGCGGTTGAAATGCCCGAACTGATTACGCACTCACTGGAAGAGTATGAAAGCCTGGCGGTTCGCCTGGCAACTCATCCCGCGGAACTGGCAGGGCTGCGGGAAAAGCTGGCTCACAATCGATTACGGACGCCGTTATTTGACACCGAGCGCTTTGCCCGACATCTGGAGCAAGCCTACGCGATGATGTGGGATCGCTATTCCCGGAATTTGCCGCCGGCGCCACTGCACGTTCCCCCGTTACCAAGAGTCTGATTGATTGATGATTTCAGCAGGTTTCGGTCGGGATGGATTGCTTTACCAGGGGTTGCGCCAGTCCTGGCTGCAGCGCCAGTTGTTTTTCAAACTGTTGCGGCGCGATTTCGCTGAACGCTACCGGGGTTCCTACCTGGGGTTGCTGTGGTCATTGTTATTGCCGCTGATGTCGCTGTTGGTCTTTACTTTTTTCTTTGGGGTGATTTTCAAAATTCGCTGGGCAGGACTTGGTAATGACTCACTGAGCGACTTGGCGCTGATCCTGTTTGTCGGCATTACTCTCTATAATTTCTTTGCTGAATGCCTCAGTCGCGCTCCTGGCCTGATCCTGGCCCATCAGAATTACGTCAAGAATGTCATCTTTCCCTTGGAAATATTGCCGGTGGTGATGGTGGCTTCAGCATTATTGACGTTAATAGTGACCCTGCTGATTATTGTGGTCTTGCAGGCGACTATGGGGCAAGGTTTAACCTGGACGATTTTGCTGTTGCCGGTCGTTATCGCGCCACTGGCGTTGTTTGTCCTGGGACTGAGCTGGTTTTTGGCCGCGCTGGGCGTGTATATCCGCGATATTCAGCAACTGATTGTGCCTGTTGTGCAATTCATGATGTTTCTCAGTCCAGTATTTTATCCAGTGAGCGCTCTGCCGGAATCCATTCGACCCTGGTTGAATATTAATCCGTTGGCGCTGGTTATCGAGCAGACCCGTGGCATTGTCCTGTTTGGCCGACCTTTGGACTGGACCGCCTATTTGATGTGCCTGGGCGCGGGATTAGCAACGGCGTTATTGGGGGCTTACTGGTTTGCCCGCACCCGCAAGGGCTTCGCCGATGTCCTCTGAGTCGGCCATACGGCTATGGGAAGACCCGGAAACCGTCATTGAGGTGCAGGACGCTGGCAAATGCTATCTGATCTATGAGCGGCCACAAGATCGTTTGAAACAAATGCTGTGGTGTGGCCACCGCCGCTATTACCGCGAATTCCGGGCCTTGCACGAGGTGTCGTTTTCCGTCCGGCGCGGTGAGACCGTCGGCGTCATTGGCCGTAACGGTTCCGGCAAGTCCACCCTGCTCAAACTGCTCTGTGGCACCTTGAAGCCGACTACCGGAACCCTGTCCGTGCAGGGTCGAATCGCCGCATTGCTGGAACTGGGCACCGGTTTTAACCCGGAATTTACTGGCCGGGAAAATGTTTATCTCAACGCCGCCATTCTCGGTCTCAGTGATGCTGAGATTGAGCAATATCTGCCCGAGATTCTGGCTTTTGCGGATATCGGTGAATTCATTGATCAACCGGTCAAAACCTACTCCAGCGGGATGGCGGTGCGGTTGGCTTTTGCGGTCGTCGCTCACGTCCGTGCGGATATTCTGGTGATCGACGAAGCACTGGCCGTTGGCGATGTTTTTTTTGTCCAGAAATGCATGCGTTTCCTACGCAAGTTTCAGAAGCAGGGAACCCTGTTTTTTGTGAGCCATGACACCGGGGCCGTGATCAATTTGTGCGACCGGGTGTTGTGGCTGGAGCGCGGGCGGTTGCATGAGGAGGGGGCGGCCAAAGATGTTTGCGAGCATTATTTGGAAATCCTGCGTGAATCTACAGCTACGACGCCACAACTCGGCGGAGCGCATCCGGTCAATCGTTTAGCCATGCCGGAGGCTACTGACAATCCTGCTCTTGAGGCAGTGGATCAACGGTTAGCCTTCCTGAACCAGACCCGGTTTCGCAATGATTTGGAATTATTCAGCTTTCGCCATGAAGTGGATGGTTATGGCGCTGGGGCGATGCAGGTTGTGGATGCCCGGTTCGAGGACGAACAGGGGCGTCCCTTGCACTGGATGGTGGGTGGCGAGCGGGTTACCCTGGTGATCGGCGCATTAGCCATGGCGCACATTGACAGCCCCATTGTGGGGTTTTTCATCAAGGACCGCCTAGGGCAGAACCTGTTCGGTGACAATACTTATCTGACCTATGCAACCGATCCCCAGTCGGTGGTCGCCGGTCAGACGCTGATTGCGCGGTTCACGTTTCGTATGCCCGTATTACCGATGGGCGATTATTCGGTCGATATCGCCGCAGCTTCGGGTACGCAACAGAATCACATTGTCCATTGCTGGCGCAACGATGCGCTGATTTTCAAATCTCATGCTAGTAGCGTCCATCAGGGATTGGTGGGCATTCCCATGCTGGAGATTAAATTAGCCTCATATCCGGCTTGAAAGTGTCAATGAATGCTGATGGTTAATCTCCAGTACGGCCTACTGACCCGCTACCGACAGGGCAGCCGCAACACATACGGGACTGAAACCGGTGTCCGATGAATTTGCAATCCATGTCTATCGCCGCACCCTGGATCCGAATGGGCAGGATTCGCTCGCCAAGCTTGCCCGTCAAATCGATCCGGGCGCTCAAGTGCTGGATTTGGGCGCGGGTCCCGGAGTGCTGGGCTGCTATCTGACGGAGAAACTGGGGTGTACGGTAGACGGCGTCGAATGCAATCCGGCGGCGGTTACCGAAGCAGCGCCTTGGTATCGCCATCTGGAATGTGCTGATCTGGAGCGCATCCCGTTGGCTGAGGTTTTTACCGGACGCCAATACGATGTCATTGTCTGCGCCGATATTCTGGAACATTTACGCCGGCCTGGCGATCTGCTTGCCCAAGTGGTCGGGATGCTGGCGCCGGAAGGGCGGCTGTTGGCATCGGTGCCGAATGTGGCTTATGCCGGTTTGATTGCAGAATTGCTGGCCGGCGAATTGCGCTACCGGCCTGAGGGTCTGCTCGATGAAACCCATCTCCATTTTTTCACCCTGAAGTCCTTCAGGCGGCTGCTGGAAGAGCATGGTTTGCAAGTGGTCGCCGTGGATTCCGTACTCTGCGATCTGCGCGACTCCGAATTCACCGATCGGTATTTTGATGCATTGCCCCCGGCGCTGATTCGAACATTGCTAGGCAGGCCTGAGGCGCTAGTCTATCAGTTTATTGTTACGGCGATGGTTGCCGGTCAGACCGGCGATAGAGCTGCGCTACCCGCGCTAGCCGATTCGCCGCCCGAACTACGGTTTGCCTGTCAGTTGTTCTGGCGTTGGCCGGGGGTGGACTATCAAGGGCGCGAAAGCAGCACGGCCTGGGGCCGATTGGGTGTAGCCCACCAGACGCTGGCGCTATCCATTCCGGTCTGCCCGGCGCCACTGGCGGGATTGCGGCTTGATTTGGCTGATCGGCCTGGACTGCTCCGACTGTACGCAATAACTCTGCATGATTATGCCGGCCGGGTACTTTGGGCTTGGGATGGTCAACGCAATAGCTTGGCATCGCAACCTGGACAACAAGCGGTCTTTGCAGAACCGGCGTTGTTGGGGGAAGGCGTCACCGTGCTGCTGACTGGCGATGATCCAGTGCTGGATCTGTCAATCCCGGCCAGCGCACTGACGGAGGTCCAAAACGGAGGCGAGCTGCGCCTGGAACTCTCTTGGCCAATGTCGCTTGACTACATCTCCCTGGTTCAGGACTGTATCCCACGGCGGGACGCATTGACGGCGCAGACGGTTTTCGAACGGCGGGTGGCCGAGTTGGAAGAAGGTCGGGTTGCACTGGAGGCGCAGATCGCCGAATTGGTGCAGGCTCATAATTTCTTGATGGCGGGCAAGACCCTATCGGAAGCGGAAGCGGCGACTCTGTCCTTGCGCAAGGCGGCTCTGGAAGCGGAAACAGCAGCACTAACTGTGCGCAATACGGCATTGGAGCAGCAGTTGGAGATATTGCAAACACAGTTAAGCGAACAAGCCGCGCAGCTCAATACGCAGGCCGCGCAGCTCAATACACAGGCCGTGCAGCTCAATTCACAGGCCGTGCAGCTCAATACGCAGGCTGCTCAGTTAAGCGAACAGGCGAATCAACTGATCGCATTGCGATCGTCCCATTCATGGCGACTCACTGCGCTATTACGCAGTTGCAGTTCCTGGTTGCGGCGCTGGTTTGGCTAAATCGTGGTCTCGCTCTCGGTGGCTATCGTCACCTACGCCCCGAATCTGCCGCTGCTGACTCAGGTCCTGGCGCAGTTGGAGCAAGCCTTGCGCCACGCCGGTCAGCGCGGGGCGTTGACTGAAGCCCGGTTAATCCTGGTGGATAATGGCCCCGGTTCCGGATGGCGGGAACCGTTGCAGCAGGTCCTCAACACCGCCGCAGAGTCAACTCCATTCGAGCTGTTGAGCGGGCATGGCAACGTCGGCTATGGCGCGGGTCACAACCTGGCACTGCAGCGCAGCGCTGCGGATCTGCACCTGATTCTGAATCCCGATGTGTTGCTGGAAGAGGAGGCGCTGAGCGCGGGACTGGCGTTTCTGGCCGCGCATCCCGAAGTCGGACTGGTCGCCCCGGCGGCCTGGAATCCGGCCGGGCAACGCCAATACCTGTGCAAGCGTTATCCGACCGTACTGGATTTGGCCTTGCGCGGCTTTGCTCCGACCTGGCTCCAGCGGCAGTTTCAAGCCCGCCTGGATCGGTATGAACTGCGCGATCAGACCGGCGATCTGCCGCTTTGGGATCCGCCGATCGTCAGCGGCTGTTTCATGCTGGGGCGGCGGGCGGCGCTGGCGCAGGTCGGCGGCTTCCGCCCGGAGTATTTTCTCTATTTCGAGGATTTTGACCTGAGTCTGCGGTTGGCGGCGGTGACCAGGCTGGCTTACGCGCCGCAAGTCCGCATTGTGCATTGGGGCGGTCATGCGGCGCGCAAGGGTATTCGCCATATTGGCCTGTTTCTGCGGGCCGCCATGCTGTTCTTTCGCCGGCACGGGTGGCGCTGGTGGTAGCCGCGAAATTTTTCCATGATCGTTCGGTGCTGGTCACCGGTGCGACCGGCTTTATTGGCCGCCGGCTGGTGATGGCCTTGCAGGAACGCGCCGCCCGGGTGCGGACGCTGGTTCGCGTGATGGGCAGTGCGCCGCCGGACTGGGAGCGGGTCGAGATCGTCGCCGGCGATTTGGCCGATTCCGCTAGCCTGACCCGCGCTTGCGCCGGCATCAATACCGTGATCCACGTCGCCGGATTCGCTCATGCCGACGCGGTGAATACCCCGGAGTTTGCCGCCCGCCACTGGGCGATCAATGCCAAAGGAACCTTTCGCCTGCTCGATGCAGCGGTGGCGGCTGGTGTTAAATGCTTCATCTTTCTCAGCAGCATCAAGGCGGTCGGTGAACTGGAGTCGCCTTGGGTGGATGAACGCTGGGTGGATGAGCGCTGGAATACGCCACCGGAGACGGCTTATGGCCAGGCCAAACGCGCGGCGGAAGAACGGGTGCTGGCGGTGGGGCGGAGCGCCGGAATTCATGCGGTTAATCTGCGTCCAGCCCTGGTGTATGGCCTCGGCATGAAAGGTAATCTGCCGCGCCTGATCGAGGCGGTGCGGCGTGGCTGGCTGCCGCCCTTGCCCGAGACCGGCAACCGCCGATCGCTGGTGCATGTGGATGACGTGGTGCAAGCCGTACTGCTGGCGGCGGCGCTGCCGGCAGCGGCGGGGCAAACTTACTTTGTCACCGACGGTCAGGCGTACTCCGGGCGCGAACTGTACCGGCTGATCCGCCGGATGCTGGATTTGCCCGAGCCGCGCTGGACGTTGCCAGCCCCGGCGATCTATGGCATGGCCGGGCTGGCGGATGGTCTGCTGGGGCTGGCCGGACGGCGCAACCGTCCGGTGTGGACAGCGCTGAACCAGGTGCTGGGCGGGGCCGGTTATGACTCCAGCCGCATTCAGCGGGAACTGGGTTACCGACCGGAATGGACCCTAGCCCGTTATAGCGAAAGTGAGAGGGCAAAACGGAAGTCATGAGCGAAACCAGGTCTTGGAATGGATGGCAGGTCAGTGGCGTGGCGCTGGCGGCGGTTGGCGGCGCGATGGTGACTCTGCTGATTTTGCTGTTGTTTTATCAGCTTGATGGGCTGAATGGGGTGGCCTCGCCGCTGCGGGTGAGCGGGGGTCAATGGCAAATCGCCGCCGGTCAGGGCGGGCCGACCGCCACCGGTCTGGAAATCCGCCAGTCAGATCCGCGCGGCTGGGCGGCCGCGCAAGGCTCGGCCCGGATGGTGCGCGCCAATCTGTATCGGCGCTTATCCTGGCAGGTGGACGGTCTGGCCCCGGGGCGTGAACTGCGGCTGATTTGGACCACCCAGGCCGAACCGCGCACCGTGCGGGAACGGGTGTTGCCGCCCGCCGGACCGAACGGCGGTGCGCTCGATTTGAGCGAGGAGCCAAACTGGCAGGGCCGGATCGCTCTGATCGGGCTGATGACGCACGGGTCATTGCCGCAACCACTGGTGATCCGCCGGCTGGAATTGCAGCCAGCGCGGTTGAGCAGCACTGAACTGTTGCGCCGGGCGGTGGAAGACTGGACCTCGTTCGAAGACTGGAGTCAGCGTTCGATCAACTACACCAGTGGCGCGCCCCGGGATGCGCTGTTTCCACCGGTGCTGATCGTGGCTCTATGGGTCGGATTCAGCGCGGCCTGCTACGCGCTGTTTGCGCCGCCGCGCTGGCGGGCTGAGAGGCGGTGGCCTTACGCCGCGCTGTTTCTGCTTGGCTGGCTCGCGCTGGATGGGCGCTGGCAATGGGATTTGAACCAACGCCTGGATCAGACCCGGACACACTTCGCCGGCAAGACCGAGGTTGAACGGCGGCTGGCTGATCTTGACGGCGATTTTTACCGGTTTCTGGGCGAGGTTCGGCAGCGCTTGCCGGAATCACCGGTGCGGCTGTTGATCCTCAGCAGCGATCCGGGCGGGTTCTGGGCCGGGCGCGCCCGCTACCATTTATTGCCGCATAACGGTTATGCCGGTCTGGTGCAATTGCCGCGCCCCAACCAGGCGCATCCCGGCGACTATGTGCTGATGCTCGCGCCGCTGCCGGGCGTGGCTTACCGTGCGGAGCAACGGATTCTGGAAAGCGGCAAACAGCGCTTGCCCGTGGAGCCGCTCTACACGGTGGCAGCGGGGATGCTGTTCCGGGTGCGGGAGGGTGAATGACGATGGGCTGGTGGGGAGTGGGATTAGCGCTGGGTGTGCCGTGGCTGGCCGGAGCGCTCTGGATATCCAGTGGGCGAGGCCGGAATGGAGCGCCCGGCGGCTGGCCGCTGGCGCTAGGTTATGGCTATGTGCTGGGGATGCTGGCGGTCACGCTGTTGCTGCGGGCGCAGGC
>JADLEK010000021.1 GCA_020846135.1 Gammaproteobacteria bacterium
ATCGTCCGACCCTGCGCGGGACCGGTTTGGCCGGTGCGTTGATTGCGACCTTGCGCCGACACCTGGGCCAGCCGGTTCCCAAGACCATTTCCGGCAGCGAAGACGGTCGCCAGCCCTCGGTCTGGCGGCTCTTCAGCAGCCATCCGCTGGAATCCGCCAAACCGGCCTACCGTCAGCACGTCGCGATTGACGCCCGCACCGGCGCAGCGGCGACTGGCGCCCTGTTCAATGTCGAGACCCTGCCGCCCGGAACTCGCTGGCCTTTTCTGCTGGAGGTGGATACCGCTCGGGATGCCCCAGCCGCCAATCACGCCCGCGAGGCGTTACGCCACTGGGCGGCTGGCCGCTGTCTGCTGGGTCGGGAAGTGGCGCGTGGACTGGGATGGATGCATCTTGACGACCTGTATGAATACCCGCTGACCGATGAGCAGAGCGATGCCTGGCCGTGCGCCAAAGCCGCTGGTGACTATCCCGGATATATCAAAAAATCCTTTTCGTCGCTGGCAAAGCCGGTGCCGGCGACCCGCGATGCCCTGAACGGTTGGCTCGAAATTACCGGTTCGGTGAGCGCCGGCGCGCACCATGAGGGTTATGGCATTGACAGCTTGTCGATTGGCGGCCATGCCAGTGAGGAGCTGGCCGCCGCTTGGGATGATCGTTTTCTGGCTACGGATGGCATGAGCAACCCGAAGGCAGCGTTTGACCCTGACTTTGCCATCGTGACCTTTGAGCAAAAAGGTGGGAATCAATCGGTCCGGCGTCTGCCCTACATTCCCGGCTCCAGCCTGCGCGGTCCGCTGCGCCATGCGCTGGCCAGGTTGCTGAGGGCGCGGGGAGAAGCCGATCCACCAGCTCGTGTCGAGTCCCTATTCGGATCCGATAGACGAAACGCCAAGCTGCTGAGAAGTGCCAAGCTACTGATTTGTGATGCGCTACCAGACGACAGCCCAGATGCCCCACCACTCCAGCTCGCTTGGATGCAACACCATGCCGAGGATGAGTTCGCTGGCGGCGCTTACGAGTCCGCAAAATTTGACCGGGTCGCCGTTATGCAGGGACGTTTCCTGTGGAAGATGATCGTGGAGGACACCGACGAGGCTGAGCAGGCCGCGCTGAGGGAGCTGTTCGCCCTGACGCAGGCTGGGCAGATTGGCATCGGTGGCGGTCAGTGGCGCGGCCATGGCTGGCTGCACTGGCAGATCAATGATTTCACTCCGCCGGAGGAATCGACATGACCGATTCGCAATGTTGCATCGTTTTCAGCTCTGGCGAGGCGTCTGGCAGCGTGGCCGATGGCGTCCAGCAGTGGGTCGCGGATGCTGAGCCGTTGCTGGCCTGGGCTGAACCGGACCCGATCCACGTCGATATCGCCAACCGCACCGGTCACCGTGACGACTTTAAACCGCTGGTGATCGGGAGGCCGTCATGGCCCGCTGACGTGCCGCTCGTGGAGGCGCGTTTATTTTGGGCGACGTCGGCGCTGCATATCGTCGCCAAGGAAGACGGTGGCTGGAGGTGGGCGCGGATTGAACAGGTGGCCGAGGATAGCGGCGGGACCAAGGTTGCGCGTTCGGTGATCCCGGTACACACGCTGCGCGATTTCGGACGTTTCGGCTTGCTGAACGGTCCGGCGATCCAGGGTTTGCAAGCGATCGAATATCGGGAACAGGGCCGGTTAGTGGCGTGGCGGTTGGTGATTAATCATCGGGAGAATGTCGATGCCTGAAGGTATTATCAAGAAACTGTTTGCCGACAAAGGATTTGGATTCATTGAAACGGCGGATTGCTCCAATGGGTATTTTTTTCACCGCAATGGCGTTGCCCGTAGTCATCAATTTGCAATGATGCAAGAAAAGGATTCAGTCGTATTTAAACTCCGCCCCAGTCAGAATAAGCCGGGACAGCAAGAAGCGTATGATGTCGCGCCGGTCGAGTCCTCTACCGTCCCGCAGCACACTTCGCAGATGACTAAACGGCCTATGAATAACAATGCCAGGAGTCAGGATAACGCCGTACTCCCGTATGGATTCGTCCCCATCGCTCTCGAAAACGCCGTCCGTGATAAGCCGGTCTGGCATGACGGCTCATGCGGCGGCGAGCTTCTTTCCGGTGAGATCTTGTGTGAGCTGGAAGTGCTAACGCCATTTTTGCCTGGCAATATGCGGTATATGGCAAAAGATGCTGATCAGATAAAGCTTGATCAGTGGGGATTTGGAGACATCGATCCGAAGAAACAAATCGCCGAACCCCTGCGTCTTCCCGATGGTCGCGTAATGATTGCCGGAACCACCCTGAAAGGGATGATTCGCCACAGCCTCGGGGCTTTGACCTCCGCGCCGATGGAACGAGTGGCGGAGCATCATTTTACCTATCGTCCGAATCTCGGACATCCGGGGCGGCGTGCACGGCTGGAGTGTCGGCCCGCTGTCATCACATCTGTTGCTGCGGATCGGGTTGATGTGCTGGTGTTGCCTGCGCAGTCGGCCATATTTGTTCATAGCAATAGCGCCATAGCGGCGCTGTCTGCCTACTCATTCGGTAGCCTGGTAAAGACAACGCTAGCCGATTCCGTTCTTGATGTTGACCAAAAAACTTATCAGAAGCGCATACGGATCAGTAGGGCGAGTACACTTTCCCTGAATCATTATCTCTATTCGTACGCAGGTGGCATCGATGGCGATGGCGTTCTTGCAACGGCGTTTGCAGGCAGGATAAAAAAATTACACAAAGAAGCGTTAGTGCCAGCGACAGATGTAAAATCTGGAATCGCAAGAACAATAACCACCGACGTTTTGAAGCATTATCAATTGACGCAGCAGGTTCTTGCTGACAATGAAAGTGGCCATCTTTCGAATGCTCACCCGTTGACAAAGAACCTGACGCCGAGTGGAGTTCAAAACGCACAGAATGACATTAAGGCAGCGACTGATCTGCACGCCGATCAACTGATATACGTAGAAATTGTTGTTAACGCTGGAATGCTTGGAGAAATTCAATCTTTTGGCCATAACTATCAATACCGTTGGGCCTACACTTCGTCGGTCCGCAAAAAGGTGAACCAGCCACGGGGATGTCTGACGCCAATGGACTTTGAACAGCGTTGGACTATTCAGGGTGCAGACCAAGCTCCGGAAAACCTCACCGGGGCAAGGTTACTATTTGGCTATGTCCACGATGATAAAACCAATCCGATCGGCAAGGGCGTCTACGAACGTCTGGCCGGACGCATCGCAATCAACCACGCGGTGAGTGACGGGGTTCCGCAGTTTCTCGGTGAGCCTGAAAAGGGTTACTGCATACCCTTGAAAATCCTCGGCCAGCCCAAGCCTTCGGCATGGGAGTTCTATCTTCAGCAGCCGCAGCCGCAGGGTCAAAGCCAGCCATTGATGACCTACGGTGATCTGCCGGGTGACGCCGGTGGCGATCTCGCTGGGCGCAAGTTTTACCGGCATCAAACCGCAACCGCAGTTTCCGAGAATGACATCAAGGACAGCGACAGCCAAAAATCTGACCAAGCCACGCTGGCCCGGTTCATTTGCGATACTGCCACCAAATTCAAATTCGCTATCCGGTTTGCGCGCCTGCGCGATTGGGAACTCGGCGCGTTGTTAGCCGTGTTGGAACCACACTTGCTCAAGCCAGGTAGTACCCCGGATCGTTACGCCCACAAGCTCGGATTTGGCCGCCCCTTGGGGATGGGTAGTGTGCGTATTACGCGGAAGGAAATCCGGGTGCGACTGGAGAAAGAGGTCGCTTTCCTTGGTCAGGAGGACAAAGACCAGCGCGTTACCACCGCTCTGGCGGTATTGCGGGAAAAGCTGAACACCGGCGCTTTGAAAGACTGGCTGGAGGCGCACGAACGGGTGGATGGCCAGCGCCTCGGCTATCCTGTCGACTTTACCAAGGTAGACGGACAACAAGCCCAGACGATCTATGCCTGGCATACCAATGTGCGTCGTGAATACAGCAAATTGAGACGGGAAGAAGGGGCAAATTGGAGCCAATTAGCCCGCAAAGTCCACAAGGCTAAGTGAGATACTCTTGAAAGAGTTGCAAGATCGGCCAGTCCGCCACATCACCAATTTATCGCGTAAGTAGCTCAAGTGGGATATAACCAGAACGGTTACTCTAAAGTGGACGCCGGAGCAATCAGGGCGACTCTTCAACAGTTCCTGGACAGCCCGGAAGTGGACTAACCGCCGTCAAGGGTTCCAACGTGACTTTGGGGCGGGTTCCGGTAGCGGCGGCCAGCCGTTGCCACGTTCGCATCGACGGCAACACCCGACCGCTTTCCAGGCGGGCGATATAGGACTGGGACGTTTCCATGCGGGCGGCCAGTTCCGCTTGCGTCAACCCGTGCAAGGCGCGGGCGGCAATGATGGTTTGCGCCAGTTCAAATTCAGGGCGCAACCGTTCGTACTCCGCCCGGACTTCCGGCTTTTGCATCAGTCGGGCTTTAATGTCTTCATAGGGAATGGTTTTCATCGCGTTCAACCTCGGCGATCCGGCGCAATGCCAGTGCAATTTCAGGACGTGGCGTCTGTTGGGTTTTCTTGATGAACACCCGAACGACACACAGGCGACGGCCAATCTGAGCAAAGTACAGGGCGCGGGCGATCCCGGCCCGGCCTTTCAAGCGCATTTCCCAAAGTTTCCCTTCTACCGGCTTGACGTAGGGTTCCCGCACCTGGTGCAGACCATTGGCCTTGATCAGGTCGATAATCCGCATCGCGTGTGCCTGCATATCATCAGGCAAAGCATCAAATTCCTGCTCCGCTTCCGGCGTAAAGACGACAGCCCATGTAGTCATGTCGGGATTATATCTAATTTAGCATAAAGCTTATAGCAGGTAGCGCAACGCGATCTTACCGCTTAGCTGGCTATTGCTCCCGCTTCACGGAAGGCTCACTGGCAGTAGGCGGCGGGGTTTCTTCCAGCTTCCGGTGATCGCCGATGACGGCTTTCAACGGACATAGGGCGACGATGGGGCATTTCTGGCAGCCGACAACGATGGCGAGAGGGCACAGGGTCATGAGGTTACTCCATTCGTTAAGGAGGGGCTGAAAACTGAATCAGCAACCGCTAGTTTTCCACAGAAGCGGTGGAAAAATCGCCTTGATCTGTATCTTTCTTCCGTTGCTATCCCCTCTTACCGTTTGGCGGAAAAAACATCAATTCTTATCATTACATTTAAATTGAATAATCAAAAATGTATTATTGATGAATGCAACTTCCAAAACTGAAGGTCCTGGCGGAGGCGGGCGCAGTGCGCGAGGTCGAAGTCAACCACGAGGTGGCAGACAGCGGCTGGACGGTGCAAGTCACCTATGCCACCCGCCACGGCGAACGCTGCGAGGCGCTGGAGCGGCAACGCGGCGGGGCGCGCGCCTTCGCTACCCTGGACGCGGTAGCCCGGACCCTGGCCGGACTGGGCCTGACCACCTTCCGGGTCAACGCTGCCGGTCTCGCCGGAGCAGCAGCGCCATGATCCGCCGGCGGCTGATCCTGCTGGCCGGGCTGCTGCTGGCGCTGCCGGCGCGGGCCTGGGAAGAAGAGCAGGCTATCGCCTTCATCCTGGCCTGGCATCCGGTAGTCGCCGCTCAACGCACTGTCGCCGCGTCCTACCAGCCGCCCAGTCTCACCCGGCGGGTCATGGAACACACCTCGTTCTATGTGCGGGCGGCATCAGGAACCTCCAGCACCGTATCCGAAGGCGGCGACACCACCACCAGCTCGCCGATGACCGTCGGAATTCAGGTCAACATCCCGCTGTCTTCACCCCGGGAACAGCGCGAGTTCGCCCAACAGGCCTTGAGCGAGGCCACCCGGATTGACGAAGTCCGGGGCCGGGCCTTAACCGACTTGGCCAAGCTGCGGGAACTGGAGGCCGAACGGGCCGCGGTCCAGGAGCGGCTGGGGTTCTACCGCGCCAAGGCCGACTGGTTACAGGAGCGGGTCAAGAAAGGCTATGAGGGCGATGTCGAAAAACTCTGGGAATCGGCCCAGAAGCAAAACAGCGAAGCGGCAGCGGTCAAACGCCTGGACCTGCTGCTGACCGCCCAGCGCCGGCAGGTGGCGCATCTGGCCGGGGACCACTGGGAACCGTTATTCAACTATCTCGCGGATCAAGGCAGGCTACCGGAATGAAACTGATCACCGGATTGATCGGGCGTGAAGATCTGGTGGAACAGATCGCCCGCGAAGCCCGCAAGGGCCGACACCTGATCCTGACCGGTCCGGTCGGGATCGGCAAATCGGCGGTGCTGGAGGCCGTCATCGACCGGTTGCTGCTGCGCCAGAACCGCACGGTGATTCACGTCGGCGAGCAGCAGGCCAAGGGCCAGTTTCTGGAGATGGCGCGGGGGCTGCTGGAAAGCGGGCTGCTCAAACCTTCTGCCCTGGAACTGGACGAAGGGCTGGATGCCGTCGATCCCGCGGCCCTGGAATGGGTCAAGCTCAAGCGCCAAGTCAACCGATTGAGCATCCGCGATCTGTGCGCGGTGATCGTCCCGGCGCTGCATGAGCAGCGCGGTCAGGTATTGATTGCGGTGGACGACCTCACTCAGGTCACCCCGACCCTGGTCGCGTTCTGGCTGGCGGTGTGCGATGCCGCCCAGATCATCGCCTGCGCCAGCGCCCGGAAGCCCAATGTCGCCAAGCTGTGGTGGAAGCTGGCCGAGATCGAGATTCCCTCCCTGACGCCCGACAGCGCCCGCGCCATCGCCCAGAGCTACCTTCAGCAGACCGGCACCCTGGTGGAATCCCCGCCGTTGTTCATCGCCCATCTGGTGCAGCAGGCCAACGGCAACCCGCAGGCGCTGGCGGATTTACTGGCCGACGCCAGCAAGGAGCGGCTGGTGGACAAACGCAAGATTCGGGAGATGCGCCATGCGGCGGGCGTGCGCTATCTGGACTTCACCCCGGTGATGATCGTGGCGCTGGCCTCCATCGTCGGCGCCCGTTATCTGGCGATGGGGACCGGCGATACCGAGTTGTACATCTTCGCCGGGATGCTGGCGGCGGTGGTGATCTCGGTGCGGGTGTTCCTGTTCCGGGGAGCCGGGCGGGCCAGTTGAAAGCGGTTAATCGATCTCCCGCTCGTCGCCCGCCTGGGGCGGTTGACCGCCGGGCCGGGTCAGGATACGGCGAAAGGCCGCCAGATCGGCGCGGTCGCGCCGTTCGGCGAAAAACGCCGCCGTGTTGAGGGCGGCCAGCTTTTCCGCGACCGCGGTCGCCACCAGTTGATTGAGGCTGACGCCTTCGGCCTTGGCGAGTTGTTCAGCGGCGGACTTGATCGACCGGGGCAGGCGCAGCGGATAGGTGACCGTGGTGCTCATGAAGCAAGTCTCCGTAAGGCATCGCGTGGACTTAAAACCTCGATACCGAATTGAAGGGGGATAACGCCATAGTCGCGCAGGTTGAACGTAACCAGAACGTCGGCATGGCCGTTGACCGCCGCTTCCAGCACCATCTCATCATCCGGGTCGCGCAGGCGGGGCCGCCACAGAAAATGGGTTTCCACGGGATCGATCAGGGCAGCCACGCCGTCCAGAAACACCTGCACGTCAGCGGCGCTGACGCCGGCGGCCTGCTGGTGTTCGGCCCGGCTGCACACCGCTTCGTATTCGATGACCAGCGGTACGTTCGCAACCAGCGTGACGCGGCGATCCAGTGCGGCCAAGAGCAAGGCCGCCGCCGCACCGGTCGGGCTGCGCAGCGCCGCAACGACCACATCTGTATCCAATACCATACGCATACGGTATTAAATCACATCTCCGGCGATGTTAAAACCCCACCACGACGGCGACCATGACCCTCGGCACCCACGTCGCCTTCGCCTCTGTCCTCTACCTGGGCGGGGCCACCCTGTTCGGCTATAAGCCCGACTGGCTCAGTTGGCTGTTGGCGGGTGTTTCTGTTCCGGGGGGCCGGGCGAGCCAGTTAAGGAGAGTGATTCATGAACCCGCAGGTTGGCTGTTGGCCCGCAGGAAATTCGTATAACCCGCCTCATCCAGCGTACCCGCCGCCAGTTCCAGAACAGCCTGGGCCGCATCGGCCTCGCTGGCCGTGAAGCGGTAGCCATTGAGTTCGAGAAACAGAATACCGACGACAAAACCGGTGCGCTTATTGCCGTCGATGAACGGGTGATTGTGGACGATGCCCGCCGTATAGGCCG
>JADLEK010000022.1 GCA_020846135.1 Gammaproteobacteria bacterium
CCACTGACCGCATCAACTTGTTATGCGTCAGTGGCGCAGCAGCGACGCTGCATAACCAATTTTTGGAGTTTTTGCCAGGATTTTATTGATAATTTCCAGCAAAATCAATGCCGGAGACGGGCTAACTTGGTATTCTGTCCCATTGCGCCTCAACCCCCTCTGGAGATTAAGCAACGTGCCTTTTGAGCAAAAACAGCATCATGATCGGCATCCGATCCTTCACTGGATCGGCCATGCGCTGGGCATCGTCTACATTCTGGTCACGCTGCTGTTTGGGCCGATTAAGGCGCTGGCCCGCTGGCTGGAACAGCAACGCCTGATTCAGCGTTATGAACACTGGGTGGCGGGCCTCCCGCCGGCCGCCGGGCTGGCGGCTTCGTTATTGTCATTGAGTTTGCTGGAACTGTCCAAAATCGTGGTTCTGCTCAGTTACCGCTGGGTTGGATTACTGACCGCGCTGGTCGTCACCCTTTGCGCCAAAGCCAGCATCGGCTATTTCGCCAATCTCACTTGGCAGGCTGCCCGGCCTAAAGTCATCGCCGCTTATCCGTGGGCGGCGCGAGTCGATGCCTGGGTCGAAGTACAGATTGTACAACTTCGAGGGTTTCGTGACCGCTGGTTGGGCTATGTTCGTAACCAGCCTTGGTATCCGGGCACCATCACCACGATCAGAAGCCTCCGGCAATATGCGGTCCGCTGGATCAGCATGATTAAACGGCGGTTAGCCGCCCAGTTTGGCCGATAGTAAAAAGAGGCTATTCGATGCTGAAAAAATCGTGAGTGGCGGTCAAACCGGCGCGGACCGGGCGGGCCTGGATGTCGGGCTGACCTTGGACTTGCCGATTGGCGGCTGGTGTCCGCAGGGGCGGCGGGTCGAGGACGGGCCGATTCCCGACGGCTATCTGCTGGTGGAAACCGCAGAGCGCAATTACCAGACCCGCACCCAGCGCAACGTCGAGGATTCCGACGGGACGCTGATCCTGAATCTGGGCAAGCTGGACGGTGGTACGGCGTTCACCGTCAAATCCGCCCGGCAGATCGGCAAGCCTTGTCTGGTGGTGGCGCTGGAGGAAGGCATTGAACCAGCGACACTTCGGGAATGGCTGGAGGCAGCGGTGTTGAACATCGCCGGCCCGCGTGAGAGCAAACGCCCCGGCATGTACGATGCGGCTTGCCGCTGTTTGGCATCGCTGTTTGGATGAAAGCCACTCTTCATCATGCTGTCCCGCCGGCAGCGATTCCTGAACGCCTGCCGCCGCTCTTCTGGCAGCTGCCATTAACCTAACCGTTCCAGTAGTTGCTGTCGGTACTGATCTTCCAGCAGCAGGTTACTGGGCCGGCGACGACTGGCGGCCAGGCGCAGTTGCAGCCATTCCAGGCGGGCGCGAGCGCGGCTCCGGTCGCTTTCAGGCAATTGCCGCAAAAGCTGTTCCGCTTCCCGCACTTCCCGGCGAAGTTCCAGTTCCGGCGGCAAGAAGCCGGCGTTTTTCAGCAGGCGATAGGCAACCCGGAGTTCCTCCGGAATCGCCGAATCATCCTCCAGGCGCAAAGGTTGACCTTCGCCTGGCAAGTTGCGCAATTCTCCCCGGTCGATGGCTTGCTGAATCCGGGCTTCGGCGATTTGATCCACCAAATTCATCGTGGTTCTGCTCCGCTCATTGGCTATGGGCTACCCGATGAACCGGCAGCGGGCGTTTCCCCATGCACCTAAACCACCAGTATCTGTATCATGCGGGGTGTCAACGGTTCAAGACGCTGTAAAACTCTTCCCACGCATCACCCACCTTTGCCTGATTAACCCATGCCTTCAATAAGCCTGCTGGAAAAGCTCGATCCGGATCGCTATCCGAATATGTGCATGACCTTTGCCGCGATTCTCAGCTATGTGTGCGGTGAACAATGGACGCAGCCGGTGATCCTAGACATTGATATTGTCGAGGACGTGATGCTGGCAATGAGCGACGGGCAGTTTCTGCCGAAACTCCTGGGCGAGGTTCCCGATGTGCTGGTCAATCTGCGCCGGTTGGGCATGGCGGCGGGTCTGAACCCGGACGAATGGGCTGAGTATCAGCAACGGGTGGAAACCCGCCTGCGGCTGTGCTTGTAAGGATAGGCTTGGGAAAATTTCCCGGCAGAAAAACCGGACCGGTTCTGTAGTCCTTTTTATCAACTCCTGCTGATTTTGTAATGACCGCCTTGAATCAGACATTAAACAGCACGGCTGTCATTTTCCTTTTATTGTCATTGCTGATTGTTGTTGGCAACTGCGTTAACCTTTATCGCAGAATGATCGGAAAATATGCCTCGATGGCGCCTTTGCTCGCTCAGGCATTCGCGGGGATAGCGGTTTTTTTCCTGGCTCAAGCCGAACATGCATGGATTCCGGTCTGGAGTCCATGGCTGATAGGACTCGCTGACCCGGCTTTTTGGGAAATACTTTATGTGCTCGTCCGTAGAGGATGGCGATAGGCATCCGCCTGATGTGGACATCGAATGGATCAAAGCGTACAGCTACCCTGGAACATCAAAGCGATTATTTTTGCCGGAGCCGCGCTGGCCGCCGCCGGCGCCGGCTGGATCGGCGTCGATCTCTATTCCGGGCTGGTCCATGGGGTTTTTCACCTGGTGCGTAGCCATCCGATAACCGCTCTTGATGGATTCCGTTATTGGCTTGCCGCCGGCGGTGAAAGCCTATCGGTGCTGATCCTGTCAGGCATGGCAATCCTGTTGATGCTGTTGGCGACCGGACGAATCCCTCGTCAATAAATCGCGGCTATCGGGCGGCAAATCACCCTTGTCAGCCCGATTTATCCACAAGATCAGTGAATAACCTCAACCTGACCCACGCTGAAGGCTTGCGCTAAGGCCGATCCTGCCGCAATCTTTCCCCTGCTTAAAAATGCACCATTGTTCTTTCTAGCCTGCGTTGATTCGTCAAAATGCTAGAATTGATAAATGCAATTTCGGAAACTGAACTGGAACACACCTCAGTTTTATGTCCGGGCCGCCTCGGGCACCTCCAGCACCGTCTCGGACGGGGGCGACACCACCACCAACTCACCGATGACGGTCGGGATTCAACTGAATATCCCGCTGTCTTCCCCCCGGGAACAACGCGAGTTCGCCCAGCAGGCGCTCAGTGAAGCCACCCGGATCGATGAAGTCCGGGGCCGGGTCTTGACCGATTTAGCCAAACTGCGGGAACTGGAAGCCGAACGGGCTGCGGTTCAGGAGCGGCGGGCGTTCATCGTCGGCGCGCGCTATCTGGCGATGGGGACCGGCGACACCGAGCTGTACATCTTCGCCGGGATGCTGGCGGCGGTGGTGATCGCGGTGCGGGTGTTCCTGTTCCGGGGGCCGGGCGGGCCAGTTAGCCGAATTGATTTTCGAGAGCGAACCCAATCACGGGAGGAAGGGTGAATGGTTGCGTCACTCGCAATGGGTGCGCTGTACAGTTGAGGAGCCGACGCCCACGGCTTATTGATCCCGCGAATCAGGCCGCCCCCGGCGGGGTGCCGATGTTGGCGGTCCATGCCATGAGGGGCGGGGCGCTCCAGCGTTCGGTGACATCGCGCGAGGGTGCAACATGACTGAAGGTTCAATGGCTGTTGATGTGGTGATACACAGGATGGGCAGGACGCTGTTTGGTTCGGTCCTGGGGTAGTCCGGCGGAACGGGTGAACTTCCAGGCGCTGCTCGGTCACGAGAGCATCAGTACCACCCGGCTTGACACCAACGTCGGGCAAGAGCGGATGGGGAAGGTGGTGGCAAGGTTGTGAATCGAGTTTCGTAATCAACTACCTTATAAAAATGGTAACTACCTACTACCTACCAGCGCATGCCGTTGTAGCAGCGGGGGGCGAGAATAATTCACGCAACCGTGCAAAGACGCCCTCGCCTTGTTTGCGAAAGGTGGAGATGACGGCCTGAAGGCGGGC
>JADLEK010000023.1 GCA_020846135.1 Gammaproteobacteria bacterium
ACGCAAACCAGTCGCCATGCGGATCAGCCTCGGTCGGGGACTTGATCCCCAATAACCCGCACAGCGCGATGAAATGACCCTGAGAGCCACTGCGCTCCTTGAGCGTACTGTCGCGCCAGAAGGCGATGAATTCTGCGATGTCAGTGGGAGTCGTCATGGCGTCTCCTGCTTTCAGGATTCCGGTTGTTTACCGCCGCCCATCGCCGCCGACCCGCCACAAAATCACATCGAGAACCCGGGTCGGCAACAACCGCCGCAGCGCCGTAAACAGATAAGTCGGTACCGTGACCGGATAGCGGGCCTGGGGCCGGGGACTTTCCAGCGCGTGAATCACCCGCTTCAACACCGCTTCCGGCGGCAAGGTGAATGGCGCGGCGGGTCCGGCCTTGAGCAACCGCGCTTCCATCGCCGCATAGTTGTCCCGATGGACGCTGGGTTCGGCTTGAACATGCCGTTGCCAGGCGGCGTGAGCGTTGTCGCGGAACCGGCTGAGAATCGGCCCCGGCTCGATCAGGCAGATGTAAATCCCGGTTCCTGCCAGCTCCAGCCGCAAGGCATCCGCCAGCCCTTCCAGCGCAAACTTGCTGGCGACATACGCGCCTCGGTAAGGGAAAGCGACCAGCCCCAGCACCGAACTGTTATAGAGAATCCGCCCGCCGCCTTGTCGGCGCATGACCGGAATGATCCGGTTGGTCAACTCCTGCGCACCGAACACATTGGCCTCGAACTGCTCCCGGAACGCCTCGCGGCTGATATCTTCCACCGCGCCCACCTGACCGTAACCGGCGTTATTGAACAGCGCCTCCAGCCGTCCCTCGGTGTGCTCCAGAATCGCCGCCACTGCCATCTGAATCGATGCCGAATCCCGTACATCGAGCAGCAGGCTTTCCAACCCCTCGGCTTGTAACCGCGCCACATCCGCGGCTTGCCGGGCGGTAGCGAACACCCGCCAGCCCCGCGCTTTCAAGCCATGCGCGACGCAATAGCCGATGCCGGAGGAACAGCCGGTGATCAGGATATTTCGGGTATTCATCCAAGTTCTCCACGCTGGGTTCCGCCATAAATATTCGGCCATATCCCGCAATCCCAGACTGCCGATAGCGATTGATAGGATTGTATGGTTTTTCGAATATCGATTATCAGGCTTCTTAACCCCATCCAGGCCCTGAATCGAGGAGAAATCTCTGGTGGGATGCACTCCGGGGGATTCCTGCCGGTTCCTGCCGCAAGGCGTCGGCTGAACCTTCCGAGGCAAACTGGCAGGCGACATCCGATCAGAATGCTCTTTTTTGCGTGGCTTTTTTCGCGCTCACGTTGTGCTGTAATAAAATTGACATATTTCGGCAATATAAAAGCCGTCTTGACGTAGTAGGGTTTGGATCGCGTTATCTACCAGCGATTTTCCTTACGACTACCCCTTCTGGAGATTTGCCGTGCTCAAGCAAAAACTGGTTCTTGCCCTGGCTGCGACCTTTGTCGTCACCGGCGCCGCCTACGCCCAGTCCGCCCGCGACTACATCAGCGTCGTCGGCTCCTCCACCGTCTACCCGTTCACCACGGCGGTCGCGGAACAGTTCGGCAAGGGCAGCAAGTTCAAAACGCCCAAAGTCGAATCGACCGGCACCGGCGGCGGCTTCAAACTGTTCTGTAGTGGCGTCGGCGTGCAATTCCCCGATGTGAGCAATGCCTCCCGCGCCATCAAAAAGTCCGAGATCGAAACCTGCGCCAAAAATGGCGTCACCGACATTGTCGAGATCAAGATTGGCTTCGATGGCATCGTGATCGCTACTTCCAAAAAAGCCAAGCCGATGGCGTTGACCATTAAGGATCTCTGGCTGGCCTTGGCCAAGGAAATCCCGGAACCCGGCACCGGCAAACTGGCCCCGAATCCCTTTAAGACCTGGAAGGATGCCAATCCTGATCTGCCCGCCAGCAAAATCGAGGTGCTAGGACCGCCGCCGACCTCCGGCACCCGTGACGCCTTTGTCGAGCTAGTCATGGATCATGGCTGCAAGGAATTCGCCGCGATCAAGGAACTGGAAAAGGTCGATGAGAAGAAGGCTAAAGCCGTGTGCCAAACCGTTCGGGAAGATGGCGCGTTCATCGAAGCCGGCGAGAATGACAACCTGATCGTACAAAAACTGGTCGCCAATCCCAATGCGCTGGGGATCTTCGGCTACAGCTTTCTGGAAGAAAACCTCGACAAGGTTCAGGGCGAGACCATCAATGGCGTCGTCCCCAATTTCGACAATATCGCCGATGGCAAGTATCCGGTGTCCCGGCCCCTGTTCGTCTACATCAAGAAGGCCCATGTGGACGTGATTCCCGGCATCAAGGAATTCATCGCTGAGTACACCAGTGAAAAAGCGGTGGGCGATGAAGGCTATCTCAGCAAGAAAGGGCTGATTCCGTTGCCCGACGCTCAGCGCAAGCAGGTTTCGGCGAACGCCAACAGTCTCAAGACCCTGGCCCCGTAACGGGAACCTTCCCGATCCGGGCCAGCCGCGGTTGCTGTTCGTTTCAGCCGTGGCTGGCCTCTTCGCGTTCTAGCGGTGACTCCATGCAGTCTTTCCTTTTGCTCACGCTGATTCTGCTGAGTGTCGGCGGCTACTATCTGGGCCGCAACCGCGCTTTTGCGGTCGCCGGCGGCCAGATTCGCCACCTGCACTCGCTGCCCAGCTTTTATGGTTCCTACACCGCACTGTGGTGCGGTCTACCGGCGCTGATCGTGTTCGCGGTCTGGGCGATGTTGCAACCGAGCGTCATCATTGATCTGGTGGTCGCCGGAATGCCGCCGGAGCTGCGCAATCTGCCGCCCGATCAGTTGAATCTGGCGATCAACGATCTCAAGAACCTGGTCAGCGGCAACATCGTCTCCAGTACGCCCGATGCCGCGATGCTGGACGCCGCCAACCGCTACCGCAATCTGCAACTTATCGGCAACGCCTCGCTCTGGGTGGTGATCCTGACCCTCGCCATCGCCAGCGCCGCCTATGCCTGGCGGGCCATTTCGCCCACCCTGCGGGCGCGAAACCGGGTTGAGCAGGTCGTCAATCTGCTGTTGATCCTCAGTTCGACGGTCGCCATTTTCACCACCCTCGGCATCGTACTGTCGGTGCTGTTCGAGTCGATCCTGTTTTTCCGCAAGGTGCCGATCACCGAATTTCTGTTCGGGACCCACTGGAGTCCGCAGACCGCCCTGCGCGCTGATCAGGTGGGTTCCTCCGGCGCATTTGGTTCAGTGCCGCTGTTCGCCGGCACCCTGCTGATTTCCGGGATTGCGATGGTGGTCGCGGTCCCGATTGGCCTGATGGCGGCGTTGTTCCTGTCGGAATACGCCACTCCGAAATTCCGCGCTTTCGCTAAGCCGGCGCTGGAAATCCTGGCCGGCATCCCGACCGTGGTGTACGGCTTCTTCGCCGCCCTGACCGTCGCTCCGCTGATCCGCGAGATCGGGGCAGCCATCGGCTTGCACGTCGCCTCGGAAAGCGCGCTGGCCGCCGGGCTGGTGATGGGCATCATGATCATTCCCTTCGTCTCCTCGCTGTCCGACGACGTGATCAACGCCGTACCGCAGTCGATGCGCGACGGGTCCTACGCCCTGGGCGCGACCAAATCGGAAACGATTACCCGGGTGCTGTTGCCCGCCGCCCTGCCCGGCATCGTCGGCAGTATCCTGCTGGCGGTGTCCCGCGCCATTGGCGAAACCATGATCGTGGTGATGGCCGCCGGGCTGTCAGCCAACCTGACCGCCAATCCACTGGAGGCGGTGACCACGGTGACGGTGCAGATCGTGACCCTGTTGACCGGCGATCAGGAATTTGACAGCCCCAAAACGCTGGCGGCTTTCGCTCTCGGCCTGATGCTGTTCGTGGTCACGCTGATCCTCAATATCATTGCGCTGCATGTGGTGCGTAAATATCGGGAGCAGTATGAATAAGCCAACGCCTGCCGCTGTTCCGGCGGCTTTCAGCCGCGACATCAAGACTATCGTCAACGCCGGTCTCCAGCGCCGTCATGCCGCCGAACGGCGCTTTCGCAGCTATGGTCTGATTGCGATCAGTCTCGGATTGCTGTTTGTGGTGCTGATGTTCGCCAACATCATCGGCAAGGGCTACCCGGCGTTCTGGCAAACCTACGTCCAGGTCCCGATCAGCTTCGATCCGGCGGTGATTGATCCGCAGGGAACCCGTGATCCGGTCGCCATTGAGAGCGCCGATTACGCCGCGCTGGTTCGCGCCGGGATGCGCCGGATGTTTCCGACGGTAGAGGGCCGCACCGAACTGCGGGCGCTGTACGCGCTGGTCAGTTCCGACGCCACCTACGAACTGCAACGCCGGATTCATCAGAACCCGGCGCTGATCGGTTCCAGTCAGGAGATCTGGCTGCTGGCCTCAGCGACGGTGGATACCCTGGTCAAGGGCAACATCGACCGCGCTCTGGATGAGACGGAACGCCCGATCAAGGACAACCAGATCGGCTGGGTGGACAAACTGCAAGCAGCGGGCAAGATCGAAAAGCAGTTCAACACCATCCTGTTCAGTAGCGGCGACTCCCGCGAGCCGGAACAGGCCGGGATTCGCGGGGCGTTGATGGGGTCGTTCTACACCCTGCTGATCACCTTCCTGCTGTCGTTCCCGATTGGCGTGGCGACTGCGGTGTATCTGGAGGAGTTCGCCCCGAAGAACCGCTGGACCGATCTGATCGAAGTGAACATCAATAATCTGGCGGCGGTCCCGTCGATTGTCTTCGGACTGCTGGGGCTGGCGGTGTTCATCAACTTCTTCGACCTGCCCCGCTCCGCGCCTCTGGTCGGCGGACTGGTGTTGAGTTTGATGACCCTGCCGGTGATCATCATCGCCGGTCGGGCGGCCCTGACCTCGGTGCCGCCGTCGATCCGCGAGGCGGCGCTGGGCATGGGCGCATCCAAGCTGCAAATGGTCGGGCATCATGTGCTGCCGCTGGCGATGCCAGGGATGCTGACCGGAGCGATTATCGGCATGGCCCGCGCCCTGGGCGAATCCGCACCGTTACTGATGATCGGCATGGTGGCCTTTATCGTCGACGTTCCCAAGGGAATTATGGACCCTGCCACCGTGCTGCCGGTGCAAATCTATCTGTGGTCCGATCTGCCGGAACGGGCGTTTGTGGAACGGACGTCGGCGGCAATCATGGTGTTGCTAGCCTTCATGGTGCTGATGAACGGGCTGGCGATTATTCTCCGCAAGCGGTTTGAGCGGCGCTGGTAGCCATCGCTCCTAACCTTCGCCACCCCCTTAACTGAAGGATTTATCCGCCATGAGCACCACGACCATCGAAATCAAGACTGCCTTGGACGCTACGCTGCATTCTGATACTGACGCAGATAAACGCTCCAGCGTTGAAGTGACCGATTACAACAATCGGCAGACCGTCGGTAAAATCACCGTCGATCATCCGAAAATGGTCTGCCGGAACGTCAATGTCTATTATGGCGCAAAACAGGCGCTCAAAAATGTGGGCATCGACATTGGCATCAATGAGGTGATCGCCTTTATCGGCCCTTCCGGCTGCGGCAAGTCCACTTTTCTGCGCTGTCTAAACCGGATGAACGACACCATTGTCGCTTGCCGGGTCGCTGGACAAATCAAGCTGGACGAGGACGACATCTACGATAAGAGCATTGATGTTGTGCAACTGCGGGCGCGGATCGGGATGGTGTTCCAAAAACCCAATCCGTTTCCCAAATCCATTTATGAAAACGTCGCTTACGGGCCGCGCATTCACGGTATGGTCAACACCAAGGCCGAACTTGACGAGCTGGTGCGGGCCAGTCTGGAGCGGGCCGGCCTGCTCAAGGAAGTCGAGAAGCGAATGAATGAGCCTGGCACCAGTCTGTCCGGCGGCCAGCAGCAGCGGCTGTGCATTGCCCGGGCCGTTGCCGTAAATCCCGAAGTGATTCTGATGGACGAACCCTGTTCGGCGCTCGATCCCATCGCCACCGCCAAGATTGAGGAGCTGATTGACGAACTGCGTGAGAATTACACCATCGTCATCGTCACCCACTCTATGCAGCAGGCCGCCCGGGTCTCGCAGCGCACCGCTTATTTCCACTTGGGCGACTTGATCGAGGTTGGCGAAACCGACCAGATTTTCACCAATCCCAAGCACAAGTTGACGGAAGACTACATCACCGGCCGTTTTGGCTGAATCCTGTCCTCGCATCCGTCCATCCGACCGGAGTACGCCACTATGGCTATCAGTCACGAAGCCCACACCGTCAAGCAATTTGATCTGCAACTCGCCAACCTGCGCAATCTGGTGCTGGAAATGGGCGGGCTGACTGAGGATCAACTCAAGCGGGCGGTTGCGGCGCTCGACGAAGAAAACATGACCGCCGCGCGTGAGGTCATTTCCCGCGACCGGCTGGTTAACGGGATGCAGGTCAAGGCTGACGAGGACTGTATCAACATTATTGCCCTGCGTCAGCCGCTGGGCAGTGACCTGCGGATGATCATGTCGTTGGCCAATACCGTGACCGATCTGGAGCGCATCGGCGATGGCGCCAAGAAAATCTGCCGGATGGCGGTCCAAATTTACGATGGGGTTGGCAGCCCGCCCAGCGCCAAGCTGTTGCGGGATGTGACGCCCATTGCGGAACTAGCGGCTGAGATGTTGCATGACAGTCTCGACGCGCTGGCCCGGCTGGATGTCGAGAAGGCGCTGACCATTATTCACAACGATGACGAACTGGATGAGGAATTCCAGTCGGCGCTACGGCGGCTGATTACCTACATGATGGAAGACCAGCGCACTATCGGCCACGCGATCAACGTGGTGTTCATCATCAAGGCGCTGGAGCGGATCGGCGATCACTGCAAAAACATCGCCGAACACATCGTCTATCTGGTCGAAGGCAAGAATATCCAGCAACGCCGCAATCTGGATATGAGCCTGGCGATATTGGCGCAGGACCACTCGGAAACCTGATCGATCCAGCCTTGCCCCGGAATCGCTGGTGGCGCTTCTGGCGCCGTTCTTCCCGATTCCTGCCCCGCCCCCTGCTGCGCCCGTTGTCGGGCGCTTGTTTTGTATGGCCCTGATGAACCTGATGGTTGATTCGATCAAAACCACGCTCAAGGATCGCGCTGCAACCCGGGGGTTGATTTGCGGCTTTGCGATGTGGCCTGAGCAGCGAATTCAGGATCTGGCCGGCGACGCTCTCGATGGGATTTTCACCCAGGTGCCGACCGCGATCTGGCTGCATTTCAATGCCCATATCAGCCAGGCCCGCGACTGGATTCAGCAGTCTGAACGGCTGTCGGACAACGCCCGCCGGTTCCTGCTAGAAACCGACGATCACAAGCGGCTGGAACGGTCGGGGGAAACTCTGACTGCCGTGATCAGCGATATCCGCTACGACTTCGGCTTTGATTTTGACCCGGAGCGGATCGCCACACTGCGCTTCTCTGTGGATCAGCACTGCCTGATCAGCATTCGGCAGCAACCGTCCAGCGCCGCCGATCAGTTACGCACCGAGATCAGTCGGGGCCGCTACTTTGATAGTTCGGCCAAACTGATGATCCATCTGTTCGAGTCGCAGGCGGCCAAGCTGGAAGCCACCATCACCCAAGTCCGCACCACGCTGGATGATATTGAGGATCTGGCCCTAGCGGGGCAGATGCGCGGTCAGCAGGCGCAACTGGGAGTAATTCGCCGGCTGGCGGTGCGTCTGTACCATCACTTCGCGCCGGAACACCGAATGCTGCAACGACTGAGTCGGCGACCGCCAGCCTGGTTCAGCGACAGCGACCAGACCGATTTGCAGGATGTGGCAGAGGCGTTTCGGGAGCTGGTGGATGACCTGACCGAGGCGCAGGAGCGGGCCAAGCTGTTGCAGGAGGAACTGACCGCCCGGGTCGCCGAAGAAACCAATAAAAACCTGTACATCGTTTCCCTGTTTACTGCCTTGCTGCTGCCACCCACCCTGATTACCGGCATTTTTGGCATGAACGTGGCCGGACTGCCTGGCCTGCAGGATGAAACCGCGTTCTGGTGGGTGATGCTAGGTTTGGCGGCGGTATCCGGTCTGGCGCTGCTGATTCTGTATTTGCGGCGGCTGCTGTGAAGTTTCGCTTTCGGTTCTTATCCCCATTGAGACCCCGGACTATTTCATCAAGAGCGTCTAAACGGCTGGCCCCTGCATAATCTTGTCATAACCCTGTCAACTATGTGCGTTAAATTTTAGACAATTCAATTTGTTGAGAGGTTTTTCGCCCATGAACCGGGAATATCACAAGTGGCATAGCCATCGGTTAGGCCGGGATATGGAACTGCTGGTGTTCGGTCATGCCGGAGCCAAGGTGCTGGTGTTTCCAACCCGCTGTGGCCGATTCTATGAATACGAGCAAATGGGCCTGGTTGAAGCGTTGCGCCACAAGCTGGATCAGGGCCAAATCCAGTTGTATTGCGTGGACGGCATCGATGAGGAGAGTTTCTACTGCTTCTGGAGTCAACCTTGGGATCGGGTTCACCGCCATTTGCGCTATGAGGAGTATCTGCTGAATGAGGTATTGCCGCTCATGTGGAAAAAAAATGCGCATCCCTGCGTTATTTCACACGGATGCAGTTTCGGCGCTTTCCATGCGGTTAATTTTGCCTTCCGCTATCCGCAGGCATTCAGCAAAGTCGCGGCATTAAGCGGGCGCTATGATTTGACGTTGGCGATTGAGCATTTTCGTAATCTGTTCGATGGTCACTATGATGAGTATATTTATTTCAACACCCCGAGTCATTTTGTCCCGAACCTGTCCGATTCTCACACGCTGGACCAGTTGCGGCGATTAGATATTGTGCTGGCGATTGGCGATAGCGATCCGTTTCTGGACAACAACCGCCATCTCAGCGAGTCGCTCTGGAATAAGGGTGTTTGGCACACCATGCACGTCTGGCAAGGCCGGGCGCACAGTCCCAAATACTGGCGCCAGATGGTGGAACTCTATGTGTGATATGGCCCAGACCGGTGCGCAGTAATCCCATCATTGCCCATCCCGGCCTCACGGCGTCAAATTGAACAGGCGGACGATCAATGGGGCCAGGAATGCAGTCAACAAGGCATTCAGGCCAATCGCCAGTCCGGCGAACGCGCCCGCCAGGCTGCTGATTTGTAAAGCCCGCGCCGTGCCAATGCCATGCGCGCTGATGCCCATGGCGAAGCCCTTGACTGCATCATCCCGAATCCGCAGCGCATTCAGTAAAGCCGGGGCGGCAACGGCGCCAACCACGCCGGTCAAAATGACAACGACGGCTGTGAGCGATGGGATGCCGCCAACTTTCTCGGCAATCCCCATCGCGACCGGGGTAGTCACGGATTTCGGGACCAGCGAGCGCAGGGTGTGCGGCGATCCATCCAGCAGCCAGGCCAGGCCAATCGCGGAGACGCTCGCCGTCAGTGAACCGGCCAGCAGACCAGCGACAATGGGCAGGAACAGTCGGCGCACCCGGTCCCAGTGCAAGTAGAGCGGAACCGCGAGCGCTACGGTAGCCGGCCCCAGCAGGAAGTGAATGAACTGTGCGCCCTGGAAATAGGTCGGGTAGGGTGTGCCGGTCAGCAGCAGGACGCCGACCAGCAACGCCATAGCCAGCGCCACCGGATTAAACCAGGCCCGACCGCCGCTGCGCCGGAACAGCCACAGGCCGGCCAGATAGGCCAACAACGTCATCGTCAGCCACAGCAGTGGCGAAGCGGTGAGATACACCCAGACGTTGGTCAGCACCTTATCCATCGTGACGCGCTCCGCTCTGAAGACGAATGACCAGCCGCATGACCAGCGCGGTCACGGCGACCGTGATCAGCGTACTCAGCACGATTGCCGCCAGCAGCGCCTGCCATTCATCCACCAGTCGCGCTCCATGCTGGATAATGCCGACTCCGGCGGGGATGAACAGCAGCGACAGATGCGAGAGCAGCGTTTCCGCCGTCGTGCGCAACGCATCCGGCAGCGACTCGCTCCAGCGCAGTCCGATAAAGAGCAACACCATGCCGACGACCGGGCCGGGAATTGGCAGGCCGCTGAGTTGCACCACGACTTCGCCCATCAGTTGCAAACCTAATAACACGGCCATTGCGGCAATCATTGATTCTTCTCCAAGGGATCGGCGCAGTTTGCCATTCACAGTTTGCCGTCCACAGCAGGAGTACGCCCGCGATGGATGATGGCGATGGCGTCCGTCAAGGGTTATTGCAACACGATAGAGGACAGCTTCATCCAATGACTGACATGAGCGCTGGAACAGGGGTGTTTGGCGCACCATAGCACGTCCGGTAGGGCGGGCGCACAGTCCCAACGACTGGCGTCAGCGCGGATGGAATGGGTGATGCACTCATCCGCCGGCGCTGGCGCTGGTTCAGTTCACGGTCAGCGCCGCCACGCCTGGGTATGACGATGCAGCCAATGACTCAGCCCGGTGTGCAGTAATCGCACCACTCCGGCGGTGAGGACAATCAGCATCGCCATGGCCGCCGCCGGTGCAGTATCGCCGGCGTCATCCATGTTCAGCACCGCGACCGAGGCCAAGGTGGTATCCGGAGAGTAGAGAAAGACCACCGCAGAAACCGTGGTCATGGCGTTAATGAAGAAGTAGATGCCAATATCGAGAATCGCCGGCAGACACATCGGGGTCGTGACTCGCCAGAAGGTGCGGTAAAACGGGGTCTTGAGTGAGGCCGACACCGACTCAAATTCCGGGTCGAGTTGTTTGAGGGCGGTCAGGGCGGTGAGATGACTGACCGTGTAGAAATGGGCGATGGTGGCCAGCACCAGAATGGTCATGCTTCCGTAGAGAAAATTGAGCGGATTGCCCGGCGCGTTGAAGAAGAAAATATAGGCCAGTCCCAGCACCATCCCCGGCACCGCCATCGGAATCAGCGCCAATAAATGGGTCGCGGTCCGCAAGGGTTGCGCCACCCGGCTTTTCTCCACCAGATACGCGCCGGCAAACACAATCAGACTGCCAAAGAATGCCGTGTATAGCGCCAGGCGAATCGAGTTGCCGTAAGACGTCCAACTGCCGCCGTCGGCATTGCTGAAGTCGTAATGACTCAGGGTCAGGCTGAGGTTATAGGGCCACAGCTTGGCCAGCGACGCGAACGCCGCCATGCCGAGAATGCCCAGAATCAGCATCGCCACGACGCTCACCAGTCCCAGCAAGGCCCAGTCGCGCCCCGGACGGGGTTTGGGCTGATAGTGAACCGCGCGGCTGGACACCGCGGAACTCTGCCGGGTTTGCGCCCAGCGTTCAACGAAGAACGCCAGCACCGCCGGCAACAGCAGAATCAGCGACACTACCGCGCCCATCTGGAAATTCTGCTGCCCGACCACCTGTTTATAAATGTCGGTCGCCAGCATGTTGAACTGGCCGCCGATCACCTTGGGCACACCGAAGTCGGTGATGACCAAGGTAAACACCACGAAGGTGGCGCTGATCAGGCCATAACGCGCGCCCGGCAGGGTCACGGTGATGAAGGTGCGCCAGCGGGTCGCGCCCAGCGATTCCGAGGCTTCATACAGCCGGGCGTCGGCGCTGGACAGGGCGGTGATCAGAATGATCAGGGCGTGGGGAAAAGTCCAGAACACCGAACCGATCACAATGCCGATGGGGCCGTAGATGCTTTCCCCGAACAGCCAACCCTTGAATATGCCCTGATTGCCGAACAGATAAATCAGCGCAATCGCCGACAGCAGCGACGGAGCCAGCAGCGGGGCCATCGCCACCAGCCGGAACAGGCCCTGGAACGGAATGCAACTGCGGGTCAGGGCATAGGCGTAACCAAAGGCCAGCGCGATCACGATCAGGGTCGCCAGCGCCGACACCCACAGACTGTTGCCGACCGCGCCGGACCGCGCCGGATTGCTGAAGTACTGGGCGAAATTGCTCAGACCGACGAAAACGCCCTGCCGATCCTCCAGGCTTTTGGCCAGCATAATGACCAGCGGAATCAGCAACGTCACCGCCAGATACAGCGCCAGCACCAGCAGTCCGCCGCCCATCAGCCATTCATCGCGGCCCAGATGCGGGCGGATACGCGGCGGCGTCACCGCCTCAGCCATGCGGATAGCCGTTAGGAAACAGCCGGATATGTTCGGCGGGAATATGCAGGTGCATGGCGTCACGCAGTTGCAAATCCAGTTCCCGCGCCTGCTGGCTGGACACCTGCGCCCGCAACCGGTGTTCGCCCAGTTCGCCGCCGCCCAGACTCAGCCAGAAGAACGGCCCCATGAATTCCATGTCCTGGACCTCGGCCTGGAAGCTGTTGGCGTGGCCGTTGGTCCGTCCGGTGCAAACCACATCTTCCGGGCGCACCGCCGCATGAACCGCCGCCCCGGCGGCAAAGCCATTGATCTTGCAGGCCAGCCGAGTTTGACCGAGCTGGATTTCGCCCTGCCGCACCAGAGTCGCTGGCAACAAATTCATCGCTCCAATGAACTCCGCGACGAACAGGGACGCGGGCTGGTGATAAATCTCCAGCGGCGTGCCGACCTGCTCGATCCGCCCATCGCGCATCACCACGATCCGGTCGGCCATGCTGATCGCTTCTTCCTGATCGTGAGTGATCATGATGGTGGTGATGCCGAGGCGGCGTTGCAGCGCCTTGATCTCATCGCGCAGATAAACCCGCACCTTGGCGTCCAGCGCCGACAGCGGTTCATCCAACAATAACAATCCCGGCGAGATCGCCAAGGCCCGCGCCAGCGCCACCCGCTGTTGTTGGCCGCCCGACAGTTGCGAGGGATATTTATGGCCGCTGTCGGGCAGGCCGATCAGCTCCAGCAAGTCCTTGACCCGTTGCTGGATGGCCGCTTTGGGCTGTTTGCGATTCTCCAGGCCATAGGCGATGTTGCGGGCCACGGTCAGGTTCTGGAACAGCGCGTAGGACTGGAACACGATCCCGAAATCGCGTTTCGCCGGCGGCAGGGCGGAAATATCCCGGCCGTTCTGTTCCACCGTGCCATGCGTCTGAATGTCCAGCCCGGAAATAGCGCGGAGCAAGGTGGTTTTGCCGCAACCGGAGGGGCCGAGAAAACAGACGAATTCGCCCTGGTGAATGTCGATGCTGACATCATCCAGCGCGGTGAACTCGCCGAAGCGCTTGCTCAGGTTGCGGATACGGAGATAGGGATCGGCCATGATTGAACGGTCCGGGCCGGCTATTTCTTCGGTTCCGACTTGCTATCGTAGCGTTTGGCCCACTCGGCCAGAATCGCCTCGCGATGCTGCGCCGCCCACTCAAAATTATTTTTGATCATCAGGTTAGCGATGCCCGCCGGGAAGTTCGGCACCGGTTTGGCGACGCCGGGCATGGCAACCACCGCGTAACCCTGGTTATACAATTCGTTAGCTTTGCGCGTCACCGACCAGTCGGCCAACTGTTTGGCGGCTCCGAGGTTTTTGGTGCCTTTGGTAATCGCGAAGGCTTCCAGATCCCAGCCGACGCCTTCGCTCGGCGCGATCACGTCAATGGGCGCACCCTTGGTTTTCTCCTGAGCGCCGCGATAGGCGAAGGAAATGCCGACCGGAATTTCCCCAGCAGCAGCCATTTTGCAGGGCTTGGAGCCGGAATGGGTGTACTGGGCGATGTTCTGGTGCAGGCCGTCCATGAATTTCCAGCCTTTCTCCTCACCCCACATTTGCAGCCAGGCGGATACATCGAGGAAGCCGGTGCCTGAAGAATTGGGATTGGGCATCACGACATGGCCCTTGAATTCCGGCTTGGTCAGATCCTGCCAAGTGGTCGGTTTGGGCAACTTGAGTTTTTCGGCTTCGACGGTATTGAAACAGAGGGACGCAATCCAAGCGCGTTGCCCGACCCAAACCGGCGGCTTGGCGCTGTCCATGTATTTGGGATCGAGCTGCTCGACGCCCTTGGGGGCATAGGGCTGAAAATAGCCTTGATCGGCCAGAAACTTGAGACTGGTCGCCGCCAGCCCCCACACCACATCGGCTTGCGGATTGGCTTTCTCGGCCAGCAGCTTGGCGGTGATGATGCCGGTGGAATCCCGCACCCATTTGATGTCCAGGTCCGGATAGTCGGCTTCGATGGCTTGCTTGAAACCGGCTAGTTCGTCGGCCTCGACGGCGGTGTAGACCAGCAGTTCGGTCTTGGCCTGGACGACGGTCGTGAATCCGGCGACCGCTGCCGCGCACCACAAGGCTTGGGCGAGCTTGGACAATTTCATGGCGACATCTCCGTAGATAGGCTGAATCGGATCAGCATAAGGAGGATGTATTGCCGTTTATTGACCGTTTATTGACAGCGTGACAGAGCCATACCAGCCGTCGTGGCCGTTGGCAGCAACGATCAGAGCGTTCCTTCATTAATCTCGGAACATTCTCGGCAGCAGCCCAACAAAGCGTAAAAATCCACGCAGACGACGACCAAAGCCACGGCCATGCAGCAGATCCAGCGCCCCCTTTAAACCTTCATAGAGCTTAGCGTCATAGGGATGCCAAAACAGGTTGCGTTTCGCAAAATGCAGCAATTCGGTGGTCACGACCTGCGGCTGGGTCATCTCGTCAAAGCCAAGTTCGCCGTGACTGCGGCCAATCCCGGACTCCTTGACCCCGCCCCACGGCGTTTCGGCCATGCCATGAGTCAGCAAATGATCGTTAATCGTGATCACCCCAGCATGAATCCGCCGGCCCAGCGCGACTGCTTCCCGGGTATTACTGGACCAGACCGAACCGGTCAGGCCGAGGCTGGAATCGTTGGCCAGCACCAGCGCCTGCTCCATGTCGGCCACTTTCATCACCCCCAGCACTGGCCCGAAGGTCTCTTCGCGCATCAGTTCCATGCGGTGATCAACCCCGGTCAGCACCGTCACCGGGTAGAAATTGGCGTGGGCGTGCGCCGGGTCAATCGGCACCTGGGCCAGCATCGTTGCGCCCTTGGCCAAGGCGTCATCGACCTGGCGGCGAATGGTCTTGATCTGGCGTTCGGTACACATCGCGCCGATATCGACGTTGTGATCGGTGTTCGGCCCCTGCCGCAGCGCTTCGACCTTCTGCTTGAGCAGAGCGATAAACCGGTCATAGACCGCCTCGTGAACGTAGATCCGCTCGACCCCGCCGCAGGATTGACCGCTGTTCTGCAAGCCGGCCCATATCGCGCCGTTGACCGCCCGCTCCAAGTGGGCCTCCGGGCAGACCAGCATCGGGTCATTGCCGCCCAGTTCCAGCGATACGGGAACCAGACTTTCCGCAGCTTTGGCCATCAGAATCTTGCCGATCGGCACCGAACCGGTGAAAAACAGCTTATCGACATGATTCTCCGGCTCCAGCAGAATCTGCCCAATGATCGCGCCGGGAATGTTGA
Source organism: Gammaproteobacteria bacterium (assembly GCA_020846135.1). Taxonomy (GTDB): domain Bacteria; phylum Pseudomonadota; class Gammaproteobacteria; order Competibacterales; family Competibacteraceae; genus RXIV01. The sequence continues at coordinate 15,353 of JADLEK010000023.1, forward strand.
GATGAATGAACACATCAGCCGGCAACCCGGCAGCTTGAATCATCTCCTCGATCTTGCGCCCGACCATCTGGGTTTCCGGCGCGGTTTTAAAAATGACGGTATTGCCGGCCAGCAGCGCCGGAACAATCTCGTGCATCGGAATCCCAAGCGGATAATTCCACGGCGCGATAATCCCGATCACGCCAAACGGGATGCGGTAAACCCGGCTGCGCTTATTCAGGAATAGCAATGAACCGCTGCGCACCTTGCGCGGCTGGAGAAAGCGCCGGGCGTTTTTAGCGTAATAATCGGTCGCCATGGCGCTGGGCAGCACTTCGGTCGCCAGCGCCTCAACCCGAGTCTTGCCGACATCGTTGGCTACGGTCGCACTGACCGCATCGACGTTATCGACCAGATAATCCCGAATCAGCCGGATATGGCGGACCCGCTCGGCCAGCGGCAATGCGGCCCAGGCGGGTTGAGCGGCGCGGGCGCGGCGCACCGCATCCCGGGCCTCCTCGGCGGTATTCATGTGCGAATAGCCAACGATATCGCCGGTGGCGGGATTCACGCAGACGGTTTGTTGCAGATCGAAGGTTTGCGGGGTACTCATGGCAACGGTCCTCAGCAATGACGCAATGGGGGATCAGACGCTGATATAGCCAGTTCCAGGCCGGTTTTGGCTTGTAAGAGTTGGCTTTGTTGACATGAATGCTCGGTTTTTGCCGGGATCATTGGTCCACGGCGGTAACCGGAATCAGGCTTGAACGGTCAGGCCGACCATAATCAGTGTCTGACCGAAAAGGACTAGCCGTTCATGGTAGAGCAGGCGTCCCGCCTGCTTAAACCGGCCAGAGGCCGGTTCTACCGTGGGTTTTCCGGCCAGACAATCACTTGGCAAGCGGAGGCAATGATGGAAGCTGCGGCATGGTGGGAACTGTTACTGGGCGGCGCAGTGGCGCTACTGATGATTCTATGGTTCCGGCCCGGGATCAAGGCAGCACTGGAACGGGGTAAAACGGCTAAAAAGGACTGGCCGGCGGTGCTAATTCCGATTGGGCTGGTCGTGCTGTTTGTGCTGTTGCTGATTCAGATAGTGCGTAGTTAGCGAAACGGAGAAACCTTCACCGTCCATCGCGCCGTTTACCACTGCCGCAAGGACTGCCTTGCGTGAAAGCCCGCGCTGGTTTTGAATCGACCCTGCCGCCCTTTTTTACTGGAGGAGTGTGGTTAGTGCGCGGCGGGAGACCGGTGTGCTGAGTCAGAATCGTTTGCGGGCCATGCTTGCGCCCGGTTCGCGCCCCCTCACCGCCACTTGCGCCGACACCCGCCGGTTGCCAGAGCGGAATCAGATGCCGCTTGCCATTGCCGATTAAATCAGCCCGACCCATGTTGTTAAGCGCATCGCGCAGCAACGGCCAATTAGCGGCGTCGTGATAGCGCAGAAAGGCTTTATGCAAGCGCCGCTGTTTTAAGCCTTTGGCGGAAAATACTGTCTCGCCCCGATCCCGGTGAATGCCTTTCAGCGGATTGCGTCCGCTGTAATACATCGCAGTGGCCAAAGCCATGGGGCTGGGCAGAAACGCCTGCACCTGATCGGCGCGAAAGCCATTGCGTTTCAGCCAGAGCGCCAGATTCAGCATATCTTCGTCAGTCGTTCCCGGATGCGCGGCGATAAAATAGGGAATCAAATACTGCTCTTTACCGGCTTCCCGCGAGTACTGGTCGAACAGCGCCTTGAATTGGTCATAAGCGCCCATCCCTGGCTTCATCATTTTCGACAATGGCCCGGCTTCGGTATGTTCCGGGGCGATTTTCAGGTAGCCGCCGACATGATGCGTCGCTAGTTCCCGCACATAAGCTGGGTCGCGCACTGCCAGGTCATAACGCACCCCGGAGGCGATCAGGACTTTTTTCACGCCCGGCAATTCCCGCGCCTTGCGATACAGGCTGATTAACGCCGAATGATCGGTATTCAGATTCGGACAAATCACCGGGTAAACACAGGACAGTTTTCGGCAACTCTGCTCAATATCCCGTGATTTACAGGCAATCCGGTACATATTGGCAGTCGGCCCACCCAAATCGGAAATCACGCCAGTAAAACCGGGCGTTTTATCCCGAATTTCCTCAATTTCACGCAGAACGGAAGGTTCCGAACGGGACTGAATAATCCGGCCCTCGTGTTCAGTAATTGAACAGAAGGTGCAGCCGCCAAAACAGCCACGCATGATATTGACCGAGAACCGGATCATTTCATAAGCCGGAATCCGCGCTCCACCATAACCAGGATGCGGAACCCGAGCATAAGGCAAATCAAAGACCGTATCCATTTCAGCGGTGGTTAATGGAATCGGCGGTGGATTGATCCAGACTTCGCGGTCGCGGTGACGCTGAATCAGGGCGCGGGCATTGCCAGGATTGGTCTCCAGATGCAATAACCGCGAAGCATGGGCATATAAGACCGGGTCGGTTTTAACCTGCTCATAACTGGGTAGGCGAATGACGGTTTTAGTGCGGTCGTGGCGAATGGGGGGACGGCGGACAGTCACCGCCTTCGTCTCCGGTTCAACACTCGCCGCCGGGCGCAGCGAATAAGGATCAGGATGTGGTTCTACCGGGCCGGGCTGATCCAGTTCAGTCGAATCAACGGCCAACCAGTCCTCCAGCCAGTCGCCGCTGTGGATAAACGCGGTGCCGCGCAGATCGCGCATGGCTTTGGGAGACTCGCCGGCGGCGGCGCGATGGGCGATTTCGACGATGGCCCGCTCGGCATTGCCATACAGAAGCAAATCGGCCTTGGCGTCCAGCAGGATCGAACGACGCACCGTATCCGACCAGTAGTCGTAATGGGCGATGCGGCGCAGACTGGCCTCGATGCCGCCAATCACAATCGGCGCGTCGGGCCAGGCTTCCCGGCAGCGCTGGCTGTAGACAATCACCGCTCGATCCGGGCGCTTGCCGCCTTCGTCATTGGGCGTGTAGGCATCGTTATGCCGTAGCCGCCGATCCGAGGTGTAGCGATTAACCATCGAGTCCATGTTGCCGGCGGTCACCCCGAACCATAGGTTGGGCCGGCCCAGCGCCCGGAACGGTTCAGCGGAGTTCCAGGCCGGTTGGGCAATGATGCCAACCCGGAATCCGTGCGCTTCGAGCAGTCGGCCAATGATCGCCATGCCGAAGCTGGGATGATCGATGTAGGCATCGCCGGTGATCAAGATGATGTCGCAGCTATCCCAGCCCAGCGTGTCCATTTCGGCGCGGGACATCGGCAAAAACGGCGCAACGCCAAACCGGGCGGCCCAGTAGCGGCGATGGGAAAACAGGGCGGGAGTTGTAGGCATGATCATCCAGACGGCGCGAGGCCGATCTGATAGATTTTATCTTTTTCAGGTGAAAAACTATCATCTTCGCCATACCCGCTTTCGCTGGAATGACGAAAAACAATGGAGGGAATCTCAGAACGGAATATCGTCATCGAAGCCATCGGCCCCCGCTTGGGATTGGGGAGGGGAAGATTGGGTCCGGGCTGCGGCGGGAGCGGGTTGCGAACGAGTGGGCGCCGGCGTCGATGCGTATTCCACATCGCCGTTATCCGGGTATGGCGCACTACCACCCGTGCGGTCGCCTTTCCCACCCAGCATCTTCATTTCATTGGCGACAATTTCAGTGGTGTAGCGATCCACTCCGTTCTTGTCCTGCCATTTACGGGTTTGCAGGCGCCCTTCGACAAAGGCCGACGATCCCTTGCGCAAATACTGCCCGACGATTTCCGCCAATGGGCTGTAGAACACCACGTTATGCCATTCCGTGCGTTCCTGCTTCTCTCCGGTGTTTTTGTCTTTCCAGCTTTCGTTAGTGGCAAGGGTGACGTTGGCGACTGCCTTGCCGCTGGGCATATAGCGTACCTCCGGGTCCTTGCCCAGATTGCCGATCAGAATGACTTTGTTGACGCTTGCCATTGGGTGTTACTCCGTAAAAGTCTAATGATGCAGGATTTGACTTAAAAACAGCTTGGTCCGATCCGATTTGGGGTGGGTGAAAAATTCTTCTGGCGAGTTCTGCTCGATGATTTCCCCGCTGTCCATGAAAATCACCCGGTGCGCGACGGTCTTGGCAAAGCCCATTTCATGGGTCACGCAGATCATGGTCATGCCATCTTCAGCCAGTGACACCATCGTTTCCAGTACTTCCTTGATCATCTCCGGGTCCAAAGCCGAGGTTGGTTCGTCAAACAGCATGATTTTCGGATTCATGCACAGGCTGCGGGCAATAGCAACCCGTTGTTGCTGACCGCCGGACAGTTGCCCCGGATACTTTTGGGCCTGTTCGGGAATCTTGACCCGCTCCAGATAGCGCATCGCGACTTCCTCCGCGTCCTTGCGCGGCAGTTTCCGCACCCAGATCGGGGCCAGTGTGCAGTTCTCCAGCACGGTCAGATGCGGAAACAGGTTGAAGTGCTGGAACACCATCCCGACCTCGCGGCGAATCCGCTCGATCTGTTTGACATCGTTGCTCAGTTCCTGGCCATCAACCGCGATCCGTCCACGCTGGTATTCTTCCAGCCGATTGATGCAGCGGATCGCCGTGGATTTGCCGGAGCCGGACGGACCGCAGACCACGATCCGCTCACCCTTCTGGACAGTCAGGTTGATGTCCTTGAGAACGTGAAACGCGCCATACCACTTGTGGACGCCATCCATCTGGATCATGGTCTGATCGGATAAGGGCTTGCGGGTGTCATAGGGCGCTGGCGATTCATTCATCGGTTGGATTCCTAACGCTTGTGGCCGGTGTGCAGCCGCTTTTCCAAACTCTGGCTGTAGCGGGACATCCCGAAACAAAACAGCCAGTAGACGGCGGCGGCGAACACATAGCCTTCAGTGGAAAACCCCAGCCAGGCCGGGTTAGTGGTGGCGTTATGCACCATGTTCAGCAGATCAAACAAGCCGATGATCAGCACCAGCGAAGTGTCCTTGAACAGGGCGATGAAGGTGTTGACGATGCCGGGGATGACCAGTTTCAGCGCCTGTGGCAACACGATCAGCCCCATCATTTTCCAGAAACCCAGGCCGAGCGCGGCAGCGGCTTCAAATTGACCCTTGGGAATGGCCTGCAAGCCGCCGCGCACCACTTCGGCCATATAGGCGGCCTGGAACAGCGAGACGCCGATCAGCGCCCGCAGCAGTTTGTCGAAGCTCATGTCAGCGGGCAGGAACAGCGGCAGCATCACCGAGGACATGAACAGCACGGTAATCAGCGGGACGCCGCGCCAGAATTCGATGAACGTGACGCACAGGGTTTGAATCGCCGGCAACTGCGAGCGCCGGCCCAGCGCCAGCAATACCCCCAGCGGTAAAGCAGCAGTCATCCCGACCCCGGCGATCACCAGGGTCAGCAACAAACCGCCCCACTGGCTGGTTTCCACCACCGCCAGCCCGAACCCGCCGGTCAGTAGAATGAAGGCGATGATCGGATAGCACGCCAGAATGCCCAGAGCCAGCCGCAATTTGATTTGATTGGGAACTCTGCGAATGAACAGCGGTGCGGCGCTGACGATCAGCAGCAACACAGTCAGATCCACCCGCCAGCGTTGCGCATCCGGGTAAAAGCCGTACATGAACTGGTCAAAATGGACCCGGATAAACACCCAGCACGCCCCGCTGTTGGCCTGGCAGGCGTCGCGAGTGTCGCCGCTCCAGGTTGCGTTCAGCACCGTCCAGCGCAACAGTGGCGGAATGGCGATGACCAGCAGATACAGGGTGAGCAGGGTCAGCAGGATGTTGAGTGGCGACGAGAACAGGTTGCGGCGCAGCCAGCCAATGGGGCCGACGATGCTCACCGGCGGCGGCAAATCGGGATGGGGAATGCGAGCTTCAGCCATGCCTTTAACGCTCCACCAGGGCGACCCGCCGGTTATAGAGATTCATCAGCAGCGAAATCAGCAGGCTGATGCTGAGATAAACCGCCATGGTAATCACGATGCATTCAATCGCCTGGCCGGTCTGGTTCAGCACGGTGCCGGCGAACGACGACACCAGATCGGGATAGCCAATTGCGGCGGCCAGCGAGGAATTCTTGGTCAGGTTCAGGTACTGGTTGGTCAGCGGTGGAATAATCACCCGCAGCGCCTGCGGCAGGATGATCAGCCGCAGGGTCTTGCCGGAATTGATCCCCAGCGAAAACGAGGCTTCGGTTTGGCCATGACTGACCGCCTGAATCCCGGCACGGACAATTTCGGCGATGAAGGCAGCGGTGTAAATGGTCAGCGCCAGCAACAGTGAAGCCATTTCCGGGATGATGACCCAGCCGCCCCGGAAGTTGAAACCCTGCAACTCCGGCAATTGCCAGTGCAGGGGCGAACCGGTCAGCCAGAACGTCACCAGCGGCAAGCCAATTAACAGCGCCAACCCCGCCGAAACCACCGGAAACTGTTGCCCGGTGACCATTTGTCGCTGCCGCGCCCAGCGCACCAGCAAGGTCGTAAGGATTGCGGCGATACCCAGTGTGGCGAGGACCCAGCCAAAGCCGGCTTCAAACTGTGGCGCGGGCAGATACAGGCCGCGAATGTTGAGGAAAGCAGCGTCGCCGAGATTCAAGCTCTGGCGCGGGGATGGCATTGCCCGCAGCACCGCGAAATACCAGAAGAAAATTTGCAGCAGCAGCGGAATGTTGCGGAAGGTTTCGATATACACCAGCGCCAGCCGGGCGATCAGCCAGTTCTTGGACAGGCGGGCTACCCCGATCCCGAAACCGAGCAGGGTGGCCAAAATGATGCCTAGCGCCGATACCAGCAGGGTATTAAAGAGCGCGACCAAAAACACCTGTCCATAACTGGAAGCCGCCGAATAGGGCACCAGGCTCTGGATGATGTCGAAACCAGCGGGCGAAGATAGAAAGTCGAAGCCGGAAGCGATGCCGAGCCGCTGCAGATTGGCCTGGGTGTTAGTAAAGATGTACAGCCCGAAAGCGACCGTAGCGATCAGGGCAACAACCTGAAAGGCAACGGCCCGGATCTGTGGGTTGTTCCAGAATGGCGGTTTAGCCGGAACGTGATCGGTCGTCATCATCTTGCGTTTGAAGGTTAAGAAAAACCCGTTCAAAAATCAGCGGCATAGCAGAGAAAGACTTCGATCCTTTAGCCTTTCCCCTTTAGCCTTCCGCCTGTCCTTAAATCAACGAACCGGGGGCGCGTATTGCAGTCCGCCCTGATTCCACAGCGCATTCAAGCCGCGCTCGATCTTGAGATCGCTGCCTGCGCCTACGTTTCGGTTGAACACTTCGCCGTAGTTGCCCACCTGCTTGATGACCACCGCCATCCAGTCATTGGCCAGCCCGAAGTCTTTGCCTTTGTCGCCTTCTACACCCAGCAGCCGCTTGATGTCGGGATTGGCGGATTTTTTCATTTCTTCGACGTTTTTCGAGGTAATGCCCATTTCTTCGGCATTGACCATGACAAACAGCGCCCATTTGACGATATCGAACCATTCATCATCGCCGTGCCGAACCACTGGCCCCAGGGGTTCCTTGGAAATCACTTCCGGCAGTACGATGTAATCGCCCGGCTTGGCCAGCTTGATGCGCTGGGCGTAAAGCTGCGACTGATCAGAAGTCAGGACATCGCACCGGCCCGCTTCCAGCGATTTGGCGCTTTCGTCAGACTTGTCATAGCTGATTGGAGTCAGCTTCATTTTGTTGGCGCGGAAATAGTCGCTCAGGTTTAATTCCGTCGTAGTGCCGGCCTGGACACAGACCGTGGCGCCGTCGAGCTGCTTGGCGCTCTTGACCCCAAGCTTCTTGTTGACCAGAAAGCCCTGTCCATCATAGTAGGTGACGCCCGTGAAATTCAGTCCCTGGGCAGAATCGCGGCTGGAGGTCCAAGTGGTATTACGCGACAGTACATCGATTTCACCCGATTGCAGGGCGGTCAGGCGCTCCTTGGCGGTCAGTGGGGTAAATTTGACCTTGGCGGCATCGCCAAACACGGCAGCGGCTACTGCACGGCAAACGTCAACGTCAATGCCGTTATAGTTACCTTTCTCGTCAGCGTAGGAGAAACCCGGCAGGCCATCGCTGACGCCGCATTTGATGAAGCCGCGTTCCTTGATGGCGTCCAGCGCTTTGCCGGCGTAGGCGGCTCCGGCGGTGGTGAGTAATACAGCGGCGGCGGCAACGGCGGTTAGCGTTTTGATACGGTTCATGCAGCGTCTCCTCGGTGGATGGGGTTGATGCTTGTTAAGGTTTAGCTGGAATTGAGCAAAAAAGGTAGAAGGAAACGGAAAATCCTGAAAACCGGGTGCGCTATTCCAACATTTTTCAACGAAGATCAGAGGCCCTCCGCAGAAAGCGGGCATTTCGGACGCCCCTCAAGGTTGAGGTGGTTCATGTCAGCCTCGAATGGCTTTAGGTGATTTATCATAAAGGCCATACCGGGCGTCGATCATCATTCCAGAAACCGGCCACGGAAAAACACGGAAATTTTTTATTTTTCAGTGTGTTTTAGTGTTATTCAGTGGCTAATATCCTTAGGTTTGGTTGGAGTGAACACCAAGGCGGGTATCATTTTTTCGGGAAATCCCCTTACTACTCAACAACCGGGAAATCGATCACCTCGCGCCGCACCCGCGCCGTGATGCCGCAAAGCAACGGGTAGGCAATGGTCCCGGCGGACTGGGCGATGCGCTCCACCGGCAATCCGCCACCACCCCACAGCGTGACTCGATCCTCAATCCGTGCTTCGGGATGTCCGCGCAGATCGACCGTGATCATGTCCATCGACACCCGGCCAATCAGCGGCGCTTCCCGGCCATGCAGCAGCACCGGCGTCCCGGAAGGGGCATGACGCGGATAACCGTCGCCGTAACCCGCTGCTGCGACCCCGACATCCATGTCTTCGGGACAATGCCAGGTTCCGCCATACCCGACCGGTTCACCTTTGCGCAGCCGCTTGATCGCAATCAGCCGGGTATGGAAGGTCATCACCGGGCGCAAGTCTTCATCGGCAGCCAGACTGTCCACGAATGGCGATGCGCCATAGAGCATGAGGCCGGGCCGCACCCAGTCAAAATGAGTCTGCGGCCAACCGAGAATCCCGGCGGAATTCGCCAGCGACCGTTCACCCGGCAGCCCGGCGGTCGCGGTTTCAAACGTCTGCAATTGCCCACGGGTATCGTCACAATCCCGCTCATCGGCCCGGGCCAGATGACTCATCCAGCCGAGGTTGGGCGCAACTGCCGGACAATCCCGCAAACGCTGAAAAATGGCTGGCGCGGTTTCCGGCTCCAGCCCCAGCCGGTGCATTCCGCTGTCGAGTTTCAGCCAGACCCGCACCGGGCGATCCAGTCGGGCGCGTTCCAGCATTAAAACCTGTTCGGGATGATGGACGGCAATCTGCACATCATGGCGGGCGCACAGCGGCAACTCGGTCGCCTCAAACACGCCTTCCAGCAGCAGGATGGGCTGGACAATGCCGGCTTCGCGCAGGGTCAGCGCTTCTTCGAGGCAGGCGACCGCAAAGGCGTCGGCGGAAAGAGCGCGGGCGGCGCGAACCAACCCGTGGCCATAAGCCTCAGCTTTGACGGCGGCCGCCACCTTGCGACCCGGAGCGGCTGCCCGAACCCGCCCCAGATTGTGAACCAGCGCCTCCAGATCGAGATGTACCGTGGTTGCTCGACTCATAACCTGAACCTGTGGAGTAGGATTCGGAGGCGTAACTCTCGAAGCGGGTGTACTGCCCCAGAAAAGTAAGGCGGGTTGTACCGATAGGACCGTTGCGCTGCTTGCCGATGATGATTTCGGCGATGCCCTTGTCGGCGCTGTCGGGGTTATAGACTTCGTCGCGGTAAATGAAGCAGATCAGATCTGCATCCTGTTCGATCGCGCCCGATTCGCGCAAATCCGACATAATCGGCCGCTTGTCGCCGCGTTGCTCCAGAGTCCGATTCAGTTGCGACAGGGCCACGACCGGCACCGACAGTTCCATCGCCAGCGCCTTGAGCGAACGGGAAATCTCCGAGACTTCGTTGGTGCGGTTTTCATTGGTGCCCGGCACCTTCATCAACTGGAGATAATCCACCATGATGAGTCCTAGTTGCCCCTCCTGCCGGTGCAGCCGTCGCGCCTGCGCCCGCAGTTCGTTGGGGCTGAGTACCGCACTGTGGTGGATAAACAACCGCGCCTGCGACAACATGGTCACCGCCGAGGTCAGGCGCGGCCAGTCTTCTTCCTCCAGCCGGCCGGTGCGAATCCGGTGCTGATCGATCCGCCCCAGCGATGACATCAGCCGCATGATCAGGCTTTCCCCCGGCATTTCCAGGCTGAACACCGCCACCGGGCATTTAACATGCAGCGCTGCGTATTCAACGATATTCATCGCCAGGCTGGTTTTACCCATTGAGGGCCGTCCGGCGATCACGATCAGTTCGCCTGGCTGCAAGCCGGCGGTTTTGTCATCGAAATCCGGCCAGCCGGTCGGCAAGCCTGTAATCGGATTGTCGCTCTGGAACAGCAGGTCGATCCGCTCGACAGTCCGCGCCAGCAAATCCTTGATGTTGATAAATCCATCGCCGGCATGGGTGCCCTGTTCAGCGATGGCGAACACCCGCTTTTCGGCTTCGTCCAGCAGTTCCTTGCTGTCGCGGCCTTTGGGATCAAAGGCGCTATCGGCGATCTCGGCGCCGGCTCGAATCAGCTCACGGCGGATCGCCCGTTCCCGGACAATATCGGCATAGGCGCGGACATTGGCGGCGCTAGGGGTGTCTCGCGCCAAAACGCCGAGGTAGGCGAATCCTCCGGCGGTTTCCAGTCCATTATTCGCCTCCAGCCATTCCGCTACGGTGACCAGATCAAGCGGCTTGGTTTGTTCCGCCAGCCGCCGGATCGCGCGAAAAATCAGCCGATGATCGTTGCGATAGAAATCGTTTTCGTCCAGCCGGTCGGCCACCAGATCCCAGGTGGCGTTGTCCACCATCAGCCCGCCCAGCACCGCCTGCTCGGCTTCCTGCGAATGCGGCGGAGTTCGTAACGCTTCGGTGGCGGGATCTTTGCGCTGGGGAAAAGGGTAAACGGGTTGCATGACGGGACACTCGGAGCAAAACCGACGAACTACCGCACCACCTCGATACTGAAGCGGTACGGTAGCAAAACTCCCGCACGGGGGTGGAGACCGTTCGGCAAACGGCGTTCCGGCGCAGGATGACCTTAAGTTTAGTCAAAATCCCGCTGCCGGCGCACCGGCGGCAACTCAGGTCTCGGCGATGACGTTGACCCGGATCTGGGTCTTGACTTCAGTATGCAAATGCAAATCCACGTCGTATTCGCCGATCTGGCGGATCGAACCGGTACTGAGCCGGACTTCGTTTTTTTGCAGATCGATGCCGGCGGCGGAGACCGCATCGGCGATGTCGGCGGAACCCACTGAACCGAACAGCCGCCCTTCATTGCCGGTTTTCACCGACAGGGTCACGATCAGCTCGGCCAGTTGTTCGGCGCGCGCCTTGGCCTTGGTCAGCGCCTCGGCGGCGACCCGCTCCAGTTCAGCGCGGCGAGCCTCGAACCGGGCCAGGTTCGCCACTGTCGCCAGGGTAGCCTTACCCTTGGGAATCAGAAAGTTGCGGGCATAGCCCGACTTGACTTTGACTCGGTCGCCCAACCCGCCCAGATTCACCACTTTTTCCAGCAGAATGATTTCCATGCCTCAACCTCCGGGGTACGCGGCTCAGTGCCGGTCGCAGTACGGCAGCAGCGCCAGGAACCGGGCGCGCTTGATCGCGACCGACAGTTGCCGTTGATAACGGGCCTTGGTGCCGGTGATCCGGCTCGGCACGATTTTGCCGGTTTCACTGACGTAGTTTTTCAGGACGATGATGTCCTTGTAGTCAATTTCCTTGACGCCTTCAGCGGTGAACCGGCAGAACTTTTTACGACGAAAAAAACGCGACATACATTAATCCTCGGATGATTCGATGTTGAGAAGGTCGATGCGGGCGGCGTGCAGCGCCAGCCGGTATTCACCTTCACGGTAGTTGACGCGACTGACAAACCCTTGCACTCGCACCGAGGCGCCTGACGGCAGGCGGCCGGCGATCCGGGCCAACTCCGGGCCGCAGGCGATGACCGGAATCCGGCAGCGGGCCTGACGTGGAAGACCGGCTTCAACCTGACCCGACTCATGCTCCAGCAGAAAGCGGCTGATGAGTACGCCCGCTGGCGAGGTGCGGGTCTCACAGATCCCGGTGATTTGCCCGGCAATGATCAGGGCGTTGTCAGAGGACGGCGCGAGCGGCATAACGCAGCCGGCAGGCCGGTTCAGGCGGTTTCGTCTTCGGGTTCGCCCATGTCGTCATCGGCGTCATCGCGGTCGGAGCGATGGCCGCGTTCTTCCCGCTCAGGCCGCTCATCACGGGCCTTGAGCAACGGCGAGGGTTCGGTGTCGGCGCTGTCGCGCTGGACGATGAGGTTCCGGATCACCGCGTCGTTGAACCGGAACGCGCTCTGGATTTCGTCCAGCACCGGCTGGCTACACTCAATATTCATCAGCACATAGTGTGCTTTGTGAATCTTGTTGATCGGATAGGCCAGTTGCCGGCGACCCCAATCTTCCAGGCGGTGAATTTTACCGCCATCCTCCTCGATCAGGACCCGGTAACGGTCGATCATGGCCGGCACCTGATCGCTCTGATCAGGATGAACCATGAACACAATTTCATAATGTCGCATTAAAACAGCTCCTTACGGATAATCAACAGCCTCCCGCCAAGCGGTGAGGCAAGGAGTTGCAGCCCGGTTCAGGGCGGCAAAGGAGGGGCATTCTAGGGGGAAAGCCGAGGGGGCGCAACGCCGGACGGGTGATGCCGAACCGACTGTTTCGGGCAAGCCGTACATCAGGCTGGACGACTATGCTGAAAGCCTTTCCCGCTGCCGGAGTCTCCGCCCATGTTGCCCGACTACTTTGAATTTTCCCTGCCGACCCGGGTGATCTACGGAATCGGGATCATCGATCAACTCGGTGACGCCGTTGCCCATTATGGCCCGCGCCGGGCGCTGCTGGTGACTGACGCGGTGCTGGTTCAGGCCGGACTGGCCGAACGGATCAAGGCCGGTTTCGCTGCAACCGCCATTGAGATCGTGGCGGTATTCGACCAGACCCCGCCCAATTCCACGATTCAAACCGTTGAGGATTGCGCGGCGCTGGGGCAGGAACAGGGTTGCAATCTGATCATCGGACTCGGTGGCGGCAGTGTGCTGGATACCGCCAAGGTCGCCAATATCCTGATGGTCAAGGGCGGACCGGCGCAGGATCACATGGGCGCATATCTGCTGGGCCAGACCGCCTTGCTCCCGCTGTTCCTGATTCCCACCACCGCCGGTACCGGTTCCGAAGTGACCAAGGTCGCGGTGATCGCCGATCCCGATCACGATGTAAAATTGCCGTTCGCCGAAACGCAATTTTTACCCGATCTGGCGATTCTTGACCCCGAACTGACCCGCAGCCTGCCGCCGAAACTGACCGCGATGACCGGCATGGATGCGCTGACCCACGCCATTGAAGCCTATGTGGACAAGGAATGGTCGCCGGCTGCCGACGGCCTGGCGCTGCAAGCGATCCGGCTGATTCGGGATCACCTGCTACTGGCCTGCGCCCAGCCCGATAATCTGGAAGTGCGTGGGGCGATGCTGACCGCCAGCACCCTGGCCGGGATCGCCTTCTCGCATTCGATGGTCGGCATGGTTCACGGCATTTCTCACGCCCTCGGCGGCGTTTATCACATCCCGCATGGCCTGGCGAACGCGCTGGCGTTGCCGGAAGTGATGGCTTACAACCTTGAGTCTCGGCTGGATCGCTATGCCGACATCGCCGAGGCGCTGGGCGTTGCGTTTCCCCGCCCCGGTGCGGCGCTGGACAGTCTGTTACGGTATGGCGGCCTGGGCTTCGCCGTACCGTTGGCCAAGCCGCTGCGAGCCGTGGATCGCTGGTTCCGGCGCAAGGCGGCCAAGGCGGGAATTGCCTGCATCCGCGCCTTGAACCGGCAACTGGCGCACCTGACCGGAATGCCGCTGAACCTGCGCGAGGCCGGCATCAAGGATGGACTGGCGAAACTGGAGCAGGTCGCTGATACCGCGATGGCCGACGGTGCAATGCTCTATAACCCGCGGGAACCGGAGCGGGCCGGGGTCGTGCAGATCGTCCGGACGCTGTATGACACCACGGTCAAACCGTTGCCAATTGCAGCAGCGGATTTGCATCCGGCGGGCGCGGCAGCGACCATCACTGAAATCCGCAACGTCTTCCCTGACGCTGAGGTGCTGTATCGGGTGCTGGGTGGCTTTTTCGAGCGGCTGAAAAGCGATCCGCACATTGGCGGGCCGCTGCACAATTCCCGGCTGTGCGTGCAATTCGCGTTTGAACAGCCGGCGGCGGTGATGACTATTGATGCCCGGGGTGAGGAAGTCGGGATTTACCGGGGCGCTGAATTTACCGGCGCGCCGGAAGTCACGATGCGGATGAGCGCCGATTTCGCTCATGCGTTCTGGCATGGCCGGGTTAATCTGGTGTCGGCGCTGACCCGTCGCCAGGTGGTCGCCAAGGGCAATGTCCCCAAGACCCTGCGTCTGCTGCCGATTCTGAAACCGGCCTATACGCTTTATCCGCAGTATCTGGCGGAAATCGGCATGGCGGATAAAATCATGCAGCAGCCCTTTTAAGGTGCAAGAATAAAATGTTAAAAATCAATGATTTTTGGTAACTACCTACTACCTACCAGCGCATGCCGTTGTAGCAGCGGGGGGCGAGAATAATTCACGCAACCGTGCAAAGACGCCCTCGCCTTGTTTGCGAAAGGTGGAGATGACGGCCTGAAGGCGGGC
>JADLEK010000024.1 GCA_020846135.1 Gammaproteobacteria bacterium
ATGCCCGCCTTCAGGCCGTCATCTCCACCTTTCGCAAACAAGGCGAGGGCGTCTTTGCACGGTTGCGTGAATTATTCTCGCCCCCCGCTGCTACAACGGCATGCGCTGGTAGGTAGTAGGTAGTTACAGATATTGCCAAGAGATGTCTTGCCAACTCAGCCTCTGACTTCCTCGTACTTCCAGAACTTATCTCGTCTTTTGGCAACCTCGGCTACGACATTGTTGAAATGGTTCTGGCTAACCAAGACGGCTGGGATAGATACGAGGCGGCCAAATGGCTCACCATGCGCCGGTGGCTTGAAGCCAATCCCGACGATGAGTTGGCGAAAGAGGTTCGCGCCCAACTGACTACGGAACCTGCGCGCCATGTCGCTTACACCCGTGAATACCTAGGCTGGGATGTGTTCGCTCTCATGCCACGGTGAGCTTCGCATCGTATTGCCGTCTCGCCAGCACCAACTTTTGCGCTTATGGCTATCGGCCTAACCCATCATTCCACCGGACGTTGCGCGATAAAGCCGCGCAGCGCCGGCGACTTGTACGTTGGGCGCCAATAACTGAGGTATGCTTCAGCCCGCTTATAACCTGTGATTCCTCAAAGGTCTGAAAATTGAGGGTGAACAAGGAATCCAGCTCTTTATTTTTAGGTGGTATGGGTTTTGGTCAAACAGTCGGAAATGGCCTGCTTGAGGTCGGTGAAGTGGGCGTAATATTTTGAGTACAAACTGGTCTTCTTGACGAACTTCCACAAGCGCTCAATGAGATTCAAGTTGGGCGAGTAGGGGAGCATTTTGCGGCACGTCATCCCCATCCGCTTGAGAAATAATCGGACCCGTTCGGGACTGCGATGCACCCCGGTTAGGGTTTCGATGGTTGCACCCGGGGATGCGGGTGATGATAGCGTTCGGTAGTGGAGTTGGTCCTGTTCTGCGGTCGTGAACTCCAGCTTGGCCATCATGCGGACTTCCTCGACGACGTTGTGCTGGGACTTCTCTTCCTCACCCTGCAGGTCAACGCCAGCCTCACCGCCGTGTCCCTGAGTAAACCCCACATAACGCGATGACCCTGCTGGAGGCTATCGCCCCGGTGGCAACCCGGCCCGCTTGGTGATAACCTTATGCGCCGTGATGAAACTGCGTCCCCGCAACCGTTCTTGCCCATCGTTATCCCGGCGCGGACGTCGTAAACCACCCCATTTAACCCGTCCTAACCCCGCTCACTGCCAAATCACAGTCAATCACAGAGGAGAATCCATCGATGGCAATTACTCACGACGGCGCAACCCGCACCAGCAACGCCAAACTTCTAAAATGGGTCGATGAAATCGCAGCCCTGACCCAACCGGATCACGTTGTCTGGTGCGACGGTTCGGAAGAAGAATATCAACGGCTATGTGCTGAAATGGTGGCTTCCGGCACCTTCGTCAAGCTGAACCCGGAAAAGCGGCCCAACTCCTATCTGGCCTGCTCCCACCCCTCCGACGTGGCGCGGGTTGAAGATCGCACCTTCATTTGCAGCGTGAACAAGGAAGATGCCGGCCCGACCAACAATTGGGCGCCGCCGGATGAAATGCGGGCGCAGTTGAAAGAGCTGATGAACGGCTGTATGAAGGGTCGCACCCTGTACGTCATTCCGTTCAGCATGGGGCCTATCGGCAGCCCGATTGCCCAGATCGGCATCGAGATCACCGACTCGCCTTACGTCGTGACCAACATGCGGATCATGACCCGCATGGGCAGCAAAGTGCTTGAGGTGCTGGGCAGCGACGGATTCTTTGTGCCGTGCGTCCACTCGGTCGGCGCGCCGCTGGCCCCCGGCCAGAAGGACGTGCCGTGGCCGTGCGAACCGGACATCGGCCGCAAAGCCATTGTCCATTTCCCCGAGACCCGCGAAATCTGGTCCTACGGTTCCGGTTACGGCGGTAATGCTCTGCTGGGTAAGAAGTGCCTGGCGTTGCGGATCGCCTCGTCGATGGCCCGCGATGAAGGCTGGCTGGCCGAACACATGCTGATTCTGGGTCTGGAAAGTCCGAAGGGCGAAAAGACCTATGTCGCGGCGGCCTTCCCCAGCGCTTGCGGCAAGACCAACCTCGCCATGATCGTGCCACCCAAGGGCTTCGGCAACTGGAAGGCGCTGACTGTCGGTGACGACATCGCCTGGATCAAGCCGGCGGCTGACGGCACCCTGCGGGCGATCAATCCCGAAGCTGGCTTCTTTGGCGTCGCCCCCGGCACTTCCTATGACTCCAACCCGATGGCGATGGAATCCTGCAAGGCTAACTCCATCTTCACCAATGTCGTGCTGACCGACGACGGCGATGTGTGGTGGGAAGGGATGGGCGTTGCTGCGCCGGCGCACGGGATTGACTGGCAGGGCAACGACTGGACACCGGATTGCGGTCGGGTCGGCGCACACGCCAACTCGCGCTTTACCGCCCCTGCCGGGCAATGCCCGACCATTGATCCGGCCTGGGAAGATCCGGCCGGCGTGCCGATTTCCGCCTTCATCTTCGGCGGGCGCCTGTCCAAGACCTTCCCGCTGGTCTATCAGGCCTTCGACTGGAATCACGGCGTGTTCATGGCGGCCACGATGGGTTCGGAAGCGACCGCAGCAGCGATTGGCGTCACCGGCATTCGCCGCGATCCCTTCGCCATGCTGCCCTTCTGCGGCTACAACATGGCGGACTATTGGGGCCACTGGGTCAAGATGGGCCAGCGGACCGATATCAAGCTGCCCATGATCTTCCGCACCAACTGGTTCCGCAAAGGCCCGGATGGCAAGTTCGTGTGGCCGGGCTACGGGCAGAACATGCGGGTGCTCAAATGGATCGTCGAGCGCGTTAATGGGCAGGTCGGTGCGGTGGAAAGCTCCTTCGGGCTGATGCCGCGCTACGAGGATCTGGATCTGGAAGGCTTGGAGTTTTCCAAGGGGCAGTTTGAAACTATCACCAGCATCAACCGCGCTGAAGCCATCAGTGAAGTTGAGGAAATCAAGACCTTCTTTGACAAGTTTGGCGCGCAGTTGCCGCCGGAACTGGAAAAGCAGCGTCAGGAGTTTGGCAAGCGGGCCGAGAAAGCGCCTGAAGTCTGGAGTGTTGCCGAAGCGGCCTAAGGCCCAAGGGTGCGGCGCTAGCTAAAGCCGTACCCCAGTGACCACTGACTGAGTTCATTAAAAAAGCCGGCTTGCGCCGGCTTTTTTACGCCCGAAATTTCACGTTTCAGGCGGTGACTCCTCATTAGGCGTCTCGTCCAAAGGAACGCCGGTTTTGTCCAGCTTGCGTTGGCGTTTCTCTTCCAGTTTCTCGTCCTGCTTCTTTTTCTTGGCGAGATCTTTCTGGCGCTTCTCGTACTGATAATTAGGCTTAGCCACAAGATGTACTCCTGACCATGGTTTTGAGGGTGACAGCTTCCCCCATTATCGCCGCCCTTTCGATGCTGCAATCCGCATCCGCAGCGCATTGAGCTTGATGAAGCCGCCTGCATCCTTCTGGTCATACGCTCCCGCATCGTCTTCAAAGGTAGCGATGTTCATATCGAACAGGCTGTCATTCGATTGACGCCCGGTCACAATGACATTGCCCTTGTACAGCTTAACCTGCACGGTGCCGTTGACGGGAACCTGCGAGGCATCAATCAGGGTCTGCAATAACTTCCGCTCCGGACTCCACCAGTAACCGTTGTAAACCAGACTGGCATAGCGCGGCATCAGATCATCCTTGAGATGCGCTGCCTCCCGATCCAGGGTCAGTGATTCCATCGCCCGGTGCGCCTTAAGCATGATGGTTCCACCAGGGGTTTCATAACAACCCCGCGATTTCATCCCGACGTAGCGGTTTTCCACCAGATCCAGCCGGCCAATGCCATGCTCGCCCCCCAATTGATTCAGCCGGGTTAAGACCGCAGCGGGAGTGAGCGCCTCACCATCAATCGCCACGATGTCGCCACTCTGGTATTCCAGTTCGATATAGCGCGGTTGATCGGGCGCTTGTTCCGGCGAAACCGTCCAGCGCCACATCGCCTCTTCCGGCTCATTCCACGGGTCTTCCAGCACTCCGCCTTCATAGGAAATATGCAGCAGGTTAGCGTCCATCGAATACGGCGATTGGGTCCCGCGCTTCATTTCAACCGGAATGCCGTGTTGCTCGGCATAGGTCAACAATTTCTCCCGGGACAGCAAATCCCATTCCCGCCACGGCGCAATAATTCTAATATCCGGTTTTAACGCATAAGCGCCCAGTTCAAAACGGACCTGATCATTGCCTTTGCCGGTAGCGCCATGGGAGACCGCATCCGCCCCGGTTTGCACGGCGATTTCAATTTGCCGCTTGGCGATTAACGGCCGGGCAATCGAGGTGCCGAGCAGATATTCGCCCTCATAAATGGCATTGGCCCGGAACATCGGAAAAACAAAATCACGGACAAATTCTTCACGCAGGTCATCGATGAAAATATTTTCCGGCTTAATGCCCATTTTCAGCGCTTTCCCACGCGCCGGCTCCAATTCCTCGCCCTGGCCCAGGTCGGCGGTGAAGGTCACGATTTCGCATTGATACACATCCTGCAACCATTTCAGAATGACCGAAGTATCCAAACCACCCGAATAGGCCAGCACGACTTTTTTTACGTCCGACATAATGTTCCTCATCGAGATATTCCGCGAGAAACCCCGTTTTTTGCGCCGGGGAGGGAGTGCGGCGACCGCAAAGCGATCAAGTCTTGGTTAGGCGCCGGTCTTTCCCGACTGTCCATTCATTAGCCAATAGAAGCGAAACTATTGGCACACACCATCAGGCTGAGTCAGCGCCAAGGTTTTTATAACAGGATTATTGCCGGTCTGGGGTAACGCAGGATTGCGTTACCCCAGCAGGACGCTGCCAAAATATTGAAGCAGGCAATCTAGCCCTGCTGAATTGGCGGAGAGGGTGGGATTCGAACCCACGTGGGGCGGCTAAGCCCCCATCCGATTTCGAGTCGGCGCCGTTGTGACCGCTTCGGTACCTCTCCGAGAGGGAACTGCTTGGAGCGGATAAGCAAGGGCATTATTCTACCGCATTGAGGTGCTTTGCCAACCCTCCCCCGGCTCCACTTCGAAAAATCGCCCTGATCGGAACCCTGTACCCTCGAATGCTGCAATGAAACCACCCTCTCCCCCTGTCGATCTCCCGGATGACTTCATCACGTCAAACGCCGACGCGGATGACGAACCTGATTCCGTCTCCTTCGGCCAGCGCCTGACGACCTGGCTGAAGCACTTCGCGCTCTATCTCAGCGCGGTCGCGGCGGCCTGCGCCTTCGGGCTGTATTTCCTGTGGCGGGTTCCCATTCCGCAGGATGCGTCGCAACTGTTCAAAAGCGTCGGCGATTCGCCCCGGCCCCGTCTGCTCTCTGCGGTCGTAGCGCCTTCCAGTTCGCCGGCCAAACTGCAAACCGCCACGCCATCGGCCGTTGCTACTACACCGTCAGCGCTACCGCAGCAACCCGCCGTTGATCCAAACCTTGCGCCGGATGGATCAGCGACTCCTCCTGCCCCAGTAGCCGAAATACCTGCGGAGGAAGTAGGTCCGCCCACGCCGCAGACTCAAATCGAGCAACTGCTCGCCGAAGCCCAGCAACAGATGGAAAGTCGTCGGCTGACGGCTCCCGCCAGCGGCAACGCCCTGAACAGCTACCGGCGGATCCTGGAGCTGGAAGCCGACAACCCGGCGGCGCTGGAGGGCATCGAGCGGATCGCGGCCTATTATCGGGACATCGCCGAGCAAACCCGGCAACAGGGCCGCATTGAAGAAAGTCTGGCCTACATCGGACGGGGATTGCAGGCATCGCCTAAAAACGAAAGCCTGCTGAACCTGCGCCAGGAAGTCCGACTGGCCAAGCAACGGGAACAGGAGCAGAAGCAAGCGCAGGCGGAAGCGGTGCGGCGGCAACAAATCGAGCGTGAGCGTGATGAGCAAAATCTGCAACATCGCCAGCCCGCCGTTCCGCCGGCGCAACAACCCTGGTGGCGACAGCCAGCCATGCCTGCCGGCGACAGCGGTTTCAATCAGCGCTGATCAGGGATTCCGCTCTGACCACCGGTTTGCCTCGGCGGGCGCGGAAGAAATCGCGCAGCAGCGATCCACAGTCCCCGGCTAGAATGCCGCTGACAATCTGGACCCGGTGGTTAAGAACATCGGTTTGCAGCAGGTTAAACACGCTGCCCGCCGCTCCGGCGCGGGGGTCGGCGGCGCCAAATACTAGCCGCGCCACCCGGGCATGAATCATCGCGCCGGCGCACATGGGACAGGGTTCCAAAGTCGCATACAGGGTGCTGTCCGCCAGCCGGTAATTGCCGACTCGAACCGCTGCTGCGCGTAAAGCCAGCGTCTCGGCATGGGCGGTCGGATCACACGCGCCAATCGACTGATTCCAGCCTTCGCCGATGATCTCGCCTGCCCGCACCAGCACCGCGCCGACGGGCACTTCGCCGGCAGATCCAGCGCGGCGGGCCAGTTCCAGGGCGTAGCTCATCCAGTCATGATCCTGCCCGGTTTCAAACTCCAGCGCCTCAGCCATCGGCGCTACTCAGCGGCGCTACGGGCCGATCCAGCGCCCGCCGCACTGCCTGCGCTAGATCCAGCTTCATAAACGGTTTTTCCAGCAGAATGCAGTCGAATGGCAAGCGATCCGGAGCCTGACCGGAATAGCCCGACATGAGCAAGATCCGTAACCCCGGACACTGGCGATAGGCGGCAATCGCCAGGTCATAACCGCTGACCCCGCCCGACATAATCACGTCGCTTAACAGCAGGTCGGGAGCGGGTTCGGTCGCCAGCGTCGTCAGCGCATCCCTGCCTGTGGCGGCTTCGCGCACCGTGTAGCCAAACCCGGTCAGGGTGCGGGAAACAAAATCGCGTATATCCGGCTCGTCTTCAACCAGCAATATCGCCTCCCGCCCACGGAGGCGGTTCTCATCCATGCCCACTCCGGTTTCGGCGGCGGGGGCCGGCAAGGTCGTTCGCTTGAGTATATGGCGCGGCAGGTACAGTTCGACCGTGGTGCCCTGCCTGATCTGGCTGTGAATGCGGATATGGCCGTCGGACTGCTTGATAAAGCCGTAGACCATGCTTAGTCCCAGACCGGTGCCAGCCCCAAGTTCCTTGGTGGTGAAAAACGGTTCAAACGCCCGTTCGATCACTTCCGGGGCCATCCCGCCGCCGGAGTCGCCGATCGTCAGCCGCACATAATCGCCGGGCGTAACATCGGGATAGCGGGCGGCATAGGCCGCATCGAGAGCCAGATTACGGGCTTCAATCCGCAATCGCCCGCCGTTGGGCATGGCGTCGCGGGCATTGATGGCCAGGTTGAGAACCGCATTGGTGAGCTGACCGGGATCAACCTGGATATTCCAAACCGCACCGTCGGTCACCGTTTCTAGTTCGATGCTCGTACCGAGGGTGTGCTTGAGCAGTTCGGCGATTTCCTGCAACTGCTGGTGCGGCGACACTAGCCGGGGCTGGAGGGTCTGCTGGCGGGAAAAACCCAGCAGCCGCCGGGTCAGATCCGCGCCGCGCCGGGCCGCGTTCATCGCGGTATGGGCGGTCTTGTACAGTTCGGGACTGTCCCGCAACCCATCTTCGAGGCCAGCCAGACTGCCCAGCACCACGGTCAGCAGGTTATTGAAATCATGAGCAATGCCGCCGGTGAGCTGACCGACCGCTTTCAGTTTCTGCGCCTGATTAAGCGCCATCTGGGTCTGGCGGTACTCGGTCAGATCTTCGCTGAGCATGAAGCAACCGACCACCGACTCGGTTTCAGCAGGACGCGGCGCATGGGGAATGAAGTAGGAACGGACGTACATCCGCTCCACTGGCGTGGTCAGTTCGTATTCGACATGAGTACTCTGACCCTTCAGCGCCGCATCGACATGAGTGAGCAGGCGTTCAGCTAGCGGTGCGCTCAGCATTTCGTCAAAGGCGCGGCCAATGAAGGTTTCAGTGGCGACTCCGAACCATTCGGCGTGTTTCTGGTTGACGAACTGGTAGCGCCGCTTGGCATCGAGATAGGCGATCAGCACCGGCACCGTGTCGGTAATCAGCCGGATCCGGTTTTCACTTTCGCGCAGGGCGGCGGCGATCCGCTGGCGTTCCTCGCTTTCCCGCGCCAGTTGGGCGTTGAGCGCCATCAGTTCAGCAGTGCGCTCGCGAACCCGCGCTTCCAGTTGTTCGTGACTTTCACGTAAAGCCGCTTCGGCCTGTTTGCGAGCGGTGATGTCCTCGTAGACGGTGATGAAGCCACTGCCGTTGATCGGTTCGCCGCGAATCTCCAGCACTGCGCCGTCGGGACGGGTGCGCTCGAAGCAATGCCCCTGAAACTCCTGCGCGCGCCGCACCCGCTCAGCGGTTTGCACCTCCGGATCGCCGGGGCCGTATTCGCCGCGCCGGGCGTTATAGCCGATCAGTTCCGCGAACGGCAGCCCGACCCGCAACAAGTCGGGCGGAAAATCCAGCAATTCGGCGAACCGGCGGTTCCAGACCACCAACCGCAGTTGGTGATCGAAAATGCTGATCGCCTCGTGCAGGTAATCCAGTCCGCCTAGGGTCATCACGCCGCGTTCGGTGTCGGACAACCCAGCGAGATTCGGCAATGGTGGATCGGGAGATTCATGCATGGCGGTGGCTTATTCCCATTCAATGGTCGCGGGCGGTTTGCCGGAGATGTCGTAGACCACCCGCGAAATCCCGGCTACTTCATTGATGATGCGCCGTGAAACCCGATCCAGAAAGTCGTAGGGCAGATGCGCCCAGTGGGCGGTCATGAAATCCACGGTTTCCACCGCTCGCAGCGCGATGACGTAATCATAACGGCGGCCGTCGCCCATGACCCCGACCGACTTGACCGGCAGGAACACCGCGAACGCCTGGCTGGTCTGGTCGTACAGGTTGGCCCGGCGCAATTCCTCGATGAAAATGTGATCGGCCCGGCGCAGCAGATCGGCGTAGTCCTTACGCACCTCGCCGAGAATCCGCACCCCCAGCCCCGGCCCCGGAAACGGATGGCGGTAGACCATCTCGAACGGCAGGCCCAGCTCCACCCCCAACCGCCGCACCTCGTCCTTGAACAGCTCCCGCAGCGGCTCGACCAGTTTCAGCCGCATTCCCGCCGGCAGGCCGCCGACATTGTGATGAGACTTGATGACGTGGGCTTTGCCGGTTTTCGCGCCGGCGGATTCGATGACATCGGGATAGATAGTGCCCTGGGCCAGCCATTTGACATTAGCCAGCCTGGCGGCTTCCTCCTCGAAAATCGCCACGAACAGCCCGCCGATGATTTTGCGTTTCTGTTCGGGATCGGTGACGCCAGCCAGCGCGGTTAGAAACCGCGCCTCGGCGTCCACCCGGATCACCCGTACCCCCAGATGTCGGCCAAAGGTGGTCATCACCTGATCGCCTTCATGCAGTCGCAGCAGGCCGGTGTCGACGAAGACGCAGGTCAGTTGCGGGCCAATCGCTCGGTGCAGCAAGGCCGCCACGACTGACGAATCAACGCCGCCGGACAGGCCCAGCAACACTTCGTCATCGCCGACCTGGGAGCGGACGGCGGCGATACTGTCCTCGATGATGTTGCCAGTGGTCCAGAGCGATTCGCAGCCGCAGATGTCCAGCACAAAGCGGCGCAGAATCCGCTCGCCCTGGCGGGTATGGGTGACTTCGGGGTGAAACTGCAAGCCGTACCAGCGCTGTTCTTCGTTGGCAATGCCGGCGACCGGACAGGCCACAGTGCTGGCGATGCGGGTAAAGCCGGACGGTAATAATGTGACCCGGTCGCCGTGGCTCATCCAGACATCGAGCAGGCCGTAACCGTCCGGGCTGGCGTGATCCTCGATGTCGCGCAACAGGGCGGAATGGCCGTGAGCGCGAACCTGGGCATAGCCAAACTCGCGGTGATCGGAGGATTCGACCAGTCCGCCCAGTTGCATCGCCAAGGTCTGCATTCCGTAGCAGATGCCAAGCAACGGAACCTTCAGGTCAAAGATCGCTTGCGGGGCGCGCGGACCGTCAGCCAGGGTGGTGGATTCCGGGCTGCCGGACAAAATGACGCCGTGGGGATGGAAAGCCCGAATCGCGGCGGGATCGGCGTCCCAAGGCTGAATTTCGCAATAGACCCCAATTTCTCGCACCCGGCGGGCGATGAGCTGGGTGTACTGGGAGCCGAAATCCAGAATGAGAATACGGTCAAGATGAATGTTACGGGTGGTCATGGGCGCAGGGATGTAACCGGTAGGGAATAGGCGGAAAAGGAGTTGTTGGTGCTGCTAACCCGAGTATCGATCATCATTTCAGAGATTAGCCACGGAACAACACGAAACAACATGGAAAATCCTTTCTTTTTCTGTGTCATTTCGTGTCATTCCGTGACTAAATTTCTCACGTTTGGCTAGAAAGCCACAAGGTGATTCCATGATGAATCTGATGGACTTCGACAGCGGGAACCACAGCCGTCAATCCACCCGGTAATTAGGCGCTTCTTTGGTAATAGTCACGTCGTGGACATGGCTTTCCCGCATCCCGGCGCTAGTGACGCGGGTGAACGCCGGTTTGATCCGCATTTCGGCGATGTCCTGACAGCCGACGTAACCCATGCTGGAGCGCAATCCGCCCATGAGCTGATTGATGATCGCCAGTACGCTGCCCTTGTACGGCACCCGGCCTTCAATCCCCTCCGGCACCAGTTTTTCCACCGCGCTGCCTTCCTGGAAATAACGGTCGCTGGAGCCGTGCTGCTGGGTCATTGCGCCAAGCGAACCCATGCCACGATAGGACTTGTAGGAGCGACCCTGATACAACTCCACCTCGCCGGGCGCTTCCTCGGTGCCGGCGAACAAGCCACCGATCATCACCGTATGTGCGCCCGCTGCAATCGCCTTGGCCAGATCGCCGGAATAGCGCACCCCGCCGTCGGCAATGACTGGGACATCGCATTCCCGCAGGGCTTCGGCGACATTGGAGACCGCGCTGATCTGCGGTACGCCAACCCCGGCGATGATACGAGTGGTACATATAGATCCCGGCCCAATCCCCACCTTCACCGCATCGACACCGGCTTCGACCAGATCGCGGGCGGCGGCGGCGGTCGCGATATTGCCGCCAATGACCTGTACTTGCGGATAATGCTGCTTGATCCAGCGCACCCGGTCCAGCACGTTCTGGGAATGGCCATGCGCGGTATCCACGACCAGCACATCCACCCCGGCGTTGACCAGCGCCGCCACCCGCTCGTCGGTGTCACTGCCGGTGCCGACCGCTGCACCGACCCGCAACCGTCCGAGTTCGTCTTTGCACGCCAGTGGGAAGTCGCTGGATTTCTGGATGTCCTTGACCGTGATCAATCCGCACAGCTCAAAGCGGTCATTGATCACCAGCACTTTTTCAATGCGGTGCCGGTGCAGCAGTGTGGCGATTTCCTCGCGGCTGGCCCCTTCGCGCACTGTAATCAAGCGGTCCTTGGGGGTCATCACCATGCTGACCGGCGCATCCATGGTGGTCTCAAAGCGCAGATCGCGGTTGGTGACGATGCCGACCAGTTCCGCGCCGTCTACCACCGGCACCCCGGAGATATGATGAGCGCGGGTCAGTTCGACCACCTCGCGGATGGTGGCGCGGGGATGAATGACGATGGGATCGTGAATTACCCCGCTCTCGAACTTCTTGACCCGGCGCACCTCTTCGGCGTGGCGCTCAATCGGCTGGTTCTTGTGGATGATGCCGATCCCGCCTTCCTGAGCCATGGCAATCGCCAGCCCGGACTCAGTGACCGTGTCCATCGCCGCCGACAATAGCGGGATATTCAGGGCGATGCCGCGCGTCAGTTGGGTCTTGAGGCTGACATCCTTGGGCAATACCGCAGAATAGGCGGGAAGGAGCAGGACATCATCAAAGGTCAGTGCTTCTTGAACAATACGCATGGCGAGGCCTCAAGACTAGCGAACGAATAATTGAAGACCATTTTAGGCCGCACCATGCTTCGGGTAAACCGAGCGATAGTAGCGGGCGCTCGCAACAAGCGCTGTCTATGGGTTACGAAAAAACAATCGAATTCAGATCAACCTTGGATTTATCATTATAGTTTAACATCTTGGGGTCTCCGCCGCCGGAAGAATAAAGATAAACGACACCTTCAAAATCCCCGAAATCAATCACGTTGACGCCCGGAGTCCAACTGTAGATTTGGTTGAGCTTGCAGGTGAGAACCTTGCATTGAGCGTAGGCCGCGATGGCGTTGCCAAAGGTTAAGGAATAGGACAGGCCGCGATTGGCCTGTTCGCCCCCTACCTGACATGAAAAAAACACAATGGCTCCTTTAATGAGGCCATTCAATTTCTTGAAGAGATTAACGTTATTCCAGCCCAGGTTTTGACCGCCAATCTGGATGCCGCTAATGGAGCCATGCGCCATGAAATGCAGTGCATCCAGCTTTTCCGCGCCTGATTTTCCCTTAGCGACTTCTGCGGCCCAGCTGATAATGTGATCTGTACTGTCGCTGTTGCTGACAGACCAGACGTTCATGGCGGCGGGAGGCCGCAAGGGGGTAGGCGGCGAAGTCAACGGGTTATTCAGACGAGGATCATGAATGATCATTTGTCTGCCGCGCATAAAGTTGAATGCCATGATAAATGCTCCTTTAAGTGACAGTGAATGCCGATTTTTCGCAGGGCAAGGTGTGTCAGGTGTGCCGAGAGTTGATGGCGTCATTGCGAGCGCATGATGTTCCCATTGAGAACCTGACTGCTATTTTGAAGACAGCAATAGACATGCCATTTAATTAAATAAATTAGAAAATTTCCAGCAGCATGTTGTTATTAATAATAAAATACACCACCTGATGATCCAGTGTCACCGGTTGTGAACTCGAAGGCGTACCGACAACCCTCCCCAAAGGCCAAAGCGGCCCATCCATTTTGGTTAATCTGATTGGAAAGCAGCGGTTAACCGGCCAAAGCGGGTCGGTCCATCGGGGACTAGCTATAATCCGTTAGTAACGGCTGCACATTTGGTCAGCAACCGCTCTGTCTGCGTCCCGCCTCACCACCGTTTAATGGAGTGAAAACGTGAAAAAGCCAATAACAACTTTTCGTTTGGCCCCGCTCTGTCTAGCTTTAGGGCTGACGGTCTTCAGCAGCGCCGATGCCGCCACCCGCGCCGACTTCTACGCCAAATTCAATCCTGCCGCTGGCGAAGTTCCTTTTCCCACCAATTTGCTGTTCAGCGGATCAACCGACGGGACATTGAACATTCCGGTCGCCGATCCTGCCAATCTGGCCGATCCCCGGGTGGCGATGAACGGGCTGGACGGGTTTTCCACAGTTGCGCCGGTGACGGCGTATTTCTCCGGTACGCTGAACGCGGCGACGGTCCAGGCCGGCCGCACGGTGCGGGTGTTTGAAGTTGTGCTGACCAACCCGTTTCTGGACCCGAAGAATCCGCCGTTCGCAGTCAGTGAGGTCAAGCGGGAATTGCAAGCCGGCGTTGATTACGAAGTCGGATTGCTACCCCAGGATGTGAACCAGACCACCCTGACCATCAGCCCGTTGCTGCCGCTGGCACCCAAGACCGGCTATCTGGTGGTGTTGACCGACGGGATTCAGGACAGCGGCGGCTATAACGCGCTACCGTCACAAACCTATGCGCTGACCAAATTGCCCGTCCCCCTGATCGACGCCAACGGCAAAAGCGTGATTCCCGGTCTGAGCGACGCCCAGGCGCAGGCGCTGGAGCCATTACGGCAACTGGTCAACAATCAGGAAAGCGCCGCCGCCAGTCAGGGGATTGCCAAAGCCAACATTGTGCTGAGCTGGACCGTAATGACCCAGTCGATTGATGATGCCTTCATGGCGCTGGGCAAGGACCTCAAGCCGCTGGGGATGGGCGTCAAAGCAACCGGCGCCACCACTGCCGCCCTGCCCTCCATCAATTTACCCGGCTTCTCGGACATTTACGTCGGAGCGCTGGCGATTCCCTACTACCTCAGCAAGGAAAAACCGACAAGCGGCTACTGGCAGACCGCCAATGGCGGCGCAGTCACCCGTTACAACCCACTGCCCGTAGCGACCGCCCCGCTGCAAATTCCGGTGCTGATGACCGTTCCCAATGCCAAAGCTGGACAAAGTAAGCCTGCGACGGGCTGGCCGGTCGTCATTTTCCAGCATGGCATCACCCAGAACCGCACCAACCTGTTCCTGCTGGCTGATGCGTTGTCTTTTGCCGGATTTGCCGGGGTTGCGATTGACTTGCCGCTGCATGGCATCACCGACAAGACCAACCCGTTTTACATGGCCGGACTGGAGCGGACCTTTGATCTGGACCTGGTCAATAACCAAACCCTGTTGCCCCCTGCCGATGGACTGATTGACCCATCCGGCAATTTCTTCATCAACCTGCAAAGCCTGCTGACCAGCCGCGACAACACCCGCGAAGCTGCTCAGGATCTGCGGCAACTGACCGCGACTCTGCCGCTGATGGATTTGAACGGCGACGGCAAACCCGACTTGGATGCAGGCCATATCCGCTTCGTGGGGCATTCGCTAGGCGGCATTACCGGAGCTACCTTCCTGGGGATCGAAGAAAATATCACTAGCGCGACGCTAGGCATGGCCGGTGGCGGTATTGCCAAATTGCTTGATGGATCGGCTACTTTCGGGCCGCGCATCGCGGCGGGAGTGGCAATGGCGGGTATCATCAAGGGTACCCCCGCTTATGAAAGCTACCTGATCGGGGTGCAAACGGTGGTCGATTCCGGCGATCCGATTAACTACGGCCCCACCGCCGCCAGTTTGCATCCCATTCATCTGATTGAAGTGGTCGGCGGCGCTGGCTCGCTGCCGGATCAGGTTGTGCCTAATTCGGTTCCGGGAGCGCCGCTGGCCGGCACCGAACCGCTGGCCAAGGTCATGGGCCTGCAATCAGCCAACCGCTCGGTGTGGGACGATAACGGTGTACGCGCTATCGTCCGCTTCACCCAAGGCGATCACAGTTCGATCATCAGTCCGGTCGCCTCGGTAGGCGCGACCGCCGAAATGCAGGGCCAGATGATCAAGTTCCTGCAAACCGAAGGGACCGAACTGGAGATCCTCTGGCACCCGGTTATTCAGTAACCGCTATCTCCCGGTTTGACCAGGCCCCGCTCCCGCCCCGGAGCGGGGCTTTTCGTTCCTGATCATTCATTATCTCTTTACGGCATAACGGCCAATCGTTAGATTGACCGCCACTTCGCCAACCACCCGATTGAAAACGATGGCCCAATACATTTTCACCATGAACCGCGTGGGCAAGATCGTGCCGCCCAAGCGGGAAATCCTCAAAGACATCTCGCTGTCCTTCTTCCCCGGCGCCAAGATTGGCGTTCTCGGCCTGAACGGCTCCGGCAAATCCACCCTGCTGCGGATCATGGCCGGGCTGGACACCGAAATTCTCGGCGAGGCCCGCCCTTTAGCCGGGATTAAGGTTGGGTTTCTGTCGCAGGAGCCGCAACTCGATCCCGCCAAGGATGTGCGCGGCAACGTCGAAGAAGCGATGGCCCCGATTAAGGATGCCCTGGCGCGGCTGGACGAGGTTTACGCCGCCTATGCCGATCCGGAGGCTGACTTTGAGAAGCTGGCCTCCGAACAGGCGGATCTCGAAGCCTGGCTACAAACCGCCGACGGACATAACCTGGAACGCACTTTGGGCATCGCTGCTGACGCGCTGCGGTTGCCGCCGTGGGATGCGGCGGTGACCAACCTGTCCGGCGGCGAGAAACGGCGAGTAGCGCTATGCCGGTTGCTGCTCTCCAAACCCGACATGCTGTTGCTGGACGAACCGACCAATCATCTGGATGCGGAATCGGTCGCCTGGCTGGAGCGTTTTCTCCAGGATTACCCCGGCACCGTGGTGGCCGTGACCCACGACCGCTATTTCCTCGACAACGTGGCGGGCTGGATTCTGGAGCTGGATCGCGGGCGCGGCATTCCGTGGGAAGGCAACTATTCCTCGTGGCTGGAGCAGAAAGAGAAGCGGCTGGAAATCGAGGAGAAGCAGGAAACCGCCCATATCAAGGCGATGAAAGCCGAACTGGAATGGGTGCGCTCTAATCCAAAAGGTCGTCACACTAAAAGCAAGGCGCGATTGACCCGGTTCGAGGAACTGGAATCTCAGGAATTCCAGAAGCGCAATGAAACCCAGGAACTTTATATCCCGCCGGGGCCGCGTTTGGGTGAACTGGTAGTAGAAGCCACCGGTTTATGCAAAGGCTTCGGTGAGCAATTATTGATTGACGGTCTCAATTTTAATCTGCCCAAGGGCGGTATTGTCGGAGTCATTGGCCCGAATGGCGCGGGTAAAACTACCTTGTTCCGAATGCTGGTTGGACAGGAGCAACCGGATAGTGGAACGCTGCGAATCGGCGAAACCGTCAAACTGGCCTACGTCGATCAATCACGAGACAGCCTGGCTCCCGAAAAAACCGTCTGGCAGGAAATCTCTGACGGGCTGGACCTGGTCACTATCGGCACATACCAGATTAACTCGCGAGCTTATGTCGGCCGGTTCAATTTCAAAGGCCAGGATCAGCAGAAATTCGTCAAGGATTTATCCGGCGGCGAGCGCAACCGGATTCATCTGGCTAAGCTGCTTAAAAGCGGCGGCAACGTGTTGTTGCTGGACGAGCCGACCAATGATCTGGACGTGGAAACCTTGCGGGCGCTGGAAGAAGCCTTGCTGACCTTTGCTGGTTGCGTGGTGGTTATTTCCCATGACCGCTGGTTTTTGGATCGGATTGCTACGCATATTCTGGCGTTTGAGGGCGATTCGCAAGTCATCTGGTTTGAGGGCAATTACGCCGATTACGACACGGATCGTAAACGGCGACTAGGTGTTGAAGCAGATCAGCCACACCGGATTAAATACCGGAAACTGGCGTAAGCGGATTCGCCCTTTGCCGGTCACCGGAGACTGTTGTTGATCAGCCGGGTCGCCCAAGGCGCTGCCGCCGAGGACGTAGCCTGCCGCTATCTGGAAGCACAGGGATTCATGCTGGTAACGCGGAATTTTCGGTGCCGGGGCGGCGAACTGGATTTGATCATGCGCGACGGTGAGTATCTGGTTTTTATCGAGGTACGCAGTCGCAGTTATACCCGCTACGGCGCTCCTGCTGAATCGGTGACCCGCACTAAGCAGCGGCGGCTATTACGCGCCGCTGCCCTTTACTTGCAGCGCCAGCGTCAAGATCTGCCGTGCCGTTTTGATGTGGTCGCTATTCTCCAAGCCAATCATCATGAACCACAGATCGAATGGATTCGGGACGCCTTTCAACTGACCTGATCCTGTCGCTTTACCCAAAATAACCGGAATTTTGCTCATGACCGTTGATCGCACTGCTGAACTGTCTGCCCTGCTGGATCGCCGCATCCTGATTCTCGATGGCGCGATGGGCACCATGATTCAAAGCTATCATTTGCAGGAAACAGACTATCGCGGTGAACGGTTCCGCGACTGGCCGACTGATCTCAAGGGCAATAACGATCTACTGACTCTGACTCAACCGGCGATCATTCGTGAAATCCACGCGGCTTATCTCGAAGCTGGCGCGGATATTATTGAAACCAATACCTTCAATTCGACTGCAGTCGCCATGCATGACTACCAAATGGAGAGTCTTGCGCCGGAATTGAACCAGGCAGCGGCGCAATTGGCGCGGCAGGTTGCTGATCAATACAGTACCCCCGACCGGCCCCGGTTTGTCGCCGGCATTCTCGGCCCTACCAACCGCACTGCCAGCCTGTCGCCGGATGTTAATAATCCCGGATTTCGCAATATCTATTTTGATGGACTGGTGGCCGCGTATACCGAAGCGACTCAGGCGCTGGTTGAAGGTGGCGTTGATATTCTACTGGTTGAAACCATCTTCGACACGCTGAATGCCAAGGCCGCGCTGTTCGCCATTCAGCAATTCTTTGAAGACACCGGCCAAAAATTGCCGGTGATGATTTCCGGTACGATTACTGATGCTTCGGGCCGCACCCTGTCAGGACAAACCACGGAAGCCTTCTGGAACTCGCTGTCGCATATCCGCCCGCTGTCCTTTGGCCTGAATTGCGCACTGGGCGCCAAGCAATTACGTCCGTATGTCGCTGAATTATCCCGGATCGCTGATGCTTACGTTTCGGCTCACCCCAACGCCGGCCTGCCCAATGCGTTTGGCGAATACGACGAAACGCCGGAACAAATGGCGGCCATCATCCGCGAGTTTGCCGAAAGCGGCTTGCTGAATATCGTCGGCGGTTGTTGCGGCACTACGCCCGCGCATATCCGGGCTATCGCCGCAGCGGTACGCGATTTACCGCCGCGCCCGATTCCCGTCATTGAACCGCGTTGCCGATTAGCAGGGCTGGAACCGCTGAATATCGGTCCGCCACTCGGCTTTATTAATATCGGCGAACGCGCCAATGTCACCGGATCAGCGGTCTTCAAGCGGCTGATTAAGGCCGGCGACTATAACGCCGCGCTCGATATTGCCCGGCAGCAGGTCGATAACGGCGCACAGATCATTGATATCAACATGGATGAGGGAATGCTAGACTCCAAGGAGGCCATGACCACTTTTCTCAACCTGATCGCCGCTGAACCGGACATCAGTCGGGTGCCAGTGATGCTGGACTCCTCAAAATGGGAGATCCTGGAAGCCGGGCTTAAATGCATTCAGGGCAAGCCGGTCGTCAACTCGATCAGTATGAAAGAAGGCGAAGCCAGCTTTATTGAGCAAGCCCGGCTAGTTCACCGCTATGGCGCAGCGGTGATTGTCATGGCATTTGACGAACAGGGTCAGGCGGATACCGAGGTGCGTAAATTCGCTATTTGTGAACGGGCCTATCGGATTCTGACTGAGCAGGTCGGCTTTCCGCCCCAGGATATTATTTTTGATCCGAATATCTTTGCCATTGCGACCGGCATTGATGAGCATAATCGCTATGCGCTGGATTTCATTGCCGCTACCCGGCGGATTAAAGCCGTATTGCCCTATGCGCTGATTTCCGGTGGCGTGTCCAATGTCTCGTTCTCCTTCCGGGGCAATACCCCGGTGCGCGAGGCGATTCATTCCGTCTTTCTTTATCATGCCATTCAGGCTGGCATGACGATGGGGATTGTCAACGCTGGGCAATTGGCGATTTACGAAGCAATTCCCCGCGATTTACGCGACCGGGTTGAAGATGTGATTCTCGACCGTCGCCCTGATGCAACCGAACGGCTATTGGAAGTCGCCGATCAGTATAAAGAAGACTCCTCGGCATCTCCCGGTAAAGGGGTTAGCGGCGAGAGTGCCGAATGGCGATCATGGCCGGTCGCCAAGCGTCTGGAACATGCCTTAATCAAAGGGCTTGACGAGTTTATTGAATTCGATACCGAGGAGGCCCGCCAGTGTTTTGAACGCCCCTTGCAGGTCATTGAAGGGCCGCTCATGGACGGCATGAATGTGGTTGGCGACTTGTTCGGGGCCGGAAAAATGTTTCTGCCGCAGGTAGTTAAATCAGCACGGGTGATGAAAAAATCGGTGGCCTGGCTGATTCCGTTCATTGAAGCGGGACTGGCCGGTGGTGAACGCCGTTCCAATGGTCGGCTGGTGCTGGCGACAGTCAAAGGCGATGTTCATGATATTGGTAAAAATATCGTGGGCGTCGTCCTGCAATGCAATAACTTCGAGGTGATCGACCTCGGCGTCATGGTGCCCACTCAGAAAATTCTGGATGCGGCCATTGAACGTCAAGCCGACATGATCGGACTGTCTGGACTGATTACTCCATCACTGGATGAAATGATCAACGTCGCCAAGGAAATGCAGCGGCAGGGATTCACTATCCCGATCCTGATTGGCGGCGCTACCACTTCCGCCATGCATACCGCAGTCAAAATTGATCCGCAATATTCAGGCCCTGTGGTGTATGTCAAAGACGCATCGCGGGCGGTAGGCGTGGCGCAAAACCTGATCGGCGCTGACAGCAGAGCCGACTACATCGCAAAAACCAAAGCTGATTATGTCCAGAAGCGCAAACAACACGCCAATCGCCGCAGTCGAGAACCCTTGCTGCCACTGGCGCAAGTCCGTGCGCAATCGACGATCATTGACTGGTCGGCTTATGTTCCACCCAAACCGGATTTTCTCGGCATCCGCACTTTTGAAAATTACTCATTGGCGGAATTAGCCGAACGCATTGACTGGACGCCATTCTTTCAGGCTTGGGAATTACGCGGACGCTATCCAGCCATTTTCGACGATCCGGCACAGGGTGAACACGCCCGGCAGTTATTCGCTGATGCTCAGGCGATGCTGAATAAAATCGTTGCAGAAAACTGGTTAATTGCACGGGCAGTGATTGGGTTTTTTCCGGCTAATCGCAGTGGCGCTGATAACATCACCCTGTATACCGACGATAGCCGCAACCAGAATCTAATGACGCTGCACCAATTGCGGCAGCAGACGCCTAAACCGGCTGGAAAACCTTATCGTTGCCTGGCGGACTGGATTGCCCCGCGTGAATCCAGGCTGACCGATTATCTGGGCGCATTCGCCGTCACCGCCGGGATTGGCATCGATGAACGGGTCGCGGAATTTGAGCGGGCGCATGATGACTACAGCGCGATTCTGCTCAAGGCGCTGGCGGATCGATTAGCGGAAGCCTTCGCTGAGCGATTGCATGAACGGGTCCGACGGGAGTTCTGGGGTTATGCGGCGAATGAAACCCTCAGTAATGACGATCTGATCGCCGAAAACTATCGCGGGATTCGTCCGGCTCCCGGCTATCCGGCCTGTCCTGA
This sequence comes from Gammaproteobacteria bacterium, assembly GCA_020846135.1. GTDB lineage: Bacteria > Pseudomonadota > Gammaproteobacteria > Competibacterales > Competibacteraceae > RXIV01. Next base: position 20,819 of record JADLEK010000024.1, read on the forward strand.
TCACACTGAAAAAGCGCAACTCTGGCAATTGCTCGATGTTGACCACCAGGCTGGAATTCATTTAACCGAAAACTTCGCCATGACCCCAACTGCGGCAGTCAGCGGCTGGTATTTCAGCCATCCCGAAGCGCGCTATTTTGGCATAGGCCGAGTGGATCGGGATCAGGTAGCTGATTATGCTCAGCGCAAAGGGTGGACCATGGCTGAAGCGGAGAAATGGCTGGCGCCGAATCTGGGCTATGAGCCGGAGGAATAAGGTTAAAAGCTGCAAATGGTTCAGTTTCCGTCATTACCCGATGCGGTCAGGGCGCATTATGAACAGTACGTCTATCCGCAATTCCCACTCTGGGCTTCGGTAAAAATCTGCGATACCTACGCCCTCAATCTGGATGCTTGGTGGGCGTGGTTTAATGGCGAAAAACTGCCTGAACAGGAACAAAAAATTCTGCTGGCGGGATGCGGCAGTTTTTCGCCTTATCCCACTGCGATTGCTAACCCGGCAGCGCAAATCACTGCGCTGGATCTGTCGAACGCCAATCTGCGCAGAGCTAAACTGCATAACTGGATGCATGGTTATTTCAAGGTGGATTTTATCCAGGGCGATATAACCAGCGCGCCAGATTTGGATTCCTTAAAAGGCCAGCGCTTTCACTTTATTGATTGCTACGGGGTTTTGCACCATATTCCTGATGTCATCGCTGCGCTGAATGCTCTGCATTCCCTGTTGAAAACCGGTGGGTTGCTGCGAATCATGGTTTACAGCCAAGGAGCGCGGCGATCGGCTCAGGCGATTAGAACTGCGCTGCGAATGCTCGGCGTTCATACCCTGAGTGAACTCAAGCGACTGTGTCGGAAAGCGCCGGATGGGAGTCGGTTTAGGGATTATCTGGACGCCACGCCGGAAGCTGACTTTGATTCAGGACTGGCCGATCTATTTCTGCATCCTTATGCAAGAACTTATACTTTGGAACAGTTGCTGGAAACCTTGGAAGCGACTAGTTTTGAACCGCTAAAATTTATTCACTGGGGGGCGCTACCTGACATTGCTAGTGAGATTAAAAGAGTGCAGAAAATTGAAAAAAGCAACGAATTTTTCACTAATTTTATTCTGTTTACTGGCCGTAAAAATGATGCAGAAATTCGAGCAGAATGGCAGCGCATTAAAAGCCGGAAAGACCCCATGATTGCCCTGAATCCAGTCATCCAGCGTTCTCTACCCCGATTACCGTTCATCCCTTTAAACCCTGAACCAAAACTGGGATTTACCAATCCAGCCATTACTTTAAAAAGTCAGCGACTGCTTGCCCGATTCAGAACCCCCGTCAGAAAATCGGCGCTTAAACCCGCTGACTGCAATCAGGTAGAACAGTATTTGCAAGCCCTGTTTTTAATCGAAATGGCTTCACCGAGTCTATCGCTATAAGGAATTAACCGGTAATGAATACCGAACGGATCGCCTGCGAAATCCCGCTTGCCTGTGCCGGTCTGCGACTGGATCAGGCGCTGGCGGAATTGTTGCCGAGCTACTCCCGCAACCGGTTGCAGCAATGGCTCAAGGCGGGGCAATTGCGGGTGGATGGGCAGATCCGCCGGCCCCGCGATCCGGTGGTCGGCGGCGAAATGGTCTGTGGCGAATGGCTGCTGGCGGTTGAAACCGAGGCCATCGCCCAGGATATTCCGCTGGTTCTCTGTTACGAAGACGCTGATTTGCTGGTGATCAATAAACCGGCAGGACTGGTTGTCCATCCCGCCGCCGGCAACCGCGATGGCACATTGCTCAATGCCCTGCTGCATCACGATCCGACACTGGCGCACCTGCCTCGCGCCGGGCTGGTGCATCGGCTGGACAAGGAAACCACCGGGCTGCTGGTGGTAGCGCGGAGTCTGCGAGCGCATACCGCGCTGGTGGCGCAGTTGCAGGCGCGCCAGATCGAGCGGGAATATCTGGCGGTAGCTAATGGCCTGCCGGTCGCGGGCGGCGTGGTCAATGCGCCGATTGGTCGGCACCCGGTGGATCGGCAGCGAATGGCGGTAACGCCCGGCGGCAAACCGGCGGTGACTCATTATCGGGTGGAGCGCCGATTTCGCGCCCATACCCTGCTGCAAGTCCGACTGGAAACCGGACGCACCCATCAGATTCGGGTCCACCTGGCCCATAATCGCCTGCCGTTGCTGGGCGATCCGGTGTATGGCGGGCGGATGCGGATTCCGCCGGGAGCATCACCGCGCTGCATCGAGGCGATTCAGCAGTTTCGCCGGCAGGCATTACACGCCGGGCGACTGGCGCTGATTCATCCCGCCCGTGATGAACGGTTGGAATGGCGGGCGGAACCGCCGCCCGACATGGCTGAGTTGCTGGCGATTCTGACCGAAGATGTGGAGGGTTGCCATGAGTGAGCTACGCCCCGAAATGCTCATCGTTCCCGACTGGCCAGCGCCGGTTGCGGTGCGGGCGGTGAGTACGACCCGACTCGGCGGCGTTAGTCTCCCGCCGTATGCCGAACTGAACCTGGCCGGGCATGTCGGCGATCAGCCAGAGCATGTTGCTGAAAATCGGCGGCGGTTGGCGTGGACCGCCGGATTGCCCGCCGAACCGGCCTGGCTGGATCAGGTGCATGGTACGGTCGTGGTCGCTGCCGAAACGGTGAGTTCGCCCATCGCTGCCGATGCCGCCTGGACCAGCCAGCCAGGTCGGCCCTGCGTGGTGATGACCGCGGATTGTTTGCCGGTGCTGTTCTGCGACCGGTCAGGAACAGTAGTGGCTGCAGTTCACGCCGGCTGGCGCGGACTGGCTGGTGGAGTGATTGCGGCAACAGTAAAACAGTTGGGAAAAACGCCGGCGGAACTGCTGGCCTGGCTGGGACCGGCGATTGGCCCGACTGCGTTCGAGGTGGGTGAAGAAGTTCGCGCCGCCTTTCTGGCGCTGGATGCCGGGAACGTCGCCGATTTTCGCCCTTCACCCGCCGGGCGCTGGCTGGCCGATCTGTATGGACTGGCGCGGCGACAACTCCAAGGTTTGGGCATGACCGCAATTTACGGCGGCGATTACTGCACTTTCAGCGACCCGGCGCGCTTCTTTTCCTATCGCCGCGAGCAGCAGACCGGGCGGATAGCCAGTCTGATCTGGCTGGAGAAAGTATAAAAGTTGTCAACCGTTCCGCCATATCGTAACCTTGCGCTATCAGCCTTACTGACCAATCCCGCGTTTTAGGAATGCTGCAATCACCTCCCTCCTAATCCCGAAAAACAACCTGAAGGAGATTTGACATGCCCCTGACCAATCGTCTTGCCGCCGAATTCATCGGTACGCTCTGGCTGGTGCTGGGCGGCTGTGGCAGCGCCGTACTGGCCGCCGCCTTCCCCAGCGGCGATCCTACCAATCCTTTCGGCATCGCCTTCGTGGGCGTAGCGCTGGCTTTCGGTCTCACCGTGCTGACTATGGCCTATGCCATCGGCCACATTTCCGGTTGTCACCTGAACCCGGCGGTTTCGGTAGGGCTATGGGCGGGCGGACGCTTTCCAGCTTCCGATCTGGGTCCCTACATCATCGCCCAGGTGCTGGGCGGTCTGGCCGGCGCGACGATCATCTATCTGATCGCCGCCGGTAAACCGGGCTTTGACGTGGTAGCGAGCGGCTTCGCCGCCAACGGCTTTGGCGAACACTCACCAGGCAAATACGGGCTAAGCGCCGCCATCGTTTCCGAAATCACGATGACCTTCATGTTCCTGATCGTGATTCTCGGCGCGACCCACAAGAACACCCCCACCGGCTTTGCGCCGATTGCGATTGGTCTGTGCCTGACCCTGATTCATTTGATCAGCATCCCGGTCACCAACACCTCGGTCAATCCGGCCCGCAGCACCAGCCAGGCGATCTTTGTCGGCGGCTGGGCCTTACAACAACTGTGGCTGTTCTGGGTGATGCCGATCGTCGGCGCCGCTGCCGCCGGGTTCTTCCATCGCTGGATGGCGAACGACCATCCTTCGGCCTGATTCTGCCCCATGACGGCGGATGCTTCCCAAGTCCGCCGTCAGTCTCCCCGCAATTCCCGCAAGCGCGCCTCCAGTTCTGCTATCCGGGCTTCAGCCGCCTGACGTAGCGCCATCTCCCGCGCCGCCACTCTCTCCGCTTCCCGCCGGGCCTGTTCGGTTTGCCGATGGTTCAGCAGCCGTTGTTGAGTGTGGGGGTCGTAAAAGTGGAACTCGCCCTTTTCGAGGCGCAGATCCAAATCCAGCACCGCGCTATGCAGGCTGAATCCGCCAGGTACCGTTTTGGCTGCGCGTAGCGGCCAGTAATTGCCCTCGATAAGCTGCAAGCCTTGCAGTTGGGGGTCCAGATAATCGCCGGTCGAGTCGTATTGCCAGTATTCGCGGACTCCGAGAAAGGCATAGATGCCGCGCTTGGCTCCCTGATCTTCGCCGCGGGTGCTTTTGGAGGGGATTTCAAGGGCAAAATCAGGCCCCTTGGGTTCGTTCCAGAGCTTGTAGGAAGGCCGGTCATGGTTGGGAGCGCCGATCACCACGAACGTATCCGGCGCGATCACCGCTTTGGGATTGCCCTCCTCGTAGTAGATAAACAGGTTGCCGGGAACATAAACGTCGTTCCGTTGCTGAAAGTGGAGGCGCAATGCTTCCACGGCGTACATGAGGTATTCACGCTGAAAATCGCTTTCCGCCATGGGAAGTCCATCGCTGTCAGGGTAAACAGGTCCGATTAAAGGAAAGGCATAAGCAGACATGTCGCGCCCTCCGCGGCCAAAGGTCTTGAAGCCAAAGGTTACACCATCACTATTTCCATACCTATTCCAGATTTTGGCGGCGACTGTGGCCAGTCTGTACAATGCTGGAAATCCGCCCTAACGACCCTCATTCGCAATGATTTTACCCGCAGATTCCCCGCCCGCTGTCCTGCTGATCGGCCACGGCACCCGCCGTGCCGCCGGCGTTGCTGAATTTCATCAACTGGCCGAACAGCTCCGCCAGGCGCTGCCCGAGCGAAAGTGCCTGAGCGGGTTTCTGGAGTTGGTCGATCCCAGCGTACCCGAGGCGCTGGAAACCCTGTGGCAGGAAGGATTCCGCCGGATCACCGCCCTGCCGGCGCTGCTGTTGGCCGCCGGTCATATCAAGAACGACATTCCGGTGATTCTCAACGCCTTTCAGGCGGAGCATCCGGGGCTGGAAATTACTTTCGGCGCGGATTTGGGCATTCACCCGAAGCTGTTGCAGGTTGCCCGCGCACGGATCGAGAGCATCGAGGCGCAGTTCGGATCAGGTTATGACCGGCAGGACACATTGCTGCTCGTCATCGGACGCGGCGGTTCCGATCCCGACGCCAACTCCAGCATCAGCAAAATCACCCGGCTATTATGGGAAGGGATAGGCTTTGGCTGGGCGGAAACCGCTTATACCGCAGTCGCCGCGCCGCTGATGGCCGAAGCGCTGGAACGGACCCATCGACTCGGGTTCAAGCGGCTGATCGTCTTTCCGTACCTGCTCTTCACTGGCCGGCTGGTTGAGCAGGTCAACGCCACGGTCGAGGCTTACCAAAGCCGACATGCCGAGGTTCAGGCCGTGGTTGCGCCGTATTTGAATGTACATCCGCTGATCGTTGAGACGTTCCTGGAACGGTTGGCGGAAGCCGAACGCGGTGAAGCGCGGATGAACTGCCAGTTCTGCGCCTATCGGACGCCCATCGTCGGCCGCGAGAATTGGCAGGGAGCGCCGCAAACCGCGGATGATTGAGGATTACGGCCGCAAGGCGGAGGAACTAGCGTCTCGCCTTTTGCCTTTAACCTTTCGCCTTTAACCTTTCACCTCTGGAGCCGCCATGCCCCGCTTTGACTACCTCCGCGATCCTGACGAAATCGAACGCCAGTCGTTTGTCCAGATTCGCCAGTTGACTGATTTGTCCCGTTTCGATGCCAATCAACAGCAGGTCGCGATGCGGCTGGTACACACCGCCGGCGATCCCGACATCGTTCACGATCTCCAGTTCAGCCCCGGTGCGGTCGAAGCCGGACTTGCGGCGCTGGCCCAAAGCGCCGACGTGTTATGCGACATCGAAATGGTGAGCCACGGTGTCAGCAAGCGCTATTTGCGCGGCCAAGTGAGGTGCTTCCTGAATGCTCCGGAGGTTGCTGACCGCGCCCGTCAGTTGGGCGAAACCCGGACGATGGCGGCGATGACGGAATGGCCGCTGCACATGGTCGGCAATATCGTCGCCATCGGTAATGCCCCAACTGCGCTGTTCCGGCTGCTGGAATTGCTGGACGGCGGCGCGCCTCGTCCGGCGCTGATCATCGGGATGCCGGTCGGCTTCATCAATGCTGCGGAATCCAAGCAGGCGTTGTGGGAAATCGCCGCCAGCGAGTTTGAAACCCCGTGCATCACCCTGTTAGGCCGACGCGGCGGCAGCAGCCTCGCGGCGGCGACCTTGAATGCGTTAGCGCGAATGGCCAACGGGATTCGGTTCTAATGAGCGCGATGCTGGACTGGTCCGGCCTGCCGATCCAGGTCATCGGCATGGGTATGGCTCCCGGAACCTTGGGTCAGGAGGCACGGGCAGCTTTGGAAGAAGCCGAATTGATCATCGGCTCTACGCCGCATCTGGCCGCATTCCCGGAACTGGCCGCAGAGAAAATGCCTTATCCCAGCCCGATGAGTGGCTTGCCAGCACTGTTGCAAGCCCACGCCGGGCGGCGAATCGCAGTGCTGGCCTCCGGCGATCCGCTGTTTTACGGCATCAGCCAGAACTTGTTGCGCTTTTTGCCGCCCGAACATCTGGTGTTTCATGCCAATATCTCCAGCCTGCAAGCCGCGTTCGCCCGGCTGGGCCGCCCGTGGCAAGCCGCCCAACTGCTCAGTTTGCACGGGCGACCACTGGCGGGATTACGCGCGGTCTTGCAGGCTAACCGGCTTTATGCCCTGTTGACCGACCGCGACAATTCGCCGATAGCCATCGCCCGAATCGTGGCCGAGGCCGGGTTTGGCAAATCCGATCTCTGGGTCTCCGAGGAGCTGGGAACGGCAGAGGAGCGGTTCCGTCATTTTCAGACGGCGGAACTGGCGGACGCTGACATCGAGTTTTCGCCGTTGAACGTGGTCATTCTCGAAACCCGTGGGCCGGGCGGCGTCCTGCCAGAATTTCCCGGCATTGCCGATGAGCGGTTCAGCACCGGCGAAGAACCCGGCAAGGGGCTATTGAGTAAGCGCGAGGTGCGATTGACGATCCTCTCTTTGCTGGCTCCGCGAGCTGGGGAAATTGGCTGGGACGTGGGCGCGGGTTGCGGCGGGGTGTCGGTAGAATGGGCGCGCTGGAACCCGCTGGGCGCGGTGTATGCGGTGGAATGCCACCCGGAGCGGCTGGCGCATCTGGGCATCAACCGCGACCGATTCGGTGTGATCGCCAATTTGCAAATCATTCCCGGCATAGCTCCGGCGGCGCTGGCGGCATTGCCCGATCCGCAGGCGGCATTCATCGGCGGCAGCAGCGGCAATTTACGCGAACTGCTGGAGACGGTCTGGGCCAGGCTTCAACCGGGCGGGCGGTTGGTCGCCAGCGCGATTACCGAGGACAGCCGGGTCGAATTGCACCAGTTCGCCAGCGATCGGGAAGCCTACTGGACTGAACTGAGCGTTGCCCGCGCCGAACGGCTGGCCGGGCAACGGATCATGCGGCCCTATTTGCCGGCGTTATTGATGAAACTGGAGAAGTCCACATGACCGGAACCCTGTATGGCGTTGGCGTCGGTCCCGGCGACCCGGAACTATTGACCCTCAAGGCGGTGAGGATTCTGCAAAGCGTCCCGGTAGTCGCCTATCCCGCAACTCCGCAAGGCAGCGCCCAGGCCCGCGCCATCGCCGCGCAATGGCTGAACGGCCAGCGGGAAATTCCGATTGTCATGCCCTGTATGCTGGATCGCGGCCCGGTGAATCAGGGTTACGACGAGGCGGCGATCTTGATCGCCAGCGAATTGGCCGCTGGACATGATGTGGCGGTGCTGTGCGAGGGCGATCCGCTGTTTTACGGCAGTTTCAGCTACTTGCTGCAACGGCTGGGCGAGCGGTTTCCCTGCGTAGTGATTCCCGGCATTAACTCGGTCAGCGCCGCTGCCGCCGCCGCCGCTCTGCCGCTGATCACCGGTGAACAGCGCTTGACCGTGATTCCGGCCACTGCCGGCGCTGAGCTGATTCGGCAAACTTTGCTGGATAGCGACAGCGTGGCGATCCTCAAACCGGGCCGGCATCGTCCGCGCCTGCTGGAGCTGTTACGGGAAACCGGACGCATCGGGGATGCGCGGTATATCGAACAGGCCAGCCGCCCGGAACAGCGGATCGTTCGCCGTTGTGAAGAACTTCCGGAAACGCCGGGGCCGTATTTCGCGCTGTTTCTGGTGGTGCGCAGCGGCTGACCGGTTGAGCAAGTGAATGCGAGGCTGGATTCCCGCATTCGCGGGAATGACGAACCAGGAGTTGGCGAAGGTTCTGAAGGGAAGTCTTGAAGTGGAAAGTGGGAACCGGCCTGTAAGCCGGGTTCTGTCGAGGACGGTCATTCATCTGCGATGTCCGTCACCGGACACCTGTAGCGACCTACCCGGGAGCTACGCGGACCGCATCAAGCGCCCCCTGTTTGGTCTTGCTTCGGGCGGGGTTTACCGTGCCGCGCCTGTTGCCAGCCGCGCGGTGCGCTCTTACCGCACCTTTTCACCCTTACCGGTTTTTGCAAACGTAGGCGGTCTATTCTCTGTGGCACTTTCCGTCGGCTTGCGCCGCCCAGGCGTTACCTGGCGCCCTGTCCTGTGAAGCCCGGACTTTCCTCCATACCGCAAAGCGATACAGCGACCGTCCAGCCGGTTCCCGGGACGCAGTGTCGGTGACTGCGCCGCAATTGGCAAGAAAAGATCCTCACGATTCTTCCTTCTCCTGCCGTCCGCCTAGCCCCAGCGCCAGATCGTACAGCGGCTTTTTCCGCAACCCGGTCAGTTTGGCCGCTGCCGTCACTGCCCGGCTGGTCGGAAGCTCGGCCAGCAATACGGTCAGCAACCGGCGAATCTCCGGGGTATCCACCTCACTGGCTGGTGGCGCGCCCTGGGTCAGCAACACAAATTCACCCTTGCTGCGCATCGGATCGTCGGCCAGCCAGGCTGCGAGTCCATCCAACGTATCGCCCTGGACCTCCTCAAAGCGTTTGGTCAATTCCCGGGCGACTACCGCCGGACGGTCGCCCCCAAACACCACCGCCAGATCCGCCAGGGTTTCCGCCACCCGATGGCTGGCTTCCAGAAATATCAGGGTGCGCTCCTCCCGAGCCAGGGTTTGCAACCGTTCGCGGCGGGCGACGCTTTTGGCAGGTAAAAAACCCTCAAACACAAACCGGTCAGTCGGCAATCCCGCCACCGACAGCGCCGCGAGAATGCTGCTTGGCCCCGGCACCGGAATCACCTTCAGACCCTGCCGACGCAGTTCGCGCACCAGCGGAAAGCCCGGATCGCTGATCAACGGGGTCCCGGCATCCGACACCAGCGCGACTGTTTTCCCTTCTCGCAATAGCCCAGCGATCTGTTCCAACCGGGCGCGTTCATTGTGTTCATGCAGGGACAGCAACGACCCGACAATGCCGAAATGCCGCAGCAATTGCCCGGTATGGCGGGTATCCTCAGCGGCGATCCAATCCACCTCCTCCAACACCCGCAAGGCGCGGGCGCTGAGGTCTTCCAGATTGCCAATGGGCGTTGCGACGACGTACAACGCGCAGGATTTGAGGGTCATGGGGGATCAGCGCAGGGCGTAATCCTGAGCATCCACCACCGCAATCGCCGTCATATTGATAATCCGCCGGGCGCTCGCCGAGCGGGTCAGAATATGCGCCGGTTTCGTCAGGCCCAGCGTGATCGGCCCCACCGAAACGCTGTTCGTGACTTCCTTGAGCAGGTTATGCGAAATGTTGGCGGCGTCGGCATTGGGCATGATCAACAGGTTAGCCGCCCCCTTCAATTGCGAATGCAGGAACACCCGACTGCGCAGTTCCTCCGACAGGGCAGCGTCGCCGCGCATTTCGCCGTCCACTTCCAAATCCGGGGCGCGTTGCCGAATCAGTTGCAGCGCCTCAGCCATCTTGCGGGCCTGCGCTGACTTGTGAGAGCCAAAGCTGGAGTGGGAGAGCAGCGCGATTTTCGGCGGCACGAACCGAGCGACTTCCTCCGCCGCCAACAAGGTGATGTCGGCGATTTGCTCGGCGGTAGGATCAGCGTTGATATCGGTATCGCAGAAAAACAGCGGCCCGTGCGAGGTGATCAGCATGTTCATCGCCGCCGGGGTCTTGACTCCTTCCCGCAGACCGATGATGTCCAGCACATACTCAATGTGATCGGGATAGCCGCCGATCATCCCGCATAACAGGGCATCGCCGTGGCCGAGCCGCAGCAGCAAAGCCCCAATCACCGTGGCGCGGGTATTGACCCGGACCCGGGCCTTGTTGGGGTCAACCCCGTAGCGCCCACGCAACCGATGGTATTCCTGCCAGCATTCCTCGTAATACGGATTGTTCTGCGGATCGATCACTTCAAAGTCCTGATCGGGACGAATCCGCAAGCCCAGTTCAGCGATGCGCTGCTCGATCCGCCAGCGCCGCCCGATGAGGATAGGCCGAGCCAGTCCATCTTCAACCACCCCCTGCACCGCCCACAACATCCGCTCTTCTTCGGCCTGGGCGTAAATCACCCGCTTCGGATCGGCCTTGGCGCGGTTGAACACCGGACGCATGATCAGGCCGGAGCGGTATACCCGCTGGCTGAGTTGGGTGCGGTAGGCGGCGAAATCCTCAATCGGACGGGTGGCGACCCCACTGTCCATCGCCGCCTTGGCGACCGCCAGCGGCAGGGTCAGCAACAAGCGCGACTCGAACGGTTTGGGGATCAGATACTCCGGCCCGAAACTGATCGGCTGGTCGCCGTAAGCCGCAGTTTCTTCCTGGGAGTGCGGCTCAAACGCCAGTTCGGCCAAGGCGCGGACGCAGGCCAGTTGCATCTCCTGATTGATGGTGGTCGCACCCACATCCAGCGCACCCCGGAAGATGTAGGGAAAGCAGAGGACGTTGTTGACCTGGTTGGGATAGTCGGAACGACCTGTGGCGATGATCGCATCGGGCCGGGCGGCCTTAGCTTCTTCCGGCATGATTTCCGGGACCGGATTGGCCAGCGCCAGAATCAGCGGTCTGGAGGCCATGGTTTTGACCATTTCGCCGGTCAATACGCCTGCCTTGGACAGACCGAGAAACACATCCGCGCCGACAATGGCATCCGCCAGGGTGCGCGCCGGGGTATCCGCAGCATAAGCGGCCTTCTCCGGATCCAGCGGACCCCGGCCCTGATAGATCACGCCCCGACTGTCGCACACGATGACGTTGCTGCGATTCAGACCCAGCCCGACCAGCAGATCGAGACAGGCAATGCCCGCCGCGCCGGCCCCGGAGGTGACGACTTTCACCTGGCTCATCTCCTTGCCGACCAGCAACAGCGCATTCAATACTGCGGCGGCGGTAATAATGGCGGTGCCGTGCTGATCATCATGAAACACCGGAATTTTCATCCGGTCGCGCAACTGACGCTCGACCTGGAAGCATTCGGGGGCCTTGATGTCCTCCAGATTGATCCCACCAAAAGTCGGCTCCAGACTGGCGATGATTTCCACCAATTTGTCGGGATCATGCTCATTGATTTCGATGTCAAACACATCGATGCCGGCGAACTTCTTGAACAACACCCCCTTGCCTTCCATGACCGGCTTGGCGGCCAGCGGGCCGATGTCGCCCAGACCGAGAACCGCAGTGCCATTGGTAATCACCGCCACCAGATTGCCACGGGCGGTGACGGTGGAGACTTCGCGCGGATCCTCGACAATCACTTCACAGGCGGCGGCGACCCCCGGCGAGTAGGCCAGCGCCAGATCGCGCTGATTGGCCAGCGGCTTGGTCGGCGTGACTTCGATCTTGCCGTAGGGAGGCATCCGGTGGTAGCGCAAAGCGCGTTCGTTGAAATCGTCAGCCATGGTGTAAACAACTCCTGGAAAGTGCGGCGGTAGTTCCGCCAGTGAGAGATCAAAGACCGCTAAAATAAGCGGAGAATTGGGATAAAACCGTAAAACCGGTATCAACGCAAACATCGCGCCATTCTGCGCGTTGAAGCCATCAGCCCGGGAGATCATCATGCTAAAACCGCTGATTCCTGAAGGCGAAGCACTGCGCCGGGCGTTCCAGTGGCTGATTGAGCAAGGCGGGCATTGCACTCTGCAAACCGTTGAACAGGCTAGTCTGCGCTTTGACCTGACCCCGAAAGAGGAGGAATTTCTGCTGCGGCAGTTCGTCTACCACCGGGGCGCGGCCAGCGACAATTCTGTTTCAGGCCAGTAGCGGCGGATTGCCGGCCAGTCGGCGGGCAAAGCCGACCAGCATCGCCGCAGTCGCGCCCCAGATAAAACGGTTTTCGTAGGGGATGACGTAGTAACGGCGCGGCTGGCCCTGATAGTCCATGCTGTGCTGTTCGTGATGACGAGGGTCCAGAATGAAATCGAGCGGTACCTCAAACGCCTCGGCAACCTCGAAAGCATCCAGTTTTAACTCGAATGGCGGGGTGACGAATCCGACTACTGGCGTGATCAGAAACCCGGTCACGGTCTGATACAAATCCAGAAAGCCGGCGATTTCGACCACATGCCGACGATCCAGGCCAATCTCCTCTTCCGCCTCGCGTAACGCGGTTTCCACCGGGCTAGCGTCTTCGGCTTCAGCCCGGCCGCCGGGAAAACTGATCTGGCCGGGGTGATGCTCCAAGTGAGCGGTGCGCTGGGTCAGCAATACCGTGTAGCCATCAGGCCGCTCGATCAGCGGCGCCAGCACCGCCGCCGGGGTCAGGGTTCGTTGCTCGGCAGCGATCCCGGCGACTGCATAATCACCGGTCACGGTTTCGATCTGATGGGTCGGATGCAGGCAGCGGCGAATCCGGTCGCGCAATGCGGAATGATTCACGCCGCCTCCGCCTGTAACCCGAACAGCCGCAGATAGTTAGCGGTCGTGATCGCCGCAATCTGCTCCAGCGACTGTCCGCGCAACTGGGCGACAAATTCCGCCACATGGCGCACCCAGGCCGGTTGATTCGGTTTACCCCGGTGCGGGATTGGGGCCAGATAAGGCGAGTCGGTTTCCACCAGCAACCGATCCACCGGCATTCGCCGGGCCGCGTCCTGAATGGGTTTGGCATTTTTGAAGGTGACGATGCCGGAGAAGGAAACGTAAAAATTCAGCTCCAGCGCCTGCTCCGCCATCGCCCAGTCCTCGGTGAAACAGTGCAGGACCCCGCCGACTTCCGCTGCGCCTTCCTCGGCCAGCAGCCGCAAGGTGTCTTCGCGGGCCGTGCGGCTATGCACGATCAGCGGCTTGCTCAACTGGCGGGCGGCGGCGATGTGGATGCGAAACCAGTCCTGCTGGCGGGCGGCGCTGTCTGCGCCATAGTGATAATCCAGCCCGGTTTCGCCGATGGCGACCACCCGCGATTCCTGACCTAGCGCCACCAGCTCCGCCACAGTGGGTGGGCGAGCACGGTCTTCGCCGGGATGCACCCCGACCGACCGCGCAATCTGCGAATAAGGTTCGATCAACCGGGCCAGCGCCGGGCCGCTTTCGAGATCAGTCGCTACGCTCAACAACCGGGTCACGCCCTGCGCTTTGGCGGCGGCCAGCACCCCCGCCAGACCGTCGGCAACCCGGGTGAGATCGAGTCGGTCCAGATGACAATGGGAATCAGCAAGCATGGAGAAATCCGCCGCCTTACATCGTATTGGTCGGCTGATCGGCGCGGGTGTAGCCGGCCAGCAGCGCTTCGATTTTCTTCTGGAGCCGGACGCTGTCGGCGCCGCCAAACTGGATGCCGACGCCCACCTGCCGCCCGCCGGGGGTGGTCCGGTAGTTGATCCAGACCACCTTGCCGGTAATAGCGAAGCGCTCCGGGTCTTCCAGCAGGGTCAGCAGCAAAAATACCTCATCGCCCAGTTCAAAGGAGCGTTCAGTCGGGATGAAGATCCCGCCGCTCTTGACGAAAGACATGAAGCTGGAATGCAACATCGCCTTGTCCTTGATGGCGAGCGAAATGACGCCTTGCCGCGGAGGTGCCGCCATGAGTTTAACCTTCCTTAAACGGGCGTCCGGGGGACGCTGGATTCACGATCGCCGGCGGCCTCGCTGAGAAACGCTTCCAGCAGCAGCGGCGCATTGACTTGGGCAGTAGTACACAGGGTATGCAGCCGAACTGCTGCATCCAGCCGCTCAAACAGGACTCGCGGCGCGGGCCGGGCCGCCCAGCGCTGCAACAAGGATCGCAGATCAGGATGATTTAAATGTAGCGGTTCGGGATTCGGCTGATCTGTGGCGTTCATCCTAAGCCGAATCAGGTCGGTATGCCAACCGATCAGCCAGCGCAGATTCTCCGCCAAATCCCCCTGCGTCCACTGCTCCGCCGCCTGAATCGGATCCAGCCGCCCGGTCAGTAGCCGGTCGTAATTCTCAGCCAGATCCCGTCGCCGTTGCCAGCGATCCCCTTCGGCATAGCGCAGCGCCGTCAGCGGCGATCCACCGGCGACCTCCAGCACGTCCGCCGGCTTCAGCCCGCCGCTGATCCGCGCCGTCAGCCAGGGCAAAGCCAGTTCCAGCGCCGGTCGGTCAAAGCGGATGAGTTGGCAACGGCTGCGCACCGTAGCCGGCAATCGGGCCGGACGGGCGGCAACCAGCAGCAGCAGACAGGTTCCCGGCGGCTCTTCCAGCGTCTTTAGCAGGCTGTTGGCGGCGTTGACGTTCAACTGATCCGCCGGCTCCAGCAGGGCGATTTTGTAGCCGCCGTACTGGGCAGTATGGCCGAGAAAGGCGCAGAGCGTGCGAATCTGGTCAATCTTGATGACCTTGCTCTTTTTCTTTTTGCTACTGCCGGACGCTTCCCGTGTTTCCCCGGTGGACGGATCGTTCTCCGCGCTTTTCTGCTCCTCTTCCGGCTGGACCACGCTATAATCGGGATGACTGCCGGCCCGGAACAGCCGACAA
Organism: Gammaproteobacteria bacterium; assembly: GCA_020846135.1. Classification (GTDB taxonomy): domain Bacteria; phylum Pseudomonadota; class Gammaproteobacteria; order Competibacterales; family Competibacteraceae; genus RXIV01. The sequence goes on from JADLEK010000024.1 coordinate 35,901, forward strand.
CTCCGGCATTGCCTGCAACCGTCGCCTTCCGCAGTCGGCGACTCGCACAACAGCGATTGAGCCAGCCGACGGGCGAAAATCAGCTTGCCCAGTCCGGCAAGCCCGGCCAACAACAGGGCATGAGGCAGCCGCCCCGCAGCATGGCGCTGCTGAATCTGCCGCCACAGTGGCTCATGCCAAGGCAAATGCTCATCCATCAATCACGCTCCAGCCATTGGGTGAGCAGGCTTTCGACCTGAACCCGGACCGTCTCAATCGGTTGGGCTGCGTCCACAATCCGGTAACGCTCTGGCGCTTGCCCGGCCCGGCCCAGATAAACCGTCCGTACCCGCTCGAAAAACTCCACTGTTTCCCGTTCAAAGCGATCCGCCATGCCGCGCTTCCCGGCCCGGGCCAGCCCCACGGCGACCGGCAAATCCAATAGCAGGGTTAAATCCGGGCGGAGGTCGCCCTGCACCCAGTTTTCGAGAATCGCAATCTGCGCTATCGGCAAACCCCGTCCGCCGCCCTGATAAGCATAGGTGGTGTCGGTGAACCGGTCACACAACACCCAATGTCCCTCCTCCAGCGCCGGACGGATCACCCGATCCAGATGTTCCGCCCGGGCGGCGAACATCAACAGGGTTTCAGTGGTCAACGCCATCCCGTCATCGCGATGTGCGAGCAGCAGAGAACGCAACTCCTCGCCCAGACCGGTGCCGCCAGGTTCGCGGGTCAACGTAACCGGGTAGCCCTGCCGCTCCAGAAAGTCGCGCATAAACGCCAGTTGCGTGGTTTTACCCGCGCCTTCACTGCCTTCGGCGGTGATGAACCGGCCCGCCATCTTATTTTGCCTTGAGCTGATAGCGTTGAACCGCCTGGTTATGTTCTTCCAGGGTCCGGGAGAACACATGGCCGCCTGCGCCATTAGCGACGAAGTACAGCGCATCGCCGGATGCGGGCTGAACCACCGCCAGCAGCGCCGCCGCGCCGGGCAACGCAATCGGCGTCGGCGGCAAGCCTTTCCGGGTATAGGTGTTATAGGGCGTATCGGTCAGCAGATCCTGCCGGCGCAGGTCGCCGTCAAATGCCGCGCCCAGGCCATAAATCACCGTCGGATCGGTTTGCAGCGGCATATCTTTTTGCAAACGCCGGATAAAGACGCCGGCGATCTGCGCCCGTTCCCCGGCCTGCCCGGTTTCCTTTTCGACGATTGAGGCCAGAATCAGCGCCTGCTTGGCATCGCGCAAGGGCAGGTTGGACACCCGCTGATCCCAGATTGCCGCCAGCCGCTGATCCATCGTGGTCAACGCCCGCCGCAGCAGCGCTTCATCGCGGGTCCCCGCGGGAAAATGGTAAGTATCAGGGAAGAATCGCCCTTCGGGATGGACGCCGGGTCGCCCCAGCCGGGCCATGATCGCCGCGTCATCGAGTTGTTGCAGGGTGTGCGCGATTTTCGGCTGTTCTGCCAGCGCCTGACGCAGTTGCCGGAAGGTCCAGCCTTCGACGATGGTCAGCGGGTACTGGATCACTTGGCCGGCGACGATCCGCTCCAGCAGGCTGCGGGGAGTCATGCCGGGAATGAGCGCGTATTCGCCCGCTTTCAGCCGTGGGGCCAATCCACTCCACCGGGCGTAGGCTTCCAGATAGATCGTCGAGCGCAACAGGCCCGGCTGCCGCTGCAATTCGCGGGCGATAGCGCCGATCCCCATTCCCGGCTTGACCTCCAAGGTCAGACCGCTGCCGGGAACGCCGAGCGGGGCGTCAATGAAGGTGCGGTAATCGGCGTAAACCAGATACAGCGCCGGGCCAAAGATCAGCGCCAGCGCCGCCACAGTCAGCACCAGTCGGCGCAGCCAGATAGAACCCGCCATGCTGCTCTCGCCTCAATCAGCGCACTGGGCGCAGCGGCTTAATCCAGCGCCCGGAATGCCACAGTGCCGTTGGTGCCGCCAAAGCCGAAGGAATTGGACAGCGCAACCTTGATCCGCCGTTCCTGTGCGGTGTGCGGCACATAGTTCAAATCGCAACCCGGTTCCGGGTGATCGAGATTAATGGTCGGCGGAGCCACCTGATCGCGGATCGCCAGCACCGCAAAGATCGCCTCGACTCCGCCCGCCGCACCCAGCAAATGGCCGGTCATCGACTTGGTAGAACTCATCGCCAACCGGTAAGCGTAATCGCCAAACACGGCTTTGGCCGCATCGCTTTCGATCTTGTCGCCTGCTGGAGTCGAGGTGCCGTGGGCGTTGATGTAGTCCACTGCCTCGGGATTGATCCCGGCATCGCGCAATGCGTTGAGCATGGCTCGCCGCGCGCCATCGCCATCCGGCTGCGGCAGGGTCATGTGATAAGCGTCGCCGCTCATCCCGAATCCGATCAACTCGGCGTAAATCCGCGCTCCACGCTGCCGGGCGTGTTCGTATTCTTCCAACACCACCACCCCGGCCCCATCGCTTAACACAAAACCATCGCGATCTTTATCCCACGGCCGACTGGCTTGCTCCGGCTGGTCATTGCGGCTGGACAAGGCGCGGGCCGCAGCGAAACCGCACAGTCCAGTCGGAGTCGTCGCCATTTCCGCGCCGCCGGCCAGCATCACATCGGCATCGCCATAAGCGATCAACCGCCCGGCCAGGCCGATGCTGTGAGTGCCGGTGGTGCAGGCCGTAACCACCGCCAGATTCGGCCCCTTGATCCCGTACAGGATCGACAGGTTGCCGGAAACCATGTTGATGATGCTGCGGGGAACAAAAAACGGGGTCAGCTTGCGCGGTCCGCCCTTGAGGAACGAAACATGGCCCTCTTCAATGCCCGGCAGGCCACCAATCCCGGAACCGATAAAAGTCCCGACCCGTTCCGCGTTAGCCTCGGTAATCTCCAGCCCGGAATCGCGGAACGCCTGCACCGCGGCGCCGATCCCGTAATGAATGAAGGCATCCATCTTCCGGGCTTCCTTGGGATTCAGGTACTGCTCAACCTGAAAGTCCTTGACCGCCCCGCCGATCCGCACCGGATAACTGCTGGCGTCAAAAGCGGTAATCGGGCCAATCCCGCTGCGCCCGGCCAGAATGTGTCTCCAGGCCGTTTCCACAGCGCTGCCGACCGGAGATACCAAACCCATGCCAGTTACTACCACGCGCCGTTTGGCCACGGAGCTATCCTCGTTCGCGCTGCGCTAAAAACTGAAAAAAAAAGCCACGGCCTCCAAAGATGGCCGCGGCGACTGCCCCCGCCGGACGCGGGGATGAAAACGACACCCTCAACCGAGATGCGCCGCGATATAGTCAACCGCTTGCTGTACCGTGGTGATTTTCTCGGCGTCCTCGTCGGGAATTTCCAGTTCAAACTCCTCTTCCAACGCCATCACCAGTTCTACGGTATCCAGGGAATCGGCACCCAAGTCCTCGACAAAATGAGCGTCAGTAGTGACTTGTTCTTCCTTCACCCCCAGTTGCTCAATAATGATTTTTTTGACGCGCGCTTCGATGTTGCTGATGTCAGTCATGATGGTTTGCTTCCTCGTTGTTTCAATTCGAACCCGCCTTTGCCAGCAGACAAAATCCGGCGGAGCTTTCACGCATTGACGCAAATCCTGAAACGGTCTCGCGATCTATTCCGGGATACGGCAGTTTCCGGTTCCAGCGCCGCCTACCCCGCCCGGCCAGCGCAGATGTTGTCATTCTAGCTGTTCGCTGTAGTCACGCCATATACATCCCGCCGTTGACATGCACGGTCTCGCCGGTGATGTAGGACGCATCCGCCGAGGCCAGAAACGCCACGACCTTAGCGACCTCCTGCGGTTCGCCCGGTCGTTGCAGCGGGATCGTCTCCAACAACGCCCGACGCTGCGCCTCCGGCAGATTCCGGGTCATGTCGGTCTCGATCCAGCCCGGAGCTACCGCATTAATCGTGATGTTGCGCGAGCCGACCTCACGGGCCAATGACTTGGTAAAGCCGAGAACGCCCGCTTTGGCCGCCGCGTAGTTGGCCTGACCGGCGCTGCCCGTGACGCCAACCACCGATGCGATGTTGATAATTCGCCCGCGCTGGACTTTCATCATCCCGCGCAAGACCGCTTTGCTCAGCCGATAGACCGAAGACAGGTCAGTGTCGATGATCGTGGCCCATTCCTCTTCTTTCATCCGCAGCAACAGATTATCGCGGGTCGCGCCGGCATTGTTGACCAGAATGGTCAGCGGGCCAAACTCCTGCGCCGTCGCCTTGACGACCGCATCGACTACCGCCGGATCGGTCACGTTCAAGCACAGGCCACGTCCGGCGATCCCGTATTCCTGTAAATCCCGGGTGATCGCTTCAGCGCCGGTCTCGGTGGTCGCCGTGCCGATCACAGTTGCGCCCCGTTGTCCCAACTCATGGGCAATGGCCTGGCCAATTCCACGACTAGCCCCGGTCACCAGCGCGATTTCACCTTGCAGGGTCATGATCCAGTCTCTCCGCTAATACTTGAGCAACGCCGCGCCCCAAGTGAAACCACCGCCGAAGCCTTCCAGCAGCACGGTATCGCCGCGCTGGATGCGGCCGTCGCGCACCGCCACATCCAGGGCCAGCGGCACCGACGCCGCTGAGGTGTTGCCGTGGGTGCGCACACAGTCAATCATACGCTCCGTCGGTAAACCCAGTCGCTTGGCGGTGGCCGCCAGAATGCGGCGGTTGGCCTGGTGCGGGATCAGCCAGTTTACATCGGCAACCGTCATCTGGTTGGCGCTCAAAATCTGTTCGGCGATGTCCTTGAGCGTCGTCACCGCCACTTTGAAAACTTCACTGCCGCGCATTTCGACAAAGGCGGCATTCTGACGGGTCTGCTCATAGCCACTGGATACGCCGGACGGCACCCACAGCAACTCCTTGTAGCGTCCGTCCGCGCCCAACCGGCTGTCAATAATCCCCGGTTCATCCGATTCTTCCAGCACCACCGCCCCGGCCCCGTCGCCAAACAGGATGCAGGTGCCGCGATCCTGCCAGTCGATGATCCGGGTGAAGGTATCCGCCCCCACCACCAGCGCCCGCCGGGACGCGCCGGTGCGAATGAACCGGCTGGCAATATCCAAAGCGTAGACGAAGCCGGTGCAAACTGCTTGCACATCAAAGGCCGGGCCGCCATAGCAGCCGAGCCGGTGCTGCAACTGGCTGGCGACGCTGGGAAACACATGATCGGGGGTGGTGGTGCCGAGGATAATCAAATCAATATCGCGAGGCTCCAGTCCCGCAGCGGCCAACGCCCGGCGGGAAGCGTGTTCGGCCAGATCGCAGGTCGTCTCCCCCGGCGCGGCGATATGGCGCTCCTCAACCCCAGTGCGTTCGACGATCCAGTCCGCCGTGGTCTCGATCAGTTGTTCAAGATCAGCGTTGGTCAGCACCTTTTCCGGCAGATAGCCGCCGGTTCCGGTGATTCTGGCGTAGTTCAAAGCGCTTGCCTCGCAGCGTGGAGAGTGGCCAGATGGGCGGCGATCCGCTGGGGCACCGCCTGCGCCACTTCCAGCATCGCTACTTGAATAGCGTTAGCGAACGCCAGGGCGTCAGCGCCGCCGTGGCTCTTGATGACAATGCTCTGTAAGCCGAGCAAGCTGGCGCCGTTGTGGCGGCGCGGATCGATCTTGCGGCCAAAGGCCCGCAAGACTGGCAAAGCGATCAGTCCGGCCAGTCGCGTCAGCGGGTTACGCTTGAATTCGTCGGTCAGGTAATGCCGAACCAGTTTAGCGACGCCTTCACTGCTCTTGAGCGCAATGTTGCCGACAAAGCCGTCGCACACCACCACGTCCACATCGTCCTGATAGATCCCGTCGCCTTCAACGAACCCAATGTAATTTAGATCGCTGGCGGCTAGCAGGCGGGCGGCGTCGCGGACCTGTTCATTGCCCTTGATGTCTTCTTCACCAATGTTCAACAGCCCGACCCGGGGATGCTCAATGCCGTTGACCTCGGCCAGCACTGATCCCATCACCGCGAATTGGAGCAGGTGATCGGCCTTGCTGTCGACGTTGGCGCCCAGGTCGAGAACCCGGGTATGGCCGCGCACGGTGGGCAAGGTGGTGCAAATCGCCGGGCGATCAATGCCGGACAGAGTTTTAAGCACGAAGCGGGAGGTAGCCATCAGCGCCCCGGTATTGCCGGCGCTGACGCAAGCATCGGCTTCCCCCTGCTTGACCAGGTTGATCGCCACCCGCATTGAGGAGTCTTTCTTGACCCGCAGCGCCTGGGCGGGCGATTCATCCATCCTCACCAACTGCGAGGCGTGGCGGACCACAATGCCGGGATGATCCTTGGCCTTGAGGCGGGCGAGTTGGGCGGTCAGGATGTCGTCCTGCCCGACCAGGATCAATCGCAACGGGCGATCAGCAGCGGTCAGCACTCGCAATGCCGCAGGCACCACCACTTCAGGGCCAATATCGCCGCCCATACCATCCAGGGCAATGGTGAGAGGGCGGGTCATGGAGCGGGCAAGTCGGTCATTGCAGCCAGACCGGGAGGCAAGCGAACTGGGGCATGAGGATGGCGGTTATTCTTCGCTTTCCGCCGCAACCGGCTCGTTGATCACTTGGCGACCCCGGTAGAAACCCTTGGGAGTCACATGATGACGGCGATGCAACTCGCCAGAAACGCTATCCGTCGATAACGTCGCGGTGGTCAGCGCGTCGTGGGAACGGCGCATCCCGCGCTTGGAAGGCGTTTTGCGACTTTTTTGTACAGCCATGACTTAACTGCTCCTCTTGGAATCGGGTAACAGCGACGCCAACAACTTAAAAGGCCGGCGTTGCTCCGCAATGAACGCCGGATCAGGCGCTCCGTAACCGTGGGCCTCGCATTCCCGCTGATCCGCATGGCGGGGAATTTGGGGCAAGGCCAGCAATAATTCATCTTCCACCAGATCAGCGACCGCCATCGCGCCATCCGCAGGAGCCAGCAGCGGTTCATAATCGTCAGGCAGGCGATCGGCCTCAGCCTCGGCGTGAACCAATGCCAGCCGGACTGCCACGTCCAGAGGCCATTGCAACGGCCCCAGACAGCGCTGGCAGGTCAGCTCCACTTCAGTTTGCAGCCGTCCGACAATGAACGGCAATCCTTGCGCATCTTTCCCCGCCGCCAGATCGATGCTGACGACGCCGCCAGCCTGGTTCACGATCGCCATCAGTCGCGGCAGGTTGTCCAGCGCCAAATCGCCGGTCAACCGACCGTCTTCTGCAGCCAGTTGCCAAGGATTGATTCTAGCGGGGAGTGGTGGGGTCGGCATAAGGCGCGGAATGATATAGACCTGCCCGATAGCTGTCAAAATGAAAGCAGACTCCCGCACAATGCGGAGTACTTAATTCACCATTGACCGAGGATTCATCGCCCAATGTCTCCAACCCTGCCTGATGGTCGCCGCCTGATTCTGGCGTCTACGTCGTCCTTCCGTCGTGAACTGCTAGCGCGCCTGGGATTGCCATTTGCGGTAGCCGCACCGAACGTCGATGAAACTCGCCTCCCGGAGGAAACTGCGCCGGCGCTGGTCGCCCGTCTGGCGAAAGCAAAGGCGGCGGCAGTCGCCCGACAACAGCCGGCGGCCTTGATCGTTGGTTCGGATCAGGTCGCAGTGCTGGATGACGCGATCATCGGCAAGCCCGGCGATCATGAACAAGCCGTGGCGCAATTACAGCGGGCGGCGGGGCGAACCGTGGTTTTCTACACCGGACTGTGCCTGCTGGACAGCGCCAGCGGCCACCGGCAAGTTGCGGTCGAGGAGTTCCGAGTCGTCTTTCGGGCGCTGACGCCCGCGATGATCGAAGCCTATTTGCAGCGGGAGCAGCCTTATCAATGCGCTGGCAGCTTCAAATCCGAGGGGTTGGGCATTGCCCTGTTCGAGCGGCTGGAAGGCGCTGATCCAACCAGTCTGATCGGGTTGCCGTTGATCCGGTTGACCCGGATGCTGGAGGCGACGGGCGTGATGGTGCTGTGATTTCCGCAGCGGCGCAACAGCGCTTATGGCGATACCACAGCCAGCGCCGGCTCCGGTAGTCCGGTTCCTTCGTAAAGCTCCCCCAGGCGGACGGTCAGATTGGCGCACGGCAAGGTCAATTCCGCCGCCGGATCGAGAAATTCGGTCAGTCGCCATTCGCTGCCTTCACGCCAGTGCACCGTGGCGCGGATCCGATCCTGATCGAGGATTAAATAGCCTTGCAGACTGTCCAGCCGAGTGTAGGCAAACTGTTTTTCCCGCTGATCGACCCGGGCCGTCCCACTGGATAGCACTTCCACAACCAGGCAGGGCCGGGTGCGATAATACGGTTCGCAGTCGTTTGGATCGCAACAAACCATGACATCCGGGTAATAGAAAATGTCCTGCCTCAATTGCTGCAAATGCAGCTTGACGTCGACAACAAAAACTTCACAGGGCGATCCGCGCAGAGCAGATGAATCATCAACCGTCCGGCTAGATTAAGAGTAATCCGGTTATGCAGGACACTGGTTCCAGCCATTGCGTAAATTTCGCCATTGATATATTCATGCTTGATCTCGCTGTTTTCTTCAAAGGCCAGATAGTCGGGCACCGAAAGCCAGTGGGATTTGAGTTGGGCAGACATTCGTTGTTCTCCTGCAGGTCAAGTTGAACCGCGATGGTTGCGATTCCGGGTAGATTATCGCCACTGCGCCATACCATCCATGCCTAATCCACTCCGCAAGGCTGTGCTTAAACTAACCTGGGTTTCATCAAACAACCGGTCCAGCCAGTGGGTGTGTTTGGTGTAATCGACAATGGTTTTTTCCTTGATCACCTCTTCAGCGACCGAGCGAGTGCCGCCCAGCGCATCGACCAGTCCCAAGCCGACGCCTTGTTCACCAGTCCACATCAGTCCGCTAAACACGTCGGGGTTATCCTTCAACCGTTCGCCCCGGCCCTGTTTCACCGCCGTAATGAATTGCTGGTGAATGGCGTCCAGCATTCCCTGTAAATGCTTGACTTCCTCTGGATTGACCGGCTTGAACGGGTCGAGGAAGTCTTTATTGCTCCCGGCAGTATAAGCCCGCCGTTCTACGCCCAATTTGGCGATTGCATCGGTAAAGCCGAAACTGTCCATTCGCACCCCGATGGAGCCGACAATGCTGGCTTTATTGGCGTAGATATTCTGCGCCGCCGCCGCAATGTAATAACCGCCCGAAGCGCAGACATCGCTGGTCACGGCATGAACCGGGATTTTCGGATATTGCTGACGGAGTTTTTGAATCTCATCGTAAATCTCGCCGGACTGGACCGGACTGCCGCCGGGACTGTTGATTTCCAGAATAACCCCGGCGGTTTTATCGTCCTTAAAAGCTTTGCGCAGGGCTTCAATTATATTTTTAGCACTGGCTTCTGTGCTGCTTGAAATCAACCCGTCGATGCGAACCAGCGCCGTATGTTTTTTAGCAGATGCGGTCATTGCCGTCGTATCGAGACTATCCGGCCAGGCCAGCACCAGTAATCCGACCAGATAGCCAAAAAACAGGAATTTGAAGAAAATTCCCCAGCGTCGCGCCCGTCGTTGTTCAGTCACTGCGGCAAACGCCAATTGAGTTAAAGCCTCGCGCGCCCAGCGATCATCGCCGGGAAGATTCGGATTCAGGTCAGCCATGGTTACTCTCTAGGTTTTACGTTGATGGGCCGAACTCAGACGGCTCAGCACGGTTTTCAATTCATCATCCAGCGGGGCGCTGACCGCAATCTCACGCCCGCCTAGCGGCAGACTTAAACTATGCGCGTGCAGAAACAGGCGGCGCAAACCGTACTGTTCCGCCATCAGCCGGTTGAATCCCGCATCGCCGTATTTATCATCGCCGGCCAGGGGGTGACCGACATGGGCGGCATGAACCCGAATCTGATGGGTGCGGCCCGTCTCAATCCGCGCTTCCAGCAGCGAGGCCGGCTTGAACAGACTCACCGGATCAAAGCGGGTCCGGGCCGGCTTGCCGTCCTCCAGAACTTCGACCATTCGTTCGCCGCTCCGCAGCACGTTGCGGCGCAATGGCTGATTGACTTCCCGCGGGCCATGATTCCAATAGCCGGAAACCAGGGCCAGATAGCGTTTTTCGACTTGCCCGGCCCGGAACGCCTCCTGAATCAGCCTTAACGCGGCAGCGGTCCGGGCCAGCGTCAGACAGCCGCTGGTATCGCGATCCAAGCGGTGAGCCAGTTCCAGAAACGGCTCGTCGGGGCGCATGGCCCGCAGCAACTCAATCACCCCGTAATCGAGGCCGCTGCCCTTATGCACCGCCAGCCCGGCCGGTTTATCCAGCACCAGAATCTCGCGATCCTCATACAGCACCGCATTGCGTAATTGCTCGGCCAGCGCCGGCGGCGGGCGCAACGGCCGTGCATCCGGTTCGCCGAGTCGCACCGGGGGAATCCGCAACCGGTCGCCGGTTTGCAGGCGGCGATCCGGTTGAACCCGCCCGCCATTCAACCGGACTTCACCCTTGCGCAAGATGCGGTAAATCAGGCTTTTGGGCGCACCTTTGAGTTCGCGCAGCAGAAAATTGTCGAGGCGCTGGCCGGCGTAATCGGCGGTAATTTCCAAATAGCGCACACCGCCGGCGGCGGGGGAATCAGGCATTAGTTTGAAGCCTATGGATCGGACTGTTATAGTTGCGGGCGTTGTCGCCGATGGCCCCAGGGGCCGGCGAAACTGGATAAATAACGATACTCGGTTTTCGCACCCGCACGCCAGTGATCCGGCGGGCGGGGTTTGTTCAACGGACTCACCAGTCGCTCGCTCCCTTTTGAGCGGCTCTTAACCGCGCTCCCAGCCGGCTGTCACGACCTTAAGGCGTATCGGGGTTCGCCCGACGTTCTGGACCTTACCTCCCTCGGGCCGTTTCTCATCCCAGCCACGCCCACGGCGACAACTCCGTCACTGCCGGCGATGGTCGAGCGCAAGGAAGCTAACCTAATGAAAAGAATGCTGATTAATGCAACTCAGCAGGAAGAGTTGCGCGTGGCCATGGTGGACGGCCAGCGTTTGTATGACCTTGACATTGAAACTCCCTCGCGGGAGCAGAAAAAATCCAACATTTATAAAGCTCGCGTCACCCGGATTGAACCGGCGCTGGAAGCGGCCTTTGTCGAGTATGGCGCCGACCGGCATGGCTTCCTGCCGTTCAAGGAAATCAATCGCAGCTACTTCGATCCCCACGCCGAAAGCAACCGCCCTAGCATCCGCGAGGCGATCCGCGAAGGTCAGGAGATCATGATTCAGGTGGAGAAAGAGGAGCGCGGCAACAAGGGCGCGGCGCTCACCACCTTTATCAGTCTGGCCGGCCGCTACCTGGTGCTGATGCCGAATAATCCTCGCGCTGGCGGGGTATCGCGGCGAATTGAGGGTGAAGACCGCCAGGAATTGCGTGAGGCGATGAGCAGCCTCGACATCCCCGATGGCATGGGCCTAATCGTGCGAACCGCTGGCGTTGGCCGCTCGCAGGAAGAATTGCAATGGGATCTGGATTATCTGCTGAATTTATGGCGGGCGATTGAAACCGCCGCCCCCCAGAAAAAAGCCCCGTTCCTGATCTACCAGGAAAGCAACATCATCATTCGCGCCTTGCGGGATTATTTGCGCGCTGATATCGGCGAAATCCTGGTCGACAACACTGCGGTCTACCGTCAGGCCCAGGACTTCATGCAGCAGGTAATGCCGCATAATCTGAACAAGCTCAAGCCCTATCAGGACAGCATTCCGCTCTTCACCCGTTTCCAGATTGAATCGCAGATCGAAACTGCCTATCAGCGCGAGGTCAGCCTGCCTTCCGGCGGGGGGATCGTGATTGATTACACCGAGGCGCTGGTCTCGGTGGACGTCAATTCGGCCCGCGCCACCAAGGGCAGCGACATCGAAGAAACCGCGCTGACCACCAATCTGGAAGCCGCTGACGAAGTCGCCCGGCAAATGCGGTTGCGCGACCTGGGTGGACTGATTGTCATTGATTTCATCGATATGAGCGTCGCCCGCAATCAGCGTGAAGTGGAAACCCGGTTGCGCGAGGCGCTGAAAATGGATCGCGCCCGGGTCCAGGTTGGGCGGATTTCCCGCTTCGGCCTGCTGGAAATGTCGCGGCAGCGGCTACGGCCCTCGTTGGATGAGGCCAGCCATGTGATCTGCCCGCGCTGCAATGGTCAGGGTACGATCCGCAATGTCGAATCGCTGGCCCTGAGCGTCTTGCGGTTGATCCAGGAAGAAGCGATGAAAGATCGCACCGGGCGGGTGGTGGTGCAATTGCCGGTCAAGGTCGCCACCTTCCTGCTCAACGAAAAGCGCGACGCGATCCGCGCCATGGAGCAGCGCCACCGGGTTGGGGTGCTGCTGATTCCCAATCAAACCCTGGATACCCCCCATTTCAAACTCAGTCGGCTGCGCACCGACGAGTTGTCGGAAACTCAGCGGTTGTCGTACAACCTGGCTGAGGACTACGAGGAGCAGTACGAGCCACCGACCGGCGCGGCGGCCCGGGACGCCGGCGAGGAAGCGATGGTCAAGAGCGTCGCCCCGACGACGCCGGTTCCACCGCCTCCACCCGTTCCTACCGCCAAACCCGAAGTCAACCCCAGTTTCTTTGGCTGGCTGTGGGGTAACCTGTTCGGGCAGCCGCCACAACCGGCCAAAGAGGAGCGTCCCGCCGCCAAAGCGGGACCCCGTCCGCCCAAGCCGGATCGACAACGCCGCGATCGTCCAGGCCGGCGCACCGAGGCTGAATCGGCAGCGGAGGCGCCGGTCGCCAAACCGGTCGCCGCGCCCGTCGTTCCCGAACCGGTTGCTGCTGCGCCGACGCCTATCACTGAAACTGAAGCAGCGCGGCGGGAACCCAAACCCATACTCGAACCGGCGGTCATCCCCATTGAAAGTTCCGGGGAATTTTCAGCCGAGTCTGAAGAAGAAGCCGCTATCCGCAACCGGCGCGGACGGCGCGGTGGGCGGCGGCGGCGGCGCGGTGATACGCCCCCTTCGACGGATGCTGTCGCCGCTGATGCTGAAGTATCGGAAGCCACCGGTGAGAGCAGCGATGCCGGCGCAATAGCTCCGACCGTGCCGAAAGCCGCTGAATCGATCGTCGCCGCACCATCGCCGGTCGCCGGGCCGCTCCCCCCGCAACGGCGCATTCGCAGTGGCCGCCCCCGTTTGCCCCGCGAAATCCTGGCTGCTGCGGCAAAGGCTGCCGCGATAGCCCAGGAGCCGCCGCAAGAGCCGCCGGTTGATCTGACCGAACTGCCGGCGCCACCGCCCTCGATCCTGGAATATCCCGACGCCCAGGAGGAGACCGTGGACTCTGTAGCGGTGGCGGTCGTGGCGCCGGTCGAGATCTTGGAACCCACTCCGGCGACCTTGGCGGATGAATCCTTGACGGCTGATGCGATTGCGTCGGCAGAGCCAGAGTCAACGGCAGTCGAGATAGAGCCGGTGATGCCCGTTGAACCGGTTGCGGCGGAGCCTGCCATTGATGTGGTGGAGACTACGGTCGAACCCGTGCTGGAGGTCGAACTCCGCCTGGAAATTGAACCCGTACCGGAGGAACCCGTTCAACAGGCTGCTGAACCGGAAGTAGCGATCGCTGATGTCGTAGCGGAACCCGCTGAACGGGTGGAACCGTCCGCCCCGGAGTCGGTCACTGAATCCGCTTCCGTGGCGCTGGAATCAACCCAGCCAATCCCTGAATCACCGCTGGAACCTGCTGCCGAATCCAAACCGGTGGACTGACCGAGCCATCAACGCAAAAGGGGCTGAAATTTCAGCCCCTTTTCGCTAAAGGCCGCTTCAAATCCGGTGGCGCTCGCGGAGATGAACCAGCAAACCCTGCGCTGCCGCCTCAATCATGTCCATGACCCGTTCAAAGCCATCCGGCCCGCCATAATAGGGGTCTGGCACTTCCCGGTCCGGCCAGTCCGGCGCGAAATCCATCAGCAATCCGATGCGCTGCCGCAGTTCCGCATCTCGGCACCGAGCCAGCAAATCGGCGAGATTATCCCGATCCATCGCCAGGATATGATCAAATTCGGCAAAATCAGTTGCCGCAACCAACCGGGCGCGAATGTCGCTTAAATCCACGCCCCGGCGTAACGCCGTCGCTTGGCCGCGACTGTCAGGCGGCGCATGGGGATGATAATCGGCATGGGTGCCGGCTGAATCGACGTAGACCTGATCCACCAGACCGGCATCGGCCAACACGCGCCGGAATACGCCTTCCGCCATCGGCGACCGGCAAATGTTGCCCATGCAGATAAACAGGACAGCACATTTATATTGGTTATTCAATTTGTTATTCCTTCTGGTGATTGCTCTGCTTCGGCAGTAGGTTCTTCCAGAGCGAGTCGGCGATCCGCTTCGATAAAACCCCTCGAAGAACCCCTAATATTTCCCAATCTTATCCAGCAACTCTTCCACTGCTGTCGCCTGCCGCTCAACGTCGGGCAATTCCCGGATAAAGCGCAGCTTATCCTTGCCATCCAGTTTATAAACCTTGGGCTGTTGCTGAATCAGCCGCACCAGTTTAGTCGGATCCAGATTTGGCTCCGGCCCAAAGCTGATTCGCCCGCCATTCGGGCCGGCTTCAATCTTTTTGACCCCCATCGGCATAGCCCGCAGTTTCAAGCCGGTCGCCCGAAATAAAGTTCTAACCGGGGCGGGTAATAAGCCAAACCGGTCGATCATTTCCACCTGCAACTCCCGCAATTCGCTCTCATCATTAGCGCTGGCGATCCGCTTGTACAGAATCAGCCGGCTGTGGACATCCGGCAAGTAATCGTCGGGAATCAGCGCCGGGCTTTGCAAATCAATCTCCGGTCCATGATCCAGCGGTCGATCCAGCTGCGGAATTTTTCCGGCTTTGAGCGCTGCAACTGCCCGCTCTAGTAATTCCATGTACAGGGTAAAGCCGACTTCGTGAATCTGGCCGCTTTGGTGTTCACCCAATAATTCGCCCGCGCCACGAATTTCCAAATCGTGACTCGCCAACATAAAACCAGCGCCTAAATCCTCCAGTGACTCAATCGCCTCAAGCCGTTTAACGGCATCGGTGGTCATGGCGGTTTTGGGCGGCACGATCAAATACGCATAGGCGCGATGGTGCGAACGTCCGACTCGTCCACGCAGTTGATGTAATTGCGCCAGCCCGAGTTTATCAGCGCGGTTAATCAGAATGGTATTGGCGCTGGGCACGTCAATTCCGGATTCAATGATCGTGGTGCAAATCAGCAGATTACAGCGCCGATGATAAAAATCCAGCATCACCTGCTCCAAATCCCGTTCACGCATTTGGCCGTGGGCCACTGCAATCCGCGCCTGCGGAGCCAGCGTCGCTATCTGCGCAGCCATTTGCTGAATGGTTTCGACTTCGTTGTGCAGAAAATAAATCTGCCCGCCGCGTTTTAACTCCCGTTGACAGGCTTCGCGAATCGTGGCCGGATTCCATTGACCGACGAAAGTTTTGACCGCCAGTCGGCCCGCAGGTGGCGTCGCAATAATTGATAAATCACGCATTCCGGCCATCGCCAGATTCAGGGTGCGCGGAATTGGCGTCGCGGTCAGCGTCAGAATATCCACTTCGGTCCGCAAGGCTTTGAGCCGTTCCTTGTGCCGGACTCCAAAGCGATGCTCTTCATCGATCACGACCAGACCCAACAGCTTGAACTGCACCTCGTTTTGCAACAACTTGTGGGTGCCGATTAAAATATCCACCTTGCCCTCGGCCAGCGCCTTGAGCGTCGCGGTCTGCTGTTTGGCCGAGCGGAATCGGGACAGCAATTCGATCCGCACCGGCCAGTCGGCGAAGCGGTCGAGAAAGTTTTGATAATGCTGCTGAGCCAGCAGGGTGGTCGGGGTCAGCACCGCCACCTGCCGACCATCCTGCACCGCCACGAACGCCGCCCGCATCGCCACCTCGGTCTTGCCAAAGCCGACATCGCCGCACACCACCCGGTCCATCGGCTTGCCGGAACGCAGATCGGCGATGACCGCGGCAATCGCGGTTTGCTGATCGGCGGTTTCCTCAAAGGGAAAAGCGGCGGCAAAGGCGATGTAATCGGATTCGTCGAAGCTAAAGGCATAACCGGGCCGGGCTTCGCGCCGGGCGTACAGGTCGAGCAGTTCCGCTGCGGCATCGCTGGCCTGTTCCGCCGCTTTGCGCCTGACCTTCTCCCATTGCCCGCTGCCGAGCTTGTGCAAGGGCGCGTGTTCGGGCGATGCGCCGGTGTAGCGGCTGAGCAGGTGCAAGGAGGCCACCGGCACATACAGCCGACCATTATCGGCGTATTCCACCACCACGAACTCGCCGTCAATCCCCGCCATGTCCAATCGCTCCAGCCCGGCGTAGCGACCAATCCCATGTTGCTCATGGACGATGGGCGCGCCGAGACTGAGATCGGTCAGGTTACGGATGATAGTTTCGGGATCGCGGTTTTGGGTCCGCCGCCGGGTCTGCCGCACCCGATCGCCGTACAACTGCGGCTCGGCGATGATCGCCAGTGGCGGATCAGTCAGCAGCAGGCCCTGCTCCAGCGGCGCAACGGTCAGCGCCAGTTTCAGCTCCTCGTGGGCCAGAAACTCGCTCCAGGTTTCGCACACCGTCGGTTGCAACCCATAGCCGCGCAGCAGATCCAGCAATGCCTCCCGCCGCCCGGCAGATTCGACCGCAAACAGCGCCCGGCCCGGAAAGTCCACCAGAAACTGCTCCAGCGCAGCGGCGGGGCGTTCCTGGCGCGGTTGCAGCGGTAAAGCCGGCGGCGGTGCGGTCGGAAAGTTCACCCCGCCATCGCCGGCCTCCTGTAGTTCAACCCGGGGATAACGGACCAGCGCCTGTTCGACCTGATCCGCTTGCAGAAACAGCAGCGGCGGCGGCAACAGCGGCCGCTCGGCGTCATAGCGGCGCTGTTCATAGCGATCCATGATCTGGTCCTGGAACGCCGCCATCGCCGCATCCACTCCGTCAAGCCGAATCGCCAGCGTGCTTTGGGGTAGATGATCGAACAGGGTCGCGGCCTGCTCGAAGAACAGCGGCAGGTAATACTCGATTCCGCCGGGGGCATGGCCGGCGCTGACCTCGCGGTATAGCGGGCTGCGTTGCGGATCGCCCTCGAATTGCCGTCGCCAGCTCTGCCGGAAGCGGGCGATGCTGTCCTTGTCCAGCGCAAATTCCCGCGCCGGCAACAGCTCGATCTGCTGGACTTTATTAACCGACAACTGGGTATCGGGATCAAAATCGCGGATGCTCTCCACGTCATCATCGAACAACTCGATCCGGTACGGCCGAGCCGCGCCCATCGGGAACAGATCGAGAATCGAGCCGCGCACCGCAAATTCGCCGCGCTCGGCCACCTGCGATACGCAGAGATAGCTGGCTGCTTCCAGCTGCTGGCGGAAACTGGCTAAATCCAGCCGCTCGCCGACCCGGAGCAACAGGGCGTAGCGATCCAGATAATCGCGGGGCGCCAGGCGCTGCATCAGGGTCGCCACCGGTGCAACCAGCACCCCGCGCCGCCGCTGCGGCAAGCGGTACAGGGTCGCCAACCGCTGCGAAAGAATGTCCTGATGCGGTGAAAAGCCGTCATAGGGCAAGGTTTCCCAATCGGGAAACGCCAGAATCTCCAGTTCCGGCCCGCCGAAGATCCGCAGCTCGGTATTCAGGCGCGCTGCGGTCTGACTGTCAGGAGCGATGACCAGCACCAGTCCGCGAAACCGGCTGGCGGCGGCGGCAATCGCCAGGGCGGGCGCAGCGCCATACAGTTGACCCCAGCGCAGTGGCTGGCGGTTATCGGGCGGTAGGACGGGTTGCAGGGGCGGGGCAATACTGGATTGAGGGCGCTGGGCAGACATCAATATGGGCAACCTGACAGGAAGCGGAGTCGGGATTTTAGCACCAGCGTCCAGCCAACAGGCTCCGTTGCCGCGTGGGAACATTTACAGGCCAAAAAATCATCGCCATCATGGGCTGATGACCCAAAACCAGCGAAAGCGCCACCTCTGAAGGAGAATCCCATGTTGCTGAGAATTGAAACCTCCGCCTTGCTGGCCGTGGATTTTCAGGAGCGGCTGATGCCTGTGATTCACGAAGCCGATCAGACCGTCGCCCACGCGGTCTGGCTGATTCAGATCGCGCAGCGGCTGGGCGCGCCCGTGCTGGCGTCCGAGCAGTATCCGCAAGGACTAGGACCGACGGTAGCGGCGATTCGGAAGGTGCTCCCGGCGGAGGCGTTCATGACCAAGACCCATTTTTCCTGTGCCGCGGAACAGGACTGTATGCGGCGGATTGACGCCTGCGGGCGGGAACAGTGGGTGATCGTCGGAGTAGAGGCGCATGTTTGCGTATTGCAAACCGCGCTGGGACTGCGGGCGGCGGGCAAGGAGGTCTATCTGGTCGCCGATGCTGTATCTTCGCGCTCGCCCCGCGACATGGAGTTGGCGCTGGAGCGGTTGCGAGCTGAAGGTGTGCGGATCGTCAGCCGGGAGATGGTCGCGTTTGAATGGCTGCATCAGGCGGGGACTGATTCATTCCGCGCCATCAGCCGGGAGTTTTTGCGTTAATCTGGACACCCTCCACCATTGTTTTAAGGAGTATTGCCGTCATGTTGACTGTCCGTCTCGATGAAGCCCCTGAACAGCGCTTGACCGAAATGTACCGACAACTGGGGCGCAGTAAAATCGACTATGCCCAATTCATTCCGAATGGTGGATATCTATGTCCTTTACTACTTCTCCTCTCCCGCGCCGTTCCTGCGTGACTGTTCGAGTCGGCGGGATCGCCATTGGCGGCGATGCCTCGGTGGTCGTGCAATCCATGACCAACACCGATACTGCCGATGTTGCGGCCACGGTCGCCCAGATTGCCGAACTGGCTCGGGCTGGTTCAGAACTGGCGCGGATTACGGTGAATAACGAGTCCGCCGCCGCTGCGGTCCCGCTGATTCGCGACCGCCTGGCTGCGCAAGGTGTTACCGTGCCGCTGATCGGTGATTTTCATTTCAACGGCCACCGCCTGCTGACCCAATCTCCCGCCTGCGCCGAGGCTTTGGCCAAATACCGGATCAATCCGGGCAATGTTGGGCGCGGCAAGAAAAAGGATGAGCAGTTCGCCGCCATTATTGACATCGCCTGCCGCCATGACAAACCGGTGCGGATCGGAGTCAACTGGGGCAGTCTCGATCAGGAATTGGCGGCGCGGTTGATGGATGACAATGCCTGCCTGCCACAACCGCAAACCGCTGCTGATGTAATGCACGAGGCGATGATCCTCTCCGCCTTGGAGAGCGCCCGCCGGGCTGAAGAGATCGGGCTGGGCCGCGATCAAATCATCCTGTCGGTGAAAATGAGCGGGGTCCAGGATTTGATCGCGGTCTATCGCAAGCTGGCGACCCGTTGCGACTATCCGCTGCATCTGGGTCTGACCGAGGCGGGAATGGGCAGCAAAGGCATCGTGGCTTCCACTGCGGCGCTGGCAGTGCTGTTGCAGGAAGGCATTGGCGACACCATTCGGGTTTCGCTGACCCCGGAGCCGGGCGGCAGCCGTACTCAGGAAGTCATTGTCGCCCAGGAAATCCTGCAAGTGCTGGGGTTGCGTTCCTTCACCCCGGCAGTGACGGCCTGTCCCGGTTGTGGACGCACTAGCAGCGACTATTTCCAGCGCCTAGCCCGGCAAATTCAGGACTACCTGCGGGATCAGATGCCGGTCTGGCGCGATCAGTATCCCGGCGTTGAGGAGTTGAAGGTCGCAGTGATGGGCTGCGTGGTCAATGGCCCCGGCGAGAGCAAGCAGGCTAACATCGGTATCAGTCTGCCGGGCGCCGGCGAGATTCCGGTCGCGCCGGTGTATGTGGATGGCGAAAAAACCGTAACCTTGAAGGGTGAAACCATCGCCGCCGAGTTTCAGCAACTGGTGGCGGACTATGTGGCCCGGCGTTATGGGTAAAGCAAGGCTAAAGGTAAAGGTTAAAGGCGGCTGATGTTTCGGATTGCGCTGATTGTGGCCGGGCTGGCGATGTTGCCGGGTTGTGCGACGTTGAATGGTTTGTCTAATAGCCCGATGGTCGATGCGGGGCGGTCATCGTCGGATCAGCCGAGTTTAACGACTACTGATTCCGGTCCCGCTAAACCGGCAGATCCCGCCTTTATTGAGGAACGCGCTCAGCAAGCCTATGAGACCGGGCGCTGGGATGTAGCGGAAGGCTATTATTTGCAATTGACCCGGCTGAAACCGAAGGACGCCAGCGCATGGTTCCAGTTGGGGAATTTGTACGCCGAGCAGGGCCGGCTGGATTCGGCGGAACGGGCTTATCGGGAAGCGCTGCGTCGGCGCGATGATGCCCGCGTCCTGCATAATCTGGGACTGATTCAGGTCAAACTGGGTATCGGCGCATTGCGAGAAGCACAAACCCGTCTGCCGCCCACCGATGCGGCGCGGCGGGAAACCCGCGAATTGTTGCGGACGTTGCTGGAAACGGCGTTGCCTTAGCCAATCACCTGGGAGTGAAGATCATGACTTACCAACATGTGCTGGTTGCTGCTGATTTTTCCGAAGACGCCTTGCAGGTGGGCCAACGGGCCAAGGAAGTGGCCCGGCAAGCCGGGGCGCGGTTGAGCCTGATCCATGTGGTCGAGGATGTGAATATCGGCTTGGGGGGCGGCTATGAACTGCTGCCGGTGCTGGCCGAATTGCCGGAGGAAGCGCTGTTGCAGGAGGCGCGGGGGGCACTGGGCGAACTGGCGAAACGTCTGGGGCTGGAGGATGCCGAAAAGTGGGTGGTCAACGCCATGTCCACCAAGGAAGGCATCCTCGGCGCGGCCAAGGAACATGGCGCGGATTTGATCGTGGTCGGCAGCCATGGTCGCCATGGTTTGGCGCTGTTGCTGGGTTCGACCGCCAATGCTGTGCTACACGGCGCACCCTGTGATGTCCTGGCGGTGCGGATCCGCTCTTGACGGCGTTGCCGAGCAGGTTGATCAGAATCTGGTGCAGCCGGTTTGCCGGTCGGCTAGCCATAAGCGGCGATCAAACCGGCTTCCGCCGAAAAAACAACCGGATATTTCGGGTTTCATCCCGTTCATCATCCCCATGAAAGCAGGTATTCCGTCCTCAGCGTTCCGCAACCCGCGCCCGATTGAGCGCCAGTAACCGGCGCAACACTTCCTCATCAGACAAGTCCGCCGGCCAGCCATACGCTGCTGCAACCGCTGCATCGAGCGCACGATGGGCATGATCCAGCCAGGCCGGGCGTTGATTGTAGAGATTCGTCAGCGTCCGCTTCTTGATTTCCGCCGCGTGTTCGGGCTTGGGAATCGGCCGGTCGGGATAGCCGGGGACGACTTCGGGAACCCGATCCACCCATTGCGGAGGATTCAGCCAGCTCTCGCGTAACTCATTCAGCTTGCGGGCGGCATCGGCAATCGCCTGAGCGTGGAAATTGTCAGCGTATTCGGTAGCCGGGAGGTTTGGAGTCAGGCCAGCGGGAAAGGGGAAAGTCTCGAAGCAGGTGGTGGGTGTATAGCGGGGTCGATCTTCAAGACTGGTCCCAAGTCGCAGCGCCCATAATTCGTGAAAACGGGAATGCAGAATGCCGAAGGTGGTGTCGTCGGAGCGTGCCGCCACCAATAGTGCTTGGTCTGGTAGCATCTGGTTCGATATCCGAATAAACAGGCGGTGTTTGGCAACAGCAGGGGTTGCGATGTAGCGCGACAACTGTTGCAAAGCATCTCTCATATCTACCCTTGGTCGGCCAAAACGCCACCAGTTCTCTCGTACCACCGGATCCTGGTTGTGTTCCCGTTCGGGCTTAACCACCTTCAGCACATGTTGGAAAGGTGCCTCATAAAAAGCCGCGTTGGTTTCGGCCATGTCGATGCCAAAATCCACCACCCACATATCACGCGGACGGCGAGCTACATCCAGTGCATTCCAGAGGGGGCGTAGCACCTCGCTGTTCGGCTGGCCGTGGGGGTTGGGTAATATCAGCCACTGGCGGGCACGTTCACCTGGAATATCCAGTGAAGCCTTTTTCGACGCGCCCATGAACATCACGCCGAGGTTTTCCTGGAGTGCTTTGGCCTGCGTCAGATCAAATCCGCTCCCGGTCTCATCCGTCTGACCGGTCAAATCGGTGTAAATCGCAGCCACCGGTTGACCATCTAAGATCACCTGCCCTGTGGCTGTCCCAAAACCCACCAGCGACACCCTGACCGCTGCGCCTTCATTGACCCATTCCAAATCAGGCCAAGCGTTAAAAACAGTACCAGAAACGGCGGATTCCCGACAGTCAGCCGGTGGGTGACATTGACGGTGTTGGTGAAATTCGTATGAATCTCAATCATCGCCATATCGGAAACGATCAACAGCGGCGGGTTATCCAAGGCCAGGGCGTACTGCTGCAACTGCCGCAACGCCGCCGCCAAATCCTGGTGCTTGCCCTTGTACTCCCAGGCGAAGCAATACCGCCGCCACACATCCGCCCAGCCATCGCCGCCGCCGGTTTTCTTCGCGCCCTTCTCGAACGCAAACCAGTCGCCATGCGGATCAGCCTCGGTCGGGGACTTGATCCCCAATAACCCGCACAGCGCG
>JADLEK010000025.1 GCA_020846135.1 Gammaproteobacteria bacterium
AATAGTAACCGGGGAATATGCGCCCAGTGCGGTTCCAGTGCGGTCTGCAACTGCTGAAAATCCGCGCTATCCAGGGCCAGTCCCACCAGGATTGCCTGAAACGGCGCATCCGGTGACTGCGCCAGCGCTGCCAGCGCCTCGGCGGCAGTCGTAGTTACTACCGGTTGCATTCCCCAAGACAGCAGGTATTCCCGCAGCAACCCCTGCGCCCGTTGACCATGATCAACCACCAGCACCCGGGTTACGCCTTGCGCCTGAACTTGCGCCCGCCGCCCGGAATCCTGTTCGACCAGCCCCAGCGGAACTCGGAACCAGAATCGAGAGCCAAGGCCCACTTCGCTGTCCATTCCGATCTCTCCGCCCATTAACTCAATCAGTCGCTTGCTGATGCTTAACCCCAGGCCAGTGCCGCCAAACTGGCGAGTGAGAGATCCGTCAATCTGGGTGAAGGGCTGGAACAGTCGGCTATGGGCGGTCATCGGAATCCCGATGCCGGTATCGGTGACCGTAAAACAGAGCCAGGCATAGCGTTCCGCCACCCGTTCCAGTTCGCAACGCAGGGTGATTTCACCGCGCTCGGTAAACTTTACCGCATTGCCCAGCAAATTCAGCAGCACTTGCCGCAACCGCCCTTCATCGCCGCTGACCCGGGACGGCGTCTGCGGCGCGACGAAGGTCATCAGTTCCAGCCGTTTCTCGTGCGCCTTGGGCGCCAGCACATCGGCGACGCCTTCCACCAGGGTCAATGGCGCAAACACCGTTTGGGCCAATTCAATCTTGCCCGCCTCGATCTTCGAGAAATCGAGGATGTCGTTGATGATATACAGCAACAACTGGCCGGATTCCTGCGCGGTCAGGACAAATTCGCGCTGCTGGGTATCCAGGGGCGCGCCCAGCAGTAAATCGAGCATCCCCAGAATGCCGTTCATCGGGGTGCGGATTTCATGACTGACTGCCGCCAGAAACTCCGATTTAAGCCGCGACGATTCCAGCGCCGCATCACGGGCCTGTTCAGCGTCCTGTTGCGCCACTCGCAAGCTCTGATTGACCGCACCGAGTTGTTCGCACATGGCGACCAGCCCGGCCGCGGTATTCTGTAATTCCAGCACCTTGAACTGCGGGGTCTGCTGCGCGTAATCCCCGTGGCCAATCCGTTTGACCACCGCGTCGATGATTTCCAGTGGGCCGGCGATAAACCGGGCCATCTTCCGAGCGCGTCGATACAGTATGGCAAAAAAGAACAGACAAAACAGAATGATGCCACCGATCATCCAGGCCCCGATCACCGCCAGTTGCCGTCCCAGCGCGTTGGCCTGAGCGTAAATATAATCCTCCCGCACCAGCACCAGCAATTTCCAGCCGGTTTCGGGAATCGTGGCCCAGGCCACCAGTTGCGAACCGTTCAGATCCAGCGTTTTGACACCGTCAGGTTGATCCTGGAGCGGACCAAACCCGGTCCGCTGATAAACATTGAAGGCTTCCGGCTTGAAGGTGTTCTGGCGGATGAAGTCGGTGTAGGCGTGAGTGGTCAGTTCCTTCAGGCCCCAGTCGGCCTCGCCGACGCGAGGCAACGCCAGCAGGGTGCCGGTCTTGCTGACCAGCACACCGTAGCCGTTCCAGTGAATCGCCAGGTTCAGAATGGCGTCGACAATGGTCGCTACGGTCACATCCAGCCCCACGACGCCTTCTAGAAAGTCGCCGCGATACACCGGCGCGATGCAGGACACCATCCAGCCCTGTCCGGCTGGGTCCACATAGACATCAGTCCAGACTACGCCGCGACCGGGGTTATGCGCAGCGTCCGCCTCGTAATAGAAATTGAAGCTGGGAATGTCCATTCGCGGCGCGTACTGACTCAGCACCTCAAAATAGGGGTAAATCCGGTTCAGTGAGTCAAAGGTGTTGAGGTGTATCTGACTAACCAGCGGATGAATCTGCTGAATATCGCGCATCAGAGGATCGAGTTGGGCGGTGCGAGCGGCTTTCTCACGCTGTTCCGGGCCAATGGGCATAACGCCGCTGTAAAACAGCGCGCCGCCAGCGCCATCGTCGCGAATGGTGTAATACACGCCATCGGGCGAATAGGCGTAACGGTCTCGTTCAGCCGGCCCTGGATCAAATGGGGTTTGCAACATCTGGGCGGTCTGGCGGCGGAACAGATCAGTAAACTGCGAAACGGCCAGCAACTGTTTCTGGATGGTCACCACTTCGCGCTGGGTGATCCGGCGCAGCTCATCGCCGGCGATGGTCCGGACGGCGGACAGATTTTCCTGAGTAGCCAGGTGATTGGCCGCCAGATAAATGGCGATGAACAACACTTCCACCAACACCAATGGAATCAGTGCAGTGCGAAAATAGGACCGCCACACCCACTGAAACAGGGAAGGGGTTAGCTGCGCTTGTTCATCAGATCGGGTTACGATTTCCTGCATATCGCCAGTTCTGTTTGTGACCGGGCGGATTTCTGGGACCATAGACCGGGAAGGAACGACCGGCGCGAATCCGGGCAGGCGATGTGATTCAAAGTAATGCAGTGGGGTAGGGTGGGCACGACCCACCTTCCCCCAACCGTCCATTACAAGGTGGGCCGTGCCCACCCTACAACGGGCGACTTACGCTTGTTTAGGGTGCGTCTTTCTTCTGCTGCTTGCCCTGCACGGCCAGTTTGTTCAGTTCCTCGACGCTCATCTTGTCATCGTAGATCCCGGCGCCAACCTGGATGTCGGGTTTGAAGGAAACCTCAGCGCTATGCACATAGGAAATTTTGCGTGAGGCTTTGGCTTCGCCCGGTTTTGGCCACCAGTATTCCACCCAGCCGCCATCGCTCTTCGCGCCTTCCTTGCACATTTCCTTGAATAGCAGCTTGTCCTTGTCATCCTTCATTTGCAGGATCGGCTTACCGAGCATATCGGGCCGGAGCGGATGACCGAGCATCACGTTATCGCGGCAGCTATAGACGAACACATAGCTGTCTTTCCAGACCCAGCGGGCGTCCTTGTTGTTGTTGAAATCCGCAAACCCGGCCAGACCCTTATCGTTCAGGTACTGAACGGCCTCCTGGACCTTAGTGACCACTTCTTCCGGAGTGGCGGCGTTGGGATCGGCGGCCAGAACCGGCGCAGCGCCCAGCAGCAGAGCCAGACCGGCAAAACCTAGCATTGTTTTCTGCATTTTAAATCCTCCAAACAGTGGGTGGCGAGGTTCGCTCAGGAAACCCAGGGCTTACCGGCGGGCAACAGTTCCTTGCCGTAAATTTCATTCAGGATGACCCGGGCCATCATGTACCAGGCTGCCAGGGCGCAGACCATCAGTTCATAGCCGGCCACTACCGTCAGGCCTGGATAACCAAAATGCGCCAGATCAAGCAGGATAAAGCCGATCAGCAGGGTCGTGAAGGTGAAGGCCATCGCGCCATGAATCCGCAGCGAACCCACCCACAGAATCGCGGTGAACAGGGTCCAGGCTACCAGAAACCAGCCCACGTCCTCGGTGCTGGCCTTGAACAAATCGTACTTGTTGCCGAGTAGCATGAGACACAGCGCAATCCAGAACGCGCCGTAAGAGGTAAAGGCGCAGTAACCGAAGTTGTTGCCGGTCTTCATTTCCTGCAAGCCGGCGATCAATTGCGCCATCCCGCCAAAGATCAGGCCCAGCCAGACCACCGGCCCGATGCTAGGCATCCAGCCGACATTATGGAATTGCAAGACCAGCGTCGTCAGACCGAAACCGGCCAAGCCGACCACCGCTGGGTTGCCAAGTTTTTGTTCTGCCATACAATTTAACCTCTTTGAGTGAATTTCCGCACGGTGACTGGCCCGAACCGGGATAGACGCCAAGGCGGCGTTGTGAACAGCACTAAGCACTATAGAAAAAAATTTTCATAGTGGAAGTGCAGTGGCGCGAAAAACTGCGGTTCAGTTGCCCGCGCCCCGTGATGCCCGTTTCCGATCCTGCTCCAGCAACAGCTTTTTCCGCAGCCGGATCGATTTGGGCGTAACTTCAACCAGCTCATCATCGTCGATAAATTCCAAAGCCTGCTCCAGGCTCAACCGCACCGGCGGGGTCAGCAGAATGTTCTCGTCAGAGCCGGCGGCGCGGATGTTGGTCAGTTGCTTGGCCTTGAGCGGGTTGACCACCAGATCGTTGGCGCGGGCGTGAATGCCGACGATCATTCCCTCATACACTTCGTCGCCAGGGCCGACCATCATCCGCCCGCGTTCTTGCAGATTGAACAGGGCATAACCCAGTGCTTTACCGGTCCCATTCGCAATCAGCACGCCGTTCAGCCGCGCCCCAATCGCGCCCTTTTTCAGCGGGCCGTACCGATCAAAAACGTGATAGATCAGCCCGGTGCCGGAAGTAGTAGTCAGAAATTCGGTCTGGAAGCCAATCAGTCCCCGCGCCGGAATCAGGTAATCCAGCCGTACCCGGCCTTTGCCGTCAGGCTGCATATCCAGCAGTTCGCCACGCCGTTCGCCGAGCTTTTCCATCACCGGTCCCTGATGCTGCTCCTCGACATCCACGGTCAGTTGTTCGTAAGGCTCTTCCCACTCGCCGTTCACTTCCCGCACGATCACTTCCGGGCGGGATACGGCCAGTTCATAGCCTTCGCGACGCATGTTTTCGATCAGGATCGACAGATGCAGCTCACCGCGCCCGGAGACCTTGAACTTGTCGGGATCTTCGCCTTCCTCGATCCGCAGCGCCACGTTATGAATAATCTCACGGAGCAGCCGCTCACGGACCTGGCGGCTGGTGACGTACTTGCCTTCGCGCCCAGCGAACGGTGAGGCGTTGACCTGAAAGGTCATGCTCATGGTCGGTTCATCAACTTTAAGCGGCGGCAACCCTTCAACTGCGCCCGGATCGCAGATCATGTCGGAAATGCCCAGCCCGTCAATGCCGGTGAAGGCGATGATGTCCCCAGCAGAGGCCTCGGGAAATTCGATCCGCTCTAGCCCCTGAAAACCGAGAATCTGCAACATCCGGCCATTACGGCGGTTGCCGCTCGGGTCAAGAATCACCACCTGGGTATTGGTTTTAATCTTGCCTCGGCGAATCCGGCCAATGCCGATGACGCCAACATAGCTGTTGTAGTCCAGCGAACTAACCTGCAACTGGAATGGGCCGTCGGGATCGACATCCGGCGGCCGCACTTGCCGGATCACGGTTTCAAACAGTGCGGTCATATCGCCGTCGCGAACGCTGTCATCCAGTCCGGCGTAGCCGTGCAGCGCCGAGGCGTAGATGACCGGGAAATCGAGCTGTTCTTCGGTGGCGCCCAGTCGATCGAACAGATCGAAAGTCCGATCCAGCACCCACTGTGGGCGGGCGCCAGGCCGGTCGATCTTGTTGATGATCACGATAGGCCGGAAGCCCATCGCGAAGGCTTTCTGGGTCACGAAGCGGGTTTGCGGCATGGGACCGTCCACTGCGTCCACCAGCAGCAGCACCGAATCCACCATTGACAGCACACGCTCGACCTCGCCGCCGAAATCAGCATGGCCGGGGGTATCAACGATGTTGATGTGATAGTCATTCCAGTACAGGGCGGTATTCTTGGCGAGGATGGTGATGCCGCGTTCTCGCTCCAGAGCGTTGGAATCCATCACCCGTTCGACGGGCGTTCCCCGAGCGCTGAGGCTGCCGGACTGTTGCAGCAGTTTGTCTACCAGCGTGGTCTTGCCGTGATCCACATGGGCGATAATGGCGATATTACGAAGTTTTTCAATCACGATTGGGTTCTGTAGGTCTGAAACAGGCGGCGCATTATAACCAAGCTGGACGATTTGGTTTGGGGTTATGCCCGTTTAAAGGTAAAACGACAAAGCCCCGCGAACGGGGCTTTGGCTGGATGATGGACCGAAGCTTGTTATTATTCGTCCGCTCTCTTGACCATCGTGGCTTGCGGACCCTTGGGACCCACCTTCACGTCAAATTCGACTTTCTGGTTCTCCGCCAAGGTTCGGAACCCTTTGCCCTCAATCACTGAATAGTGAACGAAAACATCGCTGCTGCCGTCTTCGGGGGCGATGAAACCGAAGCCCTTGGCTTCGTCAAACCACTTCACAGTGCCAATGCGCATTAATGCCAAACCTCAAAGCTAAAATTTTCCTCTTGCCAGGTCCGCTGACTTTGCTCAAGAAAATCCAGCATAAGCAGAGAACCGGCGCTGGGTATTGGGAAGTCTTACGACTTTCACCCGCGCCAAAAAGTACGTTAAAGCCTTGCTTTCCGCAAGCAAATTTTATTGACGGTGGCGCCAGTCCGCGCTGGATCACCTATCCGGTGGATGTCGTTCCTGTCAAACAAACCCTTGGGAATCGTTGTGGAAAAAGTGTTCGCTACTTTGCAAAGCCGGCTGGCCGACTGCCCGATCGGTACCCGGGTCCGGCTGATTCAGCGGTTGCGCGATCTGCGCCGCCGATTGCGCGACGGCAAGTCAGTCGATCGCGGTCTAGCGGAGTTGACTGTGGAGCTGGAGATGGCGGCGGCTCGCTTGCAGGAGCGCCGCGCTACCTTACCGGTTCCGACTTTCGATGATCAGTTGCCGATCAGCGCTCACCGTGACGCCATTGCTGTGGCGCTTCGCGCCCATCAGGTGGTGGTGCTGTGCGGCGAAACCGGGTCGGGCAAGACCACCCAGTTGCCGAAAATTTGCCTGGCCCTGGGCTTCGGGGCTGCCGGGCTGATCGGTCATACCCAGCCGCGCCGGATTGCCGCCCGTTCCGTGGCGGCGCGGATTGCGGCGGAGCTGGGAACCGGCATTGGCGGTGCGGTCGGCTACCAGGTGCGTTTTTCCGACCGCACCGGGCCGGATGCCGCGATCAAGCTGATGACTGACGGGATTTTATTGGCGGAAACCCAAAGCGATCGTGACTTAAATCAATACGAGGTCATCATTCTCGATGAGGCGCATGAGCGCAGTCTGAACATTGATTTTCTGTTGGGTTATCTCAAGCGGTTGTTGCCGAAGCGGTCTGATTTAAAGCTGATTATTACTTCAGCCACCATTGACCCGGAGCGCTTTTCCCGGCATTTCAACGACGCGCCCATTATTGAAGTGTCCGGGCGGATGTATCCGGTCAAAATTCATTATCGGCCCTTGCTGGCGGCGAATGAAGATGAACGGGATCGCGATTTACAGCAGGCGATTCTGGATGCCGTTGATGAAGTATGGCAGGGTGGGGCGGGCGATATTTTGATCTTTCTGTCCGGTGAGCGGGAGATTCGCGAAACCGCAGAGAGTTTGCGCAAACACCATCCGCCACAGACCGAGATTGTGCCGTTATACGCCCGCCTGTCGGCAATCGAGCAGAACCGGGTATTTCAATCACATGGCCGCCCGCGCATTGTCCTGGCTACCAATGTTGCGGAAACCTCATTGACCGTGCCGGGGATTCGTTATGTGATCGATCCGGGGACAGCGCGGATCAGTCGCTACAGTCCACGCAGCCGGATTCAGCGCTTGCCGGTCGAGAATATTTCCCAGGCCAGCGCTAATCAGCGGGCCGGGCGTTGTGGCCGGATCAGCGCTGGAGTTTGCATTCGTCTATATGCCGAAGAGGATTTTAAATCCCGCCCGCTATTTACCGATCCGGAAATTTTACGCACTCATTTGGCGGCAGTCATTTTGCAAATGTGCGCGTTGAATCTTGGTCGGCCTGAAGATTTTCCTTTTATCGAACCCCCGGATTCCCGCCAGATCAGTGATGGTTTTCGCTTGCTGTTTGAATTACAGGCGGTCGATGAGCAATGGCGAATTACTGACCTGGGCCGGAAAATGGCGAAATTGCCAGTCGATCCGCGCCTGGGACGGATGATTCTGGCGGCGCAGGGTGAAAGCTGCTTACAGGAGGTTTTAATTATAGTTGCCGCACTGGCGATTCAGGATCCGCGCGAACGACCACTGGAACGGCAACAAGCCGCTGATGAAAAACATCGCCGGTTCCGCGATGAAAATTCCGATTTTGTAGCGCTGCTGAATCTGTGGAATTATTACCATGAACAGGCGCGACAGCTTTCCAAAAACCAGTTACGGAATCTCTGTCAGGCTGAGTTTATGTCCTTTGTCCGAATGCGGGAATGGCATGATCTGCATCAGGAGTTATTGGGCATGGTCACTGAAATGGGGATGCGGCTAAACACGGAATCAGCGCCGTATCCGAATCTGCACCGGGCGCTATTAACAGGTTTGCTGGGTCATCTCGGTTTCAAGCAGGAAGAGCATGTTTATTTGGGCGCACGGGATCGCAATTTTTACCTGTTCCCCGGTTCGGGATTATTCAAAAAGCGGCCGCGCTGGGTGGTCGCCGCCGAACTGGTGGAAACAACCCGGTTGTATGCCCGCACCGTGGCGAAGATTGAGCCGGAATGGGTGGAAGGCTTGGCCAGGCATCTGCTCAAACGCAGTTATGCCGAACCGCACTGGGAAAAACGCGCCGCTCAAGTGGCGGCAACCGAGCGGGTGACACTGTACGGGTTGCCAATTATCGCCAAGCGCCGGGTTAATTACGGGCCGCTGGATCCGGAGTTGGCTCGGCAGATTTTTATTCGTCAAGCCTTGGCGCAAGGCGAGTTTGAGTGCAAAGCGCCGTTTTTTGAGCATAACCGGCAACTGCTGGAGGAACTGGCCGAACTGGAAACTCGCGCCCGCCGCGATTTGACCGCCGATGAAGAGGGGCTTTACCGGTTTTATGAGGCTAGGATTCCCGAGGGGATTTACAGCGGGTCGACTTTTGAAAGCTGGCGCAAGTCAGTCGAGCGGGAAAATCCGCAGTTGCTGTTTCTCGACCGGGCTGAATTGCTGGCGGAAGCCGGGCCGGTCGCCACTGGTGAGCAATTCCCGGATCATCTTGATTTAGAGGGGTTGCAATTGCCCTTGAGCTACCGGTTTACACCGGGCGCTGACGATGACGGCGTCACCCTGACCGTACCCGTGGCTGCCGTGAATCAGGTTGATCCGAAACGCCTGGATTGGCTAGTGCCGGGACTGCGGGCGGAGCGCATGGCCGCCTTATTAAAATCATTGCCAAAAGCGGTGCGGCGTAACTTCGTTCCGGTACCCAACTATGTGCAGGCACTGCTGGAAGCCATGCCACTGGGTGAAGGTTCCCTCACTGAAACCATGACCCGGCAATTGCAACGCATGACCGGGGTGGCTATTCCTGACGAGTCCTGGAATCCTGACACTGTTCCTCTGCATCTGCGAATGCGCTTTTCGGTAGTGGATATTGATGGGAAAGAATTAGCCGTCGGGCGGGATTGGACAACGATTCAGACGCAGGTGCGTGGCGAGGCCCGCAATCGCTTTGCCGCATTGCCGATTCCGGAGTTTGAACAGAACAACCTGCGCGACTGGGATTTTGGCGAATTGCCGGAGGAGGTGAGTTTTTTCCGCAATGGTATTCAGTTGCGCGGCTATTCGGCGCTGGTGACCGATCCTGACGGAAGTTTGGCGTTGCGGGTACTGGATTCGCTGACAAGGGCAGAAGTCGCGACTCGCGCTGGGTTGCGGCAACTGATCGGTTGGAGACTGGGTGCCACATTTAAGCAGTTGGCGCGGGATTTACCGCAGTTCAAGCAGATGATGCTACATTATGTTGGTTTAGGAACGCAGGATCAGTTGCGGGAGGATGTGCTTAACGCCATTCTTGACCGAGCTTTTCTGAATGATGAACCTTTGCCTCGTGACCGGACTGCTTTTGAAAAGATACTGGAACGTGGTAAAACCCGGCTGGCGGCAGCACGAGTTGAAGTCGGTGAAACAGCGGCGGCAGTTCTGGCGGCTGATTATGAAGTGCGCCGGATATTAAGCGGTGAATCATCACCGGTTTGGGCCGAAGCAATGGCCGATATGCATGAACAACGAACACGGTTGGTATATCCCGGCTTTCTCGCGCAAACACCATCTGAATGGCTGCCACACGTCCCTCGCTATTTGCGAGCAATGATTTTACGGCTGCAAAAAATCCGGCGGGCGCCCGATAAAGATCGGCAACGCGGCAGCGAGATGATCCGGCTATCGGACTGCTGCTGGCGGCAATGGGTGCGGAATGCAGAGCGGGAATTACATGATCCGGAGTTGATTCGGTTCCGCTGGTTGCTGGAGGAGTTGCGGGTTTCCCAATTTGCCCAGGAGTTGAAAACCATCGCGCCGGTGTCGGTCAAGCGCTTGGAAGAACAATGGGCGCGGGTCAGGAAGGGTTGAAGGTTGAAGAGGAAGCCCGAAATTGGGCGTGATAGAATGGCTTCGCGTGCTGCTCTGTTCAACGGTATGCTTCCTACGGCTTGACCCGACTGGTTGGGCTTTGTGGAACGGCTCAACTTTGCTAGTGGGTTGCCGCAAAAGTTTTGACCGGTTCCCGTTCCTACGCTCCAGCGTTGTTGCCATTAAGTTGGGGATTCAGGACGTTGGGTGGTCCCGAATTTTCCGCGCCTTCCTTATTACTCCATACCCATGACCGACTCTCCCCTGATTGCTGGCGTAGACGAAGCCGGCCGCGGCCCCCTGGCTGGCCCGGTCGTCGCTGCCGCCGTCATTCTCGATCCGACCCGGCCCATTATCGGTCTGGCCGATTCCAAAACGCTCAGCGCCGCGCGCCGTGAGCAACTGGCAGTCGAAATTCGCGGCAAGGCGCTGGCTTGGGCGCTGAGTCGGGCTGAGGCAGCGGAAATCGACCAGATCAACATCCTCCAGGCCACGCTGCTGGCCATGCAGCGGGCGGTGGCTGGTTTGAGCATCGCGCCCGCGATCGTCCTGGTGGATGGCAACCGCTGTCCGGCGCTGGCCTGCCCCTGCCAAGCCATTGTTAAAGGCGACGCGACCGAACCGGCAATCAGCGCCGCCTCGATTCTGGCCAAGACCGCCCGGGACGCCGAGCTTTGCCAATTGCACAATCGCTATCCGAACTACGGCTTTGCCCGCCACAAAGGCTATCCGACTGCAGCCCACCGGGAGGCTCTGCGCCGCTATGGCCCCTGTCCCGAACATCGCCGCTCGTTCGCGCCGGTCGCGGCCGCGCTGCACAGCGTGGTCATTGAGGAATGAGCATGGCCGCGCCCTTTGTCCACTTGCGCCTGCACACCGAATATTCGCTGGTTGATGGACTGATCCGGATCAAGAGTCTGGTCAAGGAGGTCACCGCCGCCGGAATGCCAGCGGTCGCCGTCACTGACATGAGCAATCTGTTCGCTCTGATCAAATTCTACAAAACCGCGCTTGGCGCTGGGATCAAGCCCATCGTTGGCGTCGATGCCTGGTCGCAGCGCAGCGAAGAACCGCCAACGCGATTGACTCTGCTCTGCCAGAACCTGGCCGGCTACCGCAACCTGACCCGGTTGGTCAGCCGTAGCTATCTTGAGGGCCAGCAACGCGGTCTGCCCGTCATTCAGCACGCTTGGCTGAATGACAGCACCGAGGGGCTGATTGCGCTCTCCGGCGGGCGCGATGGCGAACTGGGCCAGGCTTTGCTGAATGACCGGTTGGAGCAAGCCGAAACCTGGCTGACGGACTGGCAAAAGCTGTTCCCGCAGCGGTTTTATCTGGAAGCACAGCGCACCGGCCGCCCACAGGAAGAAGAGTATCTGGATGCGGTCATCGCTCTGGCCGAGGCTACCGGAACCCCGGTCGTGGCGACTAATGAAGTTTGTTTCCTTAAACGTGAAGATTTTGAAGCGCATGAAGCGCGGGTTTGCATTTATGACGGCGCAACGCTGGATGATCCGCGCCGGCAGCGCCGCTATAGCGATCAGCAGTATTTACGCACTCCAGCGGAAATGGCGGAGTTGTTTGCCGATTTACCCGAGGCGCTGGAAAACAGCATTGAAATTGCCCGCCGCTGTAATCTGCAACTGGACTTGGGCAAGAATGTTTTGCCCGATTTTCCCGCGCCGGATGGTATGAATGCTATTACCTATTTTTCTCATCAAGCCCATGCTGGATTGGAACGACGGCTGCAACGACTCTTTGATTCAGCCGCGCCTGATTTCTCGGAACGCCGCCAGCCTTATGACGATCGGTTGACTCAAGAACTGGGCGTCATTATTCAAATGGGCTTCCCTGGTTATTTCCTGATCGTCGCCGATTTCATTCAGTGGGCGCGGGATCATGGGGTGCCGGTTGGACCGGGACGCGGTTCCGGGGCAGGTTCGCTGGTCGCTTATGCGCTGGGTATTACTGATCTAGACCCCTTGGCTTATGACCTGCTGTTTGAGCGGTTTCTGAATCCGGAACGGGTTTCCATGCCCGACTTTGATATTGACTTCTGCATGGAAGGTCGCGACCAGGTCATTGAGTATGTCGCCGAGCGTTATGGCCGTGACCGGGTTTCACAAATCGCCACCCATGGCAGCATGGCGGCGAAAGCGGTAGTGCGTGACGTGGGCCGGGTTTTGGGCCATCCCTATGGCTTTGTTGACCGGATCGCCAAACTGATTCCCTTTGAACTGGGGATCACTCTGGATAAGGCGATTGAGCATGAACCGGAATTACGGCGGTTGTATGAGCAGACCGAGGATGTGCGAACCCTGATTGATCTGGCCCGCAAACTGGAGGGATTGGCGCGGAATGTCGGCAAACACGCCGGTGGCGTGGTGATTGCGCCATCCTGTTTGACGGATTACGCCCCGCTTTATCGCGAACAGGATGATTCCAGCCTGATCACCCAGTTCGACAAGGATGATGTGGAAGCTGCCGGACTGGTGAAATTCGACTTTCTAGGACTGCGAACCCTAACCATTATTGACTGGGCGTTGCAGACAGTGAATCAGCAACGCCAAGCGACAGGTGAGTCCCTACTGGATATTTCCACAATTCCGCTGGCTGATCCAGAGACTTTCACGCTGCTGAAAAAATATCAAACTACTGCGGTCTTTCAGTTGGAATCGAGCGGCATGAAAGATTTGATCCGCCGACTGCAACCGGACTGCTTCGAAGACATTATTGCGCTGGTGGCGCTGTTCCGTCCGGGGCCACTGCAATCCGGGATGGTGGATGATTTTATTGATCGCAAACAAGGCCGCGCCCGGATTGAATATCCGCATCCTTCGCTGGCGACGATTCTCAAGCCAACCTACGGCATCATCCTCTATCAGGAGCAGGTGATGCAGATTGCCCAAGTGCTGTCAGGATACAGTCTAGGTGGAGCGGATTTACTCCGGCGGGCGATGGGTAAAAAGGACGCCGAGAAAATGGCCAAGGAGCGGGACGGCTTTGTCAAAGGCGCTGTTGCGCGCCAGGCTGATGCAGAAACGGCTTCTTATATCTTCGATTTAATCGATAAATTTGCGGGTTACGGCTTCAATAAGTCACATTCTGCCGCCTATGCTCTGGTGTCCTACCAGACCCTTTGGCTGAAAACTCATTATCCAGCGGCGTTTATGGCAGCAGTCCTGTCTTCGGATATGGACAAGACCGATAAAGTCGTGGTGTTCATTGAAGAATGCCGTCAAATGAAGCTGAAAATCGCACCGCCAGCGATTAATTTTTCCGAATACCGGTTCACCGTGGGGAAATCCGGTGAAGTTCGTTACGGTCTCGGCGCCATTAAAGGCGTTGGGGAATCGGCGATTAAAGAAGGGCTATTGGCGGAACGGCAGCGTGGTGGACCGTTTAGCGATCTGTTTGAGTTATGCCGCCGGGTGGACTTGCGCAAATTGAATCGCCGCGTGCTGGAATCGCTGATTCGTTCCGGGACGCTGGATGAACTCGGCCCCAATCGGGCAACGCTCATGGCGCAATTGCCCGACGCCCTGCAAATAGCTGATCAGCACTCCCGCAATGATGCTGCTGGTCAAAATGATCTGTTTGGACTGGCCGCCGCTGCTGAAAAGACCCCGGCGCAACCCTTGCCGGTCGCGAAAACTCCGGACTGGAGTGAAGAAGAACGGTTACGCGGTGAAAAGGAAACCTTGGGGATTTACCTAACCGGTCACCCCATCACCCGGGTGGCCGAAGAATTGGCCGCATTGCATGTCACCCGTCTGGGTAATCTGGCCGGGAACGGCAATGGGTCGTTGCGGCGGGGCAATGACCGTACCGTGCTGATTGCCGGGCTGGTGGTCAGCGTCCGCACCCGTAACGCCAACCGGGGCGGACGGATGGCGTTTGTGACCCTGGACGATGGCAGCGGGCGGATCGAAATTCGCCTGTTCCCCGAAGTCTACGAACGGCATCGGCTCATTATCGTCGAAGACGCCATTCTGGTGACGCAAGGGGGACTGGGCTGGGACGAGTTCAACCAGACCACTCGCCTGAACGTTGAACGGGTGCTGGCTTTGGACGAGGCACGGGCGGAATACGCCCACCGGTTGCTGTTACGAGTCGATGCGGCGCAATGTACGGACGGAATCCTGCGGCAACTGGCCAAGGTGCTGACCGAATATCGCGCCGATGGTCGCTGCCCGGTTTGGGTGGAATACCGGGGCGGCGGCGCGCGGGTGGAACTGGCGCTGGGTTCGCCCTGGCGGGTCAGACCCGGCGAGGCGTTGCTGAAACGGCTGCGGGAACTGGCCGGTCCGGATCGGGTGCGACTGCTGTATGACTCGACGCCCGCTGCGGATCGCCATCACCCCGCTTGATGCCGTTGGATCTCGGTATCAAGCGCCTTTAGTTATCCAAGCCCCGCCGAATCCGGCCATCGGCATCCCGCACCAGACAATCCACCACGGTTTCATCAGCATCCGCCAATTCCACCACCAGCGGCATTTTGCCCAAGGCGTGAGTGGCGCAGGACAGACAGGGATCATAGGCCCGCACTGCGACCTCGATCTGATTCAGTAATGGCTCGGTCAATTCCTTACCGTCCAGATAATGCTCGGCGACTTGGCGAATGGATTCATTCATCGCCTGATTATTATTGGTGGTCGAGACAATCAGATTGGCTTTTTCGACCAGTCCATCTTCGTTAATCCGGTAATGATGGAACAGGGTGCCGCGCGGCGCTTCCACAACACCGATGCCTTCCTGCGCCATCTCCCCACGCACTGCTAATTCACCGCCGAGCAGATCAGGGTCATGCAGCAGTTCCTTAATAGCCTCAGCGGAATATAACAGTTCAATCATCCGCGCCCAGTGATAAGCCAGAGTCGCCTGAATGGGCTGACCCCGGCCCAGCGCCATGAATTGCTGCCGCTCGATTTCAGCCAAGGGCGTGGGAATAAAATCACAATTGTTGATTCGCGCCAATGGACCGACTCGATACCAGCCATTATCGGGTCCCAAAGAGCTGATGAATGGGAATTTCATATAACTCCACGGCTTAACCTGCTCATGGATTACCTGAAAATAGCGCTGATAATCGAGATGATCGAAAACAAACCCACCCCGCCGATTTTTAGCCCGCAAACCACCGTGATAAAGATCCAAGGCGCCGTCGGGCCGAATCAGACTCAGGAAATTGCTGCGGATGGTAGCGAAACGGGTGAAATAGCCAGGATTTTTCTCAAACGCCTGCCGCATCAGCTTGATGACTTCCTGACCCCATTCGATCATCTGTTCCAGATCAGTCAACAGATAATCCCGCTCGGCTACGGTAAGGGCTTTATTAACGCCACCTGGCACTGTCGCCACGCCATGCACCCGCTTGCCAGCCACGACGCGAATCACTTCCTGGCCGTATTTACGCAATAACACGCCTTGGCGGGCCACTTCGGGATGATCAGCCATCACGCCGATGATGTTGCGATGTGCAACCGGATCATCGAAATCAAACAGAAAATCCGGCGAGGCCAGATGAAAGAAATGCACCGCGTGGGATTGCAAAGTCTGGCCGAGATGTAACAACCGGCGGATTTTTTCCGCTGTGGGCGGTAATTCCCGCACCCCGACCAGTTGATCAATCGCCTTGGCCGCAGCCAGGTGGTGACTGACAGGACAAATCCCGCACAGCCGTTGCACCACAATCGGCAATTCCCAATAAGGCCGGCCCTGAATAAACTTCTCAAAGCCGCGAAACTCGACGATGTGCAATCGCGCCTGGCGGATGTGGTGATTCTCGTCCAGCAGCAAAGTCACCTTGCCATGACCTTCAACCCGACTGATCGGGTCAATGGCGATGCGCTGTAGTCGTTCCGATTCGGCAACCGTTTCCAGGATATTCATGGTTCGCCTCGTTTAACGCTTAATCATAATGAAGCTGGGTATAAGGCAATGCAATCGGACGACCGGACAGCAGTTCATTCAGGAAAGTCCAAATGGCGTCTGCAGACGGCGGACAACCGGGCAGGAAGTAGTCAATTTTCACCACTTCATGCAGGGGATGAACCTTGCTCAGTAACAACGGAATTTCGGGGTCATTGGGAACCTGGGCGTCCACCAGCCCGATCCCGCTGAGATAGGATTCATCCAGACATTCCTTGAGGGTGAAACGGTTGCGCATCGTCGGCACTCCGCCCGTAATCGCACACGCCCCCATTGAAACCAGAATGTTGCAGTGGCCACGGAACTCCCGCAGCACATGGACGTTTTCGGCGTTGCAGACCCCGCCTTCGATGATGCCGACATCGCACGCGCCGATCTGCTTGATATCGGTGATTGGGCTACGGTCGAACTCCACCAGATCGACCAGAGTGAATAACCGCTCGTCGAGATCGAGAATCGACATGTGGCAGCCAAAACAGCCGGCCAGAGAACAGGTTGCGACTTTCAATTTACTCATGGCGACGCCCTCCTGCGCTTTCTGGCGCTTGCGCCACATCACCCACGATCTTGACCGACTCCCGGTCATACAGCCGCAAGCCAATCGGCGATCCATAACCCTGATTCTTCATCATAATCGCCCCGGTTGGACAGACCTGAGCGGCCTTATCGGTGATGCTGAAGGTGGTCGCGCCCAGCTTGCCGGAGGGAGTGTTAATCACTAGATGCGCCTGGATGCCGCGGTTCTGCACCGCAAACACGTTCTTGCCATCCATGTCGCGGCTGGCCCGGACGCACAGCTCACAGAGAATGCAGCGGTTGAAATCGATGACGACATCCGGGTGCGAGGCGTCCAAAGCGCGGCGCGGATAAAAGTAGGTAAAAGGCGAGGCCAGCATCCCGACGTAATACGCCACCGCCTGCAACTGACAGGCCCCGCTTTTCTCGCAGGCCGGGCAGATATGGTTGCCCTCAACGAACATCATTTCCAGGATGCCCCGGCGAATATCCCGCAACTCCTCGGTCTCGCTTTGCACCACCTGACCAGCCATCGCTGGCGTCGTGCAGGAGGCCTGAGTGCGGCCATTGACCTTGACCAGACACACCCGGCAACTGCCGTGCGGGGCAAAGTCCGGGTTGAAGCACAAATGCGGAATGTAGACACCGGCAGCCCGCGCCGCCTCCATGATGGTTTGGCCGTCCTGAAACGGAACCGGCTGATTATCCAGGGTAAAGCTCAATTCCCCGCTCATGGCAACGCTCCCAGCAAATTCCGTTCATCATCGGATAGCGGTGCTTCCCGTTCGGTCAGCAAGCCGGCCAGGCGCACCATAGCGCTGTATTCATCAGGTAAATGCGCCCCCGGATCATCCCGCCCGCTCAAGCGCCGGGCCTCGCCCAGGGAAGCGTCCAGATCGAAGGCCGGCTCATAGCTGGTCGAGCGCAAGCGCCGCGTCCAGGCTTCCGGGAACTGATCGAGACTGTCCAGCACCGAATTGGGCGCAGTCTGGCCAAGGCCACAATGACTGCCAGCTTTCATGATCCGCCCTAGACGGCGCATTTCATCCAGATCGGCGCGAGCGCCATGCCCGGTATGGACTTTATCCACCAGATCGCATAAGAGCGAAGTCCCCACCCGGCAGGGGGTGCAGAACCCGCAGCTTTCATGGACAAAGAAATGGGCGAAATTGCGCATCCCGTCGAGAATATCGCGGTGCTTGGCGAACACCATGAACGAGCCACCGGTGGACAGATCATCAAAGCAGATCCGCCGGTCGTATTGTTTCGAGGAAATGGTGTGGCCGGCGGGTCCCGCCATCTGGACGCCCTGGGCATCGCGCGCCCCGCAATCCTCCAGTACCCGCCGCACGGTGACGCCGAACGGGTATTCATAAATGCCGGGCCGTTCACAGTCGCCGCTCACACTCAGCAGCTTGGTGCCTTTCGATTCCAGCGTGCCACGACTGGCGAACCAGGCCCCGCCTTCCGCCGCAATCTTGGCGGTGACGGCAAAAGTTTCGACGTTATTGACCACGGTCGGTTTGTTCAGATAGCCGTGGGTGGTCGGGAACGGCGGACGGATGCGCGGCACGCCGTGCTTGCCTTCCAGCGATTCGATCAGCGCCGATTCTTCGCCGCAGACATAAGCGCCAGCGCCGAGATGAATGTCGATGTCGAAATCAAAACCCGGCTCACCGAGGATGTTCTTGCCCAGCAGACCGATCTCGCGCCGGCGCTGCAGTGTGGCCTTGAGCGGCTCCAGCAGGTAGCGGTACTCGCCACGCAGGTAAACGAAGCCTTGACGCGCGCCGATCACCCGCCCGCACAGAGTCATCCCCTCGAATACCAGATCGGCGTATTCCTGCATCAGCACTCGATCCTTGAAGGTGCCCGGCTCGCCCTCATCGGCATTGCAGACCACATATTTGACTGCGCCCGGAGCCTTGCGGCAGGAAATCCACTTGAGCGCCAGTTTGAACCCGGCCCCGCCCTGACCACGCAGCCCGGATTTGACCAGTTCCTCTAGCATCGCATCAGGACCGCGTTTCAGCACCGCCCGCAAGGCTGCGCCATCGGCGAAGTGTCGCCCGAGCAGAATGTCAGCGCGGCGGATGTTGGTGGTGACTTCAAAGTATTCCTGCGGCCATTCGGAAAGCGGGGCGAGCTGGTTGACCAGTGCGGCGATCCGGTCGAGGCGCGGCTTGTCGAGCGAGGTCAGCGCATAACCGTTAACTAGCGCGGCGGGTCCTTGATCGCACATCCCGGTGCAGGAGGTGACGCCGACGGTGACCCGGCCATCAGCGCGGGGCTGGCCGATGCTGACCTTGAGCTTGTCGCACAGGTAATGCAGCAACTGACGGTTGCCGAGCATCCGATCCGTGATGTTGTCGCTGAACAGGATGTCGTAGGAGCCGCGCGGCGTGGTGTAGAGGAAGGAATAAAATTCAGCGACCCGACGCACCTTGTCGAGGGACAGGCCGACCTCCTTGGCTACTGCGTCCATCGCTTCGGGGGATAGCCAGGTGAGGCTGTCCTGCACCTCACGCAGAATTTGCAGCAACCGGGTCGGCAAATTGCCGTGGCGTTGGACAATCTCACTGACCGTTTGGCCGAGCGTACTGGGTTCAACCGACATGAATGAAACCACCTCCGTTCTTGATCCATCGTTCCGAGGTATGAGGACGCAAGTCGCGTGTCCGACTATTGAACACATCTATACAACATAGCCGGTTAAAATGCAGAATCCATGTCCCCGCAAATTTTTCCTCCTCACAGCATTAGCCGAATTAGCCGATCGGCGCCGCCAGTTCACGCGTCTATGGAGCGCCAGACATGCTTAGTCAACCGGTGATAGCCCTAAGGAACTGCGAAAAAATAACGGTTCATCGCGGGTTGTTGTGGAATTTGCCCTGTAAAGCCGGTTTTACCCCATCAAGAGGGTTGAAATTTACACTGGGACATTGTCAATCAATAGGTTAGCTAGATCGCCTCGCTGAGGTGGGACTGGTTCCACAACAAACCACGATGAACCAAAATAACTTGGTTGTTTTTTGATTAAACCCATTTTAGATACCTCCCCCATTCCAGTACGTCGGAGGGTGGTCAACCGGAGCATCACGCAGAAAGATCCGCAATTGACGCGGTTTAACGAAGACTGCAGCACCAGGCTGCAACGGATCAGCGGCATAGCGCTCACGGGTCATTTCCACCTCGGCGATCTCGCCATCCGACTGTTGACGCAATTCCAGCCGCACCAGCGAACCAAGAATCGACAC
The DNA here is from genome assembly GCA_020846135.1 of Gammaproteobacteria bacterium. Lineage (GTDB taxonomy): Bacteria > Pseudomonadota > Gammaproteobacteria > Competibacterales > Competibacteraceae > RXIV01. The sequence continues at coordinate 19,915 of JADLEK010000025.1, forward strand.
CCGGCTTACCGTAGCAGCCAGGGTTGTATCGCCATCCTCCGGTTCACGCAGCAGATCAATATCATGTGGGCGCACATAAGCCATCGCAGGAGCATGTTCGGCGTTCTGGTATTCGGGCGCTGGCACCCGCAGTCCGCCCAGTCGCACCCATCCCGCATGTGCCCGACCCTGGAACAGGTTGATGTGACCCAGAAACTGGTAGACGAACGGGGTTGCCGGCGTGTCATAGACTTCCTGCGGCGAACCAATCTGTTCAATCCGGCCATGATTCATCACCACGATCCGATCCGCCACTTCCAGCGCCTCCTCCTGGTCATGGGTGACGAAAACGCTGGTCATGTGCAATTCATCATGCAGTCGGCGCAGCCAGCGGCGCAGTTCCTTGCGCACCTTAGTATCGAGCGCCCCGAACGGCTCATCCAGCAGCAAGACCTGCGGTTCCACCGCCAGCGCCCGGGCCAGGGCAATCCGTTGCCGTTGTCCGCCGGATAGTTGGGACGGATAGCGGTTAGCCAGCCATTCCAGTTGAATCAGACTTAACAGTTCTTCCACCTTGGCGCGAATCTGCGCCTCGCCAGGCCGTCGGGCGCGGGGCCGCACCCGTAAACCAAAGGCAACGTTTTCAAACACGGTCATGTGCTGGAACAGGGCATAGTGCTGAAATACAAAACCGACATTTCGATCGCGAACATGGCGGTGACCGGCTTCCTCGCCATTGAACTGGATCGCGCCAGTATCCGCGTTTTCCAGTCCGGCGATGATCCGCAGCAGCGTGGTTTTGCCACAGCCGGATGGACCCAGCAGGGCGACCAGTTCGCCGGCGTTAATGTCCAAATCAATGCCGTCCAGTGCGATGAACTGGCCGAACCGCTTGCTCAGGGTGCGGATGACAATGCTCATTCGGTTTCTCCTCTCACCGCCAGCGCCGCCCGTCGGGTTTGGCGGGCTTGCCATTCGATCAGGGTCTTGACCGCCAGGATGACCAGCGCCAGCAGGGTCAGCAGCGAGGCAACGGCGAACGCCGCCGCGAATTGATATTCGTTGTAGAGAATTTCGACTTGCAGCGGCAGGGTGTTGGTCGCGCCGCGAATATGACCGGAGACCACCGACACCGCGCCAAATTCGCCCATCGCCCGAGCGGTACACAGAATCACGCCGTACAGCAGGCCCCATTTAATATTGGGGAGGGTAATCCGCCAGAAGGTTTGCCAACCACTCGCGCCCAGCACCAGCGCAGCTTCCTCTTCCTCAATGCCCTGTTCCTGCATCAGCGGGATCAGTTCACGGGCAATGAACGGGAAGGTGACGAACACGGTCGCCAGCACGATACCGGGGACTGCAAAGATGATCTTGATGTCGTGCGCCGCCAGCCACGGTCCGAGCCAGCCTTGCGCGCCAAACAGCAACACATAGATCAATCCGGCGATAATCGGCGATACCGCAAAGGGCAGATCAATCAAGGTAATCAGAACGCTTTTGCCGTGAAACTCGAACTTGGCGATCGCCCAGGCAGCGGCAATGCCAAACACCAGATTCAACGGTACGGCAATGACTGTACACAGCAGGGTTAGCCGAATCGCCGCCAGCGCGTCTGGATCGACAATGGCGGCAAAGTACACGCCAAGCCCTTTACGCAACGCCTCGTAGAACACGACCGCTAATGGCAAAAACAGAAACAGGGTCAGGAATAGCAGCGTCAGACCGATCAGCAGTCGGCGGACGATGGGCGGTTCAGTAATCGCTCGCTGAATGGGTGAGGCCAGCACCATGATCTGAATCCCCGGTCAGGTGGCATGACGCCGCTGGCTCCACCATTGGAGCAGATTAATCAACAGCAGCAGCAGGAAGGAAATCACCAGCATGACCACCGCAATCGCAGTCGCGCCACGATAGTCGTACTGCTCCAGTTTGGTCACGATCAGCAGCGGCGTGATTTCCGAAACCATCGGCAGGTTGCCGGCGATAAAAATCACCGAGCCGTACTCACCAATGCATCGGGCAAAAGCCAAGGTGAAGCCGGTCAGCAGGGCAGGGCGAACCGCCGGAAAAATGATCCAGCGGAACGTCTGCCAGCGGGTTGCGCCGAGACAGGCAGCGGCTTCCTCGACTTCAGCCTCCAGATCTTCCAGCACCGGCTGCACGGTGCGAATCACAAACGGCAGGCTGATAAATACCAGCGCAACGACTACGCCCAATGGGGTAAAGGCCACCTTGATTCCGATCAAGGCCAGTACGCCGCCAATCCAGCCATTGCCGGCATACAGGGCGGTCAGGGCAATGCCAGCGACCGCTGTTGGTAAAGCGAACGGCAGATCGACCATTGCGTCGACCAGCCGTTTACCAGGAAATGAGTAACGCACCAGCACCCAGGCGATCACCAGTCCAGCGCTGGCGTTAATCAGCGCAGCGAGCAGCGAAGCGCCAAAGGTCAGCCGGTAGGAGGCCAGTACCCGGGGCGTAGTGACCACCGTCCAGAATTCTGTCCACGTCAGATCGGCGGTTTTGATGAACGCCGCCGACAGCGGAATCAGCACGATCAGGCCCATGTACAGCAGGGTATAGCCCAAAGCTAGATTAAAGCCCGGCAGGACGCTGCGTTGTTTAAGACGAAATTGCATCAGGCCATCGCCCTTGAGAGTCGGTGCGGAGTTCGATTTATTAATAAATCTGGTCGAAGATGCCGCCATCGGCGAAGTGGATTTGCTGCGCCTGTTGCCAGCCGCCAAACACTTCATTAATGGTAAACAGCTTAATGGCAGGGAATTGCTGAGCAAAGCGGGTCGCAATGTCAGGATTGCTGGGCCGGTAAAAATGCTTACCGATCAGGGCTTGGCCCTCGTCACTGTACAGATAGTTCAGGTAAGCCTCAGCCACCATGCGGGTACCGCGTTTATCGACCACCTGGTCAATCAAGGCCACCGGCGGTTCAGCCAGAATACTTTCAGCCGGCGCTACGATTTCAAATCGATCCGGCCCCAATTCCTTAACCGCCAGAAACGCCTCATTTTCCCACGCCAGCAGTACATCACCGATGCCCCGTTCTACAAAAGTGGTGGTGGAAGCTCGCGCGCCGGAATCCAGTATCGAAACGTTCTTGAAGAGTTTGATTACAAATTCCTTGGCTTTGTCCGCATCGTTACCATTCCGGCGCAGCGCATAACCCCAGGCCGCCAGATAATTCCAGCGAGCGCCGCCTGAGGTTTTCGGATTTGGCGTAATCACGGCAATCCCCGGTTTGACCAGATCATCCCAATCCTTAATACCTTTGGGGTTGCCTTTGCGGACTAGAAATACAATGGTCGAGGTATAGGGGGAACTGTTATTCGGCAATCGTTGTTGCCAGTCCTTGGGCAGTAACCCGGCTTTAGCACTAATCGCATCGATATCGTAAGCCAGCGCCAAGGTAACGACATCTGCTTCCAGACCATCGATCACCGCCCGACCTTGCTTGCCGGAACCGCCGTGCGATTGGCGGATCGTCAGGTTGTCACCGCTGTTTTTAGTTTTCCAATAAGCAATAAAAGCCCGGTTAACATCCTGATACAGCTCACGGGTTGGATCGTAGGAGGCGTTGAGCAGAATCAGATCCGCCGCCTGGAGCGTCGGCGCAATGAGCAGCCCGAAGGTCAATACCGAAATGGACAGCCGTCGGAAGAGGTGCTTGATCATGGGGTTGGTTCCTGATTCGCCACAAAGAAAAATCCCGGTGAACGGGGTCGGTCCACCAGGCGCTGCGAACTTTAACAGGCCACCATTATGACGAAAAATAATAAAAAATTTTATGGATATGCACTTTGGTTGTTTGATGGCCTGGATAATTTAACAGCACGGCATCAGGGGGTTTCCAAGGTCAGCGCCAGAATCACGGTCGAACGCGGTTCAACGGTGAAGTCACCGCCGGCCGGCAGCACGACCGCGCCAACCACTTGCTGGGGATTAACGGTATCGAGCAGGCAGCGCCAGCCTATAGCGTGTTTAACGGGGGGCATCCGAAAGGGCACCTGATCGGTCCCGGCATTGAAGATGATCAGCAGAGTGTCGTCATTGGCCGGATAACCGTCCGGGGTGAAGTACTCGCCGGCATCGCCCGCCAGCAACATTCCGAAACAGCGGGCTTTAGGCTCTTGCCAGTGGTACTCGTTCATCGCTCCACCGCCCGGGCTGATCCATTCGATATCGCGCAAGCCGGTGGTTTTGGAGAGTTGTGAGCCATGCAGAAAGCGGGGTCGGCGCAACACCGGGTGTTCGTGGCGCAGGTTGATCAGTCGGCGGACAAAATCCAGAAACTCCTGTTCTTCTGTGGGAATATCGTTCCAGTTCAGCCAATTAATCTCATTATCCTGGCAGTAGGCGTTATTGTTGCCTTGCTGACTGCGTCCAAACTCGTCGCCGGCCAGCAGCATTGGCGTCCCTTGGGCCAGCAGCACCGTGGCTAGCAAGTTGCGGCGCTGGCGCTGGCGAATCTCGCGGATGGCAGGGTTCGGGGTCTCGCCCTCAACTCCATAGTTGTAGCTGAAGTTGGAGGGATGCCCGTCACGGTTATTTTCACCATTGATCTGATTATGGCGGTCGTTATAACTGACCAGATCAGCCAGAGTAAAACCGTCATGGCTGGCGATGTAGTTGACTGCTGCCCATGGCCGCCGAAAGTCGTGTTCAAACAAGTCGCTGGAGGCGAGCAGGTTAGGCGCCAACCGGGAGATCATGCCGTCATCGCCGCGCCAGAATCCCCGCACCGTATCGCGGAACCGATCATTCCATTCAGCGGTGCCGGCAGGGAAGCTGCCGAGCTGATAGCCCCCGGGTCCGATGTCCCACGGTTCAGCGATGACCTTGACTCGCGACAGGGCTGGGTCCTGACGGATGGCGTCAAAGAAGCCGCCCCACCGGTCATAGCCGTGATCCTCCCGACCCAGCGTTACCGCCAGATCAAAGCGGAACCCGTCAACGTGCATTTCGTTAACCCAGTAGCGCAGGCTGTCCATGACCATCTGCAACACCCGGGGATGCATCAGGTTCAGGGTGTTGCCGCAACCGGTGTCGTTAATATAGTGACGACGGTCGCCGGGCTGGAGTCGATAATAGGAGGCGTTGTCGATGCCGCGGAAGCTGAGGGTTGGCCCCATCTGGTCGCCCTCGGCGGTGTGGTTGTAGACCACATCCAGCAGCACCTCGATGCCGGCGTCATGCATCCGCTTAATCATGGTCTTGAATTCACCCAGATCGCCGCCGCTCAGATAACGCGGTTCCGGGGCGAAGAAACACAGGGTGCTGTAGCCCCAGTAGTTGCGCAGCCCCCGATCGATCAGGAAGCGGTCATCAACGAAGGCGTGAACCGGCATCAATTCCACTGCAGTAATGCCCAGCGCTTGCAGGTGCTTGATGATTTCAGGATGAGCCAGGCCAGCGCAGGTTCCGCGCAAATGATGAGGAATGCCTTCATGGTGGATGGTGAAGCCACGGACATGGGTTTCATAGATCAATGTGCGCGACCACGGAACTTCAGGCGGACGGTCGCCATTCCAGTTGAAGCTGGTATCCACCACCACGCACTTGATCATGTCGCGGGCGTTGTCGCGGGCATCAAACGAGAGGTCGGCGTTAGAATGGCCGACCTGATAGCCGCAATGCTCGTCGCGCAGATGCAGAACGCCGTAGAATTGCTTGGCGTAAGGATCCAGCAGCAGTTTGTGGTGATTGAAGCGGTGGCCAATATGCGGCTCATAAGGCCCGGAGACCCGATAGCCATACAAGGTGCCAGGCCACAAACCGGGGACGTAGCCATGCCAGACCTGATCGGTGTTTTCCGGGAGCGTCAGCCGCTCGATCTCGCGCTGGCCGGAGGAATCGAACAGGCAGAGTTCAACTTTTTCAGCGTGGGCGGAAAACAGCGCGAAATTGACGCCCTTGCCATCCCAGGTTGCGCCAAGCGGATAGGGTTTGCCGGGCCAGACTCGAGCGCGGGAGGACATGGGCAATACTCGCAGGTTCAGATGATCGGAAGGTTTACCGGTTAGTTTAGGACATTTTGCCGGGTGTTGCGGCAGGAAAGCAGGGCAGGACAACCGGCTGTATTGAGTACAACGACGGCCCTCTTCCCGGTTGGCTGCGGTGCAAACGGGCGATGGTGATAATGGGCGGTTCGTTGAGAAACAGGCGGTGTTTAGCGAAGATCACGGTGAGCAATAGCGCTCCCGGCCGTGATCGCCTTGATCGACAATGCCTTAAAACCAAGGCGATGACTTTTGCGAGGAGTAAACGACGTGGAATTCCAGGCTGAAATAACCGACAGGCTTCAGTATGGCGTTGGTGACGCATCCTATCAGGCAGCCGGAGGTGAAACCGGTATCAGAAAACTGGTGGATGCTTTTTACAACGCGATGGAGCGACTGCCTGAAGCGGCAAAGATCAGGAAGATGCACCCAGCCGACCTGAGCGTTTCCAAGGACAAGTTGACGCTGTTTTTATGTGGCTGGTTGAATGGTCCCGCGCTGTATTCGCAAAAATATGGGCCGATCCGCATTCCCCAAGTGCATAGCCATCTGGAGATCGGTTCGGGTGAGCGTGACGCGTGGTTGCGGTGTATGCAGGAGGCGCTGAAAACCCAGCCTTACACCCCGGATTTCAAAGCATATCTCATGGAACAACTCTATGTGCCGGCGGAACGGAGTCGAAACCGGGAGTAAGTCCCAGTTTTTTCCGATCATCCCCACTCCAGTCGAACGTGAAAATTCTGGAATGATGATCGACGATCATCATTGACGATCATCATTTATGAGAAATCACCTGACCGTCTCGCCCCGCCTTGAAAAACCGCACCTGTACATCCTGCGGTGCGGCGCTATAAGGCGCTGAAGTCGCGATCAGATCAGCGCCAGCCGCGACATAATCCGCGGCATTATCCACGCGAACCCCACCCGCCGCGGCCAATACCGGATGCAAACCCTCAGCTTTCAGACGCTCCCGACAGGCACGCAATGCCACAGGGGTGAATTTTTCCAGTTGCAGCACGTCAGCGCCGGCCTGCGCCCAAGTCAGCGCCTCGCCTTCCGAACTGACCTCCACCACGATCTTTTTTTCCGGCTGGCGGGTATGCAATCGGACGATGGTTGCGTCGGGCGGTTCATCGAGAAACTGGCGATGTTCGGCAAAAATCAGCAGGGTTTCCGACAGACCGAGCCGATGGATGATAGCGCCGCCGGACTGGATCGCCTTGATCGACAGCGCTTTGGTTCCCGGCGCGTTTTTGCGGGTGCAAGCGACTGGAATCGACGCAGCGGCATGAACCAGCGCCGCCGCGCCACTGGCTATTCCGCTGGCCCATTCGATCAAGGTCTGCGCCGTTTTCCATGCTCGATGTAGTGCATCGACTGAACCTTCCGCAGTGAGTAGCACGGTACCGTTATCCACGGTAGCGCCGGATGGCATCGCCAAACGAGCCACTGCCCCAGCCAGTATGAAGAGGCGCACCGCTTCTTCGGTGCCGCAGACGGTCATCGGGCCACGGGCATGAAATTCCAGACGGCCCGGTTGACCGCATAAACCCAGTGATTCGGTCGTCAAGTCGCCGGTGGGGACATCATCAGCCAGCAAGCGGTACAGTGATTGGTCAGACAAGGCGCAGGGAGGCAGCATCAGGGCGGATTCCTGGTCAGGGTTAGCGAAAATAGTCAGGCCAACAGGGCTACGGCCTTGATCTGCGCCCACAGGCATTTGCCAGGGATGATGTTCAAGTGATCCAGTGAGCGGCGGGTGATGCGGGCAATCAGGGGGGTTCCATGAGCGTCCAGCCGCACCAGAACATGCGCCGGAGTATCAGCGGCGGCGATCTCGGTTACAGACGCAGGCAACAGGTTGCTGATGCTGGTGCCTTCAGCGCGGGTCAGGGTCAGACTTACGTCGCGGGCGTGAACCCGGAACCGCAGACGGCGGTTAATGGCTTCCGGGCGGCGGGCAACCACGACATTGCCGCCCGGAAAATCGAGCCGGGTCAAGTGATAAGCATCATCATGGCTCGTTACTACGGCCTCGATCACCACGCCGGCATCCTCGGTAAACGCAGTCGGCAGGTCGAGCCGCGCCAGCGTTTCCCGCAAGCCGCCCGCTGCGACTACCCGGCCTTCGGATAACAGCACGATATGGTCGGCCAGCCGCGCCACTTCATCCGGGGAGTGGCTGACATAAAAGACCGGGATTTCCAACTCGTCGCGCAAGCGTTCCAGATAAGGCAGGATTTCATTTTTACGCTTGAGATCGAGTGCCGCCAAAGGTTCGTCCATCAGCAACAATTCTGGGCTGGTCGCCAGCGCTCGGGCGATAGCGACCCGCTGCCGTTCGCCCCCGGATAGCCGGTCGGGCATTCGATCCAGCAGGTGACCAATGCCCAACAGTTCCACCGCATGATCGAGCGATACCTTGTGTCCGCCATTCACCCGCTTGCGCCCATAGTCGAGGTTTTTTTTCACCGACAGATGTGCAAACAGGCTGGCTTCCTGAAAGACATAACCGAGCGGACGCTGATGGGTGGGCCGGAAGATACCACAGGCGCTGTCCTGCCAGACGTCGCCCTTGAAGCGCAGCGACCCGCTGCCCTGCCGTTCCAGTCCGGCCAGACAGCGCAATAGGGTAGTTTTGCCTGAGCCGGAATGCCCAAACAGCGCAGTCACGCCGCGACCGGGCAGACTTAGATCCACATCGAGAGTGAAACCGGGCCAATCGAGGTGAAAGCAGGCATGGATTGCTGAATCAGCGGTCATTTCCAAACGCTCGTCCCTTTGCGGGAATACAGCGTCAGCAGCACCAGGAAGCTGAATAGCAACATCCCGCCGGCCAGTACATGGGCCTCGGCGTATTCCATCGCTTCGACATGATCATAAATTTGTACTGACACGACCCGGGTCTTTTCGGGAATGTTGCCGCCGATCATCAGCACTACGCCGAATTCGCCGACGGTGTGGGCAAAGCCGAGAATCGCGGCGGTGATAAAGCCGGGCTTAGCCAGCGGGACGATGACGGTAAAGAAGCTGTCCCAAGGACTGGCCCGCAGCGTAGCGGCAACTTCCAGTGGTCGGGGACCAATCGCCTCGAACGCCTGCTGCAACGGTTGCACCACGAACGGCAGGGAATAAAACACCGAGGCAACGACCAGTCCGGCGAAGGTAAAGGGCAAGACGCCCAGCCCCAAGGATTGGGTGAGATGACCGACCGGCCCATGCGGCCCCAAGGTAATCAAAAGGTAAAAGCCGAGTACGGTCGGCGGCAGCACCAGCGGTAGCGCCACCACCGCGCCCACCAGCGCCTTGATGCGGGAACGGGTACGGGCCAGCCACCAGGCGATGGGGGTACCCACCACCATCAGAGTCGCGGTGGTGAGACTGGCCAGCTTGAACGTCAGCCAGATGGCGGCCAGATCGACGGCGCTCAACACCCGCTTGAGGCCCTAAGGCAGCGCGTAGCCGTAGGACTGAATAATCGTGGTCGCCTTCTTGCCCTTCAGATAGTCAATCAGGGCCTTGGCAGCGGGTTGATCCTTGCCCTTGACGAGAATCACCGCATCCTGGCGAATCGGCTCATGCAGGTGGGTAGGTACGATCCAGGCAGAACCGCCAGTCAGCTTGTCGTCTAGCATCACCTGGGACAGGGCAACAAAGCCGAGTTCAGCGTTACCTGTCATAATAAATTGATAAGTCTGAGAGATATTCTCGCCGGTGACCAGTTTAGGCTGGATGGTTTCGAGTAGACCCAGTTTGGTTAAGACAGCCACTGCTGCCGTGCCGTAGGTGGCGGTTTTGGGATTGGCAATCGCCAGATGCTTGAACTGGCCTTTTTTCAACACCGCGCCCTGCTCATCCACATACCCCGGCTTGGCCGACCACAACACCAAGGTGCCAATGGCATAGGTGAAGCGGCTGCCAGGGACCGTATCGCCTTCGGTTTCCAGCTTGGCCGGGGTTTGATCATCGGCAGCAAGAAAGACCTGAAACGGTGCGCCGTTTTTGATCTGCGCGTAGAACTTGCCGGTCGCGCCGAACGCCAGCAGGGCTTTATGACCGGTGTCCTTCTCAAATTCGGCAGCAATTTTTTGCATCGGCGCGGTGAAATTGGCGGCGACCGCGACTTGGACCTCAGCAGCTTGGACCGACCCGCCAGACGCAGCAAACATCAAGCCGGCCAGTAAATAGGAACCCTGGATTTTCATGAGCGAAGGTCTCGAAGTCGATTAGTCATTAACAGCAAGAATGACATGCGACGCCTTGATCAAGGCGCAGGCGCGTTGCCCTGGCGCGAAACCCAATTCGTTGAGGGCTTCCTTGGTAATGATGGCGGTGAGCATCCGCCCGCCCGGCAGTTCCAGCTTGACCTCGCTGTTGACTGCGCCGGGGATGGTTTCCCGCACGATGCCGCACAACCGGTTGCGAGCGCTGATCCGTAGATTTTCATCCGGGGATAGCAGCACGAAGCTCGACTTGATCAACACGACAGTTTCCTTGCCCAAAGCAAGGCCGAGTTCCTCTACCGCTTCGTTAGTGACGATGGCGAAGATCTCCAGCCCTTCGCCCAAGTCCACTTTAACCTCGCTGTTGACTGCCCCCTTTTCCAAGTAACTGATTTGTCCGCGAAACTGATTTCTGGCGCTGGTTTTCATGCTGATTGCCCTCAGTAGGTTGTTAATTTGATGAAAGTTTTTCACGCCTGCCGCCATCCGGGTCAGGAACCGCCGATGTTCAGCCTCCATCAGCCAGTAGCCCGCGATCACCTGTTTGCCGTAGTCGGTGAGGTGGGTACCGCCGCCGCCCTTACCGCCAGTGGCCCGCACCACCAGTGGCTGATCCGCCAGGTTATTCATTGCATCCACTGCGTCCCAGGCGGTTTTGTAGCTCATACCGATGCGTTTAGCGGCCTGGGCGATAGACCCGCATTCGTCGATACGTTCCAGCAATTCGATACGGCCAGCTCCAAGGTAGCCGCCGCCTTCCCGACCAAGCCAAAATATTCCTGATATTTCAATATGTTGTGTTTCAGACATTCGGCGAATTCTCTCGCTCAGCAGTGCGCTATATTTCTAATTATATAACGAGTGGCCGCAAAACAGTCAATAAGGTTCGATTGCAGGAACTGGATTTAGCCGATGAGTCCAGTTGGGGGCTGCTTTTGCAAACGATCCTTAATCAGCAACGGAAAGTCTTTATTATACCATCATCTAAAATTCCCATGTCATCAACGATAGGGGAGGCGATAACGATGAATGCGTACCGAGGGTAAATACGGCTCATCTTCAATCCGCACATCGGCCCGCCGCAAGCGGGGACTCACTGGTGGTTCTGGAGCGACCGGAGCAAATTCAGGCAAAGATTGACCAGACTGCATTGGAACCAGAATCGGCAGCGGCGCTTGCATCAACCGCCGCCTTACCCTGGAATGATCAGGAGCAGGGAAGACCAGGTTAGCCCGCAAATGGGGACAGACACTGCGAACCCGGGCTAATACTTCATCGCTACCCAGTTCCGCCAGTCTTTGTCGATCAAAAACAATCTGTGGTGTTTCTACCCGCTGCTCCAACAAGCGTTGCGCTTCTTCCAGGCTAGTGCGTTGAATAACTCGACCTTGGCGGGACCAAGTAAAACCAATTTTCAGTGGACACTCTTCGAGTAATGGAATACGTCGATAAACCTGCTTAAGATTTAATCGCGCTGCTCCCATTCGACGCATAGCAAGCGCAACTGATTGCTGACGACGATGCAAATCAGTCATAACAGTTTTCGCTTCAACTCGACCCAATTTTTTCAATGCCAACGTCGCTATCTTAAAGCGATCCTTAGCATCGTTACAGAGTTGTGCCGCAATTAAGGTCTCTGAACTAGCTCCGACAATGCCAGGGCAGGTCAGTGTTTCACGACCATCTTCACTACCTTCATACCAAAGCGCCCGATAAAGCTGAATTGCTTTCAATCGCATCGTTAGAACGTCATCCAATTCAGTTTCAGTATGCGAAACCCATACGGGCAAATTATCCTGTCGAATTGCAATACAAAAACTATCCAACGTCTGCAAGAGCTGCTCAAAACAATTCAACAACTCAATCCGCAGAACCCCTGATGACAAGGAGTCAGTCTTTTGTTCATATACCATCATCTTCACCCCTACATCAAAAGACCGGCAAAACAACATCTGAAAATAAATCAGAAACTTCGTCAGGAGTCCGCGCCTGTTCAACCAGTCGCACCCGATCACGAGTCAAATGAGAAGAAAAAATCTCCATAAAATCATACATATAACAACGTAAAAAAGTGCCACGCCTAAAGCCAATTTTAGTGGTGTTTGAAGCAAAAAGATGACCTGCAGCTAACTGAATTAAATCTTGATCGTAATGAAAATCATAGGCCATCCGCGCCACAATGCCGACTCCCATTCCTAAACGCACATAAGTTTTAATCACATCAGCATCAGTTGCAGTAAAAGCAACCACGGGTTTTAACTGAGCAGCCCGAAACGCTTCATCTAACTGGGAACGACCCGTAAAGCCAAATACATAAGTTACTAGCGGATAATGAGCGATATCAGCCAATGTCAAACATTCCAATTTCGATAATGAATGTCCTTGAGGAACTAATACACAACGCTGCCAAATATAGCAAGGCATCATTACTAAATCATTAAAAAATTCCATTGCTTCCGTCGCAATAGCAAAATCAACTTCACCGGATAAAACCAATTCAGCAATCTGAGCAGGGGACCCTTGATGAATTTGTAAAGTCACTGCTGGATAACGATCTCGAAAAATATTAATGATAGACGGTAATACATAGCGAGCTTGAGTATGAGTGGTAGCAATAGACAAATTACCACGCCGATCATCACGATATTCCTCAGCTAAAATTTGAATATTATTAACTTCCCGTAAAATATTTTCCACTTTAGCAATAATCTGCCGACCTACCGGAGTTATTTCAGTTAAATGTTTACCGTTACGACTAAATAATTCAACACCCAACTCCTCTTCTAAAAGACGAAGCTGCTTGCTAATTCCTGGTTGTGACGTATACAAACTTTCCGCTGCAGCAGAAATATTTAAACGATTACGAACAATAGCTGTTAAATAACGAAGTTGTTGTAACTTCACAAAAGACCCCATTTAAATGAAAACCCAAAGATCAATCTCAAAAGCGACATAGGCTATTCGTAGAAATTATGGTTCATCGCGGGTTGTTGTGGAATTTGCCCTGTAAAGCCGGTTTTACCCCATCAAGAGGGTTGAAATTTACACTGGGACATTGCCAATCAATAGGTTATCTAGATCGCCTCGCTGAGGTGGGA